>JAUHVK010000092.1 GCA_030425145.1 Alphaproteobacteria bacterium | reverse complement strand
CACATCCTTCACCTGGCTCGGCGCCTTCATCCAATCCAGACGCTGCGCCTGCTCAGACCAGAACCCCTCAGGATCCGAAACAGACCGCGCATACATCTCTTCGTAACGCCCAAGATCAACATGGGCGTTCTGGACCATCTCTTGGGACGGGGGATAAGTTGTGTCAGTCATGGGGTCCTCCTATTTCGTCAAACAAAACCGCCCCCGCCGGGAATGGCAAGGGCGGTAAAAGTCGCAGAGCGTGAGTGGCTTTCCTCAGATTGCAAGGTATTCCGCGCGCAAATCGCTGTTTTCCAGAACTTCGGCCGCCGAGCCGTCAAATACGATGGAACCTGTGTCGAGGATGATCGCGCGATCCGCCAGTTGCAGAGCGCGTACCGCGTTCTGTTCCACGAGGATCGTTGTCATGCCCTGTTCCTTGATGACGCGAAGCGTCTTTTCGATCTCGTCCACGATCACCGGAGCCAGACCTTCGTAAGGTTCGTCCAGCAGCAGCACTTTGATGTCGCGCGCAAGAGCGCGGGCAATGGCCAGCATCTGCTGTTCACCGCCAGAAAGGGTCACGCCTTCCTGATTGCGGCGTTCGCCCAAGCGCGGGAACAGGTCGTAAAGGCGTTCGATCGACCAGCCAATGGGCGGTGCAATCTGTGCGAGTTGCAGGTTTTCCTCGACCGTGAGGCCAGGAATGATGCGGCGATCTTCGGGCACGAGACCCAGACCGACCGTCGCTGCCTCGTAGGAACTCATCTTGTGCAGGGGCTGGTGGTCGAGCCAGATCTCGCCGTGGTTGACCTGGGGGCTGTCCATCCGTGCGATGGAGCGCAGCGTTGTGGTCTTGCCCGCCCCGTTGCGGCCCAGAAGCGCGAGGATTTCGCCTTCATGGACGTTAAACGAGATGCCCTGCACGATGTAGCTTTCGCCGTAATAGGAATGCATGTCCCATACGGAGAGAAACGCGGGGGCTGTTTCCGCCTTGTTGGCGTTCTTCGAAAAGTCTGGTCTGACGTTCATATGTCTGTCCTCGCAGTAGGAGGGGCGGCGGGGAGACCCCGCCATATTGGGTTACGCGGCTTCGCCGAGATAGGCTTCCTTGACCTTCGGATGGCCCTTGATGTTCTCGGGCGTGTCCTCGACCAGGGGCGTGCCCTGCGCCAGAACGGTGATCCGCTCGGCCAGAGAGAACACCACGTGCATGTCATGCTCGATGATCGCGATGGTGATGTTGCGCTTTTCCTTGATCTCTTTGAGCAGGTCGATCGTGTTGTTGGTGTCGGCCCGCGCCATGCCAGCTGTCGGTTCGTCGAGCAGCAGGAGCTTGGGGTTCTGCACCAGACACATCGCCATTTCGAGCCGGCGCTTGTCGCCACGCGACATGGAGGCGGAATGCATGTTCCGCTTGTCGAGCATGTTCACGTCGTCAAGCATCGCCTCGGCCTGATCGCGCAACTCGCCTTCGCTCATCACCGACCGGATACCGTGCAGGGCGAAAGAGCCATCCCGGCGTGCAAAGCACGGGATCAGCATGTTTTCCATCACGGTCAGATCGCCGAAGATTTCGGGTGTCTGGAACACGCGGGAAATGCCCATCTGGTTGATCTCGAACGGGGTCCGGCCCAGCACGCTCTGACCGTCGAACATAACCGATCCGGTGTCCGGGATCAGCTTGCCGACGAGGCAGTTGAGCAGGGTGGATTTGCCAGCGCCGTTGGGGCCGATGATTGCGTGGCAGGAATTCTCTGCCACGCTGAGGTTCACGTTGCCCAATGCTTGCAGGCCACCGAACCGCTTATTGACGTCTTTGACTTCCAGAAGTCCCATCTGTCCGTCTCCTTATTCTGCAGGTTCGGTTTTGGCGGATTTGGTTTCATCCGCTTTTTTGCGACCAAAGAGCTTGGCCACACGCTGACCACCTTCGACAAGGCCGCCGGGCAGGAAGATCACGACCAGCATGAACACGATGCCAAGCGTCAGGTGCCAGCCTTTGCCGATGAACGGATAGATCATCGTCACGATCAGGTCCTCGAGACCGTCGGGCAGGAAGGCAAACCAGCTGTGCAGGATGTCGGAGTTGATCTTGGAAATGATGTTTTCCATGTACTTGATCATACCCGCACCCAGAACCGGGCCGATGAGCGTGCCGACACCGCCGAGGATGGTCATCAAGACTACCTCACCCGACGCGGTCCAGAACATGCGTTCCGCACCGGCCAGCGGGTCCATCGAGGCCATCAAGCCACCGGCGAGACCGGCATACATGCCCGAGATAACAAAGGCCGCCAGCGTGTAGGGACGCGGGTTGAGGCCGGTGTAGTTCAGACGCTGCTGGTTGGATTTCACGGCCCGCAGCATCATGCCGAAAGGCGAACGGAAGATGCGGATCGCGAGGTAGAACGAGAGCAGCATCACGATTGCGGCGAAGTAGTAGCCGACGTTGAACGTGAACACCCAGTTGCCAAACATCAGCTCGGCACTGTCGCGCATCTCGAGGCCGAAGAGACCGGGAACCGGAATGTTGCCTTCCGCCGTGGTTGCGCTGCCAAGGATGCGCGGATCGTCCAGCGCCAGTTGCAGGCCGGTTTCACCACCGGTGATCGGGGTCAGAACCGAATAAGCGAGGGCAAAGGACATCTGAGCAAAGGCCAGTGTCAGGATCGAGAAGTAGATGCCCGAGCGCCGGAGGCTCACATAGCCGATGACCAGAGCGAAGATACCCGAGGTGATCACGGCGAGGATGATCGCCGGGAGCACGTTCATGCTGAGAAGCTTGAACATCCAGACGGCGGCATAGGAACCGACCCCGAGGAAGGCAGCGTGACCGAAGCTGAGATAGCCGGTCAGGCCGAACAGGATATTGAAGCCGATGGCGAAGATCCCGAAGATCACGAAACGCTGCATCAGGTCGGGATACCCGGCGTTGAACTGCGCCATGGCCGAGCCTTCGGGGAACGGGTTGAGCAGGAAGGGGGCAAAGGCCACCAGAGCTGCAACGATCAGCAGGAGGGATGCGTCTTTTTTATCCAGTCCGAACATGGATCAGTCCTCCATCACGCCTTTGCGACCCATCAGGCCACGCGGACGCGTCAGTAGAATTACGATGGCGACAAGGTAGATAATCACCTGGTTGATGCCGGGGATGATGTCGATGACTTCACGCATCGACGCGAAGCTTTCGAGGATGCCCAGTAGGAACCCGGCCAGAACGGCGCCGGGCAGAGAGCCCATGCCGCCCACAACCACCACCACGAAGCTCAGGACCAGAAAGTCCATGCCCATGTGGTAGTTCGGCGAGTTGATCGGGGTGTACATCACGCCGGCAAGGCCTGCGACCGCAGCAGCCAGACCGAACATGATAGTGAACCGCTTGTCGATATTGATGCCCAGCAGGCCTACTGTCTCGCGATCCGCCATACCTGCGCGGACAACCATCCCGAAGGTGGTGAATTGCAGGAAAGCAAACACGGCACCGATGATAACCGCGGCGAATGTAAAGTAGACGAGGCGCCAGTAGGGATAGATGATCTGACCGGGCTCGAAGCCAACCAGCGCGCCAAAGTCGAACGAGCCGACAAACGCTTGCGGGGCCGGGGTCGGGATCGGGTTGGCACCGTAGTAGTACTTGATGATCTCTTGCAGCACGATCGCCAGGCCGAAGGTCACGAGGATCTGGTCAGCATGCGGGCGCTTGTAGAAGTGCTTGATAAGACCACGCTCCATGATCACGCCGACGAGGATCATGATCGGAATGGCGAAGAGGATCGAAAGAGGAACAGCCCAGTCGATGATCGCGTCACCTGTTGACTGTCCGAAAATATCGTAGACATACGGCACTTCGACCTTCAGCGGGTTGCCGAGGAAGTCGGTGCGCGTTTCGTCGATGACGGTATGGCTGAGTTTCAGAAGCTTGCTGAGCGTTACCGCGCAAAAGGCCCCAATCATGAAGAGCGCGCCATGCGCGAAGTTCACCACGCCAAGCGTGCCGAAGATGAGTGTCAGGCCAAGCGCGATGAGCGCATAGGCCGAGCCCTTATCGAGCCCGTTGAGAATTTGCAGGATTATGGCGTCCATTGCCCCACCCTTTGCGGTCAGAAGTGTGGAAGTGCAGACAGCCCGTAACAGCAACGGGCTGGAGGAGAGATGAGGCGGGCCGGGTGGCCCACCTCAGAGAACAAGGGCTTATGCGCCGTTGTTGCAGGTACCCAGCGCACCACCGGCGAACTGCGGGTGATCCGGTGCGTATGTGACCTGGTCGACCGGTGTGACTTCCACGATTTCGAGGAGGTCGAACTCGGAGGACGGGTTCTCTTTCCCGCGCACAACCAGAACGTCTTTGAAGCACTGGTGATCTTCGGCGCGGTACAGCGTCTTGCCGTTGCCCATGCCGTCGAATTCGAAGCCTTCGAGCGCTTCGACAACTGCGCACGGTGCAAACGAACCAGCACGCTGAACGGCGTCTGCATAAAGCAGGGCCTGAACGTAGCAGGTGTGTGCGGCCTGCGACGGCGGGAAGCCGTACTTGGTGCCGAAGGACTGAACGAATGCCTTGGAGCCTTCGTCCTGCAGCGACCAGTGCCAGTTGGTGGAGCCGAAGATGCCCTTAACGTTGGCACCAGCACCCTTCGCCATCAGGCGCGAGTAGAGCGGAACAACGATCTCGAACTGCTTGCCGTTCACGATCCGGTCACGCAGACCGAACTGGACTGCGTTGGTCAGCGAGTTCACCATGTTTCCGCCGTAGTGGTTCAGAACCAGAACGTCTGCGTCGGACTGCAGAACCGGCGTGATGTAGGAAGAGAAGTCGGTCTGTGTCAGCGGTGTGAGAACCGAGCCGACAGTTTCCCAACCCATTGCCTCGGTCGAGGAACGCACGGCTTCTTCTGTGGTGTAACCCCAGTTGTAGTCGGCGGTCAGGTGATATGCCTTACGGTCGGTGCCGTAGTTGGCTGCAAGCACCGGAGCGAGTGCCGCACCAGACATGTACGAGTTAAAGAAGTGGCGGAAACCGTTGGCCCGCTTGTCTTTACCCGTGGTGTCGTTGGAGTGGGTCAGACCTGCCATGAAGATGACGCCTGCTTCCTGGCAGAGCGCCTGCACGGCCACAGCCACACCCGAGGACGAACCGCCGGTGATCATAATCGCGCCGTCTTTTTCGATCATCGACTTTGCCGATGCGCGCGCTGCGTCCGACTTTGTCTGTGTGTCGCCTGTGACGTACTCGACTTTCTTGCCGAGGATCCCGTTGCCCTGAAGCGCCTTCGACGAGAATGTGTTCAGCATGCCGCCGTCGCCGCCACCGTTCAGGTGCTCTACGGCCAGTTCGTAGGCGCGGAGTTCGTCTGCGCCCTCATCAGCGTAGGGGCCGGACTGGGGTACGTTAAAGCCGAGAGTGACGGTTGACCCTGTTGGTGCGTTTGTAAAGCCTTCGTGGCTGGCCGCGGACAGGTAGGTCGGCAGCGCAAGACCCGCGCCTGCAACAGCACCTGTCTTGAGCACGCCGCGACGTGTCAGGTTGCCTTTGGACATATAATCCTCCCAACGCATTTATCCCAGAAGGCGCCTTTACCTATCAGGTGGCCAATCCAAATCCGACCAAATGGCTGGGTTTTCTTTTACTGCCTGAATTCACCTTGCTTGCGTTCAGTTCTGCCGTCGATCCGTTACGC
>JAUHVK010000091.1 GCA_030425145.1 Alphaproteobacteria bacterium | reverse complement strand
GAGATCTGTCTGACCGAACGAAATATGAAGTGCCAAAGCAGCCTATCCCGGGCAACATTGCGAGATTTATCAGCCCTACACCACCATTGCTCAAGGTCGCCTGACCCCACAGTTTTAAACGGTCCCTTCATTGACGGACTGTTCGACCCCGCCGCTGCATAATCCCTGTCACCAATGTCGGCATCCATGCGGCCTTGGTCAACTAACGCAACAGTCCCATCCTGAAATTTACCGGCGGTGGCCGCACAGTCGAGATCCGACAGGTCAAATATCTGAACAATTTCCTTGAGCAGGACCATCGTTTCATCAAGCGGATCACCGGCCCGACGATGGGCTTCAAGGCTTTCCACTCGGTCGCTGCGACCATCGCCGGCATCGCGGCCGCCCACATGATCCGCGAGGGTCAAATCGCGGCCAACGGGACCACTGCCTTCCAGACCTTCGCGGCGCTGGCAGCATAAATATGTCCAGCGCTCAGGCCCTCTCAACCTGCCCGAAAATTTGCGACACAACCGTTTGAAGAGCCCTCCTTGCCGTCGCGGGAAGGAGGGCCTCCCGTCACTCAGGCTATTTTGCGAGCCGGGCCTCCGCTCGTCTCGGCGGGGATGATGATGCGGCTACCGAAAGCTTCACCGTCGTCGAAACCGCCGAACCGTACCATCTCATCTTCGGAGGGGGATTCGCTCGACCATCTGCGGCTCGGCACCCAGCCGCACTGCTTTTTGAGGACCGCACCATATTCGGCACGTTTCAGTGCGGCAATGGAGGGATCGATGACCGGCACGCCGAGGCGCTTCTCTACTTCGCGGTAGAATCCTACCTCCATCGTGCAGCCGAGGATGAGGGCTTCGGCATAATCCTCCTCGACCGCTTTGCGGCCGGCTTCGATCAGCCTGCGCTCGGTCTCCGCGTGATCCTTGTGGAAATCATTCACGCCGAGATCGACATGATAGAAGCCCGACAGCCTGTGCTCGTGGCCGTGCTCACGCACGGTGTTGTGCATCTGGTTCACCCATTTGCGCCTGCCAACGATGATGCCGAAGCGGTTGGCAAGGCTGGCTGCTATCTCGCAGGAGGCCACGCACGGTGCGGTGACGATCATGTCGCCGGAGATTTCGCGTGCATCGTGCAGGCCGGTGTCGTAGAAGCAGCCGATCGCGAGCGCATCAAAACCTTCGCGGGCGGCCGCGCGCACGGCGCGGATGATGCCGCGGGTCACCATCGCTTCGTAGGACCGGAATTCGATATGGGTGAAACCGCCTTCGCTCGCCGGCAGAGAGGTGATGTGCACCTCTGTCTCCGGCAGCTTGTGCGTGCGGGCCATGTCGGCAAAGATTTCGTCGTGGTCGCCAGTGGCAGCCAGCGGACTCATGTACATGATCTTCACAGGCTTCAAACTCATTTTATTCTCCTCATTGCTGCGCGTAAGTGGGGGTTCTAAGCAACGGCCACGACGAACTTGCCGCATTGGCTATTGCCTTCCGTGTGCCGGTTGGCGACCACCGTCTTCTCGTAGGGGAAGACGCGGTCGATCTCGGGCCTGAACCGGCTGGCCGAGATCTGCTCCATGACGAAGCCGATCCCCTCCTTCAGCTCCTCATGGAATTTCACGTAGTTGAACATCGAATAGGGTTGCACTGAAGCCTTCGAGCGGATCGACGGCAAGATCGGGATATTGATGTCCAGCCCGTTGAGCATGCCTGTGCGGATGGCACCCGTTGATGCCTTGCCGTGGGATACCTGGTCAGTGATGGCGACCATCTCCACACCCGCCTCGTATTCGAAGGCCTCGGCGAGCGCGAGTCGGCAATTGACGTCGTCGAGGGGCGCCTTTTGGGTGCGTTCATTTTGGCATAGAAGCCGGACGAACCCGATTCGGAAAGCAACTGTACTCCACTGCTTGAGAGTGCCTTCAGCACTTCCGGCGGAAGCCACTGCGAGGAGATCTCGTGCTCGCCCTGCGAAATGAGCGTGCGAACGGTTGCGGCTTCCAGACCGTAACGGAAGCGCACGATGTCGGGAACTTTCTCCGGCACGCCCAGGAAGTAGTTCGGGTTCTTCTGCATGACCGTCTCTTCCTGTGGATTTCACTGACTGCCCACCATATGCAGTTGAAATGTGGATCTTGTCGCCCGCCTTCAGTTCTAGGCCGCTGGCAAACCGGTGTTGGGCCTTGTCACCTGAGACCATTTCAACCACCAGACTGTTCGTCCCGCCAGGTGGGGCATTTTCTTGCGACCAAACGGGGATGTTTCCATGTGAGTATCCCACGGAAATGGTTGCATCTGCGAGCAAATGATATGTCGTATCGATACCGTGCCCCCCCCGGTGATGCCCAGCCAGATCTGGGGACAAGTTAAGGCTCTTTCTGGCCACCTCAAAACCATAGCGGGCTTCCGCTATCTCGACCGGGCAGTTAAACGTATCACCGTGGCTGGTGGAATACATCGCGCTGGTGCCCGGACGCTCAGGTGTTGCGCCCCATCCCCCCATCTGCGGTTCGACCATTGTATAGCGTCGGCCGGTGTTAGGGTTTACGCCGGCAATGACAGTCCCAAAGATCGACGCAAAGTGACCTGCAGGCAGCAGACCTGGTGCCGCTTTGGCCATGCAGTGCCAGAGCGCGTCGAATAACCGAATCCGCGTTTCAAAGTAGTAGGCATGGGCAGCTGTAGGGCCCGCGTGAAAAATCGTACCGGGCTTCGTCAGCACTTCAAGCGGAGCAAAGGAGCCCGCGTTGGCAAAGCGCTCAGGGTCCGTGAGCGCCTTGAAGAACATTTGGCAGACGATCATCGCACCATCGCGACCGGTATTGTACGGGCCTGAAGATTGCTCAGGGGCCTGGGTCAAATCGAAGATCATTTTGTCATTGGTGATCTCAAACCCGACGGTCCAGACGCTGCCGTCATCCTGCGGTTCATCAATCTGGAACTTGCCCTTTGGCAGCTTGGCCAGACCTGCCTTGGCACGTGCAAGGCCAATGTTTCGCGCGTCAGCAATGGCAGTTCTCATTGCCTCGGCGCTGTAGCGGTCGCACAAGCTGCGGATCAGGCCTGCCGCACGGCGACCCGCAGAGATTTGCGCCCAAAGGTCGCCTGAGACAAAATCCGGGAGGCGCGAGTTGCAACGGATGATGTCAAAAACGGCATCGCTCAGGCGTCCTGCATCGAACAGGCGAGCAATCGGAAGCCGCAATCCTTCTGCAAAGATCTCGGTCACATCCACGGCCATGGAGCCGGGTGTCTTGCCGCCGATGTCCCCCCAATGTGCGATGGATGCGACCCAGGCCACGCGCTGACCCTTGTGGAACACCGGTTCTGCCACCACGATGTCATTGAGGTGAGTGACCCCGCCCGAGTTTGGGTCGTTGGTGATGAACACATCGCCTTCGGCGATGCGCGCGCCTTCCTTGGCGATGATCGCCTTGACGGTTTTGTCCAGAACGCCAACAAACGAGGGGATGCCCGCGCCGGAGCTGACGAGAGCACCTTCGGCGTCTGTCACGCCGGTGCCCACATCAAGGACCTCGTAGATGATCGGGCTCATCGCGGTCTTGCGAAGAACCTCGAACATTTCTTCGGCCGCGGAATCGAGCCCGGCTTGCAGAACAGCAGAGGTGAATGTGTCAGTCATTGATGATGACCACGTCACGAGGCAGGTCGGACATGATTTCCGGGCCGTCCTTGCGCAGGATCACGATTTCCTCAAGCCGGATGCCGAACCGTCCCGGCAGATAAATCCCCGGCTCGATGGAAAAGACCATGCCCTCGTCCAAGACCGTGTCGGAGCTTGCGGTGATATAGGGCGGCTCGTGCACTTCGGTGCCAAGGCCATGGCCCGTGCGATGCACAAAATATTCGCCATAACCAGCATCAGTGATCACGTCGCGTGCTGCCTGATCGACGACTTTCGCGGCGACCCCGGGCTTGGCTGCCGCGAGCGCAGCCTGAACCGCGCGTTCCACAACATCATGCACCTCGGCATATCCCTCAGGTGGATTGCCGATCACCGCCATGCGCGTTATGTCACTGGAATAGCCGTCCATGCCCGCGCCAATATCCATCACGACAGCATCGCCCGACTTCAAAGCGGTCGTGCCCGTCTGATGATGCGGAAACGCGCCGTTTGCACCAGCACCGACAATGCCAAAAAGCGGTTTTGCGCCATTCGACTGGAAACTGTCCTTGATGACCGCGCCGACCTCTATTTCGCGAAGCCCCGGTTTCATCATGGCCCAGGCCGCCTGCAACGCCCGGTCCGCGAGTTGCGCGTTCTTTTTCAAGGTCTTGTAGGCCGCCTCGTCCTTGCGCATCCGCAAGGCGCCAACCGTGGAGGCGGTGAATTGCCGCTTGGCGTTCATCAAACGGTCCTGCACCAGCGCCGCGAAATCCGCGCGCATGGTTTCATCCAGAACCATGCTCCGCGTGGCATGGG
Organism: Alphaproteobacteria bacterium; assembly: GCA_030425145.1. Lineage (GTDB taxonomy): Bacteria > Pseudomonadota > Alphaproteobacteria > Rhodobacterales > Rhodobacteraceae > Marivita. The sequence goes on along the minus strand of JAUHVK010000091.1, from coordinate 1,538 downwards.
CATTCAGATCATCCAGAAGGTCTGACAGGGCTGCCTCCGGGCCCTCTTCATCGGCCCATTCAAAGAACGCAATCTCGGTATGGGCGCGCAGGCTCTCGGCCTCTAGCGCGGGCATCAGGAACCCGTCCCTGTCTTGCGTCGTGCAATACAGCAAGGGCCGTTCGTCGGCATGGGGATGCAGGCCCAACAGCCATTCCAGATGTGCGCCGGGGCCAAGACAGACCAGATCAATCGCCTGTTCGCGCATCGCGGATCTGAGTGCAGTCAAACGATCCACTAGGCCACCCCATAGATTTCTGCGGCGCGGTCGCGCGAGACATAACCATTCTTGATGTCGTCAGCCACGCGGTCGGCGTCGCGCTTCTTCGGATCGCCAAACCCGGCCCCGCAGGAGGTCACAACACGCACCACATCATCCGTTGTCAAGCCAAGGCCAGAGACGAAAGCATAGCGCTCCGTGCCATCCGGCTTGATCACTTCGACATAATTACCGGAACCCTCTTCACCACCTTCCAATGACCACGGTTTGATCCTGGAACGGGTGTAGCCTGCGGTGACAAAGCCGTTCTCTGTTCTGATGCGGTATTCAAGAACAAGGCCACGACCGCCGGTGAATTCGCCTTCGCCACCCGGTTCGGTGTTCAAGGCCATGCGATCAACATAAAGACCGTTGCGCGCCTCTGATATTTCGGCGGGTGTGTTGTAGGTTTCGCCATGGAAGCCCGAGAAGATACAAGGGTTGCCATCGCGGCCGTCCCATGCGCCCCAGCCACCAATTTGTGGTTCGATGATCGTGTATTGGCGTCCTGTGTCTGGATGGATGCCGCCGATGAATGTCCCACAGACAGAACTGAAGTGCCCGGCAGGCAAGCGATCCGGAATATGCGGAGCGAGACAACGCCAGATCAGGTCATAGACCCGAACTTCAGTCTCAAAGTAGAACCCGATGGCGGCAGGTTCCTTTGCGTGAAATACTGACCCTTCGCGGGTCAGAACCTGCAATGGCCGGAATGATCCGTCGTTCGCTGGCGTGTCCGGGTCCGTCACGGATTTGAACACCATCTGGGCGCAAATCATCGTGCCATCGCGGCTGGTATTGGTGCAGTCGGGATCCTGGTCGGGGTTGTCGCGCAGATCAACGATGAAGTCGTCATCCGTGATCGTGACCTTCACGTTGTAGATGCGCCCGTCGTCCTGTTCTTCGCTCAGTTCAAACGTGCCTTTGGGCAGGTTGGCCAGTTCGGCAGAGGCGGATTTGTGGCCAAACTCCATGAAGCTTTCCATCGCCTCGGCAAATGTCGTAGCGCCGTATTTCTGTGCCAGACCCTCCAGCCGCTTGGCACCCACACGGACGGATGCAATCGCCGCCCAGACATCGCCCAGCAGGAAGTCAGGCATCCGGCTGTTTGTGGTGATGATGTCCATCACCGCCTGGTCGGTCACCCCTTCGCGGATCAGTTTGACGGCAGGCAGGCGCAGGCCCTCTTGGAAAATCTCTGTCGCTTCGACTGACAATGAACCGGGCGCCATGCCGCCCA
>JAUHVK010000090.1 GCA_030425145.1 Alphaproteobacteria bacterium | reverse complement strand
CGTGCTTCGCCACCAGCTCGGCGACCGTCAGCTCGCCACGGATCGCCTCGAGCGCCACCTTCGCCTTGAACTCGGCGCCGTAATTCTTTCGTTTGCCAGCCACGCTGTTCTTCCTCGTCATCGTTGGCGGCAAGCTTAGCAGGGTGTCCGGTTTTCGGGGACCACCTCAGTCTTCACCCCACGCGGGATCAGCTTGAGGTGGTGAAGCTCCAGGGCATCAGCTCGTCGATCCTGCTGGCCGGGTGACCGGCGGTGATCGCTTCGAGGGTCGCCTTGAGGTAGGTGAAGGGCTCCACGCCGTTGATCTTCGCGGTGGCGATCAGGGAGGCGATGCGGGCCCAAGTGCGGCCGCCCTCGTGGTGGCCGGCGAAGATCGCATCGCCACGGCTGCCCTTGAGCGGGCATCGAGCGAGGCGGCCGTCGGTTTTCATGTGGCCGATTTCCGGCTCGATCGCGCTTCGCCGCCGCAAGTGCGCCTTCAGCCCCTTCGTCAGCCCCCGGCGCATGCCCGAGATCAGCACCCGTGGACCACGGACATCGTGTCCGCGATAGCCGCGGTCCACGACGACGAGAGCGGGGCGCATGTGGGTGAGCGTCTCGACTTGTTCCAGCGCCTCGGCCAGCGTGTGGCCGTCATAGGGGTTGCCCGGCATGGCGCGCATGCCCACCACGAAGCCGCCATCGATGGTCGTGGCGACGCTGACCTTGCACCCGAACTCGTATCGGACGCGTGCTTTCCCCTTGGAGATGCAATCGACTTCGGGCTCGTGCAGGGCGTAGATCTTGCCCTTGGCCTTTGGGGCCTGGTGCAGCAGCTTCGACACCCGCGCCAGCATCTCGGCCACGCCGTCGCGCACCGCACCTTCGGGGATGCCATCGAGCTGCCGGCGGATGTCGCGCATCACACGGCCTGTATAGCCACGCGATGTTCTCAACGCCTTGCGCATGCGCTTGAACTGGCGCGCATGGGCATAGCGCCCGATCGGCTGCGCCAGCCGTGGAGCCTTGCGCGCATAGGTCTGGCGCAGATCGATGCCGAGGTCCTTCGCCAGCGCGACCAGTTTGACGCGCGCCTTTTCCATCACCGTGGTATCGACCGACACCCGCGACAGGCGGTCGTCATCGACCACCCCGGCCGCGCGACCGGCCTCGATCGTCTTGGTCAGCAGCCACTCCGCGCCTTCCTCGCCGATGCGATCCCGCCAACGGCTGAGGGAGGACGGATGGATCGGCGGCTGGTGCTGAAAGAACGTCTCGCCGGTGAAATGCTGAAAGTACGGGTTCTCGACCCACCGTGCGACAACGGCCTCGTCCGAGAGACCATGGGTATGCTGCAGATACATGAGGCCGGCCACGAGGCGGGGATGCGTTGCCGGTCGGCCTGACGCGGAGGGAACGAACCCGGCCCATTCCCGCTCGAACCACTCCCAATCGATGAGGCCCGCGAGTTTCACCAGCTCGTGCCGCATGTCGATCATGTCAACCAGGCGCGGCCTCAGCAGGTCATCCTGTTCCGGTGTGCGATCTCGATGCTTCATGGCTGGATCCCGAACTGCAGGGTATCGACTGCCAGTCTACGAAACTCTGCAGTCAGCCGCGAGCAAAAATGCCGATTTTGCAAACGCGATCAACGGCATGAGGATTATTCAAGCCGGACCAGCTAGTGTCGCGGTGCCAGCGTTGGTTCTAACAGGGTGCTGAAAAACTCCGGCCTCGACGCCAATAGCGGAACATGATTCATCGCTACCACGGCATGGACGGAGTGTGGGATGCGTGGATCGGACAAGGTGACGGGATCGCTGTTCAGCTACGTCGATCTCGAGGAGCGCATTCCAGCGCGACATCCGCTTCGCAAGATCCGATCCATCGTCAACGATGCGCTGCGCTCCTTGGATGCCGACTTTGATCGGCTCTACGCCGGAGAGGGCCGTCCCTCGATCGCACCGGAACGGCTGATCAGGGCCAGCCTGCTGCAGATCCTCTATTCGATCCGATCCGAGCGGCAGCTCATGGAACAGATGGACTACAACCTGCTGTTCCGTTGGTTCGTGGGCCTCGAAATAGACGACGCAGTGTGGGTCCCCACGGTCTTCACGAAGAACCGCGACCGGCTGCTGACAACGGAAATGTCTCGCAAGATCATGGCCGCCATTCTGGCGCATCGCGAGGTGGCGCCTCTGCTGTCCGACGATCACTTCTCGGTCGATGGAACCCTAGTAAAGGCCTGGGCGTCGATGAAGAGCTTCCAGCCGAAGGTCAACGAGGTGCCCGACGGGGACGACGGCCCCGGCGATCCGCCAGATGACGGTGTATCGCCAACCTCCTCCCCTGACCAATCCGCCGCCGAGCCCGAACCGATGACCCGCCCAAGACAACGCAGCCGCAACGCCGAAGTCGATTTCCGCGGGGAACGGCGCTCGAACGCGTCCCATGCATCAGTGACCGATCCCGAGGCCCGGCTATTCAAGAAGTCGCCCGGCGCCGGGGCCATGCTGTGCTTCATGGGTCATAGCCTGATGGAGAACCGCTCCGGCCTGATCGTACAGGCCGACCTCACGCGAGTTGACGGTCACGCCGAACGCCGAGCCGCCATCGACATGCTCCATCGCCATTCACCCGGTTCAACCCGACGGCTGACTCTGGCAGCGGATCGCGGCTACGACACCGCAGACTTTGTCGCGGAGTTGCGCCAGATGGTCGTCACTCCCCACGTCGCGCAGAAATCCCGGTATTCCGCCATCGATGGCCGCACCACCCGACACCCCGGCTACGCCAAATGTAAGCGCTGTCTGCGCCCCACGCGGGATCAGCTTGACGTGGCTAAGTTCCAGGGCAACAGATCGTCGATCCTGCTGGCTGGGTGACCGGCGGCGATGGCTTCGAGGGTCGCCTTGAGGTAGGCGAAGGGCTCCACGCCGTTGATCTTCGCGGTGGCGATCAGGGAGGCGATGCGGGCCCAGGTGCGGCCGCCCTCGTCGTGTCCGGCGAAGAGTGCGTTCTTTCTCGTCAGGGCAATTGACCGGATCAGGTTCTCGATGGCGTTGGAGTCGATCTCGACACGGCCGTCATGCAGGAAGGTCTGCAGGCCACCCCACTGTCGGTGGATGTAGGTCAGCTTCTCACCCAGCCGCGACTTGGCAGAGATCCGAAGGCGCTGCGCCTGCAGCCAGTCGCTGAACTGGGCGACGAGGGGCGCGCTGCGGGCTTGGCGGGCCGACAGGCGCTGGCCAGGCCCCATGCTGCGGATCTCGGCCTCGATGCGATAGAGCTCGGCAATCCGGCGTAGCCCCTCGGCAGCGATTTCCGAGCCGTCGCGGTCGAAGACTTCCGTCAGCTTGCGACGCGCATGGGCCCAACAATGCGCAACCGCGATCGGCGCGCCGCCCTTGCGGGAGGAGCGCGTCAGCCGATCGTAACCGGTGTAGCCGTCCAATTGCAGGATGCCGTCGAAGCCCTGCAAGATCTGTTCCGCGTGCGCGCCGGCGCGGCTCGGGTGATAGGTAAACACGACGCCGGGCGGGTCCTCTCCGCCCCATCCACGGTCATCGCGCGCCAAGGCCCAGAGATAGCCGGTCTTGGTCCGCCCTCGGCCCGGGTCGAGGACTGGGGCCGTCGTTTCATCCATGAAGAGTTTGCTGGAAGACTTCAGGTGTTCGGACAGCCGGTCGACCACGGGGCCGAGATGGAAGGCTGCTGTGCCGGCCCAGTCCGCCAAGGTGCTGCGGTCGATCTGAATGCCGGAGCGGGCAAGGATTTGGCTCTGCCGGTAGAACGGCAGGTGGTCCGCGAACTTCGAGACCAAGATATGCGCGATGGCACCTTCGGTCGGCATCCCGCCTTCGATCAGCCGGGGCGCGGCGACAGCCTGAGTGACCCCATCCGAGCAGATACGGCAGGCATACTTCGGCCGGATGTCGACCAGAACCCGGAGTTGCGCGCGCACGATGTCCAGCCGCTCGGTCCGATCCTCTCCGATCCGGTGCATGCGGCCGCACCCACACGGGCACTCAAGGCTCCCCGGCTCGATGACACGCTCGATGCGCGGCAGGTCCGCAGGTAGATGGCCGAGGTTGCGCTGCCGTGCCCGGCGCGGCCTCGTGGTGGATGGCGCAGCCTGCTCCTTGTGGGTCTCGACCTCGGCGACGGCCGTTTCAAGGTCTTCGAAGGCCAACTGCCGGTCGTCATCGCTCAGTTTCTTTGAGCGTTTGCCATGCACGACATGGTTCAGCTCGGCCACCAGATGCTCGAGCCGCCGGTTCGCTTCCTTCAGCGCATCACGCTCCTGCAGAACCGCCAGAACAGCGGCGCGCTGGCTTTCGGGGATCACGGACAGGTCGATGGGCGGGGCGTCGGGCATGGCCGGATTATACTGTGCCCAGGGCGCCGATGCCCAAACATTCCCGGGGCCGAGTCACTCTGCCACAGCCGGTCGGCGCACCTCCAGCGAGCGCACACGGCGCCAGTCCAGACCGGCAAACAGGGCCTCGAACTGTGCCCGGTTCAGCGTCATCGCCCCGTCGCGGACCGCGGGCCAGGTGAAGCTGCTTTCCTCCAACCGCTTGTAAGCCATGACCAAACCGCTGCCGTCCCAGAACAGGATCTTCAATCGGTCGGCGCGCTTCGAGCGGAACACGAAGACCGTGCCGGTGAACGGATCCTCGGCCAGCGTGGACTGAACAAGGGCTGCGAGACCGTCATGGCCCTTCCGGAAGTCGACCGGCTTCGTCGCCACCAGAATCCGCACACCCTGCGAGGGCATCAGCATGGATGGGCCTCGAGCGCATGGACGATCTCCGCGACCAGAGCGACGGGCATGTCATGCGCGAGTTCGATCACAACAGCACCCCGAATGATCCTGATCGGGGCCGCCTGCGGCGCGACCTCCGGACGCGCTTCCTCCTCGGAGACCTCGCAGACAACGAGAGGCGCAAAGGTAGGTTCCTCGACTGCGCCTGCAGGCAGCACGAGCTTGCCCTGTTTGGCCTCTCGTCGCCACGCCGAGAGTTGATTGGGCAGAATGCCAAACCGCTCCGCCACGGCATTTACAGTCGCACCGGCTTCCAAGGTCATCGAGACGGCCAGGGCCGTTGCCTCATCCGGCCACCGACGATGACCCGACGTGTAGATCTCGACGCCCAGCGATTTGAGAAACGAATTTGTAGCGCACATTGCGAAACGCACTCCCCATCATGAGATGGAGATCACCTCGCAGCCGAAGCCATCAGCAGCAACGTGGGGGCGAGACGGCGCTTACCGCCAAATCCCAGCGACGCCGGAAGAAGATCGAGGAACCTTTCGGCTGGGCCAAGACCGTCGGTGGGATGGCCCAAACCATGTATCGCGGCATCGAGCGTGTGCGCGCCCGCTTCACGCTGACAATGGCGGCATGCAATCTGGCGAGGCTGCCGAAACTGCTGGCTGCCTGACGAGGAAAGGCGCCAACAGGAGTGCCTGCCCATGATCCAGCCCCTCCCAGAATCCGTGTAGAGGGAAACCGTTTCTCACAGCGGACTTTTCCAGCACCCTGCTAAGATCTGGGGGGGTTAGCATTTGCGCCCCGCAGAGCGATCATGATTACCCAAATTGCAGGTAAGATCGTGGAAATCAGAAAAAATGTAATAATAGCGGTCCACACGCTGACAGCAAAAACAAAAAATAAAAAAACTGAAACAACCCATCCAGCCACTGAAAAAAACACCATTCCGATCAATTCAGGCCCACCGCCACTAACTTCGCCGTCCGACAATCCGTTTTCGTTGGTTGAGGTCATCACTAACGCCGCACAAAATTAAGGGTTTGCTCGACATTGTGATACACACACCAACAAATGTAACTTACAGATCTATGGATTTTAAGATGTATCTTTTGTTAAAAGATGATATTCTACGTTTTTTCGTCGGCTTTGAACAACGTGATCAGGCGATGTGAGGTCTGAGATTTCGCGGTTCGTGCCAAAAGAGTTCCGCCAGGAACCAGGCGATGATGGCGGCGCAAAGAGCCCTGAGGTGTGCGAGTATCTTGC
>JAUHVK010000034.1 GCA_030425145.1 Alphaproteobacteria bacterium | reverse complement strand
GTCTGATGACCCCAGACGAGGTTTATGCTAATCGCAAAGCAAACATGAAACTTGCCGCGTGATATGAAACCCATGCCAGAGCGCTGCGCGGCATAAAACTGGTCGAAAAACCAGGACCACCTCTGACATCGCTATGGTGTTCCAGTCCTACGCCCTTTACCCCACGATGAGCGTGGCAGAGAATATCACCTTCGGGATGAGGGTGCGCGGGATCGACCCTGAGATCCGCGAAAAAAAGCTGGCGGAGGTCGCACGTCTTCTGAAGATCGAAGCACTGCTTGACCGGCGGCCAAAGCAGCTATCGGGCGGACAGCGACAACGGGTGGCAATGGGTCGCGCGCTGGTGCGCGAACCCAAGCTCTTTCTTTTCGACGAGCCCTTGTCGAATCTGGACGCCAAACTGCGCGTCGAGATGCGTGCAGAGATCCGCAGGCTTCACCAGAGACTGTCCACAACGATAGTGTATGTGACTCACGATCAGATCGAGGCCATGACACTCGCCACGAAAATCGCCGTGATGAAGGCTGGGGAGATTCATCAGATTGGTACGCCCAAAGAGGTTTACGAGCGGCCCGCAAACATGTTCGTGGCCGATTTCATAGGATCACCCTCGATGAACCTTTTCCCAGCTCGCGCAACGAGGGTCGATGGACATACCAGACTTGAAGTTTCACGGCCTGGTGAGGCGCCACTTGTGTTGAAGGATCCAAGGCAGTTTGATTTGCCATCCCAAGTCGTTGTCGGACTGCGCCCCGAGGATATCGCCGAGGCCAATCTGCGATCAGGACCCTTCGTACAGACGGGCACCTGCCGTATTGATTTCATCGAGCAGTCCGGTTCGGACACCTATGTTCTCACGAAGCTTGGTGGGCTCGATGTCTTCGGGCGTTTCCACCCGGAAACACATGTGGAAGAGGGTATGGAGATGGATTTCGCATTCGACCTCGCGAAGGTTTTGTTCTTTCACCCAGAAACCGAGATTCTGCTAAACTAGGTTTTGGAGTGATTGAGTTTCAAAGCCAGTAGAGATCAGACATGTTCACCGCTCGTTTTTCGATCCGTGAATCACGCGACCAAGCGGTGATCGATGGGTCCTGACCCTAAAGCAAGGGATGTGTTGTTGGCGGTGCGCAGCGATGGATAAACCTGAACGCCAAAACCATCGGACTTCAAGCATTTCTGCGTAGTTGGAATTTTAGGCGGGTAACCCGCTCAATCACGGGAAATTCGCAACAAAAACAAAATGTTAAAGAAGTAGTTGGAGCGGGTAACGGGAATCGAACCCGTAACTTAAGCTTGGGAAGCTCGCGTGATACCTTTTCACCATACCCGCGCTCTGGACCGCTGAGATACGCTGCGTCCCGAACGGCGTCAAGATCGCTTGGGGGTCTCGGGCCTCGACACCGGCACGCTACAGCTAGTCACACCGTTTGATCGAAGAACAAGCGTCCGACCGGGTGGGCGCGGAACGCGCCCGCCATGGGGCGGGCGGACGCGTCGCCGCCGCTGCGCGACGGCGGGGGTGCCTACAAGCAGGTTCGAAGGCTTGAACCAACGGACCGGTAGGGTGCGTGCTTGCACGCACCATCGTAGGGCGTTTGGCTGAGGTGCGTGAGATCACGCACCCTACGGCGGGATTCTCACTCACCCCCGCTTCCTTCTCCTCACCCGACCGCCATCACTCCCATCCCCCTGCGTGTTGAACCCGACGACGGGCAACGTGACCACCTTGCCCAGTTCCGGGAACGGGTCGGTGGCGTGGGGGATGGCGTTGGCGGCGACGAAGTGTTCCTGAAAACGCGGTTCGATGGCCGTTTCGACCTTGGTGATCTGACGCACGGTGCGTTCGATCTCGGCGCGGGCGGTGAGGTTGCAGAGCGCGATGCGGGCACCTGTGCCTGCGGCGTTACCAGCGCTCGACACCTTGTCCAGCGGCACGTCCGGGATCATCCCCAGCACCATCGCGTGTTTCGCGCTGATATGCGCGCCGAAGGCTCCGGCGAGGACCACGCGGTCCACCACGTCCACACCCATCTCGTCCATCAACAGCCGCGCGCCCGCATAGAGCGCGGATTTCGCAAGCTGGATCGCGCGGATGTCGCCTTGGGTGACCGTGATGCGCGGGCCACCCTCGGCTGTGGCGTCGTGGATCAGGTAGGCATTGGTGCGGCCTTCGGGGAAGCAGCGGTCGGTGCCGGTCTGCGTCGCCGATCCGATCAGGCCCGAGGGGTCGAGCAGCCCCGCGATGCGCAGTTCGGCCACCGCCTCGATGATGCCCGAGCCGCAGATGCCGGTGATGCCGGTGGCAGCGGTTTCGTCCCAGAAGCCATCCTCATCCGACCACTTGTCACAGCCAATCACGCGGAAACGGGGTTCCTTGGTGACGGGGTCGATGCGGATCGCCTCGATCGCACCGGGGGCGGCGCGCTGGCCGCTGGAGATCTGCGCGCCCTCGAAGGCGGGGCCGGTGGGCGAGGAACAGGCCAACACGCGGGTGGTGTTGCCCAGCAGGATCTCGGCATTGGTGCCCACATCGACAATCAGCACGAGGTCGTCGGATTTCCCCGGCTCTTCGGACAGCGCAACAGCGGCGGCATCGGCCCCCACATGGCCCGCGATGCAGGGCAGCAGGTAGATCTGCGCGCTGGCGGGCAGGGCGGTGAGCTCCAGATCGCGTGCGGTCAGGTTGAGGTGGTTCGACGTGGCCAGCGCAAAGGGCGCCTGGCCGAGCTCGACGGGGTCAATGCCGAGGAGCAGGTGGTGCATGACCGGGTTGCAGACAAACACCGTCTCAAGCATCAGCGCCGGGTCGATCTCCGCTTCCTTGGCAATCTCCTCGGCCAGCGTGTTGATCGCCTCGCGTACCGCGCGGGTCATTTCCTGATCGCCGCCGGGGTTCATCATGGCGTAGGAGACGCGGCTCATCAGGTCTTCGCCAAAGCGGATCTGCGGGTTCATGATACCGGAGGAGGCGACAACTTCGCCGGTGTCGAGATTGGTCAGGTGCGCGGCAATGGTGGTCGACCCGAGGTCGATGGCAAGGCCGTAGAGGCCTTTCTCGTGTAGACCCGGCCATGCGGCGATGATCTGCGGTGTGGCGGCTTCATCGGTCTTGTGCAGCGCGACGGTGATCGCCCATTTGCCTTTGCGCAGAACGGTTTGGAGCTGGGTCAACACAGGGAACGCACAGGTTACTTTGTCGAGCTCCCACTGGTCCTTCAGCGCGCGGGCCACGCGTTCCAGATCGCCGGTGGGCGTGTGCATGTCGGGCTCGTCCACCTCGATGTAGTAGAGCCGGGTTGCCGGATCCATTTCGATCACCCGCGCGCTGGCGGCTTTGCGGACGACCTGACGGTGAACCTGGCTTTCGGGCGGGACGTCGATCACGATGTCGCCCTGCACCTTGGCCTGACAGCCCAGACGGCGCCCCGGCTTCAGCCCGCGCTTTTCGTCATAGCGGGCCTCGACGGCGTTCCATTCGGACAGCGCGCCTTCCCTGGCGGTGACGCCGTGTTTCGAGAACTCGCCATAAGACGGCGTGATCTGGCATTTGGAACAGATGCCGCGCCCGCCACACACCGAATCCAGATCGACCCCCAATTGCCGCGCGGCGGTCAGAACCGGGGTTCCGACAGGAAACCGTCCACGTTTTCCGGAGGGGGTGAAGACGACGAGCGGGTCTTGATTTGCCATGAGATTCTCTTTGGTCGCAGATGTCCGGGACCATAGCGTTCCGCGCGGTGGGAAAAAGGTGATTTACGTCATAATGTTTATGCAGAGCGTCATCGTCCGGTCCGTTGACCCACCTGCGCGGCGGGAGCATGGTTGGACAACCCGCAGCAAAGGACGACACCATGCGCAAGCTTTTCCGCCTGATCACCCACGGTGCAGCCTTTGCCGCCGGATTGGCGCTCGGCATCTACATCCTGCCGATCCTCACCGCCGCCCCCGCGCCGGATGCGGCAATGCTTGAGGAAAAGGCTGCCCGCGCGCTGTATTCGGTGGAGTTGACGCGGGAATTGCGCGGCAGCGACTTCCTGCATTGGGGGGAGGGCATGATCAGCCTCACACCTGAAGAAATCGTGCATGAGGGCAAGCTGGCACCGGGACCGGATTACAAGCTCTACCTGACCAAAGAGTTCGTCGATCACGAGGACGCGTTCGAGCCAATCAAATCGGACGCGGTGCTGATCGGGGATGTCAAATCCTTCTCTGGGTTTCTTCTTGAAGTCCCCGAAGGCATCGATGTCGCAGAATACACCACCGTGGTGGTCTGGTGCGAAGCCTTTGGCGAGTTCATCACCGCAGGGCAATACAAGTAGACAGGCACGACGACCCCGCCACGCGGACGCGGGCAGGGTGTCGAATATTTGTTCTCAATGGAAGCGGCGCCGCCCCGTGGGCCTGACCGTTCTCTCATGCTGGCAAAGCCGTGGCTTTGGACCTGTACCCCGGCTGATCGGGGCCTTCTGTGACCGGTCTCTCATGGTCGTCCCCAATTTGGGGCATCTGAGAGCGATGTCAGTTCTGGTGTCGCGGCATGGGAGTGACCCTTCCCGCTCAAAAGCTTTTGTGCGGAGGAAGGTGCGGCAGAGGTGTTAAGGGTTTCGAAACCGGGCGTTCGGTGTGGGGAAGGCCATTCGAATGGCCTTGAAGCCCGTTCCAACGGGCTTAGCCCTTGCCCTCAAGCCAGCGCAGGATCTCGCCGCGGTCGCCATCAAGATCGGGTGCCGCGGCGCGTACGGTCGGGTCGGTCATGCCGCTGAGCTTGATCGGGTTGCCCGCTGCCTTGAAGGCCGGACGTCCGTTGCGGTCGAGCACATCCACTACCATGTTCCGCGCCAGGATCTGTGGGTCGCGCAGCACCTGTTCCACGTTCTGGATCGGCCCGCTCGGGATCCCCGCCGCACCCAGTTTTGCAATCCAGTGCGACCGAGTCTTGTCGATGGTCACGGCCTCGATCAGACGTTTCAGCAGGCGCGCGTTCTCGACCCGGGCCGGGTTGCTGGCAAAGCGCGGGTCATCCGACAGCGGAAGGTCCAATGCCACGCAGAGCTTTTCGAACAATGCGTCATTTCCCGCCGCGATCACGAACAGCCCGTCCGAGGCGTGGAAGGTCTCAAACGGCGCAATCGACGGATGACGCGCGCCGGTTGGGGCAGGCGGTGTGCCCGTGACGGTGGTGATGGCGATGGCGTGTTCGAGGATCGCAAGCTGCGAGTCGAGCATCGACACGTCCACTTTCCGCCCTTTGCCGGTGCGTTCCCGGTCCATCAACGCCGCCAGTACCCCCTGGCAGAGGAACATCCCCGCGACGATATCCCCGATGGACGCTCCGACACGCACCGGATCGCGGTCTTTTTCGCCGGTGATCGACATCACACCGCCGCGCGCCTGCACCACCATGTCATAGGCGGGGCGTTTGGCCTCGGGCCCGGTATGGCCGAAGCCGGACACCGCGCCGTAGATCAGGCGCGGGTACTCGGCATGCAGGTCGTCCCATCCATAACCCAGCCGCTCCATCACGCCGGGGCGGTAGTTTTCAAGGATGACATCGGCGCGGGGCAAAAGCCGTTCGAAAATCGCGCGATCCTCCACATTCTTGAGGTCAAGCGCGATTGATTTCTTGCCGTGATTGATGGCCGCGAAATAGGCAGATTTGCCTTTGGCAAAGGGCGGAAAGGCGCGGGTGTCGTCGCCGGTGCCGGGACGTTCGACCTTGATCACGTCTGCACCAAGGTCACACAGCGTCATGGAACAGAACGGTCCCGCGAGTACGTGAGTGAGATCGAGGATTGTGATGCCGGAAAGCGGTTTCGTCATGGGAAGCCTGTCGAGTCGGAGTTTTCTCTAGTGAAGGCATCCCCGCACCGAAGTGCAACAGCACCATGTCCGTTCGGCGGAAACCCGGCAGGTCTCATCAGGTGCCGCGCTGGGATCGGGCATGGAAGATGAAGCCGAGCAGGTTCATCAGCACCTGTGCGGCAAGGATCGAAGTTGAGCCTGTCGGGTCATAATCCGGGGCAACTTCGACAAGGTCGATGCCGACGATCTCATGTCGGTTGGCAACCTGTTGCAGCAGTTCCAGCACGTCGTAATAGAGGAACCCGCCATGGCTTGGCGTGCCGGTGCCCGGTGCAATCGACGGGCAGAAGGCGTCGATGTCGATGGTGATGTAGACGGGTGCGCCTTGGGGCAGGCGGTTTGCCACGCCTTCGGGACCGAGTGCCCGCGCCTGCCGCACCGACAGGATGTCCGAGCCTCGGGCGCGTGCGTCCTCATAGCCTTCCCGCGCGGTGGAGCTGACATTGCGGATGCCGACCTGTGTCAGTCCGCTGACCCAGGCCTTTTCGGACGCGCGGCGCATCGGGTTGCCGTGGCCGTTGCGCACGCCGTGGCGTTCATCGACGAAATCGAGATGCGCGTCGATCTGCAGGATGTGGAACGGCTTTGCCCCCTCGAAGGCGTCGATACAGGGGATGTTGATCGAATGATCCCCTCCAATCACCACAGGCAAAGCGCCCGCCGCGCGGATCGCCTCGACCCCTTTGCGGATATTCGCGTGGCTTTGGAGCGTGTCCGTGTGCACGATGTCGGCATCGCCCAGATCGACGATGCGCGTGTCCGCGAGATAGGTCGCGTCGTCTTCGTGGTCATACGCGCCGGCGTGCCCAAAGCTGAACAGCGTCGAGGCCTCGCGCACCCCGCGCGGCCCGAACCGCGCACCTGCCCGCCATTGGGTGCCCGCATCGAAGGGCGCACCAAGGATCGCCACGTCGGCGTCGATGCTTCCCCAATCCGCAACATAGGGGTTGCGGCCAAAGGTGCAGATGCCGGTGAAGGGCAGGTTCAGGCGTCCTGCCTCGTATCCATGTGCCATGGGAGTCGCTCCTCTTGCGTTGCCCGCAGACTGCGGCAGCGGTACGCAGCCGTAAAGAGCCGATTGGGGCTTTCCACCATCGGCAACCCATGCAATAGGGACGTGCCTAACGATGCTGTCCGTGGAAAGGGATTCCGATGGAGATTCGCGAGGCTCTCACCTTTGATGATGTTCTACTGGTGCCCGGGGCATCTGAGGTTCTGCCGGCCACGGCCGACACAAGGACGCGCGTGACGAAAACCATCGCGCTGAACATTCCGCTGCTCAGCTCTGCCATGGACACCGTCACCGAAAGCCGCATGGCGATCACCATGGCCCAAGCCGGCGGCATGGGTGTGATCCACAAGAACCTCAGCGTTGAACAGCAGGCACGCGAAGTACGTCGGGTCAAACGGTTCGAAAGCGGCATCGTCTACAGTCCGGTGACGCTCCGCGCCAATCAAACACTGGCAGATGCCAAAGAACTGATTGAGCGGTACAATTTCACCGGCTTCCCGGTGGTGGACGAAGCGGGGCGCGTGGTGGGCATCGTCACCAACCGCGACATGCGGTTTGCCACGTCCGACGATACGCCTGTCAGTGTCATGATGACATCCAAGGATCTGGCGATCCTGCGCGAACCCGCCGACCGGGATGAAGCAATCAGCCTGATGAAATCCCGCCGCATCGAAAAGCTCCTGGTGGTGGACGCCAATGACAAGCTGACCGGGCTGTTGACCCTGAAGGACACGCAGCAGGCCGTGTTGAACCCCACCGCATGTAAGGACGATCTGGGCCGACTGCGCGTCGCCGCCGCCACATCCGTAGGCGATGCCGGGTTCGAGCGCACGCAAGAGCTGGTCGCCGCCGGTGTGGATATCGTCGTGATCGACACCGCGCATGGTCACAGCCGCGGCGTGATCGAAGCAGTGACTCGCGCCAAGGCGCTCTCGAACGAAGTTCAGGTGATCGCAGGCAACGTCGCCACCGCCGAAGCCACACGCGCCCTGATCGACGCAGGCGCGGATGCGATCAAAGTGGGCATCGGGCCGGGCTCTATCTGTACCACCCGCATGGTCGCGGGAGTGGGCGTGCCGCAGCTGACCGCAATTATGGATTGCGCCAAAGCGGCTGGTGATATTCCGGTCATCGCCGATGGTGGCATCAAGTTTTCCGGCGATTTCGCCAAGGCCATTGCGGCGGGTGCCTCTTGCGCGATGGTGGGCAGCATGATCGCTGGCACCGACGAGTCCCCCGGTGAGGTCATCCTCTATCAGGGCCGCAGCTTCAAAGCCTATCGCGGCATGGGTTCGATCGGCGCAATGGCGCGTGGCTCGGCCGACCGGTATTTCCAGAAAGACGCGGCCAATGACAAGCTGGTGCCCGAAGGTATCGAAGGTCAGGTGCCTTACAAAGGTACGGCCAGCGCGGTGCTGCATCAGTTGGTGGGCGGTCTGCGCGCTGCAATGGGCTATACCGGCTGTGCCACCATCGACGAGATGCGCAACAACTGTCAGTTCGTCAAGATCACCGGGGCAGGGCTGAAGGAAAGCCATGTGCACGACGTGCAGATCACCCGCGAGTCGCCGAATTACCGGCTTTCCTGATCTGCCTGTGCTGAACGCATGACACCTGCCGCACGATGGGCCGCCGCCGCTGATATTCTTGAACAGATCGGGGCGGGGGAACCGGCTGAAAAAGCTCTGACCACCTGGGCGCGGAAATCGCGTTTTGCCGGGTCCAAGGACCGCGCGGCGATCCGGGACCATGTGTTCGATATCCTCCGCTGTTGGCGCAGCACTGCCGCTTTGGGCGGTGGGCAAACCGGGCGTGCGCGTGTGTTAGGCAGGTTGCGGCAGATCGGGGAAGATCCGAACGGTGTTTTTCTTGGTGAAGGCTATGCGCTTGCCGCGCTTTCCGATGACGAGCGCGAAGCTGGCCACACTCCGTCAGGGGCAGAAGCGCGGGACCTACCTGACTGGATTTACGATATTCTGATCAATGACTTGCCGGGCGATACGGATGCAACAGCGGAGGCCTTGCGCCACCGGGCGTCTGTATTTCTTCGGGTCAATCTCCTGAAAACCGATCTTTCCGGCGCGCAGACGGTCTTGCGCGATGCGGGCATCGTAACACAGCCTCATCCGCTCTCTGAAACGGCGCTCGAAGTGGTCGACGGCGCGCGGCAGGTCGCACAGTCAGAAGCATTCCGCACCGGTCTGGTCGAATTGCAGGATGCCGCCAGCCAAGCCGTCGTGGACGCTTTGCCGTTATCCGAAAGAATGCGCTGTCTCGACTATTGCGCCGGGGGTGGCGGCAAGACGTTGGCTCTCGCCGCGCGGCTACGTGGCCCGGTCGAGGCGCATGATGCAGACCCGCGTCGCATGACGGATCTGCCCACCCGCGCTGAACGCGCTGGCGCGGACGTAACTCTCGTCACGGCACCGAAAGGCGCCTATGATCTCATCCTCTGCGACGTACCCTGTTCCGGCAGTGGGTCTTGGCGCCGGGCCCCCGAGGGGAAATGGCGCTTGACGGAAGACCGGCTTGAAGCGCTGCGCGAGACACAGGCACAGATCCTTGACGATGTTGCCGGAATGGTCGCGCCGAATGGAACACTGGCCTACGCGACCTGTTCGGTTCTGAAATGTGAGAACGAAGATCAGATCAGGGGGTTCCTCGCCCGGCATCCGGGCTGGGAGTGCAAAAAGCAGATCCGGTTCGGGTTGGATGAAGGTGGCGACGGTTTCTTTGCAGCCACCTTGACGCGCGTAAAAAACTAAAATACAACTTTAGCGCGTGTTCTTGTTAAGCGTCGCTTAAATGTCATGCGGTCTAATGGCAGGGACAATTGTTCCAGGGGCCATTCCGTGACCGTAAACGACCCATCGCCACCTATGCCCCGTTCGCCAAGGCCGCTGAAGATTTGGTTAGCCGCCTGCATGGCCGTAGCTGCAACACTCGCATTTGCGGCGCCCGGTCCGGAATGGCGGCGTCTATTTGTCGTCGCGGCAATGGTATTTGGCACGGCGGCAGCCTGCCTCGCGATCCTCCAGTGGTTCCGGATGTGGCGACAACGGCGATCTCTGTCTCATATCGCAATGATGCTCGAACATGACAGCGCACCCTGTATCGTCACGGATTTGCAAGGCCAAATCCTGCGCCACAACCGGACCGCAACCAAGCTTCTGGGCGGTAAATCGGACGGGATGCTGCGCAATGTTGTCGGCTCGCAGGTGGCGGATGCCGCCTGGCTGATCCACCGAGTCCAATCGGCGGCACTGTGTGACGGGATCGGCTCGGAACGGGTGGTTCTGCCAGATCGCCAGCTTTCGCTTTCCGCGCATCAATTGGGGCCGACGGCCTTGCTCTGGCGGTTCGACCTGCAACGGGGGCAGGACAATTCCGGGATGATGGCAAACATCACCTATCCGACGCTCACCGTTGGGCGAGGTGGGACGGTTCTTTGGATGAACGCCGCCGCGAGGGAGCTTGCCGGGGGACGTGTGCGCACGCTCGAAGACTTGATTACGGACCCACCGCTGCGTCCGGGAAAGACACACCGCATTGCCACCGAAGGCCAGGCACAGGACTTTACCGTCAATGTGCATTCTGCAGGTGCCGGACGGGAAGAGGTCGTTCTGGTTCCGAAAGCTGCGCCAGAGGTCGATATCCCCGAAGATATGGGGTTCGAAACGCTCCCGGTGCCGATCTTGAAAGTGTCTCCCACCGGTGACATTGCCAAAGCCAACCGAAGCGCGCGCGATCTCTTGAACGCCGACACAGACCAAGATCGCAACATCTCGGACCTGATGGAAGGGTTGGGACGGTCGATCCCGGACTGGCTGTCCGACGCAGCGGCGGGCAAGGGGCTTGGACGTTCCGAATTCCTGCGGCTGACACGGCCTGAGCAGGAGGTCTTCGTTCAGGTCACGCTGACGCGGATTGTCGAGGATGGTGAGGTGCTCTTGGTGGCCGTTCTCAACGACGCGACCGAACTCAAAAGCCTCGAAGCTCAATTTGTTCAAAGCCAGAAAATGCAGGCCATCGGTCAACTTGCTGGCGGGGTTGCGCATGATTTCAACAACCTTCTGACGGCCATTTCGGGGCATTGCGACCTGCTGCTGTTGCGCCACGACCCCGGCGATCCGGAATATGGTGACCTTGTGCAAATCCACCAGAACGCCAACCGCGCCGCGGCATTGGTCGGGCAATTGCTCGCCTTTTCGCGCAAGCAGACCCTGCGCCCCGAACGGCTGGAGCTGCGCAATATCCTGTCGGACCTCACACATCTTTTGAACCGGCTTGTGGGTGAGAAAATCGCGCTGGATCTGCGCCAGAACCCAAACCTGCCGCCCATTCGTGCCGACAAACGGCAGTTGGAACAGGTCATCATGAACCTTGTCGTCAATGCCCGTGATGCGATGGTGCAAGGAGGTAAAATCCTGATCGAAACCGATCACCGTGTTCTCAAGAAACCCATGGCCCATGGCCGTGCCCGGGTACCACCGGGTTCATACGTGGTCGTCCGCGTGCAGGATGATGGGATTGGAATCGCGGCCGACAAGCTCGAAAAGGTGTTCGAGCCGTTCTACACCACCAAGCGTACGGGCGAAGGCACCGGCTTGGGCCTGTCCACGGTCTACGGCATTGTGAAACAGACGGGTGGCTTCATCTTTGTCGACAGCACCCCCGGCAAAGGCAGCATCTTTACGCTGATTTTCCCGGTCTGCGACGAACCTGTCGCCGAAACACCAGCCGAACCGGACCCGCCGCGTACTGCGCCAGTGCGGTTTGGAGATGGGGTTGTCCTACTGGTTGAGGACGAAGCGCCAGTGCGTGCCTTTGCCTCCCGCGCATTGGCCCATCGCGGTTTTCAAGTGATTGAGGCCGGCACCGCCGAAGATGCGCTGGAGCTTTTGAAAGACACCGATCTGAAGGTGGACGTGTTTGTCACCGATGTGGTGATGCCCGGCCTTGATGGTCCAAGCTGGGTGCGAAAGGCGCGCGCAGAGCGGCCAGATGTGCCGGTGGTGTTCATGTCCGGCTATGCCGAAGATGTGTTCAAATCGCAGGGTGCACGGATCGAAGCTTCGGCCTTTCTGGCCAAGCCGTTTTCGCTCACCGAATTGACCGAGATCGTTAATCAGCAATTAGCAACCGTGCCACCGCCGACCAGCGCCGAACCTGCTTCCGCAGCGCCCGTGCAGTAGAGCAACAGCGGTCAGGCACCGCGGATCGGAATTGACTCCCAAAGCGCGAATTCCGCTGCTCTTGCACGGCGGACGGCAACCTCAACGTCGGGAGAGATCTCGAGCGGTGAAGACGGAGAGACATTGACGCTGGGGATTTCGGGCAATGGCCCAAGGCGTTCCGCGAGAAATGCGCGCAGCCCGGGCTGATCCTCATAGCGAAAGAAATGGCGCACGGCGGTGCCATTTGGCCGCGCCTCGACGAATTTGGCCTGGTTGCCGACATTGGCAAAGGCGGGTGGATTGTCGGTGCAGCAGGCAGTCAGAAATTCATCGAAGCTGCGACCCTTGGTCGAGGTTGGCCGACCATCTAGCGCCGGGCGCTGGCGATATCGGTACCAGCTCCCAAACCAACTCAACGGCTCGCGGATCACCGCGACCAGGTCCATTTCATCGACACCCATCTTTTCGAACATCGGACGGAAGAATCGATTGTAGCGATAGACTGGCGCGTGTTTGAGCTCGGGCGGATCCGTCACCACCATCGAGGCGCGCGGCCCCAAAGCCTGTGTATAGGCATGGGTGCCGGTCTTGGGCACCGACAGCAGCACAAGCCGTTCATTCCAAAATACCAACATAGGCGACGCTCCATTCCCTCCGCGCCGCCATAAACCACTCCTTAACCAAAGCGCGCAACAGTGGCTGTGAAAATAAACATTGATATGTTCGCGTTTTGATCTCATAAGAAATGAGAACAAGAGGCGAACAAAAGCAGCAATTGCCGCCCCGGACGGGGTGTGGAATAAGGATCGAAAGCAATGGCAACGGCAGATCTTCTTACCATGGACAGCAAGCGGGACGCGAACAAACAGAAGGCGCTCGATTCGGCGCTGGCGCAGATCGAACGCCAGTTCGGCAAAGGCTCGATCATGAAGCTGGGTGGCGACAACGCCATGCGCGACATCGAGGCGACATCGACCGGATCACTGGGGCTCGACATCGCGCTTGGCATCGGCGGCCTGCCAAAAGGCCGGATTATCGAGATTTACGGCCCTGAAAGCTCGGGCAAGACAACCCTGACGCTGCATGTGGTGGCCGAAGAACAGAAAAAAGGCGGCGTCTGCGCCTTTGTCGATGCCGAACACGCGCTTGATCCGCAATACGCAAAAAAGCTGGGTGTCGATCTGGACGAGCTGCTGATTTCGCAGCCCGACACAGGGGAACAGGCGCTCGAGATCGTCGACACGCTGGTGCGCTCCGGCGCAGTCAGCCTTGTGGTTGTCGACTCGGTCGCGGCGCTGACGCCGAAATCCGAACTTGAAGGTGACATGGGCGACAGCAGCGTCGGCGTGCACGCCCGCCTGATGAGCCAAGCGATGCGCAAGCTGACCAGCTCGATTTCCCGGTCGAACTGCATGGTGATCTTCATCAACCAGATCCGGATGAAGATCGGTGTAATGTTCGGCAGCCCGGAAACCACCACAGGCGGCAACGCGCTCAAGTTCTACAGCTCGGTCCGTCTGGACATCCGCCGCATCGGGTCGATCAAAGACCGTGACGAGGTGGTGGGTAACGCCACCCGCGTGAAAGTGGTCAAGAACAAGGTGGCCCCGCCGTTCAAACAGGTGGAATTCGACATCATGTATGGCGAAGGCATCTCGAAAACCGGTGAGCTGATCGACCTTGGCGTGAAAGCCGGCGTGGTCGAGAAATCCGGCGCCTGGTATTCCTACGGCGATGAACGGATCGGTCAGGGCCGCGAGAACGTGAAGACGTTCCTCAAGGAAAACACCGCGATGGCGCTGGAGATCGAAGACAAGATCCGCGCGGCGCATGGGCTCGATTTCGACATGTCTTCGTCGGACGACGATGGCGGCAGTGACGACATCATCGATTCGTAACGACACGCAGACGGCGACTGCAGAAACGCCCCGGTATCAGACATGAAACCGAGAATATGTCGAACGGCGTGGCGGATGCGCCACCCCGTTTCCGATTCTGGGTGACCTCTGCTGTGGACAGCCCCTTTGCCAAGGGCTATTTCAGGCCGAACCCGGATTGCCCGGACCCCGAATACCTTGCAGGTCAGGTCACACATGCCCACGCTGAACGATATCCGCTCTACCTTTCTGAACTATTTTGAAAAACAGGGTCACGAGGTGGTGGCCTCAAGCCCGCTCGTGCCACGCAACGACCCTACGCTGATGTTCGCCAACTCGGGCATGGTGCAGTTCAAGAACCTGTTCACCGGAGTTGAGCACCGCGACTACAAACGCGCGACCACAGCGCAGAAATGTGTGCGGGCCGGTGGTAAGCACAATGACCTCGACAATGTCGGCTACACCGCGCGGCACCACACCTTCTTTGAAATGCTGGGGAACTTCAGCTTTGGCGACTATTTCAAGGAAGAGGCGATCCCCTTTGCATGGGAGCTGATCACCAAACATTTCGGCATCCCGGCCGAGCGACTGTACGTCACCATCTACCATACCGATGACGAGGCGTTCGAGATCTGGAAAAAGGTCGGTGTGCCGGAAAGCCGGATTATCCGGATCGCGACATCCGACAATTTCTGGCAGATGGGCCCGACGGGTCCTTGCGGCCCCTGCACCGAGATTTTCTACGATCACGGCGATCACATCTGGGGTGGCCCTCCGGGAAGCCCGGACGAAGACGGCGACCGGTTCATCGAGATCTGGAACATCGTTTTCATGCAGAACGAGCAGTTCGAAGATGGCTCCATGCGCGCGCTCGACATGCAGTCGATCGACACCGGCATGGGTCTCGAACGGATTGGCGCACTGTTGCAGGGCAGCCACGACAACTACGACACTGACACCATGCGCGCGTTGATCGAGGCGTCGGCGGATGTGACCTCGTCCGACCCGGATGGTCCGGGCAAGACACATCACCGGGTGATCGCAGACCACCTGCGCTCGACCTCGTTCCTGATCGCCGATGGCGTGATGCCTAGCAATGACGGGCGCGGCTACGTGCTGCGCCGGATCATGCGCCGCGCAATGCGCCACGCACACCTGCTGGGCTCGCAGGATCCGGTGATGCACCGTCTTGTCCCGGCACTGGTGCGCCAGATGGGTGCGGCCTATCCGGAACTGCCGCGCGCGCAGGCCCTGATCGAAGAAACGCTGCGTCTGGAAGAGACACGGTTCAAGCAGACGCTCGACCGGGGTCTTAAGCTGCTCGACGACGAATTGAGCAGCCTGTCCGAGGATGCACCGCTGCCGGGTGCCGCAGCGTTCAAGCTCTACGACACATATGGCTTCCCGCTCGACCTGACGCAGGACGCCCTGCGCGAAAAAGGCCGGACGGTGGACACCGACGGGTTCGATGCCGCGATGGCGGAGCAGAAGGCCAAGGCGCGGGCAGCATGGTCCGGCACGGGCGAATCCGCCGACCTCGCGATCTGGTTCGATTTGGCCGAAACCCACGGCGCGACCGATTTCCTGGGCTATGACACCGAAACCGCCGAAGGCCAGATGCTTGCGCTGATCAAAGACGGCGCGGTGGTGGATGCATTGTCCGAGGGCGACACCGGCTGGATCGTTCTGAACCAGACGCCGTTCTACGGCGAATCCGGCGGTCAGGTGGGCGACACCGGATGGCTGCGCCGTCTGGATGACGAGGACGATCAGGCCGAAGTGACCGACACCCAGCGCATGGGCGGCGGCAAGGTGTTTGCGCACCACGTCACCGTGAAAAGCGGCACGTTCAAAAAGGGCGAGGCGGTTCAGCTTGAGGTGGATCACAGCCGCCGCACGTCGATCCGCGCAAACCACTCGGCCACGCACCTTCTGCACGAGGCACTGCGCCGGGCGCTTGGCGATCACGTCGCGCAGCGCGGCTCACTCAACGCTCCTGACCGTTTGCGGTTCGACTTCAGCCACGGCAAGGCGCTGACGCAAGCGGAATTGCGACAGGTTGAAGCCGAGGTGAACGCCTATATCCGTCAGAACGCGACGGTTGAGACCCGTATCATGACACCCGACGATGCGCGCGCGATTGGCGCACAGGCGCTGTTTGGTGAGAAATACGGCGACGAAGTTCGCGTGGTGTCGATGGGGGCCCAGACCGGCTCGGGCAAGGGCACGGATGGCAACACCTATTCGCTGGAGCTATGTGGCGGGACCCATGTGAAACGCACGGGCGACATTGGCGTCTTCGTCACACTGGGCGATTCCGCATCCAGCGCCGGTGTGCGCCGGATCGAAGCGCTGACCGGGGCGGACGCGTTCCGCTACCTGTCCGAGCAGGATCACCGTCTGGCCGAAGTTGCGCTTGAGTTGAAGGCACAGGCGACCGACGTGCCTGCACGGGTGCGCGCTCTGCTCGACGAGCGCAAGGCTCTTTCGAACGAGGTGGCGCAGCTACGCCGCGAACTGGCGATGTCCGGTGGCGCGGGGCAGGGCGGCGGTGCCGAAGCACGCGAGATCAACGGCGTGAAGTTCCTGGCCCAAGTGCTGACCGGCGTGTCCGGCAAGGACCTGCCGCCGCTGATCGACGAGCACAAGCAGCGACTTGGGTCCGGTGCGGTTCTGTTGATTGCAGATACCGGTGGCAAGGCAGCCGTGGCTGCGGGTGTGACCGATGACCTGACCGGAACGGTGTCCGCCGTTGATCTGGTCAAAGCCGCCGTGCCAGAATTGGGCGGCAAGGGCGGCGGTGGCCGTCCGGACATGGCGCAGGGCGGTGGTGCCTCGGCGTCGAATGCCGACGCTGCGATCAAAGCCGCCGAAGCCGTTTTGGGAGGATAAACCATGCCTGCACTCTGGATTGCCCATGTCACTGTGACAGACCCCGAGGCCTATTCGAAATATGCGGAATTGGCCGGTCCGGCGATTGCCAAACACGGCGGGCATTTCATTGCCCGCGGTGGTCGGTATGTGCAGCTTGAAGGGCAGGAACGGCCGCGCAATGTGGTTGCCAAATTCCCGTCCGTCGAAGCGGCGGAAGCCTGCTACAACAGCCCGGATTACCAGAAGGCGTTGGACCATGCCCGCGACGCGTCTGAGCGCGAATTGCTGATCGTAGAGACCTCGGAATAGGCCGAGACGCCCTGACCCTGACGGTTACTGTCAGGGGTGAAAGGTGTCGAACACGAGCGTTCCGTCCTGTACGCGCTTGAGTTGAGTACAGACGTCATTTTTTGCGGTCACATGTCGCCAGACCTTCGTGATGAATAGGTCCGGTGCCATGTAGAGAATAAGGGCGTTGACCTGGTCATGGGTAACGCGCGTTGGCTCTGTCCCATTGTCCAGCGGTGGGACAACCAGGTTACGCTCGGCTTCGGTTAGATCAAGCAATTGTATCGAATATGCAAAGTATTCGCTTGACGCCACGCAACTGTCATATGGACAGGGCACGTCCTCCATTGCCGCATGGGCGATCTCATGGACGATAACGCTTTCGAACAGTCTTGGGGTCGGCAAACCATTGAACGCTCCAACGGCGCTGCGCCTCGCGTCCAAGGCTTCGGGCGGCAAGACCTCGATCAGGGCTTCACCACAGTGAAAAAGACCGATGCAGGTCTTGTCAGAGAGTTCCGAGAGCTGAATCTCGACGGGTTCAGGCGGTTTCAGGTCACAACTTTGCAAAAGCGAAAGGGCGCGATCAGACGCGGTGCATATTGCTGGGTGCAAGGCGCCGGGGCTATTCCGGATCGTCACGAGCCCATTCTCGCACCGGAATTCTTCTGCGCTGCTCGACACACCAAGGCCGAGCAGGGTCGACAGAATAACAGAACGCAGAAAAAACGCAGACATAGAGAGATGCTACTGTCTGCGTTCAATCTTGAAAAGGATCAGTTAGATTTTGCCATCCGCTTACGCTCGTGCGGATCAAGATAGCGCTTGCGCAGACGGATCACGTTTGGCGTCACCTCGACGAGTTCGTCGTCGTTGATATAGGCGATGGCTTCTTCCAGCGACAGCGTGACCGGCGTGGTCAGACGCACGGCGTCATCGGTGCCCGACGCACGCACGTTGGTCAGCTTCTTGCCCTTGAGCGGGTTCACTTCGAGATCGTTGTCGCGGCTGTGTTCGCCAATGATCATGCCTGTGTAGACCGCTTCCTGCGCGCCAATGAACATCTTGCCCCGGTCTTCGAGGTTCCAGAGCGCATAGGCGACGGAAGTACCGTTCTCCATCGAAATCAGCACACCGGCACGACGGCCCGGGATCGGGCCCTTGTGCGGGGTCCAGCCGTGGAACACGCGGTTGAGAACACCTGTGCCACGCGTGTCGGTCAGGAATTCGCCGTGATAGCCGATCAGGCCACGCGACGGGACATGGGCGATGATGCGGGTTTTGCCGGCACCGGCAGGGCGCATCTCGACCAGTTCACCTTTACGCGCGCCAGTCAGCTTTTCGATCACAGCGCCGGAATAGTCGTCATCCACGTCGATCGTCGCTTCTTCGACCGGCTCCAAAAGCTTTCCGTTCTCGTCTTCCTTCATGATTACCTGCGGGCGCGAGATCGACAGCTCAAACCCTTCGCGGCGCATGTTTTCAATAAGAACACCCATCTGAAGTTCGCCACGGCCCGACACTTCGAAGGCTTCGCCGCCCGGGGTGTCTTTGACCTTGATGGCGACGTTCGATTCCGACTCTTTCAGCAGACGTTCGCGGATGACGCGCGATTGCACTTTCTTGCCGTCACGGCCAGCCAGCGGGCTGTCGTTGATGCCGAAGGTCACGGTGATGGTGGGCGGATCGATGGGCTGTGCCTCAAGCGGCTCATCCACGGCCAGCGCGCAGATCGTATCGGCCACGGTCGCCTTGGACATGCCGGCGATGCTGACGATGTCGCCCGCCAGAGCCTCTTCGATGTCCTGCATGCCCAGACCCCGGAAGGCCTGGATCTTGGTCACGCGGAACTGTTCGATCTTCTGACCCACGCGGCTGAGCGCCTGCACGGTTGCACCGACCTTGAGGCGGCCGGTTTCAACGCGTCCGGTCAGGATGCGGCCCACAAACGGGTCAGAGCCCAGCGTGGTGGCCAGCATACGGAAGTCTTCGTCCTGATGCTTGATCTGCTTGGGGGCAGGGACGTGATCGACGATCAGCTTAAACAGCGCATCAAGGTTCTTGCGCGGACCGTCGAGCGACATGTCGGCCCAACCGGAACGGCCCGAAGCGTACATGTGCGGGAAGTCCAATTGATCTTCGTTCGCGTCGAGGTTCGCGAAGAGGTCAAAGCATTCGTCCAGCGCGCGGTCTGGTTCGGCGTCAGGTTTGTCGACCTTGTTCAGAACCACGATGGGGCGCAGGCCGAGGGCAAGCGCCTTGGAGGTCACGAACTTGGTCTGCGGCATCGGGCCTTCGGCGGCGTCCACCAGCAGGACAACCCCGTCGACCATCGACAGGATGCGCTCCACCTCGCCGCCGAAATCGGCGTGGCCGGGGGTATCGACGATGTTGATGCGCGTGCCTTTCCATTCGACGGATGTGGCCTTGGCCAGAATGGTGATACCGCGTTCACGTTCGAGGTCGTTGCTGTCCATCGCGCGCTCGGCGACAGCCTGGTTTGCGCGGAAGGCGCCGGATTGCTTGAGCAGCTCGTCAACCAGCGTGGTCTTGCCGTGGTCAACGTGGGCGATGATCGCAATGTTGCGAAGGTCCATGAATCTTAGTCTCGTACAGGGAAGAGTTGCGCGGGGGTTACAAGGGACTGTCAAGGAAGGCCAGCAAAAAAGGCGGATGACATATGTGTTGCCGTCCCGGCACCACAGCCCATTCACGAGAGCGTGAGACGGAACCGGCAATAAAGCACTGATGGCACGGAGTTTTTGGGCGGGGTTTGGCCTGAAACCCCGGGGCCGTGAGAATTCGCTGCCATTGTCCTTGAAACGCGATCAAGGCTTCCGACGTTGAGACAACAGCGCGGCGGGCAAGGCTTTTGCCCGTGGCGGCGACTGAGGCAAAACGAGAAAGGAACTCTCCTCATGAAACGCATTCTGCTTGGGACAGCCCTTGTGGCAACAGCAGCGACCTCGACCTATGCGGGCAGCGCAGATCCGGCTCCGGTGGAACCGATGATCGTGGAACCGGTCACCGTTGCCCCGACCCAGATGGGTGGCGACTGGACCGGCGCTTATGGCGGTCTGAGCTTTGGTAACCTGTCCGCCGACGCGGATGGTGGCCTTGAAGACAGCGAAGGAGTCTATGGCGTCTACGGTGGTTATGACTACGATTTCGGCCAGTTCGTCGTGGGTGGCGAACTTGACTACCAGACCGGCGAGGACATCCAGCTTGGCGGCATCGAGGTTGACGACGTGCTGCGCGCAAAGGTCCGTGGCGGTTATGACCTTGGGCGGACGCTGGTCTATGCCACCGTCGGTGCAGCGCAGTTGAACACCAATATCGGTGACGACACCGGGATCGTCGGTGGTCTGGGCGTCGAATACAAGGTGACCGATCAGTTCACCGTGGGTGGCGAATACCTTGCCCACCGTTTTGACGATTTCGACGACACAGGGGTCGACGTAAACGCGGACACGGTGTCGATCCGGGGCAGCTTCCGCTTCTGATCCCACGCGCCCCTAAGGCACGGAAACGCGCATCGGTCCGTCCGGTGCGCGTTTTTCAGTGGGTGGCGGTGTTTGAGAAGAGGTTGATGATCAGGATTCCCGCCATGATCAGCGCAATGCCAAGGATCGCGGGCCAGTCGAGCCTCTGGTTGAACACGGCAAAACCGATGATCGCGATGAAGATGATCCCCATGCCGGACCACATCGCATAGGCGATACCCACCGGAAATGTTCTGAGGGCGATGGCCAGCAGGTAGAAGGCCGCGCCATAGGCGACCACAACGATGAGTGAGGGCAGCGGGCGGCTGAACTGTTGGCTGGCCTGCAGCGCGGTTGTGCCGATGGTTTCCGCCAGCACGGCAAATATGAGGATGAGGTAAGGCATGGGGATCTCCGAAGCGATGGGATCTTCATGGCCCATTGCGCACGGGGGGACCAGCCCCCCGCGTCAGGTGCTGTCGTCATTTCAGGTGAATTTTGAACCGGTTGCGGATGGCCGCATCAACATCGGGCGAAAACCGTGCGCGTGATGGTTTCGACAGGATCTTCTCTTTCCGCTCGGTCGCCTTTTCGACAAGGATCGGCTGACCCTGTTCGACCCATTCCTTGGGTGACGCGCGGTTGCCCAGAACAGGGTAGACGTAATCGCGCTGCATCCTGTTCAAAGTATCGTCACTTCCCAGGTAATGCCCCGGTCCGCCAAGGCAGGTGGCGCGCATCACTTCGAGGCTCAGGTCGTCCTCGGTGACTTCGATCCCCCGCACGCAACGCAACGCCTGCCCGATGAGATCGTCGCCAAGGATCAGGCTTTCGTGACAGAATCCCAGCAGCGAGGCGTGCATCCCGGCCGCCTCATACACCATGTTGAGACCCGAGAGCCCGGCCATGACGTTGGAGCACATCTGCTCCCATCCGGCCTGCATGTCGGGCAGTTTGGCATCCGCAATGCCAGCCGCCGCGCCACCGCAGACGCCGTAATAGCGGTGCATTTGCGCGCAGCCTGCGGTCAGCAGTGCCTGTTCACCCGATCCGCCGGACATTGCCCCGGTGCGCAGGTCGGACACAAACGGCCAAGTGCCGAAGATCACCGGATGGCCCGGCGCCATGGCGTTGACATAGACGACCCCCGCCAGACATTCGGCAACCGCCTGAACAATTGCCCCGGCAATCGAGGCGGGGGCGGTCGCCCCGGCCTGACCGGCGCTGAGCAGCAGGACGGGCATACCACCGCGAATGCAGGCTTCCATGACCTGACAAGCTTCGGTGGCAAATTTCATCGGCGGAACGACAAAGCAGTTCGAGTTCGACACGAAAGGCCGCGCGCGCCACGCGTCCTCCCCGCCTGCGATCAGGTGCAGCAGTTCGAAAGCATCGGGTACAAAGGACGGCTCGGTAAAGGACGTGCCAACGTGTTTCAGCGTTCCGGAACAGCAGGCATAGATGGTG
This sequence comes from Alphaproteobacteria bacterium, assembly GCA_030425145.1. Taxonomy (GTDB): domain Bacteria; phylum Pseudomonadota; class Alphaproteobacteria; order Rhodobacterales; family Rhodobacteraceae; genus Marivita. Next base: position 24,427 of record JAUHVK010000034.1, on the reverse strand, counting down.
TTGAGGTCCATTTCCTTGTTGTCGGAAATGTCCCGCGCGACCATCGGGCGTTGCAGGAAGTGGATGTTGTCGAGTTGATCCACGATGCGCGCGGCGTCGTGCAGATCCTGCACGGTGCTTTCACGGTAATTCCCGGTATTCACATCCACCATATGTACCGCAGCGCCTGCGGTGCCGTAGTGCACGCGGGTGCCGGACAGGTCGAGGTCGTGCTGCGGATCGCGGCCACACAGCATAACCTCCCGGTTCGTCAGCGCCAGCATGTCCTCGACCAAGGCGCGGGGAAACCGGATACGGCCATCGTCACCAAGAACGGCACCCGCCTTGGTCATGATCTCGATGCCAGAGGCCGGGGCCTCAGAGAGGCCGATTTCCTCAAGCGCCGTCAGGGCAGCGTTGTGGATGCGGTCCATGTCTGCCGCGCTCAGCGGCTCGTATCGACCACCGGACATACCGGAACGAATGGGGCGCAGGTTGTCGGCCAGCGGGTTCGCGCGCGCCTGACGGCGGGCTGCACGGCCACCAGCGCGACGGGGGGACATATCTGTCATGGGATGTCTCGTGGAATAAGGTAAAGGCAGGAGTGAACGGCGTGTGATGCCGCTCAGGGCCGCCCGCGTGCAGCACGTCCTCGCCGCGCCCCGATGGTGCGCAGAACAAGTGTCAGGGCGGACCGATCACCGCGCATCTGCATCTCCGTATTGCTATGGAAATGCTGCCTTCAGCCTATCGCGCAATCTGCGCTGATTGCGACACGGTGTCGTTTTTGACTATTTTCTGTGCAGGAGCGCTTAGGAACGCGCCACATAGCGGTCGCGACGGTGGTTCACGGTGACAATCATGTTCAGAATCACCGCACCAAGAAGTGACCAGATCACTACCTCTGCGGGCATGATCCAGAAAGCCAAGCCGAACACAAAGACATCGAACATAAGCTGCGTGTTGCCCGCCTGAATGCCGCGCGTGTCCTGCAACCAAAGCGCCACGATTCCGATACCTCCCAAAGTCGCCCCGTGCCGAAAAAGCGACAACAGACCGATACCCGCGAGTACGCCACCAAGCACCGCCCCCAGCGCCGGGTGCACCATGTCGAGCGTGAGCACATAGGGTGACAACTCAGAAATCGTGGACATGAGCGCGACGGCGGCAAAGGTCTTGAGCGTGAAGGTCCAACCAAGCTGGCGCACGGCGACGACGTAGAAGGGTAGGTTCAACACAAAGAAGATCGGCCCAAACGACCAGTTGGTCATATAGCTGGACACCAATGCCAGTCCTGCGATCTGCCCAGTAAGCAGATTTGCTTGGGACAGGAATTGGATCGCAAGCGCCACAAGTGTGGCGCCGATCAGGATGCCCTGAACGTCTTCGAAAAACGTGTGCCGGTCGGCGGGTGGTTTGCTGAGCAGAAACATAGGTCAGCAATTATGACATATTTTGCCGATGTCAAGCCACTACCAACGCCCCGATGCGCCTCCGCCACCGGATCGACCACCGCCAAAACCACCACGCGACGATGACGACGAAATCCGCGACACGGTAAAGGAACGCACGTCGCGATAGGTGCACTGACTGCACCGTGTGGTGACCTCACCACTGCCTTCGCTGGTACGGGTGGGTTTACGTAGTGTCTTGCGCACTCGGCTGAGCGAGCGGCTGCCGCAGTTGGGGCACCGCTGGAACCGTGTGAGAATATCCCCCACGAATTGACGCCCCGAAATCAGCAATGCTCCCATCACGGCGACGAACACCATCCAAGGGGTGTAATCCCCGTCCGAAGCGGGCGCGTCAGAGCCTTCGGAGAACGGCAAGGCGATGGAAGCGATCACGTCCTCGACCCCGTCACTGATCCCAGTGGCGTAATCCCCGCTTTCGAACGCAGGCAGGAACGAGCGGTTTATGACGTTTTGCGACACGCGATCCCAGTCGCGCGCGTATCCCGCGCCCAGCTCGATCCGCATGGCGCGGTCTTCGGACAGGATCAGCACAAGAATGCCGTCATTGCGGCTGGCGTCACCGATGCCCCAGTGATTGAAGAGCCCGGTTGCGAAATCTTCGAGCGATTGGGAAGCCGCGTAAGGCGCCTGCGACCGCAGGGTGAGCACAGCAAACTCGATCCCGGTGTCGCGTCGGAGCCCGGCGAGCCGGGCATCCATTGCGTTTTCTTGATCGTCCGTCAACAGATCGGCGTGATCGGTGATCGTGGTACGGTCGTAGTCGGGGTAGACCTGAGCGAACAGGGGGGTTGCGAGAAAGAGAAAGACCGCAAACCACCGCATATCATTTACCCCGTCAAAGCCGCGTTCAACCGTTCGTCCAGCTTTTCCAGAAAGCCCATCGTGGTCAACCAGCTTTGCTGAGGCCCGACCAGAAGGGCGAGATCCTTGGTCATGTAGCCGGCCTCGACCGTTTCCACGACCACCCGCTCCAACGTTTCGGCAAAGGCGCGCAGGCTGATGTTCTCGTCCAGCTTTGCACGGTGCTTGAGCGCGCCGGTCCAGGCGTAGATCGACGCGATGGAGTTGGTCGAGGTCTGCTCGCCCGCCTGATGCTGGCGGTAGTGGCGGGTGACGGTGCCATGCGCCGCCTCGGCCTCAACGATCTTGCCATCGGGGGTCATGAGCACCGACGACATCATGCCCAGCGAACCGAAGCCCTGCGCCACGGTGTCGGACTGCACGTCACCGTCGTAGTTCTTACAGGCCCAGACAAAGCCACCCGACCATTTCAGAGCAGAGGCCACCATGTCGTCGATGAGGCGGTGCTGGTATTCGATGCCTTTGGCTTCGAAGGCATCTTTGAATTCAGCTTCGAAGATTTCGGAAAAAATCTCGATAAACCGGCCATCGTATTGTTTCAGAATGGTGTTTTTGGTGGACAGGTAAACCGGCCAGCCGATGTTCAAACCATAGTTGAACGAAGCGCGTGCAAAGTCTCGGATCGACGCGTCGAGGTTGTACATCGACATGAACACGCCGGCGGACGGTGCGTCATAGACTTCGCGTTCGATCACTTCGCCGTCTTCGCCGACAAATTTCATCGACAGTTTCCCTGCGCCGGGGAATTTGAAATCCGTAGCCTTGTACTGATCTCCAAAAGCGTGGCGGCCAACGACGATGGGTTTGGTCCAGCCCGGCACAAGGCGCGGCACGTTGCGGCAGATGATCGGCTGACGGAATATCACGCCACCCAGGATGTTGCGGATCGTGCCGTTCGGGCTGCGCCACATCTTCTTGAGACCAAACTCTTCGACGCGGGCTTCGTCCGGCGTGATGGTCGCGCATTTGACGGCCACGCCGATCTCTTTGGTCTTTTCAGCGGCATCGATGGTGATCTGGTCGTTGGTGCGGTCCCGCTCCTCGATACCAAGATCGTAGTAAAGCAGGTCGATATCGAGATAGGGCAGGATCAGCTTTTGCTTAATGAAATCCCACATGATGCGGGTCATTTCATCGCCATCCATTTCAACGATGGGATTATCGACTTTGATTTTCGTCATTTTGGGAGAGTCCTTTCAGAAGTCTTGGTCCTGACTTTATCAGGTTGTCAGCCGCGCATCGATCCGCACCATAAGGCGCATCAGGGCCAGACCGAGCGCGGCTTGAAGGAAGATTGCGATCGAGAGCGGCAAGGGCGTTCCGTCAAAGAGCAGGCCCACCGGAACTGCCAGCGCCACACCGCCGACGGTGGCGACAGAACTGATCACACTGGCGGCCATGCCCGCGATATGGCCCATCGGTTCCTGCGCGATTGCATTCAGGTTACCGATGGTCATGCCCGCCTGGAAGAAGAGCGAAACCTGCCAGATCACGAAGGCGCCGAAATAGAGATCATTCGACACGTGACCTGCAGCGGCGGCTGTCGCGACGAGGATCATCGCGGCAGAAATGACCACTTGCGCCAGAAGCATCGCCCGGACAAGGAACATCATGCCCAACCGTATGACCAGACGAGCGTTCAGAATGCCTGAGGAGCCAGCGACGATGGCCACGGCGCCGAACCAGACGGGAAAGGACTCGGCACGTCCGAAGGTGATGTCGAAGATCTGCTGGATCGAAGACAGCAGCGCAAAGAGCATCCCGAAGGACAGCGCCTGCACGGCGATGGAGATGCGCACAACCGGGTGCACGAACATCTCCACAAACGCGCCACGCAGCGCGTCGATGCGCAGAGACCTGCGGTTCTCGGGGGCCAGTGTTTCGGGCAGACGGACTGCGACCCAGACTGCGGATATCGCTGAAAAACCGACAAACCCGTAGAACACCGCGTGCCAGTCCCAGATGTCGATCACGATTGAGCCGAGCAGCGGCGCGATGGCTGGAACAAGGGAAAAAACGATCATCACGAAGGACACGATCTGGGCCATACCGCGCCCTGCATAAAGGTCACGGATCACGGCCATCGCAACGACGCGCGGGCCGGCCGCGCCCAGCCCTTGGAACACCCGAGAGACCAACAGAACCTCAAGCGATTGGGCCTGCGTGGCCACAATCGCACTGAGCATGTAAAGCACCGATCCCCAAAGCATGACGGGCTTGCGGCCGAACGTGTCCGAAAGCGGCCCGGTGACAATTGTGCCCAGCCCCATACCAAGAACAAAGCTGGTGACGACCAACTGCGCTTGGTTGATGTTGTCCGGCGTCAGTTTCTGCGCAATCTGCGGCAACGCTGGAAGCATGGCGTCGATCGACAAAGCCACAGTGGCAGCCAGCATCGCCATAAGGGCGACAAACTCGGTACGCGACATTGCACTGGACATGGGGACTCCGAAACGGTTGTCGGAGCCGTATCACCATGCCGCGCGAGGTTACAGAGCAGAATGCTCAGCTTTTGTCTGGGGAGTCCGCGTGGTCCGAAGGATCGGAATCGGTGTTGGCGGTGCGGTCCGGCTCATCAAAGCGGGCGATCAGCCATTCGGTATGCTCTTCGCGCTTGCGCATGGCAAACATACCGAACTGCTGAACCGCAACGGCAAAGATCCCCAATCCCATCAAGATGAAAACGGTGGTGCCGATTTTGCCGATATCCGTTTGCGGAACAAGGTTGCCATAGCCAACGGTTGACAGAGTCACGACGGTGAAGAAGTAGGAGTCGAGCCAGCTCCAGCCTTCCGCCCAACGGAAAAACACGGTGCCGCCGACGATGATTGTCAGCAGCGTTACGACGAGCGTAGCAATGCGGAAGGGCGTGTTCATGCGTCCAGAGAGGCATCCTGAGCAAGATCATCCAGCACCTGCAACCAAAGCTCGGTTGGCTGCGCACCGGGCACGGCGTGTTTGCTGGCAACGATGAAGGTCGGGACCGAGGTCACACCCATGCCGCGTGCCGCAGCATCCCGTTCCACCATCTCGACACGGTCTTCGTCCGTCGCGAGAAGGCGCAGCACCACGCTGGCATCCATGCCACAGGAATCCGCGATGTCGGCCAGAACGTCTTTGTCGCCGATGTCACGGCCTTCGACAAAGTAAGCATTGAACAATGCATCAACGACCGCGTTCTGATGGCCTTCGATCCCGGCCCAATGGATGAGGCGGTGGGCATCAAGGGTGTTGGGTGTCTTCTGGATGCCCTCGAAATTGATGCTCAGACCGGCTTTTTCGGCATGTTCGACAACGGGGGCATAGGCCCGGATTGCACCTTCTTTGCCGCCGAACTTTGCTTCGAGATAGGCACGGCGATCCATACCCTCTTTCGGCATATCGGGGTTCAGCTGGAACGGATGCCATGTGATCAGGAAGGGATGGTCAGGGCGCTGCGCCAGCGCACGGTCGAGATTTGTTTTGCCGATATAGCACCACGGGCAGATCGGGTCAGACATGATGTCGAGTTTGACCATGAGGTGTTCCTTTCCAGTCGTTGGGATCGGTCTAACAGACTGAGTGGCGTTTGGTAAGCGTGGGTCAGAGCGCCGGATGATCCGGCAGCGCGCGCCGCAAAAGCTTGTTGTTGGCGTTGCGGGGCAGGGACGCCATGCGCGTATAAAGGCGCGGTTGTTTGTAGCGCGCCAGACGTTCCGCAGCGAAGCTTTCGAGAGCCGTGTTTTCGAGAGGGGTATCCGAGACGTAATACGCGGCGATGATACGTGTGTCGGCCTTGATCTCGATATCCGTGACCCCGACCTCGTGGATGTCGGGATGGGTCAGGAGTGCCGCTTCGACCTCCAGCGGGCTGACGCGGAACCCGCCTGCGTTCATCATGTCGTCGGCACGCCCGTGGTACAAAATGTCTTTGTTCTCCGTCATTTCGCCCATGTCGCCAGTCAGAAACCAATCACCCTGATACCGCGCGGTGGTTTCCTCGGGCTGGTTCAAATATCCTAGCATCAGGCCCGGATCATCGCGGTGGACTGCGATGATGCCGTGGTCACCGATCGGAACGGGGCCTTCATCACCCAGAATTGCGACACGGCGACCGGGTTGGGGCCAGCCGAGGCTTTCGGGGACCAAATCCGGCGATCCGGGGGCGGAGGAGATAAAGGTCGAACATTCGGACATGCCGAACGCCTCATAAACGCGGGTTCCGGTGGCGGTACGCCATGCGTCGCGGATTGAGGCGGGCAGCTTTTCTCCGGCAGACAGGCCGTGACGCAGTTTCGGCAGGTCGAGGCTACCTGACTTTAGGATATGCCGGTAAACACCCGGTGCAGCAGCAAAAATCGATACCTCATGTCGCTTTAGGAGAAGTGGAATCTGCGCGTGCTCCACCCCCTGCGCCGGGATCAATGCGGTTGCACCTTTGGTCCAAGGATCCAAGAGTCCTGTGCCCAGCGTATAGGTCCAGTTGAACGCGCCCGCATGCATCAGACGGTCCGACTCGGTCAGCCCGTACCATCCATCCATCATCATCCCCCGTGCCCAGATCGCGCGGTGCGCATGGCAGACAGCCCGGGGTTTGCCAGAGGTGCCGGAGGTGAAGATGATGTAGGACAGCCGGTTCGGATCACCGAACGCATAAGGGGCCGCTGGCAAACCGTACCATTCGGACATCTGGTCTGTACGGATCACCCGTACGGTTGCCGGACAGGCGGTATGTCCGTCATGCAGAACCGCCGCCGGTTCGGTCATGTCGATCAGTACCTGAACCTCGGGTTCGGTCAGTTGCGACGAGGTGGGGATCGGGACTATGCCGACGGCGATCGCTGCAAGATAGGCGACCGGGAATTCGACCGAATTACCCACCCGCATCAGAAGTCTGTCCCCCGGTTGCAAGCCGCTGTTCAGCAACCCAGTTGCGGTGCCCAGAATGGCGCTGCGCAGCTTGTCATAGCTCCAGCGTTGGGCACCGGTGGGTTTGACCACGGCCAGTGCGATCTTGTCCGGCACGCGATCCGCGGCGGCCAGAACATGGGCGGTCAGGTTGAAATCCTGCGGGCAGGGCGGCCATGGGCCGGTGTCGAAAATCGAGGTCATAGCACAGCCCTAGGACGCAAATGAACCCGCCGCAAGCGCCGGTTGCCGGAAGATCAAGCTGGCCCTATAGATGTGCCCATGACTCATGATCCGAAAAACCTGATCCGCATCGCGCGCGACAGCGGGGCACACGACCAGCCGGAGCCGCTGAACCTCGGCGAGCGCGTGCGCGACCTGCGCAAAGCGCGCAACTGGACACTGGAACAGGCGGCGCAGCAGGCTGGGCTGGCGCGTTCGACCTTGTCGAAGATCGAGAATGGTCAGATGTCGCCCACCTACGACGCGCTGAAGAAGCTGGCGATCGGGTTGCAGATCAGTGTGCCACAGCTTTTCACACCGCCGCAGCGGGAAAAGGTGAACGGCCGGATGGCGGTCACACCGAACGGGCAGGGTCTTCAGCACGCGACAACCACCTATGAGCATGAGTTGCTGGCCGAAACGCTGACCAAGAAGCAGATGCTGCCATATCGCGCACGGGTGCGGGCGCGGTCGGTCGATGAGTTCGAAGGATGGGTCCGGCATGACGGAGAGGAGTTTCTTTACGTACTCACCGGGGTGGTCCGGCTTTACACCGAGTTCTACGAGCCTGTCGAAATGCGTCGGGGCGACAGCGCCTATTACGATGCCACCATGGGGCACAACGTGATTTCGGTGTCGGATGACGACGCAAGCATCCTCTGGGTGACGTCGCTTTCTTCGTAAATTCCGAAGAAAGGGTCAGAATTATCAAGATTTCAGAGAAAGCGTGGTTCAGAACCCGTCAGAACCAGCTTTGAACAGTGCGGGACGTGGACGAGATGTCCTGACCGATCCCGTCAACGGTGGCACAGGCGCTCAGCGCGCCTGCAACCAAAATTATCAGAGTCCATGCACGCATGGATTACTCCTCTTCCCACCACCAGACATCTGGCTGCCAACCGATCCAGTCGCCATAGATCGGGATCTCGGCCGAGTATTTCAACTCTTTCGCATGGGCAATGCGGCTGATGTTCCACTGGTAGATCGGGATCACGTAGCGCCCGGTGGTCAGAACCCGATCCAGCGCGCGGGTGGCGGCGACGAAATCATCGCGCGAGTCCGATTGCAGGATCGCGTCGATCATGGCTTCGGCGGCAGGGGAACACATGCCCATCCAGTTGCGCGTGCCGGGGTTTTCGACGCCATCACAACCCCAGTAGAGCTTTTGTTCGTTGCCCGGGCTGAGTGACATGCCCCAACGGTTGTAGCTCATGTCGAAGTCATAATTGGTGGTGCGTTCCTTGAACTGCGCGCTGTCGATGGTGGTGATCGTCGGAGTGATCCCAACCCGTTCGAGTGACTGGGTGAAGAGGTCGATGATCGACTGTTCTTCGGTGCTGCCCTGCTGAAGCAGGATTTCAAAAGTGAACGGCTCACCGTCTGGGCCGACCATCGCACCGTCTTTGATCGTGTAGCCTGCCTCTTCCATCAGGTCGATCGCGGCGCGGATGTTGCTGCGGTTGCGTTCGGAGCCGTCGCTGACAGGCAGGGCGTAGCCGTCAAGCGCGCCTGGCAGCAGGTCTGCCGCAAACGGCTTAAGCAATTCACGCTCGCGACCTTCGGCCGGGCCATCCTGCATCCCCAGAACCGAGTTGGAGAAATAGGAGGTGATGCGCGGCTGTTTCGAGCCGGTCATGGTCTCGTTGATGAATTCGAAGTTGAACGCGTGCAGCATCGCGTCCCGCACACGCCAGTCTTTGAACTCATCCCGGCGGGTGTTCATCACGAAACCCGTCATGCCCGAGGGGCGTTCATGCGGGATTACCGATTTGACCACATCGCCGCTGTCAATGGCGGGGAAATCGTACTGGGTGTCCCATTTCTCGACATTGAATTCCCGGCTGGAATTGAGAGCACCGGCCTTGAATGCCTCGAACATGGCGGTGCCGTCGCCATAGAACTCCATGCGGATCTCGTCGAGGTTTGCCTGACCCCGCATGAAGTTGACGTCTTTGCCCCAATAGTCCGGGTTGCGTTTGAGGCTGACAAAGCGGCCAGCCTCGAAATCGTCGATCACGTAAGGCGCGGTGGACAAGGGCACTTCGTCGATGCCGGAAGCGTCGAATTCCTTGCCGTCCCACTGGGCCTTTTTGAGGATCGGGCGCATACCGATCAGCAGCGCCATCTCGGGGTCATCCTCGTTGAAGGTGAAGCGAATGCTGCGCGGGCCGGTCTGTTCCATCGACGCCACTTTCTTCCACGCGCCGTGGTAGCGGGGGTGACCGATGGTGCCGAGGGTCTCGTAGGACCACATCACGTCCTCGACAGTCAGAGCTGTTCCGTCCGAAAACGCCGCCTCTTCGCGCAGGACAAACTCCACCCAACTGCGATCCTCGGCGACGTCGATTGATTCGGCGAGGAGGCCGTAGAGTGTGAAAGGTTCGTCCCAATTCCGGCCCATCAGACTTTCATACGCGAGGAAGCGAAGCTGCCACGGCGTCGAGCCTTTGGAGATGTGTGGGTTGAGGCTGTCGAAGCTGCCGACCTCGCCGGTGACAATCCGGCCACCCTTTGGAGCGTCAGGATTTGCGTAGGGCAGTGACACAAAATCCGGTGGCAATTCGGGGTCGCCATACATAGCTATGCCGTGCTGCGGCTCGGCCCACGCGGTGTGCGCGACGCACGAAAGTGCCAACGCGGCGATGCCGATCTGACGTTTCAGGAAATAAACCGATCTCATTTTCGCAACAATCCCTGTCTGCCCTTGTTTTCTTACGCCGGACGGTAGCTGGGCTTTCGTGGCTTTTCAAACTTTTAGCTTGGATCGCGGTGAAAGATTGCCTATAAAGGGGTTACTGCTCGATAGGTTTCTTGCCTGTATGAAACCTGCCTCAATAACTTAACCCCGGCTTCGTGCCGGGGTTTTTTTCTGTCTGTTTGCCGGGCGATCTGCAAGGATGACGCAACAGCAGCGGAGGCAACATGGACAGCTTGCCCCAAGTTCTTAAGGCCTATTGCGATGCATGGTGCGCGGAGGATGCCGACGAACGGCGCGCGCTGCTGGACATCGCATGGGCGGAGAATGGCCTGTACCAAGACCCCGGCAGCGAGGCACAGGGACGCGAATCGCTTCATGCTCATATCGGACGTGTTCTTGCACGGTTTCCGGGTGCGCGCATCGAACAGATTTCGGGTGTGGACGCACATCACGACCGGATCCGTTTTGCCTGGCATATGGTGTTGGCCGATGGGACAGTCCGAGTGCAAGGCATCGACTGTGGCCGCATTGGTGCGGATGGCCGACTGACCGAGATCATCGGTTTTTTTGGCGCACATCCTCCAGAGGCGTGAACCATCATCCTTTCTTTGTGTTATGCAAGCGCAGCATGTAGCGTGCTGCACAAGCATAATCGGAGAAGAGGAGCGATCATGTCGCTGAAAGGGAAAACCGCCGTCATCACCGGATCGAATTCCGGGATCGGATTGGGCGTCGCGCATGAGCTGGCCCGCGCGGGCGCGAATGTGGTGATCAATTCGTTTACGGATAACGCCGAAGATCACGCACTGGCCGAAGCCATCGGCCAGGAACACGGTGTCACCGCGCGCTACATCCAGGCGGATATGTCCAAGGCCGACCAGTGCCGCGCACTGATCGAAAAGGCAGGTGCTTGTGACATCCTTGTGAACAATGCGGGCATCCAGCATGTCGCACCGATCGACGAGTTCCCGATCGAGAAGTGGGATGCGATCATTGCGATCAACCTCAGCTCGGCCTTTCACACCACCGCTGTTGCATTGCCGATGATGCGCAAGGCCGGTTGGGGCCGGATCGTGAATATCGCAAGCGCCCACGGCCTTACCGCATCGCCCTACAAATCCGCCTATATCGCGGCGAAACACGGGGTGGTTGGGCTGTCCAAGACGACGGCGCTGGAAACGGCGAAGGAAAACATCACCTGCAACGCGATCTGTCCGGGTTATGTGCTGACACCGCTGGTTGAGGCACAGATCCCCGACACGGCCAAGAAATACGGCATGACCGAGGAAGAGGCGAAGCAGAAGGTCATTCTGGAGCGCCAGCCGTCCAAGGAATTCGCCACGGTGGAACAGATCGGCGGCACAGCCGTGTTCCTGTGTTCCGATGCGGCGGCACAGATCACCGGGACGACGATTTCGGTGGATGGGGGCTGGACCGCGCTTTGACGCAGGGAGCGAGAGGTTCTGCCTCTCGCGCCTCCCGGGGTTTGGCTGGCAAGTGAATGAGTGAGGCGGCGTATGGCAACGATCAATCTTGCGCTTCAGGGCGGTGGTGCCCATGGCGCGTTCACATGGGGCGTGCTGGACCGGCTGCTGGAAGAGGATGATCTGGAGATCGCAGCCATCACCGGCACTTCAGCGGGCGCGCTGAATGGGGCAGCGCTGAAAGCCGGGTGGCTCGCGAACGGTCGGCAGGGTGCGCGAGAAAACCTGGATTGGCTCTGGGCGCAGGTGGCGCGGCTGGATGATCTGGCGGTGCCGAAATGGATGCAGGCCTGGCTGCCCACCCCCGGCGCGATCAGCAAGAGCATCGAGTATTCCCCGGCCTTTATGTTGGGGGACGCGCTGGGGCGGATGCTGTCGCCCTATGCTTGGGGGCCGCTTTACGAGAACCCGCTGGAAAAGATCGTTGAAAAGTTCGATTTCGGGCGGGTCTGTGCGCATGAAGGGCCGAAGTTCTTTGTCTGCGCCACTCAGGTGCGCGATGGCAAGGTGCGGATCTTCGAGGGCGATGCCATCACCACGAAGAGCATCCTCGCGTCCGCCTGTCTGCCTACGTTGTTTCAGGCTGTGGAGGTCGAAGACCCCGAGACCGGGATTGTCGAGCCGTTCTGGGACGGCGGCTATACCGGCAATCCGGCGCTTTTTCCGCTGTTCGATGCGGATTTGCCGGATGACGTGGTGATCGTGAACATCAACCCGCTGGAGCGCAACGCCGTGCCGGTCATGCCAAACGAGATCCAGAACCGGATCAACGAGATCAGTTTCAATTCGTCGCTATTGCGGGAATTGCGGGCCATCGAATTCGTCCAGCGCCTGATCGCTGAGGGCAAGGTGAAGGAAGGCGCGATGAAGAATCTCCGCGTGCACATGATCGCGGATGATGAGCTGATGAACGATCTGTCGGTCGCCACCAAACTGGTGCCGGTGCCCTCAGTGATCGCCGAGTTGAAAGAAGGCGGGCGCCGCGCCGCCGGTACATTTCTGGCGCATCACAAGGACGAACTGGGCAAACGCCAGACCGCCGATCTGGTCAGAATGTTCGGCTGAGGCGCACGCAATCCGCCAACGAGAGCGTGCTCTTTCGGTCAGGCGGCTTTTGCGGGTTGGGTCGGATCTTTGGCGTTCGGGTAAACAAGCCCCGCCGAAATCACCAGTTTCGCGGCATCTTCCAGCGACATCTCAAGTTCGACCACGTCCTCTTCGGGGAAGAATAGCAGGAAACCAGAGGTCGGGTTGGGTGTGGTCGGCACGAAGACCGAGATCAGCTTGCCCATCGTCTCGGCCTTTTGCGAGACCTCGCCACGGGCATCGGTCGAGATAAAGCCAATGGCCCAGATGCCCTTGCGCGGGTACTGGATCAGGCAGGCCTTTTCGAAGTTGCGTTCGGACTGGGCAAAGATCGTTTCAGCGATCTGTTTGACCCCGCTGTAGATCGACCGGACCACCGGCATCCGTTCGACAAGGCTTTCGGCAAAGCGGATCAGTGACCGACCGATCAGCCCCTTGGCCACCCATCCGACGAAGATGGTGAAGACCAGAAAGAAGATCACCCCGACGCCGCGCAGGTTGATGCCGATATATTGCTCGGGATTGAAGCGGCCGGGCACCAACGGCAATACGAAACCGTCGATCCAACCCATGATTGACCAGATCAACCAGATGGTCAGCGCCACTGGGGCGATGACAACAATTCCGGTCAGAAAGCTAGATCGAAGACCGGCAATGAGGCCGGGTTTCCGCCGCTCGGGGTCAAAAGGGGTGGTCATGTCACGTCCGTCACTACTTCCTCAAAAACCTAGGAGGTTGGATTGCGCTCTACAATGGGGGAACGTGACAAGACCCTGTTTTTCAACGCAGAGATGTCAATTCCTGTGCAATTTGCGCACCGAGGCGGGCATTGTTCAGCACCAATGCGATATTCGCGTCGAGCGAGCGTCCATCGGTAAGTTCGAAGATGCGTTGCAGCAAATAGGGCGTAAGGGCCTTTCCCGCGATGCCGTGCGCCTCGGCATCCTGAGTGGCGCGGGTGATGATCGGGTGGATCTCGGAATGCGGGATCTCGGCCTCGATTGGGATCGGGTTGGCGATCAGTTGGCCGCCCGGCAGGCCAAGAGCGGCGCGCATCTTATGGGCCTTGGCAATCTCGGCAGGGGTGTCGGCGCGCAGGGGGGCTTTGAGATTTGAACCGCGCGACCAGAAGGCGGGAAGAACATCCTGACCATAGGCCATGACCGGCACACCAAGCGTTTCCAGCACTTCCAGCGTTTTGGGCAGATCGAGGATGGCCTTTGCCCCGGCGGCCACCACCGTAACGGGGGTTTGCGACAATTCCTGAAGGTCGGCAGAGATGTCAAAACTCTGATCGGCACCGCGGTGCACACCGCCGATGCCACCTGTGGCGAAAACCTCGATACCAGCCAGACGTGCGGCGATCATGGTTGCCGCGACTGTGGTGGCGCCAGTACCGCCATTGGCCATACAGACCGCCATGTCGGCGCGGCTGAGCTTGGCGACCTGTTTGGCCTGCGCCAGCGCCTCCAACTGGTCGGCGCTGAGGCCAACGCAGAGGCGGCCTTCGATCACGGCAATGGTTGCGGGTTCGGCACCTGCCTCGCGCACGGTCGCTTCGATGGCGCGGGCCGTATCGAGGTTCTGCGGCCAGGGCATCCCGTGGGTGATGATCGTCGACTCGAGCGCGACAACGGGCTGACCTGCGTCCAGTGCAGATTTGACGGCGGGAGAGATTTCGAGGGGCAAGGTGGTCATATCAGGTTCCTCCGGCGACATAGGCGGCGGCTGTGGCAAGGGCGCGATGCAGCGCTGTGGGGCGGTCGGCACCGCGCAGTTCGGATGCGATATGTGCGGCCATGAACGTGTCGCCCGCACCGGTGACACGGGTCACCATCACTTCTGGCGGGCGCTCGGCAAGGATGCCGTCTTTGGTAGCGTCGCAGGTGACATTGCCGCCATCGGTCACCAGCGCGCGGGCCGCGCCACGTTCGACAAGCGCGGCACCAGCCTGCGGAGCGCTGGCGAATTCGGTCTGGCAGAGCAGCCCGGCCTCTTCGAGGTTCACATAGAGCGCGCCTTTGCCTGCACGGATGAAAGGCAGGAGCCGTTCAGCCTTGCCCGGTGAGGCGGGAGCAATGCGCAAATCGGCCTGAGCAAAGGCCGGGTGATGCACGATCTGGTCGAGCAGGGCTTCTGTCAGGTTGCCATCGAGGGCAATAAGACCGGGGAAGGGCGCTTCGACAAAGCCGACCGGACCGGTAATCAACGGACGGAGAATCTTGTCCCCGGCCTGTTCCAGCGAATGGGCATCGGCAATCGCGGCGATCAGACCATTGGCGCCTTCGACGGCCATGTATTGGTCCGTCGGCAAATCATCCGAGCGATAGAGGTGATCGGAGATTAGGCCAAGACGGTCGCAGGCCGCGACAAGCTCATCACCTTCGGGATCGCGCCCGACAACGCTTAAGAGCGCGGGGGTCAGATCAAACCGAGCCAGCGTCATGGCGATATTCAGCGCCACACCGCCGGGAAGCCGGGTGATGTGGCCGGGCACATCCGCCCCGTGTTTCATGTGGCGGTCAGAACGGCCGATCACATCCCAGAGGACAGAGCCGATGCAAAGTATGTCAGGGCGTTGTGTCATGCGACCGTCATCGCCCGAGTGCATTCTCGGCGCAAGTGCGAGATTGCAAAACGTACCGTCGCACGGCCCATTGTTGCCGCCTGCGCTTTGTGGCACGCCTGCGCATAGTATTGAACGGAGTTTTGCGACAATGATGAAACCTACCCTGATGCGTCCCGTCGGCCTTCCTGAGACAGCGTCCACCCCGGTGGTGACGCCGCTTATGCCGTCGGTGGTTTATGCCAGCGAAACACCCGATCAGCTGGACGCACAGTACGAGGGACGCGCAATGGGCTATACCTATGCCCGCGAGGGCCATCCCAACGCCGACGTTCTCGCGCGCCGGATCGACGCGATGGAAGGCGCCCCGGTGCCGGGTCTGGTGCTGGGGTCGGGTATGGCAGCTGTCACGGCGGTGCTGCTGGGTCTGTGCAAAGCGGGCGATCACGTTGTCGGGGGTGACCAGCTTTACGGCCGCAGCCTGCGGATGATGCGTGACGACCTTCCCCGTCTGGGAATCGAGACAAGCCTTGCCGATCCGACCAATGCCGCAGCTTTCGCCGCCGCCATTCGGCCGAACACGCGGCTGGTGCTAATCGAGGTGGTGTCGAACCCCACATTGCGGATCGCCGACGTACAAGGCATCGCAGAGATCTGCCGCGAAAAGGGCGTGCTGCTGGTGCTGGACAATACCTTTACCACGCCGCGCGCGGTCAAACCGTTCGAGCTTGGCGCGGATGTCGTGCTGCATTCTGTCACCAAACTGCTTGCCGGGCATTCCGATGTGACGCTTGGCTGGGTGGCGACGCGCGACGCGGATCTGAGCAAGGCGATCTACGATTTCGCGGTGACCACCGGCATGACCCCCAGCCCGTTTGACTGTTGGTTGGCGGAACGCGGTCTGATGTCGTTTGACCTGCGGTTTGACCGGGCTGAGGCCAACGCCGCGCGGCTGGCCGATCATCTGGCGGCACAGCCCATGGTGAAGCGCGTGCTTTATCCGACGCGCCCCGACCACCCGGACCGCGCCCGCGCGCAGGGGCTGTTGCAGGGCCGAGGCTGCAACATGGTGAGTTTCGAACTGAACGGCGGGCGGGCCGAGGCCAATGCCTTTACCAAAGGCGCGCACCAGATCGCCTTTGCCCCGACGCTGGGCGATGTCGGCACCACGCTGTCGCATCCCGCAAGCTCGTCGCACCGTGCTCTTACCCCAGAGGCGCGCGCCGCGCTGGGCATGTCAGAAGGGTTCTTCCGTGTGTCGGTGGGCCTTGAAGACGTCGATGCGCTGATCGCCGCCTTCGATGAGGGCCTTGCCGCAGTGGCAGCCACCAAATGACGGCAGCGCCCCGCGATATCCTGATGGTTCTGGGCATTCCGGCGGTACTGATCGCGCCGGATGACCGGATCTTCGCCGTCAACCCGGCAGGTGAAACGCTGCTGGGCAAGAATATCGTGGGGCGCCATTTCATCACCTCGCTGCGCCAGCCAACCTTGCTGGACACGATCGAACAGGTGCAGCGCGATGGCACAGCGCGCGAAACCCGCTATTTGACCAATGACGGGCAGCACGACATGACATACCGCGTGAACTGCGGCGCGGTGCCGATGCAGGGAAAACGGGGCGTGCTGGTGTCCTTCGAGGACATCACACCGATGGAACAGGCGGGGCAGATGCGCCGTGATTTCGTGGCGAATGTGAGCCACGAGCTTCGTACGCCACTGACCGCGCTGCTGGGATTCATCGAAACACTTCAAGGGTCCGCGCGCAATGACCCCAAAGCGCAGGAGCGGTTCCTTGGAATCATGGGCGCCGAAGCCGAGCGGATGAACCGGCTGGTGTCGGATCTGTTGTCTTTGAGCCGGGTCGAGGCGGATGAAAGGGTACGCCCGCGCGATCCGGTGGACCTGTCATCTGTGCTGCAACAGACCCGGCACAGCCTTGCCCCTCTGGCCGAAGACGCAGGTATCGAGCTGTCGCTGAACCTGCCGTCGGAACCTGTCACCGTTCCGGGAGATGCCGATCAAATCCGGCAGGTCCTTACAAACCTGATGGAGAACGCGATCAAGTATTCCGGCCGGGGCAGTTCGGTCCACGTGAGCCTCGGTACGCCGGAGTATGAAAATCGGCTGCGCGAGCAGGGGGTGCGGATCGTGGTGAGCGACACCGGGCCTGGCATCGATGCAGTGCATCTGCCGCGCCTGACCGAACGGTTCTACCGGGTCGACAACCATCGTTCACGTGAATTGGGCGGCACCGGGCTGGGACTTGCCATCGTCAAGCACATCATCAACCGCCATCGCGGCCGGATGCTGGTTGAGAGCCAATTGGGCAAAGGCACAACCTTCACCGTGATCCTGCCACTGGACAATCTCCCGGACTGAAGTGGAGTTTCCGTCGACGGAAACTCATGATGCGTTGACGCATCATCCGCAGCGGTCGTGCTTCAGCCCAGAGAATACCCAGCGCCGCGCACGGTGCGAAGCGGGTCGGAGCCGCCGGCTTGGGTCAGGGTCTTGCGCAGACGCCCGATATGCACGTCCACGGTACGGGTATCGACATAGATGTCGCGGCCCCAGACACGGTCCAACAATTGCTCGCGCGACCAGACCCGCCCGGGCTTTTCCATCAGCGTTGACAGAAGTCGGAATTCGGTTGGGCCCAGTTTCACCTCGTCCCCATCGCGGGTGACGCGGTGGGTTTCGGCGTCGAGCACGATGTCCTGAAACTCAAGCCGCAGACCGGCGGCTGCCGGACGGGTCCGGCGGAGCTGCGCGCGGACACGGGCCATCAGTTCGACAACGGAATAGGGCTTGATGACGTAATCATCGGCCCCTGTTTCCAGACCTCGCACGCGGTCCACCTCTTCGGAACGGGCCGACAGCATGATGATCGGCACGTTACGGGTGTCAGACCGTGTCTTGAGCTGGCGACACACTTCGATCCCCGAGACATTGGGCAGCATCCAGTCAAGAACGATGATGTCGGGCTGTTCCTCTTCCACGAGGATCAGCGCTTCTTCACCGTTTTCGGCTTTGGCAACCCGAAACCCCTCGGCCTCAAGGTTGTAGCCCAAGACCTCGCGCTGGGCGGGTTCGTCTTCGACGACCAGAACTGTCGGCTGGACGCTGCTCATCGCTTACGCCTCTCGGTTCGAGGCCGATGAGAGATCGACATCGGTCGATGTCAGGTCTTCCTTCTGGCGCGGTTCTCCGGGCTTTTCGCCGGTCACAAGGAACACCACCTGCTCGGCGATCGATGTCACGTGGTCGCCCATACGTTCAACGTTCTTGGCGATGAAATGCAGGTGCATACAGGGCGTGATGTTACGCGGATCCTCAAGCATGAAGGTCAGGAACTCGCGGAACAGAGTGTTGTACATCTGGTCGATGTCCACATCACGTTCGATCACGTCGCGGGCCAATGCCTCGTCGCGCTGGATATAGGAATCGAGCGCGTCTTTGAGCATCAGTTGCACATCGCGCGACATGCGCTTCAACTGGACAGTAGAGCCGCTGATCGCAGGCATGCTCATCAGAACCGCATTGCGCTTGGCCAGGTTCTTGGCCAGGTCGCCGATCCGTTCGAGGTTGGCGCTCATGCGCATCACCGACAGGATCACACGCAGGTCGATGGCGGTCGGGGCGCGCAGGGCGATGACGCGGGCGGCCTCTTCGTTGAGCAGTTCTTCCAGCTCGTCGATGACCTTGTCATTGGCGCGGACCTGATCGGCCAGCTCCTGATCGCGGGTTTCCAGAGCCTGCGCGGCGTCTAGGATGGCTTGCTCCACCAGACCGCCCATTTTCATGATACGGGCCTGGATGCCCTCCAGATCGCGGTCGAAGGCGCTTGAGATATGGTCTTTGCTTGGGGTCACGATCTTATCCAATCCGTCCGGTGATGTAGCTTTCGGTGCGGCTGTCTTCGGGGTTTGTGAAAATCTTGGACGTGTCGTCGTATTCCACGAGATTTCCGAGGTGGAAAAAGGCGGTCTTCTGGCTGACCCGTGCGGCCTGTTGCATCGAGTGGGTCACGATCACCACCGCGTAGTTCTGGCGCAGTTCGTCGATCAGTTCCTCGACCTGTGCGGTTGCGATGGGGTCGAGCGCCGAGCACGGTTCGTCCATCAGCAGCACTTCGGGTTCCGTCGCCACGGCGCGCGCGATGCAGAGGCGCTGCTGCTGGCCGCCCGACAGGCCGGTGCCGGGCGCGTTGAGGCGGTCTTTCACCTCGTCCCAGATGGCGCCACGGCGCAGGGCACGTTCCACGATCTCGTCGAGCTCGGCCTTGTTGCGGGCCATGCCGTGAATCCGGGGGCCGTAGGCGATGTTGTCATAGATCGACTTGGGGAAGGGGTTCGGTTTCTGGAACACCATGCCCACCTTGGCGCGCAGCTGCACCGGATCGACGCGCTTGTCATAGATGTCATCGCCGTCGATCAGGATCGTGCCTTCGACACGGCAGATGTCGATCGTGTCGTTCATGCGGTTCAGGCAGCGCAGGAAGGTGGACTTGCCACAGCCGGACGGGCCGATGAAGGCCGTCACGGTGTTGTTCTCGATCTCGACAGACACGTCTTTAATCGCGTGGTTGTCACCGTAATAGACCTGCACGTCTTTGGCTTTGATTTTGACGTCCGTCACGGCGGTCTCCTGTCTGTGGTGTGAATTATCGTACATGGTGCAGGGGCCTATTTACCACCGGCGCTCGAAGCGACGGCGCAGAATGATGGCGATGATGTTCATCGTCAGGAGGAAGACGAGCAGGATGATGATCCCGCCCCAGGCTTTTTCGTAGAAGCCCGCATCGGCGCGTGCAGCCCAGGTGTAGATCTGGGCCGGCATGGCCGAGTTGGGGTCGATGAACCCCGACACCACACCTTCGGGATAGGCGCGGGCGATGAAACCTACCATGCCGATCAGCAGGAGCGGTGCGGTTTCGCCAAGCGCCTGTGCCAGACCGATAATGGTGCCGGTCAGGATGCCTGGTGCGGCCAGCGGCAGGACGTGGTGGAACACGGTCTGCATCTTGGATGCACCTACACCCAGTGCCGCTTCGCGGATCGACGGTGGTACCGCCTTGAGCGACGCGCGGGTCGAGATGATGATCGTCGGGAGGGTCATCAGCGTCAGCACCAGACCACCGACCAAAGGTGCGGATTGGGGCAGGTGCATGAACTGGATGAACACCGCGAGACCAAGGATACCGAAGACGATGGAGGGCACCGCAGCGAGGTTAGAGATGTTCACTTCAATTAGGTCGGTGAACCAGTTCTGCGGCGCGAATTCCTCAAGATAGATCGACGCGGCCACGCCGATGGGCAGCGACAGAACCAGCACCACCAGCATCATGAAAAGCGACCCGATCACCGACACGCCGATCCCGGCACCGCTGGGGTTGTCCACGCCGGAATCGGACCCGGTGATGAAGTTCCAGTTGAAGTTGCGCACGATGATCCCGGCGTCTGCCAATGCATCAACCAGATCGAGGTCTTTGGCTTCAAAGAAGCGGCTGTCGACCACGGTTTCACGGCTGACACGTCCTTTGAAATACCCATCCACGCGGGATGAGGCGGGCAGGCTGAAGGTCACCGAAGTGCCGATCTTGTCAGGATTGGCCCGGAAGTATTCCCGAATCATGCTGCCCGGCTTGCCTAGCAGGCGTTCAATAGCCGCCGCATCAAACGCGACAGACATGCCGTTTTCCGTCAGCGCGTCCTGAAGCTTGGAAATGAAGATGCCTTCATAGGCCTTGGTCTTGAGCAACTGGCCTTCGGCGGCGTCAAACTCTTCTTGGGACAGGACAAATTCAAGTTTCATCTCGGCCTGCGTAAAGGCCGGGAGCCCTGAGCGCAGGATCGATGCCGCCAGAACGACGAGAAAAAACATGCCGATCAGGATCGCCACAATCCCATACGCCTTGAACCGTTTTTCGGCCGCGTTGCGCTTTTTCGTGCGGGCGTCGACGGTTGTCAGGCTGCCCTTCTTTGGGCCGCTGTCCATGCTTGCGTCGGTCATTCGTACTGCTCCCGGTATTTGCGCACAATGACGAGCGCGAGGACGTTCAGCCCGAGGGTGATCACAAAGAGCGTCATCCCGAGGGCAAAGGCGACAAGGGCTTCGGGCGAGGCGAAATCGGAGTCGCCGGTCAGCTGCGACACGATCTTGGCGGTGACGGTTGTCATCGCTTCGAATGGGTTGAGCGACAGGCGCGCGGCGGCGCCGGCCCCCAGAACCACGATCATGGTTTCCCCGATGGCCCGGCTGGCGGCCAGAAGGATTGCGCCGACAATGCCGGGCAGGGCGGCTGGCAGCACCACCTGACGGATGGTTTCGGATTGCGTGGCGCCAAGACCGTAAGAGCCATCGCGCATCGCCTGCGGCACCGCGTTGATGATGTCATCCGACAGGGACGACACGAAGGGAATAAGCATGATGCCCATCACCAGACCCGCGGTCATCACCGCCGTGCCGGCCTGCATCCAGCCCAGTCCATCCTCGCCGAACACGCTGACCAGAAGCGGACCAACGGTGAGCAGGGCGAAAAGACCGTAGACGATGGTCGGGATCCCCGCGAGCACTTCGAGCATCGGCTTGGCGAATGCGCGCACCTTGGGGCTGGCGTATTCAGACAGGTAGATAGCCGAGAAAAGGCCAACCGGAACAGCCACGATAAGCGCCACGATGGAGATATAGAACGTACCCCACATCAGCGGCAGGATGCCAAGATCAGAGGCCCCGCCGCGTCCAGAAAAGCTGGGTGCCCAATTGGTGCCGAAAAAGAACTCGGAAGCCGGGTAGAGACGGAAGAACTCAACGGTGTTGAACACAAGCGAAAGCACGATACCCAGCGTTGTCAGGATCGCGATGGAGGCTGCTGCGATCAGAAGAACACGCACACCCTGTTCCACGACGTTGCGGGCGCGGAAATCTGGGCGGGTTTCCTTGATGCCCCAGAACGCGCCAGCCGCAGCAATCAACAGAACGACAATGGTCATGATCTGGTGGCCAGTTTCGTTGAGTACCCGGAACTGTTGAGCGGCGCGCAAGACAGGCTGCGTGATCTGCGCTGTAACGATGGCGCCAGCCTCTTCGAGCGTTTCCGTCACGGCCGCGACTTCGGCGCCTGTATCGCTCGCTTCGTCTTCGGTCATGGTCCCGGTCGACACAGCCAGATCAAGGCCATCCGCGGTGCGGCGCACTTCGGCCAGCACAAGGCTGCGCGACGAAGTCTCGGCAATCGCGCTGTCCGGGAGCGCGTCGGACACAACGCTGTTGACGTAGAACGGCTGCGCGATGAGCCAAATCACCAGGACCAATAGGGCAGGGATCGCGGACTTCATGGCGGCATTGCTGCCGTAGTAATTCGGAAGGGAATGCAGGGAACGCCGGTCCTGACCCGACATCGCAAGAACGCGCGAGCGTGCAAACACGAAAGCCGCGATTGCCAGTGCGAGAACGAGTAGGAAGAGCCAGAGTAGTGGCATGGTGCCCCCAAGGGTTATCGGTCGGTCGTCATAAGAAAGGGAGGCGACCTTTCGTGCCGCCCCCCATGATTTCAGAAAGCGGAACGCTTACATATCGGCGCCCATGACCTTTTCGTCAGCAACGATCTGCTGAGTCGTGCCCAACTCCGGGTCCGACACAAGGCCGTATTGTGCAAGCGGGCCGTCCGGGCCTGCCAGTTCATCAGCAACAAAGAACTGAGCGTAGTCTTTGAGGCCGGGGATCACGCCGATATGCGCTTTCTTGATGTAGAAGAACAGCGGGCGGGAAACCGGGTATTCGCCCGATGCGATGGTGGCGGTTGTCGGCTCGACGCCGGACATGGTGGCCACTTTCAGTTTGTCGGTGTTGTTTTCATAGAAGGCGAGACCGAACACGCCGATTCCGTTGGTGTTGGCGTCGATGCGGGCGAGGGTTTCTGTGTAGTCACCGTCGATGTCGACCGACTTGCCGTCCTGACGCACGTCAAGGCAGGCGTCTTCCGCGTCGTCTTCGGACATGCCACCAGCGATCATGGCTTCCATTGCGCCAGTGGCTTCACAACCGACCAGAAGAACTTTTTCTTCGAAGACTTCGCGTGTGCCGTGCTTGGTACCCGGAACGAACATCGCGATTTCGGCATCCGGGAGGTCTGCGTTGAACTCGGCCCAGGAGTTGTGCGGGTTGTCGACTATTGCGCCGTCCTTGAGAACCTTTGCGCCTATGGCGTTGAAGATGTCCGACGGCTCGAACGCGCTGAACGCGGGTCCGGACTGCTGGGACGCAAACACGATGCCGTCATAGCCGATGCGGACTTCGATGATGTCGGTCACGCCGTTTTCCGCGCAGGCGGCGATTTCCTTTTCGCGGATGGCGCGGGATGCGTTTGCGATGTCGATGGTGTTTTCGCCAACGCCTTCGCAGAAGCGCTTGAGGCCCGACGAAGAGCCGCCAGATTCGACAACAGGTGTCGGGAAGTCGGTGTTGTCGCCGAACGCTTCGGCCACGATGGATGCGTAAGGCAGAACGGTGGACGAACCAGCGATCTGAACGTTGTCACGTGCAACTGCGGCAGTTGCGGAAACCGCTGCAATTGCGAGCGCAGATACGGAGAGTTTAACGGACATGAAGTCTGCTCCTTAATTAGACATCTTGCGGCCATCCCCTTGATGACCGTTGGCGGCGGGTCTAGTGCGGTTTGGCCATGCTTTTGTGACAGTTACGTAACGGTTTTATGACATAGCTCAATGCGATGAAGAAAATCGGGGAAGCGTCCTCCAACCGGTTGTTTTCAAATCATAATTTTTTTTCGTCAGTGACGCTGCTTAAGTCATCGCAAAACAGTATTTGCAGACTTTTTCTAAGACTGCAGGATCGAAATGCACGCCTTTATGTGACAGCTACCGCGACTCAGTGCTTGCGCACTTCAAAGCCGACGAGGGGGACGATGATGGGCGTTCGATCAATGCGAGCTACTACAAACGTTGCAGCCAGCACTGCCGAAGGGACATGAAGAGTTACGTCTATAAAATTGAATTCATTGGGGGAAGCCTGATCTTCTGATGTCTCAAGGGTCGTTGCGACAGTTTCCGCTATCTCAGTTTCATCAATTCTTCCCTGAATGCTTCCGTTGGTGTTCGCCAACCGAGGCACTTTCTTGGGGTTCCGTTGAGGCGGTCGCAAATCG
>JAUHVK010000089.1 GCA_030425145.1 Alphaproteobacteria bacterium | reverse complement strand
CCAAACCTAGTAAATACCAAAAAATTATCTCTTATACGATCACAAACCAGCGCGGGATGGAGCAGCCAGGTAGCTCGTCAGGCTCATAACCTGAAGGTCGTAGGTTCAAATCCTACTCCCGCAACCAAAATCCTACCCGTAATCAAACCCTTGAGCGCCGCCTTCCGAGGTGGCGTTTGCGTTTCCAAAACCCGTGGAAGCACTGTGGAAGCAAGAAGGGCTACTTCAAAGGCGTGCCAAACACGCAACGCGCAAGCAGACAAGGAAAAACCACTCGGCTTGTCAGTGAAGGTTTCGGCCCAAAGCAGTCACTCGCCCTCGCCCTCGGTTGTTGCGGTGCGGCTCGTCTGAAGGGACATTGGCTGCCGGCGCAAAAAAAGAACGAGCTGACGAATTGACGCATTGCGGGACGAAGTCGGCCGGTTAGCCATTGTCTACTTTGGCGAATGGGTGTTCTTGCACCGGTTCCGTTCGGGTGTGTTGCTGATGTTGGGCGGCGATCTTTTCGAAGACCACGGGTGATTTTCCATCCAGCGCTGAATGGTGCCTGCGCGAGTTGTAGAAGCCGTTGATGTATTCGAATACAGCGACCCCGACGTCCCGTCGCGTTTGCCAGTTGTTTCGCCAGATCAGCTCGGCCTTGAGAGTTTTGAAGAAGCTCTCGACAGCCGAATTGTCATAGCAATTTCCCTTGCCGCTCATCGAATGCAGCAGCTTATGGAGCCGAAGTAGCTTCTGGTACTCGTGAGCGCAGTATTGAGTTCCGCGATCGGTGTGGTGAATGCAGCCAGGTGGTGGGCGGCGCAGGGCGGTAGCCATATCCAGAGCACGCAATGCAAGATCCTGTTTCATACGATTGCTGATCGCCCAACCGATCACGCGCCGCGAATATAGGTCAATGATTGCAGAGAGGTATGACCAATCTTCACGCGTCCAGATGTAAGTGATGTCCCCGGCCCACTTCTGGTTTGGCGCGGCCGCCGTGAAATCCTGGTTCAGATGGTTCGGGGCGATGTTGAAGCTGTGGTCGCTGTCGGTTGTGCGCTTGAATTTACGGCTGCGCAGAACCTGAATGCCGTTGTCACGCATGATCCGGCCGACGCGGCGCTGACCCACTTGGAGACCCAGCCCCTTCAATTCCTGCGTCATGCGTGGGCGGCCATAGCTACCCAGACTGAGCCGGTGCTGTTCGCGAATATGTGCCAGAAGGATCATGTCGCGGCGCTGACGTAGCGATGGAGGCCTGTGACGCCATGCTCGCAGCCACGGTCCGAAACCTGTATTGGGCGACATAGATGCACACGCGAAAGACCTCCGCGATACTCCACAATGAATTGAAATCTCATTGCTTTTGGCTCGCGAAGAAGATCGCGGCCTTCGTCGGGAAAACAGTCCGCCGGACTGTTTTCCGATCCTCCTCAGTTTAACACTTCCCTCTCCTCACGAAGAACACGGTTCTCTTTGCGCAAGCGTTCGTTCTCGCGGCGTAGCTCCGCACCCTCCGCGGCAAAAGGATCGGTCGAGTAATCCCGGATCCACTTGCCCAAGGTCGAAAACCCTGCGCCAAGATCTGAGGCCACCTGTCTGCGTGTCAGCCCGCCGTGCGTCGCGATCCGAACCGCTTCGCGTTGGAAATCTTCACTGTGTTTGGGTGCCATATCCAGTCTCATCTATGGCGAGCATTGATCGCAGAAAACCGGAACGGAAGTGATGCAAGACCATCTCGTCATATCCGCTCTCCAGTTCCATGGTCACGATCTTATCTCTGTGTCCACCGAACCGGCAGCAGGCCGATAGATCAATCCTAGCGCAAAACGGTACGCCGACCGCGGATGTGTACCGCAAGTGCGGCGACGTTCTACAAGCTGAAGGCCAAGTATGCTTGGATGGAAGTGTCTGAGTCGGCCAAGCCCTAGTAAATCGTCAGCGAGTTGTCATTTTTGTGCAATTGCGCAGAACGACAATGGTGACTGTACCGCGTTCAGCATTCGGGCCATCCTGAAAATGGGCCGACGAAAACACCAGGCGGTTGCAGATACCGATTTTGGCAGGCCGACGCACTACGCAAACTAGCGCCATGGTGGAAACCGGTTTTGGACACACTCATCGTGGTCAACCAAAAGCCGCAACAAGCGCACCGAATTCTTGAATTATCTGAAAGCTTCGCGCCAAGCGCGCTTCCGCCCGGCGCGGACCCAGAATCGCCAAATCCAACCTGCTGACTCACACTGTGAATGAGAGACAAGCCGGGGGCAGATCAGCACCCCGTTCAGGGCAATGACCTCTGGACTGGCGGAGCGGCGCAACGCCCCTGGCCGCAACCATCTACCAAAGAGTGTCAGCGGACTTGAGTTCCGCCACGGCATCCGCCAAATTCAAGCCACCGCCTGATCATGTGCGTCACCGACCTATGCACATATTTCGGTGTCAATCCCAGTAGCCTAAGGAGGATCAGACCAAAGGTGAGTGACGCGAGTGACAACTACGCTTCTGAAATGGAGCGGTTGCGCAAAATTGAATCCAGCGATCAGTTCGAGCCTTTCCTGAGGATGCTTGCTGTTGGATTGGCGGGATTGCTGATTTCGATATACACGGAATGGTTGATCCCCCTAGCTTGGGCGATCTATTACGCGGTCGCTATCCTGATGCACCGGCGGTTCATCGCGACGCGGAAGGCGTTCGTGTCGCGCAACGAAGTCTTAGTTTCGGCCGCTTTGTTTGCCAATCTCCAAATTGCCTTTGTTTGGCTGCCCGTCACATTATTCATCAGTCTAAGTCGAGAACTCATTCTTGTAGGAGCGGTTCTGATTGGCACGCAACTTTTGTTCCTCGTCCGGAGAAGTGATACTCTAAATATATACAATATAATTCAAATCGTCGGCTTAATTTTCACAAGCATAATCGTATTTATCGGCTTCCTTCCAGATCTGGAAACACCTATTGCGCTTGCCGGTGCGGCTTTGGCACTTGTTGGTCTTAATTACTACTTTTGGCAAAGCCTGCGGACTGCGCGGCATATGAGAATTGATCAAGAATTGTCGGCGCAGCAGGCGCATCAGGCAAAGAAAATTGCTGCCATTGGTCAATTGGCTGGTGGCGTCGCTCATGATTTCAACAATAATCTGACCGCGATCATGGGCAGTCTTGAACTGCTGCAGATGGCGAACGATTTACCGGATCATCAAGAAGACATCGACAATGCCATGGTCGCTGCGCGACAAGCCGCGAATACGGTCAGCCAGCTGATGTTGTTCGCGAGGGTCGAAAAGCCAAGTCTGGTGACAGTCGACTTGCGGGAGATTTTGGACGACCTGGATAAACTGACAAAGCGACTTATTCCCACATCGATCAGCTGCGATATTTCCGTTCACGACTCCGGGATGCTTGTCCGCGTCGATCGGCACCAGTTGTTGTCCGGACTGATTAACCTTGTTGTGAACAGCATCGATGCCATGCCGCAGGGTGGTCTGCTCCTGATCGAGGCCCGAAACGTTTGTCTCACCCAGCATGAGCCATTGGCAGACGGCTCAAAACTTCCCCCCGGTCGCTATGCCATGATTGCCGTTTCTGATACGGGTCATGGTATTCCCGCGAAAATACTGCCCGAAGTCATCAACCCCTTCTTTACCACTAAACCGGTTGGCAAGGGCACCGGTCTTGGGCTGTCGATGGTGGCTGGGATGATCCGAGAAGTCAGAGGTGGCCTGTCGATACAGTCCGAACCGGGGCGCACTTCGGTCGCGTTGTTTCTACCATTCGCCGATAGTGATTGAATGGGCGGCTCAAAAGCCGACCTCAGGTATAGTATGCGAACGCGGCATGGGGCGTATCGAAGCCGCCTTTCGCCGCGTTCGCAATGCCCGCCACGGAATGAACGTGCGCTCTGTAAGAGTTGGTATTGCCAACCAACCAAATTTTTTCTCAGATTGCGGCGGCAACACCCTATGCGACATGGCGAATTAGCTGCGGCGAGTGATCCCGCTCCGCCGCATTCTTGAACTCTGCCACAACGTCGCTGAGCAGGTTCGTCGCAGCGGTCAGGGCCGTCGTTGCTGCCGATGTCTCTTCGAACATGGCGGCATTTTGCTGCGTCAGTTGATCGAGTTCACCCATGGTATGTTTGAGTTCTGCGATCCCCTGTGCATGCGTTCCGACCATCGACGCGATGTTTTGCATGGAATCCGATGCATTGCGTACCGCTTCGAGAACACCGCGCAATACGGCACCGGCGTTGTCGACCAGTTCCGAGCCGTTTCTGATCTGGCGGGCACTGTCATTGATGAGAACACTGATTTCTTGCGCCGCCTCCGAGGACCGCCCGGCAAGTGCGCGAACTTCTGAAGCAACGACAGCGAACCCTTGCCCTGCCGAACCGGCACGGGCGGCCTCCACCCCGGCATTGAGCGCAAGGAGATTGGTCTGAAGCGCCACATCCTCGATCAGGTCGACAACCGAAAGGATGCGGTCAGAGCTGCTCCTGATTTGGCCCATGGCTTCCAATGCGCCGTCGACCACCTTCATGCCGTTTTCCGCATCGCCCCGCGTTTCGGCAGTCGCCACGGCGACCTTCTGCGCGCCTTCCGAGGCAGAGGCCATGACTTCGCTGATTTGGTCGATACGCGAAGCCACACTGCCCAAGGCGTTGGCCTGATCCTGCGTCCTTCTTGCAAGTTTGTCAGAAGCCGAGGCAATACTGCTTGTGTCTGCTTTGATCGAGTCCGCGTTTTCCTGCACGCTGTCCATGGCCGCCGACAAGGAGTCGACTGCGCTGTTGAACTCGTTGCGCAGCGGCTCGAACTCATCCGGAAACTCAGCCTCGATCCGGGTCGACAGGTTTCCTTTTGCCAATTTGGTCAGAGCGGCGCTCAACTGCCCCATGACGTTGAGCTGTTCCGCTTCCTTCTTGGTCAAGCTCAACTGCAACGCTTGCGAGCTGGCCAGCGCGTCGGACAGCCTTTCAGTCTCTTGCTCGATCTGCGCGCGCTGGCCGAGTTGCACGCGCAGAAGGTAAAAGAGACCTGCGGTTTCGGCCACCCAAACCGTGCCGTGCAGCGCCAGACGCGCAATGTCGATGATCAAGCCGCCGCTTGGGTAGATCAGTGTCGGCATCAGCAGCGTCAATACCAAGTGATGGACGATGACAATCCCTGATGCGGCGAGCAGCGCCCGTTGGTCCTGCAAGATAACAAGCACGGCGAGCACGGCAAAATAGATCAGGTGGGAGTCAAGCTGCCACGGATGTCCGGACAGCGCTGCGGTCAGCAACGGCAATTGGCCCATCGCGCCCAGCGACACGGCCATTCGCGCGATCCCCCCGCCACGCAACTGAAGGCCGATCGTGATGGCGGCAAGTACCAAGGATATCGCCAGGAATGGCCAAGGGGACAAGCCCGCCATCCAGGCTCCGAACGCTGGAACGGGCGTCATCATAACGTTGATGTAGCCGACCACGCGCAAACCGCTTGCTTGCGCAGCTTCCAGGGACGTTTCGGTGTTTTCCATTCTAGGCTCCACAAAGTTGCGCTGCGATTGTCCCGTCGAGTACCAGCCAAGCGCCTTCAGCCCTCAAGCGGTCCGGAAAGTCTGCGGGGTAAGTGTCGGCAACGGCGAGCACGGCGATGGGCGCGCGTGTTGGGCCAATCGGCCGTCCACCCGCACGTTGCAAGATGTCAGGTAAGCCGTTCATTGGCCCCACCACAAGAAAAGTGGTTGCCGTCTGGATGGGGCGACCAGCAAGTGCCAGCACGGGTGCCGCGATCAAAGGGCCCAGTATCACACAAATCATGGCAACGATGCGCATCCCGATTTCTCTATGGTTGCTGCCGCTGCCGTAGAGATAACGCTGTGATCTTACCTTGTGGTTAAATCGTCTCCACCAAGAGTCGCGCTCATGAGGCTGGTGGGATCTGAACAGTTGGGACGCATTCAGATCTCTCGGGACCGGATCTAAGAGCCGAACATTTGGTCGGGCATGCGCCCCGGTCGGTACTGTAACTTGATGTCTGGAAATTTGTCTGAGGTTTGCGCTTTGAGTCGATTTCCTGGGGGGCATGCCCCCCAGGAAATCGCGGCGCCATCGTGCTATCCCATGGAGTTGGAAAACATTC
>JAUHVK010000088.1 GCA_030425145.1 Alphaproteobacteria bacterium | reverse complement strand
TGTTATCTGGACAGTCAAACTGTCTCTTTTCGAAAACCTCCTGCCGTCGTTGGGGTTTTCCTGTGCGTCCTCGGTGAGACATTTCATTGGGTGGCTCCCTCTCTTCTTATCCCTGTTTCACCCCCACCCAGCTCACCTCTTTCTCTTCCTGATCGTGACCTCAGGTGCCGTCCTTGGGCGGCGGCCTGAACGACAGGACTTTCGGGTCGGCCCGCGCGATCTGCTCTTCCAGAACCAATATCAGACGGCGTTGTTCTTCACCCTCGAGCGCGAGGATCTGTATGTGTTGCGCCAGGGTTTTGACGGTCACGCGCAGCTCTGCCAGCTCGCCGCCGCGTGCAGCCCGCAGTTCGGCTTCGAGTTCGCGGATACGGGCCTTCAGTCCCGCGACAGATCCCGACCGGAACCGCGCCTCCGCCGCACGGAATTCGCCGAGAACGACAGTGGCACGGTTGGCCGTTGCGCGGCTGACACCGGCCTCGCGCGCGAGATTGGCGATGGTGAGGCGACCGTCGGTATGGACGGAAGTTCCTTCGAGAAGTCGCATCATGGCGGCGCGCAAGGCGTCTTCGGTCTTCTGACTGACGGGCCGTGTCATACCTTTGGGTCCTCCAGATGACCGATCAGTCGACGCTTTCGATCATTATCCTGTTTGATTGCGACCTTCTGAACCGCTGACAGGGTGTTGCCCTGCAGAAGGCGCTCACCCTCTTCGATCGAAGCCTGCCAAGGCGCAACATGACGTGTGGTCAGACAGGAATTGGGGCAACGGTCCGGGCTGCAGCGCGAAATCACCGGGGCTACCGGCTTGTCGTCGGGCCGCAGGCAGAGGGCGCGGGCGGGATCGAAGAAGCAATCGTTCAGAAACCCGACATGCAGCGTCTTTCCAAGATGCGCCAGCATCGTTCGCAGGCGTTTCTTGTCAAGGATGCGCCCAGGCAGATCACCGAGGGTGTCCCGGACGTGGTCGAACTCCAGCTTGAGACGGGACGATGCCGGGCCGCCGGGCTCGTCACCCTGCAGGTAGGCCTCATAATAGGCGACCACATCGTCCAATTGGCCAAGCGCTCGTTCCTGCTCGACCGCCCGGCGAAAATCTCCGTGCGGCGCGCCGGCATAGCCCTCGAACATCGCCACGGAGGCATGCTTGTACTGGATCTTTCCGGCAATCACGCCAAAGGGGCGGTTCGCGATGTACCATGCGATGGTGCGCCGAAACTGCCGGGTGCTGAAATGCCATGGGCGTCCGTCGACATGTGGAATGGCTGGCGGGTTTGGGACCCGCGCATCCAGACCGTCGCGAAACATCTTGATGATCGGCGACGCTTGCGCGGCCAGGTAATCCGCCGTCCAGTCCCAAGGCTTCAAGGACACCCAGAGGGATCGAAGATCACGGTCGCCGCGCGCTCGACGCGACAGGGCTTCCATGGCCTCGACGGCACGGGCGACCGGAGCGATGGTGATCCAGTCGGCGGAAACGCCCGCCGCATCGCGATGTTTGTAGACGGTGCTGCGCACGCGATAGCGCTCGATCAGGTTGTCGGCACTGCGTTCAACCGAAACGCAGCCCGGTTCCATATCCTGTAGTTCGCTGTCGCGCATTCCTGTCAGGTAGGCACAAACGATGTAACAGGCCGCCTGCAGCATCTGCTCTTCATGCGGTAAGCTGTCCGTGTCGAAACGCTCCCGCCAGGGCAGGCCGGTATCTGGATCGCGGCTGATCGGGGTATCCATGCCGCCGACCTCGGTTCCCATCTCGCCCGCCATCTGGTCCAGCATCCTTACAGTCGCGGTGGAACTACTGAGATTCCCCGTTTGAGGACAGCCAATCTGAAGGCACATCAGCCTGAAATTATACGCGTTGCCTTCCTTGGCATCGGGGACACCGCGGGTGGTGTTTGGACGGCGCTCCCAGAGCGGCACGCCCCGCCCTTCTGCCCGACGGGCCTCAAGCCAGGTACGAAGACGGTAGCGAAACCGTTCGTGGCGGGTCTGGCGCGCATCCTCGACAATGATCTGGGCAGCACGGGCTTCAAGGCGATCCAGCTCTTCGCGCGCCGCGAGGATATCCGGGGCGAAGACATCGACGTATCGCATCGACCAGTGGAGCAACGCGCCGATGACCGGTTCGGGAATGCGCGGCGTGGTGTTCTCCGAGCTCGTCCGGCTCCGACCGCTGACATTGCTTGCCGTGCGCCCACCCCAGGGCAGAAAGGGAATGCCGCCCCCGGTCACCCATGGCCCGAAATGATGGAGGTCGATGGGGACATCGACATAGAGGCGGATCTGTTGCGATGAACGTGCGCCGTCTGCCCCCAGATGCGCCAGATACGCGTCCAGCACTTGCTGGTCGACGCGCGCCAGCTCGACGGAACCGATACGATCGTGCAGGAACTCTCCGAAATGGCGCAGGAACAGCAATGTGCCCTTGGCGGTCGAGGGGCCGCAAGGGCCCCGGTAGCTGCGCAGCGGCGCCTGAAGGCGGGCAAGCATATACTCCTTGGCGAGCCGTCGAAGCGCGGGGTCTGCAATGGCCCTGAAATCCACACGAAACGCGGCCGGACGCGCGTTGGCGCGAAACATCGCCGGACTGAGATCCCAGACATCGTCGCCGAAGCGGGACAGCATCGACCGCTCCGATCCCGGTCTGAGCGGTCTGCCTGCGAGGATGTCGGTGTCGTCGGGATGGATTGCCGATGGCAGCGATGGCCTTGCGGTCGTGAAGTCTGGATTTGCTCTCATGCGAGACCCGCCTCCGGGGGAAGGTAGATCTGTGCCGATTGACTGGCTGCGAGGGAACGGGCGGCGTCGAGATCGGTCTTGGAGAATTGCGGCAATATCTGCGCGGAGATCCTGTAGTGGACTCGCCCGAACTTCGCCTGCCAGTCGGCCTCGCTCAGCATCTTACGCTGGTCCACCACGAAATCCAGAAACGCCATCAGCGCAGGAAGCTTGCGGGTGGTGATGACGCCGTTGCGGCATTCGAGGCAACCCCAGAACGGCACCGGGCAGGCCTCGCCCGAGGTGGCGAACGGGCTGCTGTAGAAGCCGGAACAGCTTGCCAGCCACACATCCTGTTCGCCTGCCAGCAATACCGAAACATCGGTCGCCATGCCCTCCAGCAAACCTGGCTGTGCCGAAGACGGAGCTGCCAAGACATTGGCCTCGGCCTCCGGGGTCAACACGGTGGGCTGCAACGCATCTTCGACAGCATCCATCAGCGCCTCAGCGATGGTGGCTTCGTGGATCGGCCGCAAGGCGGGAATCTCCCCATAGTGGTTCGCGGCAACCTCGACGGTATGCCCGACCGCGAACCGGCGCAGCTGACCGCCGGTTTTGCGATACCACGCCGCCTTGTGCGTCTTGCGCAAGCGCGAGAGGCAGAGCTTCAACGGCTTCCCGTTATCATCCTGCAACCGGTGATGTTTGACCCAGACCTTTCTAGCGGATTGCATCGGCAGAACGACATCGGTCAGGCGGCCGAGGCAGTAATACGTGAAAAGCTGTTCGCTCCCGAGATGACCGCGCGCCGTCGCGGTCCAGTGAATTGCGAGGCGCAGCAGGCCGCCCGGGGTGCCTGACCCTCCGTCCCGAACCCGCAGCCGCTTCCACTCGGCATGACGGGCGCGACGCTTGCAATACTCGATCTCGACATAGCCGCTGGAAGGGTTCTTGAGACAATCGGCGCGCAAGGTTTTGATCGCCTCGATCTCGAGGCCGGTCTCCAGCGACAGCAGAACGAACAGAGCAATCAGATCGCCGAGGAGCAGATACCGCGTGCCATGCATCCTGTCGCTCAGCCCCTCATTCGAAATCCCCGCATAGTTCCGTGCCCCGTAGAGTTGACGAAAAAGGTCGTTCTTGACGGTAATGAAACCGACACGGTCGATCTCCGCGAAGGCGTCCCTCTCCAACCGGTCGATGCGTGTCTCGCACTCCTGCGCAAGCGTCGGCCGAAATCTCTGCCCGATGGCTGCGACGTCGGCGCGCGCGGCCGCCTTCAGGGCCGCCCGGACATTGTCGCTGTAGGCATCGCGCGGGCGCGGCGGAACACCCGGGCGCGTGCTGACATACAACAACCGGCGGGAGGACTCTTCGGAAAGGCGACCCGGCTCTCCCGCATCCGCCAACCGCAGCAGCATCACCACATCTCCCATCTGGTGACGGCGATGGTTGGGATGCTGTCCGCGCTCATCCATCCAGGCGTCGAAGCCTTCGATGGTATCAACATCAATCTCGGCAAGCGCCTGTACGGATGAGCCTGTCGCATCGAGATAGCGCCAGAACCGATGGATGGCTTCGGCCAATGACATGGCGGTGCGGACGGTGCCGGCGGGGCCACCGACCTGACACGCCTGCCAGAGTGCCTGCGTGAAGGACCGCGCAAGCGAATTGCGCCCCGGCAAACGCGTCAGGTCCATCGTCGCAGTCCGTCCGGCCAGGGTAATCTCGAAACGGCGGGCGGCGATGGCAATGGTGGCGGCGGGGCCGGGATCGGGAAGATTATCAGGAAAGCTCGCGCGTCGTCCTGGGCGGGGCTGTGAGACGCGGGCTCTGCCGGTCATTGATCGTCCGCCATGAGTTCGTCGGTCCAGCGACCCGCTGCCGCATCGACGAGTTCTTGCGCCTCGGCAAGGCTGTCGAGATAGATGTAGGTGCTGGTGATGTTCGCGTGGCCGAGGAGGTGCTGGAGATGGCGGAGCGGATCGCCAAGCATCTGCCGATAGGCAGCACCATGCGCATCGGTGGGGTTGAAGATCCTGCCCACCTGTTCGCGGATCAGCATCGACAACATGTTGACCGCAAAGGTGTGCCTCAGCATGTGTGGCGTGACATTAATATCGAGACCGAAAGCCTGGCACCGCTGGCTTGCCCTACGAAATGCCACCTCCCAGGTTCCGGACGACACGGGCTGACCGCGTTCCGTGAGCCAGAGGGAAGCATGCTCGGCCAACCCGCCCGGCGATCGCAGCAGCCGTTGGCGGGCTTCCGGACGAAGCCTGTTCAGCGCGATGCGACGTCCACTGCCATCGACGGCGTTGCGGCCGTCGGGTGACAATACGAAGGGAACGACCGGACGAGGCGGCTCCTTGGCGGCGGCAACGTGGCGCTCGATATCGCAATAGTCCCCGATCAGCTTGAGCACACGGCGCGGCAAACGAACACGACGAGGGCGCTCGCCTTTGGTAATCGCGCCCGGCAGATCAAAAGGAAGTATACGTGGGCAGTCGGCGGTCAACCGAGGTAGTTCGTCGAAAAGCAGGCAGCCGGCCTCGCCAAGGCGCATCCCCGTGGTAACGAGCAGTTCCGCGAAGACGGCATTCCGCTCGCCATTGCGGCCGCGCCAGGCTGGGTCCTCCGACCCGTCCGGCAACCTGCCCCTCAGGCCGATATCCCGGAACGCGAGGTAGCGGCCCATATCGACGAATTGCATGTCATGCGGGCGTACGGCACGCTCCCGGGCTCTGTTGCCGTGGACAACCTTGGGCGTTCCCCGCCCATGACCGTGCCGAAAGGACAAGTCATATCGAAACGGCGACGAAGCGATCAGCCCTTCTTCGAACGCCCAACGGTACAATTTGTCGAGCGCTGCAATCGCCCTGTTCCAGCTGGACGCCGAAATCCGGAACGGCGCGTCCGACAGACGCCGTGCATGATGAAACGCGATGACATCGTTATGATCGGCACACCAAAGCTGCTTGCTGCCGCGTCGTTCCTCCAGAAACCTCATCCAGATCAGGATATCATGGGCGTAAGCGCGCAAACTGTGCCGCGACCGCACTCCCATGGTCGGACAGGCGCGAAAGAAGCGGTTCAGCACATGCATGTAGCTGCCGCCCCGATCCAGAAAGAACGGCATGCCATCCATAAGGCCGATCCTGTCAGCGGCCTCGGTCACGGACGCGGAAAGATCGACTGGAACGCCTTCGACCGAAACGGGCGCTCGCAGCGCCGATCCGTCGGTGAAATATAGCTGCACCATCCGTCCTCCAAAGGCGTTCGCGACTCCAATCGCGCTCAAACCGAAACGCCGCCAGCCCCGTCCCTACGGCCCTTTTGATGGAGAGCGGGCCGGGGCTGGCTCATCTCTTAATCCTAAGGTTCCGCATAACCCGCACCATGCACAGGAATAAGACGCTTCCATAGAGTCAGGATAAGGC
>JAUHVK010000087.1 GCA_030425145.1 Alphaproteobacteria bacterium | reverse complement strand
CGACACGGTTCAGGTCTCGTTCGCTCATAAGCACCAATCCCACGGTCCACTCCAATCCTGTCAGCAACAGGGGAAGTGTGACACTTCTGATTTGCAGATGTGGGACACTTTAACTTTGCGACTACACAGTTGGTTAACATAAACTTCATTATGCGGCTTTATATTTTGCGTTGCGATAGTATATTATCGTATGTATGCTGAACTCCTCTCACGGAGGTCCCCCAGTATGCGCCATTTACTCAAGAAGCTCCTCCCCTCGGTCGCAGTCGCTTTGGCCGCGACAAGCTTTTCGCTGCCGGCACCCGCCCGCGCGCAGACCTACCCGATCGATTGCGCGATCCTCTTGTGCCTGTCTGGCGGCTGGCCCGCTTCCGTCCCTTGCGCCCGAGCCCGCGCCGAGTTCATCCGGCGGATTACGCCTTGGCCAGTGGAACCGCCGCTGCAAATCTGGCGCTGTCCCATGGGCGCGTCCTATGAGAGCGATCGGCAATCAAACAACGCTGACCGCATAATTGAAGCCTTGTACCGGACCGACAACCGTCGACCGCTCCAATCCTTGCCAGTAGATAATCTCGTTCCCACAGACTTCACCCTTCGGCTTGTTCAGGACCGCGCGGACATCGATATCAGCGGGCCAGAGTTCAATTTCGTGCGGTCCATCCGCGTCTTCGATGTACGGTATGCACGACAGCACGAGTCCGGGCGCGATGGGGATTGTAACCGAAGCGCGACCGTGGTCCTCGGCACCTACGGGACCCAAGGCGATTTCTCATGGCAGCGATCTTCCATAACTGCCCTGCCCGAGGCCCATGTGGGACTTGAACGTTGGGGCCAGAATTGCCCGGGTATCTATCACCGATCTGTCTTCGTCGATTGGCGTGACTATGAGGGCAACTACGGCTTCGAACAGGTGAACTACTAGCGCTGACAAAGACAGCTTTGCCATCATGCTGCGAGAATTTTAGCGTGCTGAGTTGTTCAAATACCGGCCCTTCGCTGCTTTCGGTGCGTTTGTCCGGAGAGCGGACTAAGCACCATTTCGCTGCGGCTGCGCCAGTGGCCGCTTCAGCTCAATCCGAAAAAACGGTTAAACCTAGAGAACCCACAAGGGAATGCTTTCCCCCGCTGCAGGCTACATCACTCACCGCTGTATCAATTGCGGCGCATCGGCATCCCCAAGGGCCATTTCGGGCAGCCAAGTGATAAGCTGAGGAAACGAGATCAGCGCCGCGATCAATGCAATCTCAATGGCAACAAGGGGTACCGCTCCGCGATAGATATCAGACAGATTGATACCCTTCGGTGCGGCCATCTTGGCAAAGAACAGGGCATAACCGAAAGGGGGCGTCAGAAAAGACGTCTGCAACGCCAAGGCTATCAGGCCAGCGATCCAGATTTGTGCAAAGTAGGCAGAGCCGACGTGATCTGCGAAGTCGAGCTCTGAAATAATCGGCATCAGTACGGGTACAAAGACCAGCAGCACCTCGATCCAGTCAAAAACAAACCCAAGTATGATGATCACGCCAAGGAGCATGGCCAACAGTTCCCACCGGGTGAGATCGAATGCGGATATCCAGTCGAAGATCACATTTGGTCCACCAACGAGGTGGAAACTGAGCGAAAACACCGATGCGCCAAGTACGATGAAGAAGACCATCGACGTCATCGTGCTTGTCTGCACCGTGACAGAGTTTAACGACGAGAAAGACAGACGCTTTCGCGCCAGAGCAACCAAAAGCGCGCCAAAAACCCCTACTCCAGCCGCCTCTGTTAGTGTCGCAAAGCCCAGAATGATGCTGAGCGGAATGGATGCGATGACCGCGACAGACGCGAGTACAAACAAGAGGTCTGACACAAGATTGGTCTTGGGTGTGTCCAGCGGGATTTCGACCGTTTTTCTCAAGGTGACCGCAAAGTAGACCGCGAAGGCCATGACCATCAGAAGCACAGGTACGATGAGGGCCACATACATCAATCCGATGCGCAGATAGAACACGTTCGAGATGAAGAACAGCATCACGGCTGGCGGGAACACGACACCCAATGCTCCAGAAGCTGCGACAGCGCCTCCTGCGGTTCGCGGTGCGTAGCCCGACGCCATCATCGGGGCATAGGCCACCAACGCCACAGTTATGACGGAAGCACCGATCACCCCGGCGGCGGGCGCAAGAACGAGGCCGATCAGCAAAGTCGCAATGGCGTAGCGACCGGGAACGCCTGTCAGAAGACGCCCCAGCAAGCGAAACATGGTTTCGGCAATCCCGCTGGCATTCAGGATCAGGCCAAGAAAAATCAACATTGGAACGCTGGTGAATTGGACTGATTCATTGGTCAGTACACCACGGGCCCGCAGGTAGATCAGCCCCAGATGCTGAAAATCAGTGATCCCCACCCAAACCGCAGCGACAAACCCCAAGAAGCCTGTCCCCGCGAGCACCAGCGCCACCGGAAAGCCACTGAAAACCCCAATCGCCATCACGACAAGCATGGCAACCGTGAGGACCTCATTCACCATTGTGCAGGCCGCTTGCTTGTTCCGGTGCACCTTGCGCACGTCTCCCTGTCAGAAAGGCGATGTTGCGAAGGGCTACGATCATCCCGGCAAGAGCCAGCAAGATGGGGCCGATGACCCCGGTGATGCGTTGTGCCCACAACTGGGTTTCCGCGTATTTCGTGGTGCGCATCAAACCGTCCCATCCGTAGTAGGTCAGGATGGCGGCGAGCGGCAGAAGGACAAAAAGGCCGCCAATCAGTTCGATCCAAGCAATGCGGCGGGCGGACCAATGTCTGCGAAGAACATCAACGCGCACGTGACCGTCGCGCAGATAGGTATACCCAAAGGTCAAGAAAATTAGGATGAACAGCAGTGACGTGGACAGGTCCGGCAAATAGCTCGACACGCCAAGTTGTAGCTTGCGATCCAGCATCTGAAGCGCGCCATAAGCAGCAATCGAAACAACTGTCAGCCACGCAGTCACGACGCCGATGCCGCGAATGCCACGGTCAATCCAATCCAAAAATCTCAAGCCGAATTCCCTCCCAAAGTTCTTTGCCTGTTAGCTGTTATCCCCCCGTGACATCTCCCTTGCGATTGTCTTGTTCCCGATTTTCCGGCCTAACTTTCGAGGTGCGAAAGCTGTCCCAGAACAGCAATGCTGCCCCACAAAAGATCGCCACGTCAGCCAAGTTGAAGGACGGCCAGTGGTATGACCTGTAATGGAAGTCGAGAAAGTCAGGGACGGCCTGATAGCGCAGACGGTCAAGGATATTGCCAAGCGCGCCTCCGATGATCAGACCGAGCGCCGCACCTGTCAGCCTGTCCGGAGCCTTCCACAGCCAGATCAGCAGCCATGCCACGACCACGGCAGCAAGTGCGACCAGACCCCACCAGGGTACGACCCCGCCGAGCATACCGAAGCTGACCCCATCGTTCAAAACCCGCACGAGGTTGAGAAAGGGCAGAACCTCGACCCCGTTCTCAAGCGCCGGGGAGTTCAGGGCAAGAGCCTTGGTGCCCTGATCAACACCAAACGCGGCGATGGCGCAAAGCCCACCGAGAACGCGGCTGTTCATGCCACCGCCTTCAGATCGGCCCGCGCGTCGCGGATGATCGCCCATGACGAGTGCAGGAACAGTCCGGCGATCCCGAAGGCTACGATGAGATCGGGCCATGCGCTGCCTAGCCAAACCACCAGCCCGGCGGCGATAACGACTGCGGCGTTGCCGATGGCGTCGTTGCGCGAGAACAGCCAGACAGCGCGCATGTTCGCGTCGCCCTTGCGGTACCGCAGCAACGGCAGCACGGAGATGACATTTATCACAAGAGCAATCAGGCCCAGAATCCCCATCAAAGTGGCGTCTGGGGTTGTCGGCTCGAATGCCCTTATGATGGTCGTGCCAAAGACTCCAAGACCAAGCAGGCCGAGGAAGATGCCCTGGATCAGAGCCGACCGCGCTCGCCAAGCGAGGCTCCAGCCGATGGCCAACAGGCCGAGGAAGGTGATTGCGCCGTCGCCGATGAAATCCAACGCGTCGGCCTTCACGGCCTGTGACCCGGCAATGAACCCGCCGATCATTTCAAGAACGCCATAACCAACATTCAGGATCACAACGATCCAGAGCGCGCGGCGATAGCCAGGGTCCTGATGGGCCGCACCTTGCTGAATATCTTCGTCGCTCTCGATGCGGTCAAACCCATACCCTGTTGTCTCGACGGCTTTTTCAATTTCCGGCAAGCGCGCTTCGGGAGCTGTCAAAGTCATTATGTGCGTTGCAGTAGACACTTTCACGGCGTCAGGCGCGATACCTGCAGATTGCGCCGCCCGCTCGATCTGGGCGGCATCCTTGGCGCAATCCATACCGGAAACGCGGTAACGGAAGGATGGGATATCTGCCGCCGAACCGGTGCTATCAGCGTTGGCCATGATCGCAGTTCTCCTGCTAAAGTGGATCAAAGGATAATATATCAGTGAGCAATGATATGACGCAGATCGTTGTGGACCGCAAGGTCGGTACCATTGAACAACGCGCAAAACTATTTCGCGGCTTTGCCGACCCAAGCCGCTTGTCTATTCTCGGCGCGCTGTGCGGGGAGCCGCTGGTTGTTCACGAACTCGTCGAGCGTACGGGACTATCACAACCAAACGTATCCAACCACTTGCGATGCTTGTTGGAGTGCGGGCTAGTTAACAGCGACCGAGATGGGCGCTTCATCCGCTACCGTATCAGTAGCGCACGTATCGCAACGCTGTTGAGCGATGTGGACGCACTTCTCGATGTGGTCGCAGGGGGCGTTGAGGCCTGCGACAACTATCGCGGGAGATAAGCAGCCACTAAGCGATGAAATAGACTAGGACAGAGCTAAAGGACGACTGATATTGATGTAACGCGCCGTCAAATTATTATAGCCGCTGTAGGTCTTACCAGCATTGCACCCTTCGCCGCGATTGCGCAGGGAGCTCCGTCGATCCACGTTCTTAAGGACCCGAATTGCAGCTGTTGCCGGGTTTGGGCTGATATTCTTCGGGCTGAAGGCTTCCGTGTGACCGAGGAGCGCAGCTTTGGAACACTGCTGGTCCGACACAAGTTGGACAATGGCATCCCCCAAGAGATGATATCGTGCCACACAGGCGAGATCGAAGGCTATATGATCGAGGGCCATGTGCCCGCAGCAGACATTCGTCGCCTTCTGGACGAACGCCGAGACGCAGTCGGTCTCGCCGTTCCCGGCATGCCCTATGGATCACACGGAATGGGGCCAGAAGATCAGCGTGAAGCCTACGATGTATTTCTGATCCGGCGCGACGGTAACACCGAAGTGTTCACGAGTTACGAAGCAGCCTGACGGCAATTTCATTGATCGGAAACCATAAGGAGAAGACTATGAAGCAGCATAAATCACGCTATTTTGGTAAGGTTGCGGTGTGTATGATCTCTGCTACTGTAGCCTTCGCACAGCAGCAGCGAGGCGATTGGGTGGGGTCACGGGCCAATGGGACCGAACCACATGTGGTCTGAACGCATGCCTGGCTGGGGACACGGCAACATGGGTCCGGGCCAGCAATAGCGCATGCAACGACATTGGACTTACATGAACGAGTGCGTGCCCGCAGCTCATCGGGGCGCTCGGAGCACTATTCGCGCGACGCCTGAAGTTATCGCGGAAGGCCAGACGCTATACACAGCGAACTGCGCAAGTTGTCATGGAGCCGAGGGTCTCGGGGATGGTGAGGCCGGTCGGTCTCTCGTGCCTTCTCCGGCTCTCCTTAGATGGTTTGTTCAGATGCCGATGTCGGGAGACGAGTATCTGCTCTGGGCAATTTCTGAGGGCGGTCAGCGCTTCGGAACAGAAATGCCAGCCTTCCGGGAAGCGCTGACTGAAGAAGAAATCTGGAAAATCATCGCATACATGCGTGCGGGGTTCCCGTGATACCGCGCACCGCGAACACTTTGTAGAGCTTTTGGCGGTGCTTCCAAAAATACACAATTTCGCCGATCACCACCAAAACTGACATTGGTGGAGCGCGCAGCATCGCTCACTCTGGGCTCCTTCGAGACCTTCGCTGCCATCAGCTCAAATGACCGGTACGCTCGCAGACCCTTTCCATCAATATGAACTGGCGGCTGCGTGAGAATCCTATCCACTGTCACTTTTTCGAATCCGCGTGAGCGCATCGAAGTCGATTTCTTGCTTCTGTTCGTCACTTATATCCGGCCGGGTTTCCGATACCGGCTGGGGCCCTTGG
>JAUHVK010000033.1 GCA_030425145.1 Alphaproteobacteria bacterium | reverse complement strand
ATGCGGTTCGGTGAACCACGGGCAGGTCGTGAGGCGCGCGTTATGTCTTGGGGCGTTGCCACCAAGCCCGGAGAAGTCTGCGTCGAAGACGGGTTCATCCGGTCACAGGGGCTGGGTGCGGAACTTGTGCCTCCGATGTCGTTGGTCTTGGATGACACGGGCATCTACTTCGATCCGACCCGCCCATCACGACTGGAATCCCTGATCGCCAAGAGCACGGCCTTTCCGGACCACGCGTTGGCGCGCGCGCAGCGGATCATTCGGCGGCTGATCTCGGAACAGGTGACGAAATACGCAGCCGGCGCTCAGGGTGGGTCCGCGGAGCACATCGACCAAAGACCCGTGCTACTGGTTCCGGGACAAGTGGAAGACGACGCCTCTGTTGTCCTCGGAAGCCCCGAGGTTCAGACCAATGCGGCGCTTCTGAAACGTGTTCGGGACGCCAACGCTGAAGCGTTTATCCTCTACAAACCCCATCCCGATGTCGTGGCCGGCCTGCGCCCCGGTGTCGTCGATGATGCGCTGCAATGGGCCGACAAAGTTGTAACGGACGTTCCGATGGCAAGCCTGCTGTCGCAGGTGGATGCCGTCTGGACAATGACATCTCTTGCGGGGTTCGAAGCACTCCTGCGCGAGGTACCTGTGACCACGCTGGGAGTGCCGTTCTACGCGGGTTGGGGATTAACGACGGACTTGTGTCCAACACCAGAGCGGCGCGGCATGGTCGTCTCACTTGAGATGTTGGCACACGCGGCGTTGATCGACTACCCGCGCTATTTCGATCCGGTCACAGGACAGGCCTGCCCAATCGAAGTGGTTCTGGACAGGTTGCGCGATGGCGACGTGCCACGGGCACAAGGTTTGCGACTGCTCGCCAAAGCACAGGGCCTGTTGGCCAGCTATGCCTCGCTTTGGAGGCGCTGACGCCGCCAGCTTTGCAC
Organism: Alphaproteobacteria bacterium; assembly: GCA_030425145.1. GTDB lineage: Bacteria > Pseudomonadota > Alphaproteobacteria > Rhodobacterales > Rhodobacteraceae > Marivita. The sequence continues at coordinate 47,022 of JAUHVK010000033.1, read as the reverse complement.
AACATCGTCACCGCTTTGTCGTACAGAATTCAAAGCGAAGCGCGGCGCGTCCGACAATCTGTCCAGCCCTAGCGCGCCCAAGGCAGGCCGCCCCTCTGCGCCGATCACAACACCGCCCATATGCAGGTCCAGTCGGTCGACAACATCTGCCGAAAGCAGGCTCGCGGCCAAGTCTCCGCCACCTTCGCAAAACACGCGGGTCAGGCCCTCAGCGCCCAGCGCCTGCATCAGCGCCACGATTTCTATCTGGCGGCCATGCAGGGGCACCCGGATCAGCTTGGCTCCCAACGTTTCCCAAGCCTTTCTGACATCGTTCGGCGCGTCATCCGCATGGCACAGCCAGAGCGGTGCGATGTCGAGCGTGAGCGCCAGATTGCCATGAATCGGCAGATCCAACTTACGGGACACGACAATACGGACTGGCTGTTTCGGCACATCGAAACCGCGCACCGTCAACAATGGATCGTCCGCCCGCGCAGTTCCTGCACCAACCATCACCGCATCGTGTGTTGCACGCAACCGATGCACATATGCGCGGGTCTCGGCACCGGTAATCCATTGGCTGTCGCCGCTGGCGGTTGCGATCCTGCCGTCGAGGCTGGTTGCGAGCTTCAGTGTCAATGACGGGCGTCCGGTCTCAATACGACAGAAGAACCCGGCATGGTCATCGGCAGCTTCATCGGCGCAGACACCGGTCGCCACCTCGACGCCAGCCGTCCGCAACCTGTCAAAGCCTTGGCCGGATACGCGCGGATCCGTGTCAGCAAACGGGGCCACGACGCGCGCAATACCCGCAGCGATTAACGCATCTGTGCAGGGTGGCGTCTGACCGTGGTGCGAACAGGGCTCCAACGTCACATAAGCGGTTGCGCCGCGTGCCGCCTCGCCCGCCTGTGCCAAGGCCTCGGTTTCGGCATGTGGGCGGCCACCCGGTTGGGTCCAGCCCTCACCGACGACCGTATCATCTTTGACGACGACGCAGCCCACCGCCGGGTTGGGCCACGTGTTTCCCATCCCGCGGCGGCCCAGTTCCAGCGCCCGGTGCATATGACGCGCATCATCCGGGCGCATGGGACAAGGTCACTCTTCGGATTTCGGTTTGTCTTTTTCGTTCGGACGCAGTTCGCTGACGAACTTGTCGAAATCGTCGGCTTCCTGGAAATTCTTGTAAACGCTGGCAAAACGCACATAGGCAACCGTGTCGATCCGAGCCAGCGTTTCCATCACGATCTCACCGATCTGCTTTGACGCGATGTCGGTTTCGCCAAGGCTTTCAAGCCGCCGTACGATCCCGGAAATCATCTGGTCGATCCGATCGGGTTCGATCGGGCGTTTCTGCATCGCCATACGGATCGAGCGTTCCAGCTTATCGCGGTCGAAATCTTCTCGCCTGCCACTGGATTTGATTACCACCAGATCGCGCAGCTGCACGCGCTCATAGGTCGTGAAGCGGCCGCCGCAAGCCGGGCAAAAGCGTCTGCGCCGAATGGCAACATGATCTTCAGCCGGGCGGCTATCTTTCACCTGTGTGTCGATGTTTCCACAAAACGGGCAGCGCATTGGCCGTTCCCCTCTTTTTTGTCTCTGCCTCAACCTGTGGGTTTTCCCCACTTATCCACAGTCACTATAGGTCAGCCGCGAGGTTTTGGGTAGAGGGGAATTCAAGCCGCAATCTGTGGTGGTGACTTTGCGTCAAATCAAAGGGATGCCTCCATCTTCACGCCAGATGCGCGACCACTCGCCGGGTATGTGGAGCAGTCCGATGTTCAAAGAGGTAGATTCCCTGCCACGTGCCTAGAGCCATCTGCCCGTTTGATACCGGAATCGACAGGCTGACCGGAAGCAATGTCGCCTTGATATGCGCAGGCATGTCGTCGGGCCCCTCATAGATATGGGTCAGATAGGACATGGACGGGTCCGAGCTGGGTGGCACAAGGCGATGGAAAAATTCGGTCAGATCGGTCTGCACTTCGGGATCAGCGTTCTCCTGAATCAACAGGCTCGCAGATGTGTGCTGAACAAAAAGCGTCAACAGTCCTGTGCCTGTGACCCATCCTGCGACTGTTCTGGTGAACTCGTAGAGTCCCGGCCCCTTTGTGGGGATCTGAAATGTGGTTTGCATATTCGCACAATAGCCGAATGCCGGATCTGGGCTATCCTCTTTCGCACCGCTTTAGAGGTGCGGTCTGATAGGGAGCACTACAATGAACGAGATTACCCCGACCAAACGGATGACGGCCAAGGATTTCGATCAGGAACTGCTTGAGCTGTACGACTATTACGCCCATGGCCAAATCACCAAACGAGAATTCCTGGATCGCGCCGCGAAATTCGCTGTCGGCGGACTGACCGCAGCGGCGCTGCTGAACATGATGTCGCCTAACTATGCGCTGGCCGAGCAGGTTAGTTTCAATGACCCGGACATCCTGCCGGAATACATCATGTACCCATCGCCCAACGGCCACGGCGAGGTACGCGGCTATCTGGTGAAGCCCGCGAACCTGACAGGACCGGCCCCAGCAGTTGTAGTCATTCACGAGAACCGTGGCTTGAACCCCTACATCGAAGACGTGGCGCGCCGAATTGCAAAGGCTGGGTTCATTGCACTTGCACCTGACGGGTTGACCAGCGTCGGCGGCTATCCAGGCAACGATGCCGAAGGCCGCGAATTGCAGCGTACGGTTGATGGCGAAAAGCTGATGAACGACTTTTTCGCCGCCTACGAATTCCTGGCTGATCATTCGGACACAACAGGTAAGGTTGGCTGCGTCGGATTCTGCTATGGCGGCGGTGTCTGCAATGCAATGGCGGTGGCCTATCCGGAACTGGGCGCATCTGTGCCGTTCTACGGACGCCAGGCCAGCGCGGCGGATGTCCCGAGAATCCAGGCGCCGCTATTGCTGCAATATGCCGAGTTGGACGAACGTATCAACGAAGGTTGGCCTGCGTATGAGGCGGCATTGCAGGAACACGGCAAGGCGTTCACCGCCCACATCTATCCGGGTGTGAACCACGGCTTCCACAATGACAGCACGCCACGTTACGATGAAGCGGCGGCAGAGCTTGCTTGGGACAGGACCGTGGCGTTCTTCAACGAACACCTGAGGTAAATACGTCGCGGCGCGGGATCGCCGCGCCGCTTTTCTACCTATTCCAGATCAATTGGCGCAGGCCACTTCTACTTGCTGCGCGTTTGGGAAGGGACAAACCCCGACCGGCACCTGCGGGACGGTCGGGCTGATCGGTTGGCTGATGGCGATCCGCACTGGCGGTTGCCCCGTGATGTCAGACTGCGTCAAGTCGCGCCCGAGATGCGCCAAGGCTGGTCCGGCAAACGCTGCGATGAAAGCTGCGATAACAAGCTGTTTCATGAGTGGCATCCTTTCTTACCCTGAAATGGGATCAGAACCGCAGCGTGTCATCGCGCAGACGCGCACAAGGCATGTGGGGCGAAGCCGAGTGAAAACTTGGTGATCGGAGAGTAAACGCCGCCGATCTAATCGGCTTCACACCCTCGTCGCGGTGAAGTCGCCGTTGCCCATGAACTGAAACGGATATCCGGTTCCGGGATATTGCATGATCTTTCCGCCATCTTCGCACAAAAGGGTTTTCGCGTGGATTACCCCGGCAGCAACCAGCCCCCAGGAAAACATTCCCGTACCGCTATTCTGGTGCCAATGGTAAAGACTGTACTTCTTGGTTCCCATCGTACCGGGATCCCCCACCGCAAGTCGGATCGCGTTATCGTAGTCGCGGCCAACCCGTTTCGAATTCGGGGGATAGTCGATCACCGAATTGGGAATGAACATCCATCCCGGCATCTGCCCATGCGCATTCCGCGCTTCCAGTTGCATCCAACCGTCCTTGCCGTCTTCGAACCGGATACGCCAGCGTCCAACAAGGGTGTTCGGGTCAAATTGCATCTCGGTCCTCCAATCGCTGAATGCCCGGATCGTTGAGCATACAGCAATCGTAGGAATTCCGGATGAGCCGACCATGACGCAGGTCAAATGCAGGTTGAACAGGCCAATCGCTGGCCCGCATACACGCTTGTCAGGAAAAGATCGTTTCGCCTTGCTGGTCCACCAGCATCCGGGCTTTGCTGACCGACGCGGTGCAAGCTTCGTCAAAGCTCTGCAAGGTATCGGCCCGCATCATGAAATGCGATTTGACCTCACCGTTGATCTCTTTCTCGATCCGCGCGCCAATGCGCCAAGTGCCGCCGTCTTTGACCGGCTCGGGATAGATCGTGAAGCCGTTATGCGTTTCGGCAGAGGTCGAAGGCGGTTTGGTTGATCCACCGCCTCCGCCAAAGAGTTTCTTCAGAAACGACATCGTTTATTGGTCCAGGAACGACCGCAGCTTGCGCGACCGGCTCGGGTGCTTGAGCTTGCGCAGCGCCTTGGCTTCGATCTGACGGATCCGTTCGCGGGTCACGCTGAACTGCTGACCAACCTCTTCCAGCGTGTGGTCGGTGTTCATGCCGATGCCGAAACGCATCCGCAGAACCCGTTCCTCGCGCGGGGTAAGCGACGACAGAACGCGCGTGGTGGTTTCCTTGAGGTTTTCCTGAATGGCGCTGTCGAGCGGCAGCACGGCATTCTTGTCCTCGATGAAATCGCCAAGCTGGCTGTCTTCCTCATCGCCAATGGGCGTTTCGAGAGAGATCGGCTCCTTGGCGATCTTCATCACCTTGCGAACCTTCTCAAGCGGCATTTGCAGCTTTTCGGCCAGTTCTTCCGGCGTCGGCTCGCGTCCGATTTCGTGCAGCATCTGGCGACCGGTACGAACCAGCTTGTTGATCGTTTCGATCATGTGCACCGGAATACGGATAGTGCGCGCCTGATCCGCGATGGAGCGGGTAATCGCCTGACGGATCCACCATGTCGCGTAGGTAGAGAACTTGTAACCCCGGCGGTATTCGAACTTGTCCACCGCCTTCATCAGACCGATGTTGCCTTCCTGAATGAGGTCGAGGAACTGCAGACCGCGGTTGGTGTATTTCTTGGCGATGGAGATCACGAGACGCAGGTTTGCCTCGACCATCTCTTTCTTGGCCTGACGGGCTTCTTTCTCACCCTTCTGGACCTGAGCCACGATGCGGCGGAATTCGCTGATGTCGAGGCCCACATACTGACCAACCTGCGCCATGTCAGCGCGCAGTTCTTCGGCCTTGCCGAGCGAGCGCTCGATAAACATCTGCCAGCCGCGACCCGACTTCTCGGCCATTTCGTCCAGCCAGTTCGGGTCAAGCTCGCGTCCGCGATAGGCGTCAATAAACTCGCGGCGGTTGATGCGGGCCTGGTCAGCCAGTTTCACCATCGCGGAGTCGATCGACATGATGCGCTTGTTGATGCCGTAAAGCTGGTCGATCAGCGCTTCGATCCGGTTGTTGTGCAGGTGCAATTCATTCACGAGCACAACGATTTCAGAGCGCAGTTTCTGGTAACGCTCTTCATCGGTGTCGCTGAAAGAGCCATCCTCGTTCAATGTGGCCGAGATGCGGTTGTCCTGCATGCTGGCCAGTTCTTCGTAGTCCTGCGCGATTTGATCCAACGTTTCGAGCACGCGCGGCTTGAGCGCGGCTTCCATCGCGGCGAGAGACATGTTCGCCTGCTCGTCTTCGTCGTCCTCTTCCTCGCGGCGGATCGGGTTGCCATCCGCGTCGTATTCTTCGGTCTCGCTGCTTTCCTTCTCGGACGACGAGTCCCCACTGGCCACAACGCCGGGCGCGACGTCTTCGTCTTCGCCCATCTGGTTGCCGAACGTGGTTTCAAGGTCGATCACATCGCGCAGAAGGATGTCTTCGCTCAGAAGTTCTTCGCGCCAGATGGTGATCGCCTGGAAAGTCAGCGGGCTTTCGCAAAGACCCGCGATCATCGTGTTGCGACCGGCTTCGATCCGCTTCGCAATTGCGATCTCGCCTTCCCGGCTCAGCAGTTCGACGCTACCCATCTCCCGCAGATACATGCGGACCGGATCATCCGTGCGATCCAGTTTTTCCGTGGTACCGGAGGCAAGTGCGACCTCACCGGGACGTGCCGTCTGCACAAGCTCTGTCGAGCCCTTGTCATCGTCATCGTCGGATTCTTCGTCATCCTCGGTGACTTGGATGCCCATTTCGGACAGCATCGACATCACGTCTTCGATCTGGTCGGAACTGACCTGATCCGGAGGCAGAACCTCGTTCAGCTGGTCATACGTGATGTAGCCGCGTTCACGCGCCTCAGCGATCATTTTTTTGACCGCAGCTTGGCTCATGTCGAGGCTTACATCTTCCTCGCGGTCTTCTGTCTTGGCGTCGTCGTTATCTTTGGCGGCCATGGATGCTCCTGTCGAGGCGGGGCGATTCGATTGACCCGAATCATTAGCGCGAAATGGTGATTCGCACACCCGTTTACCCTGTTTCGTTTACGCTTTCCTTAGCAAAACACCGTTAACTCCGGGGTTTCTCGAAGCGAATGGTTTCCATCAAAGCGGCAAATGCGCTGCGTTCTTCTCGATTGATCGCGGCCCCGTTCGGACCAAGATCGTATTCAGCCTTGTCTTCGGACTGCGCACGTTGAGCCGATTGCCGCGCTGCTGCGGCCTGGCCCAAGCGCCATGTCAGCGTTTCGTCCGCCGGTCCGAACAGGTCTTCTGTTGCCTCTGCAATTTCGGCATCGAGCCCCATGCCAGCCTCTAGTTTTGCAAGCTCTTCGGCAATCGTCAGTCGGGCCAATTCACGGTCACCCGGGTTGCGCAGGCACGGTGTTATCGCCACATGGCGTGCGCGGCACAGCTTTTCAAGTGCCGGCTCACCCAGGGTGGCATCAGCGGCCTCACGGATTGCCTCTGGCGCATCCTCAGCATGCCGCAACAGACACGCCCTTAGCGCTGCGTGATCTGGGTCGAGGCATGGCATATCTTCGATCTGTGCCTCGAACTCTGCAATCAGGTCTGGCGTGGAGAGAAGTGCCGCAAGGATCACCGCTTCGCGCAAACGCCGCTCAACATCCTGCCCACCGGCTACAAGCAGGGACGCGCGTGTGCCCTCGGCCGGTTTGGGCGGGGTAAACGCGTTGGACTTGCGCGGTGCAGTTCGGTCTTTCCGTGACGGCGCGCGGAACAGCTCCCACCGCAGTTGTTTGATTTCTTCGCCATAATGACTGCGAAGCGACGGGTCCTGAATGGTGCGGATGCGTTCCCGCAATGTCTTGTCCAGCGCCGCTTTACGTTCTGGGCTGTCGAACACCCGCCCTTCAGTTTCACGACGCCAGAGTAACTGAACCATCGGCTGCGCCGCATCCAGAAGCGCCCGCATCGCGTCGCGGCCCTCCGAACGGATCAGGTCGTCAGGATCCTTCCCCTCCGGCAGGAGGACAAAGCGCAGCGATTTGCCCGCCTCCAATAGTGGCAATGCGGTATCAATCACGCGATAGGCCGCGTTCAACCCGGCCTTGTCGCCATCCAGAGCCATGATCGGCTCATCCGTGATCCGCCACAGCATCTGTAACTGAGTCTCGGTCACCGCCGTGCCCAACGGGGCCACCGCAGCTTCGAACCCGCCAGAAGCCAAGGCGATCACGTCCATATAGCCCTCGGCAACGATCAGCGGCTGCCCCTTGCCCGCAGCCTCCCGCGCCGGACCTTGGTTGTAGAGCGTCCGGCTCTTGTCGAAGAGGGGCGTTTCCGGGCTGTTCAGGTATTTCGCATTGTCGTCCGGGTCCATCGCCCGCCCGCCGAACGCAATCGTCCGCCCCCGCGGATCACGAATGGGGAACATGATGCGGTTGCGGAAGGTGTCATAAGGCTTGCCACCCTTCTGCGACGGTTTCGCCAGACCGACCTCAATGATCCGCTCTGCCGCGATCCCCTGCCCTGTCAGATGGTCCCACATGGTTTGCCAGCCCGGAGGCGCAAAACCGATGTCGAACCTGTCTTGCGTGGCTTCGTCCATCCCGCGCCGAGCAACATAGTCTCGTGCTGCTGCTCCCACACTACTGCTTAGTTGCAGACGGAAAAAGCGCACCGCTTTCTCCATGATCTCGATCAACTCGCTGCGGTGATCCGCTTTTTCCTGTGCTTTGGGGTCACGCGCGGGCATCTGCATCCCGGCTTCTGCCGCCAGAATCTCGATTGCTTCCATGAAGCCGACATTCTCCGTTTCCCGGACAAACGAGATGGCGTCGCCTTTGGCATGGCAACCAAAGCAGTAATAGTAGCCCTTGCGGTCATCGACGTGGAAACTGGCCGATTTTTCTTGATGAAATGGGCATGGTGCCCACAGGTCGCCTTTGGCCTGATTGGACTTTCGGGTGTCCCACAGCACCTTGCGCCCCACCACCTGAGACAGGCTGATGCGGTTGCGCAGATCATCCAGAAAATTGGGTGGCAGGCTCATGCCAAGAATATCGGGATTCGCTGTCCGAGAGTCCAGTGGTGCATCAGCACGTCAGGCTCACTGGACCCGACGTATCACTGCGACATGCAAGTGTGGTACAAGGCATTGCTGACCTCGGGGGTCAATTGCTCCTCGGGCAGGGAATAAATCCAGGCGACCAACTGAATTGCAAGCACCTCGTCGTTCTTCGACATGTTGGGAATCTTGCGCAAAACCCGCCGTTCGGCCCGTCGCTCATTTGAGCCACTCTTGCGTTCAGACATGATGTTGGTGGCGATTTGACCGATTTTACGGCACTCGGCCTCCTTGTCTTGCGCCATCGCCGGAACGGCGAGGCTGAAGATCACGGAAATGGTGGCGAGGGCAGTACGGATCATGGAAGGTCTCGTGAATTGGGCCGGGTCAGGTAAACACCTAGCCCAGCCCAATAGGATTGTCATCCGTCAGAGACCTTTCGCCCGATAGCTAGCCGCGACTTTTGTGATGGCCACAATATAGGCTGCCGTTCGCAGATCCGTGACATCTTCCCGCTCGTGCCAAACCTCGCGCATCGACTGGTAGGCGATCCGCATCGTGTCATCGAGACCCGAGCGCACAAGCTCCAGTTCATCCGCACCACGCAGGTACTTGTCTTTGAAATCCGGAGTCATCGACCATTTATCCCCCAGCATGTCATCGAGACGCTGCAATTCGTCGATGACCAGCTGGTGCCGCGCTTCTTCCTGGCGGCGTTGCATCCGGCCGAAGCGGATATGGCTGAGGTTTTTGACCCATTCAAAATAGGATACCGTCACACCACCTGCGTTGGCATACATGTCGGGAATCACGACGGTGCCCTTGGCCCGCAGAATATCGTCGGCGCCTGCAGTGATCGGGCCGTTCGCGGCCTCGATAATCAGTGGCGCCTTGATGCGGTTGGCGTTGGTCAGGTTGATAACACCTTCGAGTGCGGCCGGGATGAGTATGTCGCAATCAGCCTCAAGCACTGCAGGTCCTTCGGCCGTATGGCCGGCATCGGGATAACCGCTGACCCCGCCATGCTTTACGATCCAATCGCGGACTGCATCGACATCCAGACCGTTTTCGTTGTGCAGCGCGCCATCGCGTTCGATGATGCCGACAATCTTGCACCCGTCTTCTGAGCCAAGGAACTTGGCCGCGTGGTAGCCCACATTACCAAGGCCCTGCACAATCACCCGCTTGCCGTCGAGTTTCCCGGTCATACCGGCCGCCTTCACGTCTTCGGGGTGGCGGAAGAACTCCCGCAATGCGTATTGTACGCCCCGCCCCGTGGCTTCGACCCGGCCAGCGATACCGCCATTATTGATTGGCTTGCCGGTCACACAGGCGCGGGCATTGATGTCGGTCGTGTTCATCCGCGCGTATTGGTCAGCGATCCAGGACATTTCGCGTTCACCCGTCCCCATATCGGGGGCGGGAACGTTCTGTGCCGGATGGATCAGATCACGTTTGGCCAGCTCGTATGCGAAACGTCGTGTGATCAGTTCGAGCTCATATTCATCATATTCGCGTGGGTCGATCCGCAGACCGCCCTTTGAGCCTCCAAACGGCGCTTCGACCAATGCGCATTTGTATGTCATCAGTGCGGCCAGCGCCTCAACTTCATCCTGATGGACCGAAGGCGCATAACGAATACCGCCCTTCACCGGCTCCATATGTTCGGAGTGAACCGAGCGATAGCCGGTGAACGTTTTGATCTGGCCGCGCAGACGCACACCGAACCGAACCGTGTAGGTCGCATTACAGACGCGGATCTTTTCCTCAAGGCCGGGCGGCAGGTCCATCAGCGCAACAGCGCGATTGAACATGAGATCAACGGATTCCCGAAACGTAGGTTCATTGGCTGGTATCGTGCTCATCTGTCCCTCCCAAGGCTGTGCGCACTTTGCCCGTTATTCCACCAGTCTATGTCAGACGGGTTAATTTAGTAACGCTTTATCTTGGCCCAGGTTTAGAAAACGAAACGAGTAATTTGGGATGACTGTTTCACAGAAGGCATCAATAAGGCCGTTCACTCCTGAATTATCCATGAAAAACAATACACTCCATAATTTCTCCTCAATTGCAGCCGCAATCATGCCGCGTTTCGCCTTCACATCTCCCAAAATCTAAGTGGGGTGTCAGACCGTCCTGAATGGGCGGAAAAGAGGTAACAAATGATCGGATTAAGCAACCTTCTGCCAAGGGTGCGGACCGAGACGCGGAGCAAGTCAAAGTTGCGGTCCAGTGTGGCCTCTGTTTTGACCCGCTACTCTCGTGAGACCGACGGCAACATGACCTTCTTCGGAATTGCTGGCGTCTTCATAATGCTTGTCTACGGCGGGATCGGGATCGACATGATCTATTCCGAAGTAGAACGGACCCGACTTCAAAACACACTCGACCGAGCCGTTCTCGCGGCTGCGGACCTTGAACAGCAGATCGACCCGACACTTCTTGTCGAGGACTATCTGACCAAAATGAACCTTGAAGACACGCTGGCGAACGTGGACATCACAGTCGATTCGGGCCTGAACTACCGAACTGTGACCGCCGAAGCAGAGCGGACCTACAACTCGAATTTCCTGAAAATTCTCGGGTTCGACAAATTGAAGAGTACCGGTCTCGCGGCCGCGGAAGAGCGGATCTCCAATATCGAGATTTCGCTGATCCTCGATATTTCCGGCTCGATGGGCCAGAATTCGAAGATCGAAAATCTGCGCAATGCGGCGACGGAATTCGTGGAAACCGTCATCGACAACGATGACGCGGGTCTGACGACGATCAGCATCGTTCCGTACAACGCGACCGTCAGCCTCGGCCCGACAGTGTCGCAACACTACACGCTCACCAACGAGCACGATAACTCCACCTGTGCGATCTTCCCGGACAGCGCATTCTCCTCGCGTGCCATATCAACGACCGACACGTTGCAGCGTCTGGCGCATTTCGATCCGTACACGCTCGACCAAAACACGGTTGTCACGCCGGATTCGTGGTGCCCGGTCGGGACCTATGGCTCTGTGATTGCGCACAGCTCTGACCGCGACGAACTGGTCGCGCACATCGCCACCCTGAGCGCCGGAGGCAACACCGCCATCGACCTTGGGATGAAATGGGGTGTCGCGCTGCTGGATCCGTCCGCGCGCCCGGCCGTCACCGGCCTGATCGCTGACGGACATGTTGTAGCTGAAGCGGCCGGTCGACCGGCGGACTATGACGCGCCCGACGCGCTCAAGATCGCCGTGGTCATGACCGACGGCATGAACACGACCCAGTTCGACCTTGCCCCTGAATATGCAAGCGGCATTTCGAATATCTGGATCGACGACCGCGGTGACAATGATCCGACCAATGATCGTTTCTCGCACCAGGTTCGCGATTGGAGCGGCACCAGCAACGACGTCTATTTCTGGTCGCGTTACGAAAACGACGACTGGAACGAACGCTACCGCAACACGCCCGACGGTGGCGACAGCGCCCGTCGGATGAGCCACGCTGAAGTCTTCGCGCGTTGGGGCACACGTGCCTTCGGTCAAAAGTTCTTCCGCAGACCGTATTATGACAATTGGGTGTCGTACAACCAGTACTACAACGCTTACTACGCCTACACGCCGATCGTTTCCGGCGATGAGGCAGATGATCGTCTGTCGACGATCTGTAGCTCGGCTCGTGACGCGGACATCACCGTCTTCGCCATCGGTTTCGAAGCCCCCGACAAAGGTCAGGATGCAATGCGCGACTGCGCGTCTTCTCCGGCACACTACTTCCCGGTCGAAGGTCTCGAAATCTCCGAAGCGTTCCAGGCTATTGCCCGGACCATTAACCAGCTGAGGTTGACACAATGATGCGGTTTACTCCCAAGAATATCCGCAGATTCCTGCGGGACGAAAGCGGCTCCGTCGTTACGATCCCCTTCGTCATCTGGATGCCTGTGTTCCTTGCCGTGATCGTCGCGGGGATGGAAATCGGCGCACTCTCGATCCGCCACACACAACTCGAGCGTGGTCTGGATCTCGCGGTTCGCGAAGTTCGCCTTGGAACAGGTGAGAACATTGAGCATGACACAATCAAGACCATGATCTGTGAAAATACGACCCTGCTCACGGATTGTCAGGACATGCTTCGTCTTGAAATGATCCCGATGAGTCTTCGGGACTGGACTGAACCGGCACGCGATGCGGACTGCTATGACTCTGCAGAGCCCGTGCGCCCGCTGCGCCAGTTCGATCCGGGTCAACCCAACGAGCTGATGCTGCTGCGCGCCTGCTACAAGTACAAGCCGATCACCCCGGCTGGCAGCGTTGCGGCCGCGATGCCCAAAGATGCCAATGGATACGCTGCAATCGTTTCCTTCTCGGCCTTTGTACAGGAGCCTTACTAATGACTGCTCGTATCCAGAAAAGCGTGTCGCGTTTCATCCGCGACACCAAGGGCGATGCTTCGCTTGAGGCAATCATCATCCTTCCGGCTCTGCTCGTGATCTTTGCAATCTCCTGGTTGTATTTCGACGTGATGCGTCAACAGGCCATCAACCAGAAGGCAAATTATACGATCGGCGACATCATCTCGCGGGAGACTGAAATCCTTGACGATGACTACATCGACAACGCGCGCAATCTGCTGTTCCACCTGGCACAGGCACAGGGCGACGATATCGATCTTCGGATCTCGGTTGTTCAGTACGACAAGAACGGTGATGGGGAAAGCTACGGCAACGAAAGCTACACTCTTGTCTGGTCCTCAGCCCGTGGCGATTGGTCGGCATTGTCGCAGAGCGACATGACCACTTACCAGCCGCACCTGCCAATTCTGGCGGTTGGTGACCAAACCATCCTCGTGGAAACACGCGACTGGTATCAGCCGATTGTGCAACTGGCGAATGACGGGTTCGACATCGAAACCTATTCCTTCACCCGCCCGCGTTTTGCATCGCAGGTGATCTTCGAAGGGATCAACGATGGATCCGGCAAGACCTGGCAGAACAACGGCTGGGGCAATGGTGACCAAGATGCGCCTGGCGGCTCGCTCTGCAACAACAATGCAGAAAACGCCGATGAAGGGGCAGCCAGCGCAGATTGCACTTCGACGACGACGAAGCCGACCAACGGCAAAGGCAAAAAGAAGCAAACCTGATGCCTATGCCTGTCGCCGGGCAACCATTACGGCGATAATGTCAGCCATCGGGCGGGCCTGTGACCCAGGCGTCACCCCGCCCACGGCAACCCGGCGTCCCAATCGCCACCACAAACCCGGCTGCCACTCCCGTGGCGCCGGGTTTTTCAATGTCAGCGTGAACCCGTTTGAAGGCTTGATCGCAAATGCGCCGCGATTGACCGCAACGATGTCCTCCACACGGGCCAAGACAGTGCCGTCACTGTCGGTCAATGCGGTCTCGGTCAGCCAGAGTTTGCGGGTTGTCGCCACCTGAAGTTTGTACGCCAGCCACAGCGAAATCAGCCCCATTCCAATCAGGAAGGCCTGCCAGAGCAGCGTCGCGGGCGGCTGCACGAAAGCGAGATAGAGCACCAAACCGCCCAGCACCAAGAGCAGGCCAATACCGACTATACGGCGGGGGCCGCGCGGATCGACCTCGGCAAGGATTTCATTGGTCATGGCGTCTCTCCAGTGATGCAAAGACGCCGATACCCCATTCATCCGGTCAAGGCGAGACCGCTCTGGCGATCTCCCCTCCCCGCTCCTCGGGTTCGTCGTCGATCAACTCGGTCGGGAAACCCGGTGCGGTGATTGACAGGCCGGTGGCTTCTTCCAACCGTTCGATCAACCGGTCAGACTGCGCGCGGTCGCCGTAGCGCGCCTGTCCGTCCTTGACGATGTCGATCAACAGCGGCGACAGCTCAAGCGGCACCTTCTTGGCGTCGGCGAGAGATTGGAACAGGCCAATGTCCTTGAGAACCAGATCAAGCGTGAAATCCACGTCCCGGTTGCCGGACAGGATCAACTGGCTTTCGGTCTCATGCACAAATGACGTACCAGACGACGCCTTGATCGCTTCGTAGGTGATGCCAAGGTCAATGCCATGCGCCGCCATTGTCGTCATCGCTTCGCAGAGGCTGGCAAGGTGGATTGTCGCCAGATAATTGGTCATGACCTTGAGCACCGAAGCGCTGCCGACCTCGCCGGTGTGCAAAACGCGGCGACCCATATGGGTCAGCAGCGGCAACACGGTTTCAAACGTCGTCCGGTCGCATCCCGCGAAGATCGAGATGTTGCCAGTCGCCGCGCGATGGCAGCCCCCCGAAACTGGCGTGTCCGCCGCCTGCCCGCCCCGATCCTGCACGGCTTTGGCTTGAACGCGGATCGCCTCTGGATCTGTGGTCGACATTTCCAGCCAGATTTTGCCGGGTCCAATTTCGGGCAATAGCTGATCCAGCACCGCCTGCGAGGCGGCCGGGCTGGGAAGGCTGGTGATCACCACATCGCAATCCCGCATGATCTGCGACGGGCTGGTTCCCGCCTTGGCGCCCTTGGAGACAAGCGTTTCGATCCGCGCCGGGTCCAGATCAAAAACGGTCAGGTCCACTCCATTGCGCGCAAGCGTGCCTGCCAGCTTTGCCCCGACAGCCCCCAATCCAACGAATCCTACCCGCATGACCTTCTCCCTGTTTGCCGTTCGGCGTCAGGGTGCAGGTGTCGGCGATGACCTGTCATGGCCAAAACCGACACTTGCTATGCTGCGTGTCGGAATTTCTACTCGGCCGCCATACCGTCGGTGAACTGCAAACGAGCGAGGCGCGCGTAAAGCCCGTCCTCGGACACCAATTCATCATGTGCACCGGTGGCAACGATCCGCCCCTGCTCCATGACGATGATCCGGTCGGCTTTTTTAACAGTCGCCAGACGGTGTGCGACGATGACGGTTGTCCGCCCTTCGGACAATTCATCCACCGCACGCTGCACGGCACGTTCGCTTTCCGCGTCCAGCGCGCTTGTGGCTTCGTCCAGCAGCAGCACAGGCGCATCCCGAAGAATAGCGCGCGCAATGGCAATCCGCTGTTTCTGACCGCCCGACAACATCACGCCGCGTTCGCCCAGCCAGCTGTCATAACCGTCCGGCAGCGCAGTAATGAATTCATGCGCCGCAGCCGCCTTGGCCGCGCTCTCGATTTCCGCATCAGTCGCATCAGGTCGGCCAAAGCGAATGTTCTCGCGGGCCGATGCAGCAAAGATGACCGGGTCCTGCGGAACAAGAGCGATATGTTTGCGGAATGCATCACGGTTCAACGCATCCACACGCACCCCATCAAGGCAAATCGCGCCGGAATCCGGGTCGTAGAACCGCTGGATCAGCTGGATGATCGTTGTCTTTCCAGCACCACTGGGGCCAACAACCGCCACCGTTTCACCGGGTTCAATCCGCAGGTTCACCCCATCCAATGCCGCCACACCCGGGCGACTGGGATAGGCAAAATGAACATCCTCAAAAGTGATCTCGCCGCGCACCGGTTCAGGCAAAGCCAGCGGCGTTGCAGGATCGTTCACCGTATCCTCGGCATGAAGCAATTCGACAAGCCGTTCGGTCGCCCCCGCCGCGCGCTGCAATTCGCCGAAGATTTCGGACAGCGCCGCAACCGAACCAGCCACCATCACCGAATAGATCACGAACTGCACCAACTGCCCCGCACTCATCGAGCCATTGCGCACATCCGTAGCTCCGATCCAGAGCACGCCGACAACGCCGGTGAACACCAGAAAGATCACGATCGCCGTCATCTGCGCCCGCGTCCAGATGCGGCGCCGCGCGGCGTCAAAGCTCTTTTCCGTCACTTCGCCGAAGGCGTTGCGCGAGATCTCTTCGTGGGTAAACGCCTGCACCGTCTGTACCGACAAAAGCGCTTCGGACGCATTGCCCGACGAGGCAGCGATCCAATCCTGGTTTTCGCGGCTCAGCTTGCGCATCTTGCGGCCAAGCACAAGGATCGGCACGACAACCGCAGGCACGATCAACAGCACCATCCCGGTCAGTTTTGCCGAGGTGAAGAGCATCAGCATCATGCCGCCGACGAACAACAACACATTGCGCAAAGCGATCGAAATCGACGACCCCAACACACTCAGGATCAATGTCGTATCGGTGGTGATCCGGCTCAGCACCTCGCCCGTCATCACGCGCTCGAAAAACGACGGGCTCAGCCCGATCACCCGTGCGAACACCGCCTTGCGAATGTCCGCCACCACGCGTTCGCCCAAACGCGTCACCAGCGCATAGCGCAGCGCCGTGCCCAGTGCGAGCAAACCCGCGATGCCCAGAGCCGCCGCGAAATAGAGATCAAGCAGCGCGCCGTCCGAGGTGTTGAAATTATCGACCACCCGGCGCACCGCCATCGGCAGCACCAGAGACACACATGCAGTCGCCGTCAGCGCGAACAAAGCCGCGAACACTAAGAATCTGTAAGGCGCGATAAACGGCCACAATGCCGCCAAGGATCCAATCTTCTTTGATTTCTCGCGTTCTTCGTTTTTTGCCGGTTTCGGTGTCGCGTCCGCCATCAGGATCCCGTTTTTTTGCTGGACTTGCTTATTCCTTGGCCTACCCGCCGTGGTCAAGCCGAACGCACCGAAAATGCCGATTTGCCGCGCTGAATCCCGGTGGATCAGCCAAATCTTTCAGAATGTCAGGGTGACTTTGGAGCGGGCGACGGGAATCGAACCCGTATCATCAGCTTGGAAGGCTGAGGTCTTACCATTACACAACGCCCGCTCGGCGTGATACGAGGTATGACATGCGTGAACCGAGGTCAAGCGCCCGCGCTGAGACTGCGGGGAGATTATTCACCGCAATGCCGAAAGGTGCCATGGCGATAAACGAAAGCCCGCTCGACGAATTTCACTGCCTCGATCATCAAAGGTTTGCAAATGGGTCGTCGAGCACGCCGACCAGAGGCATAAGGAATTCCCCGCTAACGGGATCAAGCGCGCTTTGGTGGAACGCGTCGATGGCGGCAACCGCACTTGTCAGCCCGGAATTGGTGCCATCGTAAAGCGCCATGGCCGCGGACGCGTTGTCGACATTCGACATACCCTTGAGCACCGCAAAATAGGCTCCGATATCTGTCTTTGTCGCAAGATAGGCCCGGTCAGCCAATTGCTGATCGATGAAGTCCTGCGAGGCCCCGATGAACGGGCTGGCTTTCGCCCCGTCGAGAACCGCGAGGATGAACTGATCACGTCCTACCGCCTGTGAATCCAGCGCTCCGACCCAGAAGTCAAAACCAGCCTGATCCGGGATGCGGCCAAGCACGTTGTCGTAAACCGCCGTAGCGAAATCCGTGTTCGACAAGCCGCTGGGATAGGTCGCCCTAGTCTCTGGCTGATCGATGAAAAGCGTTGCCATTTCCGACAGGGTCGTGCCGTTGGAAAAAGCGGTTCCCCAGAAATTCAGGCCAACCGCATCCGGCGCGCGGTTAAAATAGGCGATATAGAGTTCGATGAAGCTTTCAAAATCATCCGGGAACAGGCGTGTCGGGCCACCGAACACCGCCAAGTCCAGAGGTTGGCCATTGAGAAGGGCGATTTCCCGCTCGAAATCGAGACGTTCCACATTCTCCAACAGGTCGGTTCCGTCGCCATTGGCGCGCCTGTCGGTCAAGGTGATTTCGCCGGAGGCCGAAAGGCTCAGAGTATAGCTGATCTGGGGCCCGCTGTAGCGCGCCGTATCGACACCGGCCAACCCGTCGATGCTGTCATCACCCGTACCGCCGAAAAGAGCGTCAGCAAATTCAGTCCCGAGAATCGTTTGATTGGTCGTGTCTTCGAGAATGAAGGCCACCTTGTTGTTCGACATGTCAGCATCAGCGCCAGTGGTGAAGATGTCGGCACCTATCGTGGCCTCCGAGATGTCGGCACCAACAGGCAGAGCAAAGCTGAGCGTGACGCTTTCTCCCGGTGCCAACACAGGCAACGGAACTTTACTTTGCGGTGTGGCCAATGGCGTTGCGTCGAAGGCTGAAACCGGCGCGGCGCCTGTCATCGTATCCGGCGCCGTGACCACCAAAACGCCCGCATTCGAGGGCCTATCACCTGTATTTGAGATATCGATGGTGATCACCGGTGCATCAGTCGTCGGGTCGATGTTCTGAGTCATGCCCATGTTCAGATCCGCGGCCCCTGCGACGGTCAGGGGTGTGGCGTACATCTGCACATCCGGTGCGATCCCATCCGCCTCGGTTCTGGCATACACGTACCATGTACCCGGCCCGAGCCGCCCATAATCCAGATCATGGGTGAAACCGGAATCTCCTGCCGTGACCGTGTAATGACCAAGCTCGATCCCACCAAGCTGATCCGTTTCCTCTGAGGCAAACAGAGTGACCTGGGCGGTCGTCGCATCCCCCAGCGTCGTTGCGATCTGAACGGAAGCACTGTGATCGGCCGGTGTGGGCGTGACGGATACAAATTCTGCGGCAGCTCCAGCCAGCATTTCGTTTGCAACATAGGTCACGTTGCCAAGACCCGTCGCATCGGCGACCCGCAGATCCCAAATACCCGCGTCCGGTTGGTAAAGCGCAACATGGCGCGACGTCGGACTGCCGAGGTCCGTCACGATCGCCATGTCGTCTCGTGACGCGATGTCCGTTTCGGTCAGAACGCTGCCATCCGGCGCGATGACCTCGAGACGCGTCGTTGTCGACGCCGTGTCCCATTCCGCCGACAGGACGACGAGCTCCACATTGGGTTCAAAGGTCCAGCTGGATGTCTTCGGAATGGTGTTGTTGCCAAGCACCTTGTAGGTGCCATCAAAGTTGTACTGCGCACCGAACGAATAGACTTTCGTCGTGAAGAGCAGCGGAATGGTGACTTTGGTCCAGGCGGCGACGAAATCATTGCTGGCATTTCCGTCAGCGGAGTACGTCAGAAGCGCGTTCCCGCTGCGCTGCAACCCGCCGATCACCGGGAACGCGTCGGGCATCTGAAAGGTTCCGCTGAGAGACGCGACGAGGTTCTTCTGGGTCGCAGTCGTGGCGTCCGTGAAGTTACGAACCAATCCCTGCCCAGTCACAGCACCGCCGATCAACTGGACCGTCCCCCCAATCGAAAAGTCACCCTTCACGACATCAATCTTCGTTTGGGCTCTTAAGTCGAACAGGACGAAGTTTGCGACATCCGATGGTGTCACGCCGAAATAGTCAACAAGCGGCGCGGCAAATGCGTTGACGTAGTTTGGAACGAAATAGCCGACCTTGGAGTCGAGCTGAACACTTGCCTCGATTTCCGGGAGCTTGACCTGCCCGGTGATCTTGCCCCGTATGGGCGAGGGAAGAGCGTCCGTACTGGGCCCCCATGATCCGGTCACGTCGGCTTGGTACGTATATGGCGCGTTGGGGTCGAGCGTACCGAGTCCCTGCATCCCGACAGAGCCGCCCTGCAGGAAAACACCAGTGGCGCCGACAGGAAGGTTGAGGCCGTCTAACCCCAGGGAAAAGCTGTCGAGCCGAACAGAGGGGTTGGTCAGAAAACCAAGGGACGCGAGGATGTCGTTCGAGGTTGAAAACGGCGACGGGAAAAGCGCTGGAATGCCGGCCTTGAAGCTGCCGACATACTGATCTTTGACCGTGTCGAACGTGACCTTGAGTTCCTTGACGCCCAGTTCCTGCGTGCCGAGAGGGCCCTTGTTCTTGTCCTCGTACTTGATCTCTCCGACGACGTCCCAATCCCATCCTCCCGATGCGTCGGGCGATAGCTTCAGGTACTTGTCGCCGCGCTGAAAATAATTGCCCGGCTTGATATTCCCGGCCAGATCGATGGTCAGGCTTTGCGCACTGTCGTTGTCGATAAAGTCGAACCCGTTCTCGAGCTCTCCGCCCCATTCTACGCTTGCCTTGCCACTGATGTAGAGCGAATCCGATGCCGCGTCGTAATCCGCCCCCAGATTGGAAAACCCGAGCGTGAGGCTCGAGGCGGCACCTAAATTGAGGGACAAGGGTTCGGGGGCCCATCTCTGCGTCCCGACGGACATCCCAAGGTCAAGGCCGTTTGCCCCGAACGTGGCCGCCAGAGGCGCGCCTTTGGTGCTTAACGCCGCATAAGCCGGAGCCGATCCTCCGGTCGTGCCATCGAACAGCAAGTCTGTCTGAAAGCTCACCTTGTCGCGGTAGATCGACAGGTCGGCGAATTGCAGATCAATGAGGCCGTCGACCAGGCGGTGGTCATCATTCTTCTTTTCGTCTTTGAACTTGCTCACGGCCAGCGTGGCCATGTTGATTGTGAACTCGCCCTCCATGATCGGCTTGGTCGTCGACACTTGGTCCGAGAACACCTTGCCTTTGACGATCAGATTGCCCTTGTCGATCATGACCGCTCCGGCCTGGCCAGCCTCGCCCTCGATCCGCAGCAGACCGTGGACACCGTCCTTGTGCCCAACGGTGATCACACTGCCTGCGGTCGAACTGATCTGCTTTGTCTCGACATTGCTGACCCAGTCCCCGGTTGTGGAGATCTTAAGCTTGCCCGTATCGACAATCGACCAGTTGAAGGACGACGTCACCGCAGTGCCTTCGTCATTGATGGCCGTCACTTCGATTGTGTGAGTGCCGGACTGCGTGATCGCCGAGGTGCTCAGCTCATTGGTGGTCGAATTCAGCGCGATGTCGCCCGGGAGGCCGGTGACCTGATACTCCAACGTGTCTCCACCCGGATCGGTAAAATAATCATCCAGATCAAACGCGTTCGGTTGTTCTTCAAGGCTGAGACGGATGGGGAACAGCGTCGAAACGGGGGCGTCGACGTTTCCTCCGAGGGACGTCACTTCAGTAAATAATGAAGCAAAAGAACTAGTGGCCCCCGGATAGATATCGGCCAGCAGTGTCATGCTGCCAGAGACAGCATCAATCACCCAAGGTTCTTCACCCGTTGAACCATCGTCTTCGTAGTAGGTCGCAATCGTCTTTCCCGGACTGATCACCACACCTGCACTTAAGTTGTCTGGTTGATAGTCAGAGAGGAGTAAGTTGGTGCCAAGCTCGGAGCCATTCGTCGACCAAAGATCGTAGATTGTTCTCGATTCGGCATCATTTCCAGTGTCGTCAAGAATGCCGTCGTATTCGATTACCGTGCGATGAGTGGAGATGAGCCAGTAATCGTTTCCCAAGTCCGCTCTAATCAGATCAAAGGCATGGATGTCAGGTCCAATTTCGGTGGTTCCACCAGAGGAGCCATTGGTTGTCCAAAGCCCTTGCCTTGACGCAAATGTACCATCGCCGATTTCTTCCGTATGGCCCGAACCCACGAATAACGCGGTACCATTTGGAAAGTGGAGGAGTCCGCTTGAAATGCCATTTAGGTCGCCACCGAAAAGCTCTGTCCCTTGGGCGGTTCCATCCGTGACAAATAGTTTGGTACCCTCTGTCGCGTCCGTTTCAGCGTTAAAGGCAAGGCGCCCATCAGGTAGTATTTTGAACCCTAAGGTGTCGACCGGACCAGTTTCGCCATCGGATGTAATGGGGTTCCAAAGCGGCTGTGGTTCTGCATCAGAGCTTTCCACGACCCAAAGAACGTTACTCGCCATTGAATTAGGTGACTGGCCCTCCTGTGACCATTGGATGTTTCCGCCGAATACCATCCGACCGTCTGGCAATTGCGCTCTGTTTTGCCCAACATTGGTCAGTCCGTACTCCCCAACGTCAGCGCTCCAGCCCAAAGGTTCGACGAATTCGTCCGCCACTTCAGGTAAGGGACTTGCCGTTTGGGTGGATTCATGGGGCGTTACGGTACCCGCCGCCGTCCCATCGGTTATCATGCTGGTCACTGACCAAGTGTCAGATGCCGAAGGTTTGAATTCGAACCTGTCTCCGGGAAGTGAACCGAGTTCCGTAATCCCACCATTTGGTCCCGGCGTGAAATCACGGAGCAAAGTCACTTCACCAGAGCCACTCAGCAGCCACAACTCTTCGCCATGAACGCCGTCATCCGCCGCGAACACAGCTTTGTTGTCTGCGACAGCGTAGAATGTGGTGTAAGATGCTCCTGCTTCATTTCCGGGCAGAAAATCCCTTAATAATTGCGTACCGGAAGCGGTTCCATCGCTGACCCAAATCTCTCGACCATGAACGCCGTCGTCAGCGGTGAAAAAGACACGCCCAGTTCCAAGTGAAAAAAAGTCGCTGGGAAACGACCCCGCGCTTCCTGTGTGCGCGTCCGCAAGTAAACGGGTCCCGTTGGCTGTACCGTCGGTTGCCCACAATTCTTCGCCATGAATTCCGTCATTCGCCGAAAACACCATCAGACCGGGTCGAACGAGTGTCAGGTCGGTTGGGCTACTACTGAAAGTTCCTCCGATATCAGCAAGCAGCTGCGTTCCTTCGTGAGTTCCGTCTGTTATCCAAAGCTCAGTCGGATTTCCAAACCCGGGCTCACGCGCCGAAAAAACGACGCGGCCGTCACCTAAGTCAGCAATACTCAGTGGGAAAATTGCTTTCGGCGGTACCGCAGGATCGTTTGTGGAGTTGTTGGTGCGAACAGGTCGTGTGCCACCCGTTGTTCCGTCGGTTACCCATAGTTCTGGATCGTTGCTTCCATCATCTGCAATAAAGAAGACCAGATTTGCCATGGTTCCCCCCTCCCGATCACTGCGGTAACCGGCGGCATTGCCCTCCTTCTGCGCAGCGGGGTTCAGCCTAGACGGCGCGTGCGGCGCCTCATTGATCTGGGTCAAGATCGGGGAATTAGATTTTGGTTTCAGAATGTGATCGTGTTCGACTTTTTGCCGACCGCCGTAGGGAAAACCGCCCTGCAAATGCGATCGCACATCAAGACTGAGCGAAATTGCCCATCTCAATAAAGACCGACACCCTCAGCCGAACTCTCTCGCGTCCCTTGCCGCGCTCCGGATAAGGTTTATCACCTTCGAGGTCGCCGGTGTCTGGATAGCGCTGCTGCGTTGGAGGATGCAGATCGCGCGATCATCGAATTCGAACCCGAGGTCCAGAGACTTGATCACCCCGGCGTCAACATCCTCGCGGAATTCTTTCACCGATCGGAACGAGATATGCTGGGACGCCAGGAGCAGCCTCTTGATTACTGCATAGGAACTCGTCTCGACCGTGCCGCTCGGTTTTCGACCGGCTGCTTCCAGAAAAGCGTTGTCGAGGGCGTCTCGAGTTGCACTGCTACCTGGGGGAAGGATGAACGGGAAATCTAGAACCCGGCGTGCGTCGATCTCCTTCTCGGACGCGAGGGGATGCGCCACGTTAACAAAAAGCTTCATGCGATCAAGCACGAGCTCTTCGACGGACAGGCCTTCAAGCCGCGAGGCATTGGGGCGCGCGCAGATGATCGCGTCAATGTCTCCGGAATGCACAGCATTGATCAGCGTATCAATGGGGCCTTCCGTCCGTCGTCGGAGCTAATGCGGCATCGCCAAAGTCGAACAGCCGACCAATGCGCGCGCATCGATCTGCAAATCCCGACAGGCGCCCCAGATGCCACGCCAGCACCTGATTGCTCGACAAGACCGGGAACCCCAGTTCCGGCTCGATCTCGTCGATCACCTCAAGCGCGCGCAGATTGGTGCAGGACAGGAACACCGCCTCACAGGGCGCACTGCGCCCCACATGCATCGCCGCATCGCGCACCGATTGACGAGAGATCCGCACCACCCGCTCTTCGAGCGGTTCGTCAAAACTTCCGAACGCGATTACGCCGATCCCCGCCGCCTCAAGACGTTCGATCAGTCGGTGGCTGACACTCTCCACATATGGGCTGACCAGACCGATCCTGCGAAGACCACCCGCATGACAGGCCGCGATCAGCGCGGTCAGCGGGTCCGAAACATGTGGCGTGTCGGCGCCGCGTTTGATCAACTCTGCCACCCGCGCCGCACCAATGGCCGCGCTGGCCGAGGTGCAACCATAGCCTACAGCAGCAAGCCGTGACCCAATCGGCAAGAGCCCTGCCGAAGCGGTCAGGCTCTCTTCCATTGCGCACAGGCTGTCGAGCGACACTGTGGCCCCCGACGGCACCCGCGACACCAACAGCTCCACATCCGAGGGAAGGAGCATCCGGAAATCCCGCTCAATGGTCTCGTCGCTTTGCAGCGTCACCAAGCCAATCTGCGTCGGACGATGTGTGTCGATGGTATAGGGCAGCGGCATCAGATCACCCTCATCTCGTGCGCCTGCGGCACTGACAGAAACTCTGCCTCACCCTCTCGAACCACGATGTTTTCCTCGTGCACCAATATTTTGCCGTCGCGCACCGTGACGGACGGCTCCAGCGTCAGCACCATACCGGGGACCAGAACCGTGTGATCCTGCGGGATGATCGACGGCCATTCGGTCAGTTGCATCCCCAGCCCATGCCCAAGCCGGCCAGCCTCCATGACATCGCCACTTGGGTTCACAACGCGGTTCATGGCATGAAAAAGATCAGAGATTAGCGCGCCGGGTTTGGCGATTTCGGCCGCCGCATGTGTGGCGTCAATTAACCGCGCATGGGCCGCCGCAACATGCGGTGCAGGTGTTCCGACACTGTAGTTCCGGTCGAAATCGCAGAAATACCCGTCCCAAACCAATCCGGTGTCGAGCATCAACACATCACCCATCGCCAACGGAATATCGGTCGCAGGAGAGATCACATCCGCATAGCCCCCCGCATCCGCCGCCCCCGCAAGATACGGCACCCAGTCTGCCTTTTCCTCAAGGCACAGCATCTGAAATCTGCGAAACACGTATGACAGGGAAAGCCCTGCCGAGACATGCTCTGGCACACGGTCAAAGGCTCGGTTGGCGATCCCGGCGGCATGGTGGATTTTGGCAATCTCGGCTTCGGATTTCACCATCCGCAACCGCCGCGTGATCGTCGCATCTCCAACCAACCGGCGCGGGGCAAGGGCCGCCTCCAGTCGCCGCAGGTCGGCAAGCGGCATCCGCACATGGCTTTCCATTTGGTCCGCCAAACCAATCGCACCGGACACAGGTACAATCTCGGAGAGCGTATCGACCAGCAGGCCGGTCCCGTCATCCTCATAGTCAGGCGCAGCCCAGGTACGGATATCAGTAATCCAGCATTGCACCATCAGGTGCGCGCCAATCGAGGGGATCACCGCAATCGGGTCTCCCGTCGCCGGGACAATCACAAACCACGGCCGTGTCGGGCTTTCCCAGAACCGGGTCAGAAAGCCGGTGTAATACCTGATCTCCGGCTCGGTCGTCAGCAACAGCGCGGCGAGACCCTGTTCGGCCATCAAGGCCTGCGCAGCACGGGTGCGCTTCTGGAACTCCGTCTCCGGAAAGCCACGCGGCGGTTGTGTCATGACGCCTGCTCGCTGAGGATCACCAGCACGCGCGATTCCGGTGTCAGGCCAAGCGATGGCCCAGCCACCAGCAATCCGGCAACGCCTGCCCCACCCGACGGCGTGGTTGGAAATCCCGCGTCGGCACAGGCTGCGCTGCCTCCCGCACCTTCGTCCTCGGTGATCAGCATGAATTCATCTGCATCCCGCGCCAGCCCCTTGAGTGCGATCAGTGACGGCTCTTTGCAGTCCAGGCGCCCCATCGCGGATTCCGGGCCTTCGGTGACCTGCGCCCACCCTGCCTCGATCGACGCATAGAGCGCCGGGGCGGCCTCGGGTTCGACCACGATGATTTGAGGCTCATCCCCCCACGCGACCCGCGCATAGGCGGCACAGGCTGTCGCCAGACCACCAACACCTGCTTGCAGGAAGATATGCGTCGGCGGCGCGGGCATCTGGGCCACCGCTTCCTGCATCAGCACCAAATAGCCTTCCATCAACGTGTAAGGCCGGTCGACATACCCCGGCCAGGAACTGTCTGACAGCAAGGCCCAATCGTTGTCCTTCGCAGCTTGTGCGGCCCCTGCCATCGCCTCTTCGTAGATCGCACCGTGCCTCACGACTTCCGCGCCAAAACTGCGGAGACGGTCGGCAAATCCTTCGGGAACGGTGTCGGCCAGATACACAACTGCGCGCGCACCAAACGCCTGCGCACCTGCTGCGACGGACAGACCGTGGTTGCCAGCACTGGCGGTGACATAAGTTCGGCCCTTGGCGTTTCCCTCTTCGGCATCGCGCGCAATCACATAAGCCGCGCCCAGCGCCTTGAAGCTGCCCAGCCCCATCCGCCCACGCTCGTCCTTGATATGAACATGTCCGACACCCGCTGCCTTCGCCAAATCAGGCGATTCAGACAAAGGCGTCACCGCAGCCGCAGGGCAGCGGGTCAGCAACGCTGACGGGCGGTCGGCAGCGACACTGGGAAAGGGAATATCGGCCAGTGTTGCAAGCACGGCATCGGCAAGGGCGGGGGTTTTATGCAGTACGTTCATAGCGCCACTGTGACAGCAGATGGTCACGTTTGGCGCGCCAAGTCCGACATCCGCCGCGCTTGGACCGACCATCTGTTTGCCCTGCCTTGCGAACCGCTTTAGCGTTTGCGCAAATCAAAGAAGGTCCTGCCCAGAATGACACGCCCCAACACCACCATCCGAGCGGCCGACCATCTTGTCGACCTGCTTGTCGCCCAAGGCACAACAGCCGCATTCGGGGTACCCGGCGAAAGCTACCTGCCCGTACTCGACGCGTTCTACGGGCGCGAACGGGACATCCGCTTTGTCACCTGCCGGCAAGAGGGCGGCGCGGCCATGGCCGCCGATGCCTACGGCAAACTCACAGGCCGTCCCGGTATCTGCTTTGCCACGCGCGGGCCGGGCGCCACCAATGCCAGCGCCGGGGTTCATGTGGCCTATCAGGATTCGACTCCGATGATCCTGTTCCTCGGTCAGGTTGCCCGCGACATGGTGGACCGCGAAGCGTTTCAGGAAATCGACTACCGCCGCATGTTCGGCCAGATGGCCAAATGGGTCGCGCAGATCGACGATGCGTCGCGGCTTCAGGAATACATCTCCCGCGCGTTTCGGACGGCGATGTCCGGGCGGCCCGGGCCAGTGGTGCTCGCGCTGCCGGAGGACATGCTCTACGACGAGATCACGCAGCCCACACCGCCTGCGCGGATCGAGACACCGCGTTTTTTACCATCAGGTAAAAATCTGGATATGCTGAAAGAACGCATCGCCCAAGCCAAGCGCCCGCTGGTGATGGCAGGGGGGGGAGGCTGGACCAAAACCGGCATCGCCGATTTGCGGCGTTTTGCAGAAACCCAATCCTTGCCCGTTGCAGTTTCCCTGCGCTGTCAAGGACTTATGGACAATCGGCATCCGAATTACATCGGCCATTATGGTGTCGGCACACCGCCCTATCTCAAAGAGATCATGGCCGAGACAGACCTGCTGATCGCCGTCGGACCGCGTCTGGGGGAAATGACGACCGCTGGGTATTCGATCCTGACACCGCCGGTGGCGGAGCAATCGCTGGTGCATGTCTTCCCTGAACCCGAAGAAATCGGCCGCGTCTATGAACCGGAAATCGCGCTGGTGGCGGATACCGAAAGCTTCTGTACGGCTGTGGCGGGCTGGGATCCCATCGCGCCCGACGCTTTCGCGAACCGTACAGTTGACCTGCGCGAACGGTACGTTTCGTTCAGCGACCCGGCGTCGGTCGGGGATGATCCGCTTGCGCCCTATTTCGCGCATCTGGCCGAGGTGCTGCCCGAAGACGCAATCCTCTGCAACGGCGCGGGCAATTACGCGGGCTGGCTGCATCGGTTCTACAAATACCGCGCGCCGGGATCACAGTTGGCCCCCACGTCCGGCTCTATGGGCTACGGCCTGCCTGCCGCCATCGGGGCCGCGATATGCGAACCGGAGCGCGAGATCTTCGCCATCGCAGGTGACGGGTGTTTCATGATGACCTGTCAGGAAATGGCGACTGCTGTGCATCACGATCTGAACCTGACCGTGATCATCATCGACAACGCCCGCTACGGTACGATCCGCGCGCATCAGGAACGGGAATACCCTGACCGGGTGTCAGGCACGGTGCTGACCAATCCCGATTTCAGCGACTTCGCACGGTCCTTCGGCGCGCACGCTGCCAAGGCCCCGGACTATGACAGTTTTGTCGCTGCATTGGCTGAGGCGCGGTCGCGCAAAGGAGTCAAACTGATCGAGGTGAAGGCCGATCCGAATTTCCTGTCGCCGGGCAAACGGCTGTCCTGACGCGGGTCACAATGCGCTTGTTGCCAGCAGCAGAACGCTTGTCGCCACACCCAGCACCGGCACGGCCATCGGCACGCGGAAATGCCGCTCGGCCGATGGTCCGGCCAGTTTGATCCGGATCAGCGCGAGGTTGACGAGCACAAACACGAACAGCACGACCTGCGACGTACGTTCGGCCAGAGCATCAATCGGAAAGCTGAGCGCCAAAAGCAGGATGGTCGCTGCAACGACAAGTGTGGACACCACCGGGGTCTGGGTCTTGGGCGATACATAAGACATCGCCTTTGGCAGATGGCCCCGATCTGCGAGACCATAAAGCACACGCGACGCCATAATCATCTGGATCAGGACGCCGTTTACAGTGGCCACGATGGCAACCAGGCTGAACCCCTGCTGAACCACGGCAGGCGCATCCGCAAAGACCAGCAACAAAGGTGCCGCCGAGGCCGACAGAGGCGCAAGCGGAACCGCCATCAACACGGCGGTTGTAGTCCCGATATAAAGCACCGTCGCCAGAACAAGCGTCCACAGGATCGCGCGGGGCATGGTGTGCAAGGGGTCTTTCACCTCTTCCGCGACATTTGCCATGTCCTCGAACCCGACAAAGGCAAAGAACGCCAGCAAGGACGCCGTTCCGATCCCGGCCCAATGCGGCCCGGTCAGGGGGGGTAAGATGTCGATCAACGTCACGCCGGAGGGTTCGGAAAAACCGAACCCCCAGAGCATCACTATGAGAAGACCCGACACCTCGATAACCGTGATGGTTGCGGCCACCGTGACCGATTGCGTGATCCCCCACAGGGCGATCAAGGCCATCAGCGCCACAACAGAAACGGTCAGACCCAAGGTGGGTGCGCCGGTCAACCCATGCAGGTAGGATGCCGCGCCCAGCGACACGGCGGCCGCCGACACGAGTCCCGACAGAACCACGGCCAATCCGACCACCGTGGCAAGCATGGCCGAGGAAAACCCCGCTTCGACATAGGCCGCCTCTCCGGCGCTGACCGGATAGCGGGTCGACAGTTCGGCATAGGAAAACGCTGTGAAGGCGACCACGAATGCCGCCACCACAAAAGCAATCGGCGCATGGGCCCCGGCCTCGGCTGCGGTTGCGCCAACAAGCACGTAGATGCCTGCGCCCACGGTCACGCCAAGCCCGTAGAGCGTTAGCAAAGGCACGTTCAACGCGCGGCGCAGTTTGTTGTCTTGGGTCACCATAATGAAACCGGCCTGTCCGTATGGCGGCGCGTGTCTGCCCGCTTTGTCATTGGACCTTAACCAACACTGCGCATCGCAAAGAAGACTTTGGTCATTCCGTTAAGGTCGACGTCACGTCAGAGTGTCGATCGCACCCACTGCGCGAAAGCGTCGAAGACCTGATCCGATGCGGCGCTGAAAGCGTCGATTACAACGGCTGTCTCGGTTGTCGCTGCAACGGCGATTGCGGTGAAGCGGCGGGTGGCGACGATGCTGGCATCCCGTTCACGTACGATCCGCACCAGAAGGGTGATCTGCACGTTGGCGGTATCGGTCTCGGGAACAACATCGGCCTGAAAGTCGATGACTTCGGTCACGAGCGCGAAATCCCCGCTGACCCCCAAGGGCTTGCGCCCAACATAGCGCACAGCGCCAGTGGCCTCGACAGACCGCAGCATCAGCGTCTGGACCATCACCGGGGTCGGTTCGCTCCACCGGACATCGGGCAGGTATTGCGCCTGTAGTGCATTGGGCCGGATCATGATGCGGTCGGTCGCCAAGGCCCCGCTGGTGGTCGGAATTTCGATAATCACATCCCGTGC
This sequence comes from Alphaproteobacteria bacterium, assembly GCA_030425145.1. Taxonomy (GTDB): domain Bacteria; phylum Pseudomonadota; class Alphaproteobacteria; order Rhodobacterales; family Rhodobacteraceae; genus Marivita. The sequence continues at coordinate 16,752 of JAUHVK010000033.1, read as the reverse complement.
CAAGACGCGGCCCCCACTGGGCTCAATGCTGGCAGGGGCGCGCAGTTCATACACGTCCAGAGGTGTTGCTGCATCGGTAACGGCGGTGATCGCGGCACAGCCCGACAGTGCGGCCAGACTGGTCGCCGCGAGGAGGTTCCGCAAAGGTGCCCATAATGTCATCGTCTGAACTCCGGCGTTTCACTGTCGAGGAAGAACCGCGTCGGGTCTCTCTGGATTTGATCGGTCAAACGGTCAAGATTTCCAATCAATGCGCGGCTTTCCTGTGCCAGCCGTGAATAAAGCGGCAAGGCGGTTGAGGTAAATTCCCGGATCGACGGGGACGCGGCACTTGTCAGGTTGCGCAGTTCGGCAAAGGTATCGCTTGCGGCTTGACTGGCGGCGCGTAGGTCGGCGGACATGCCGGGGATATCTGCGGATACCTGCGCGATGGCGGCATCAAGGCTGGCCAAAGACGTTTCCAACCCGGCAATGATCCCGTCCAGATCCTCGTTGATGACCCGGTCCGCGCCGGTGAAGGCCCGTTCTGCCGCGCCCAGCGCGCGGTCGCCGGTTTCCAGCGCATCGTTGATCGCGGCCAGTGTGGTGTTGGCATTGGCGAAGGACACACGGGCGTCTTCTAGCGTGACCCGCGCCGTTTCCAGCACCGTTTCGGCGGATTGACTGGAGGCGGTCAGGTTGCCGCCCACTTCAGTGGCGACGGTACGGAAGGTCTCGGCGGTTTGGCGAATGTCGGCGATGATGACGGGCAGGTCTTCGTTGGCGATGGTTGCGACCGAGGCGATGGCGCGGTCGGCGTCGGCAACCATTGTCCGGGTTTCAGACAGAAGCGGCGCGCCTTCGTCGCGGATCAGCGTGTCGATGGTGCCTGCTGTTTCGGTCACGGCCTCGGCGGTGCCATCCAGACGGGCGATCAGGGCGTCGGTGGCTTGCAGTGTCGCCTGTGCCTCTTGCAGACGTGCGGTTGCGGTTTCGCCGGTGGTGTTGAGTGTCGCCATCAGAGCGCGGGCGTCGGCGGAAAGTGCGGTCAGTTCGGTTTGCAGCGCGGCGGCGGTGGCGCGCAGGTCGTCCGTCACCTGAGCGAGATCGGTGGCGATATAGCTTTCCGTCCGGTCGATGGCGGATTGGGCGCTGGTCAGGGTTTCGGCCCCGGTTGTGAGCACGCCTTTACCCTGCTCCGACAGTTCACCAATGGATGTCAGAGTGGCGTCAGCGGTTTGCAGCACGGCGGTGAGGTCGCCGGTCAGGGTGTTGAGCGTTTCGTTGAAGCGGTTAATCTGTTCAGCAAAGTCGCTGACCGTGGTCGAGATCGACGAGAACCCGTTCAGTGTTTCGGCAAACTCCGCGGATGCGGTTTCAACGTTGGCAATAATGCTGTTGATGCGGTCGCGGTTCTCTGCGCCGAGCAGGTCACCCACATCGGACACGAGTTGAAGCGATTCCTCGAGCAGACGCGGGGCGTCTTCGGAGAGGCTTTGGAGGGTGGAGCGTCCAGCGGTGATTTCGGGGACCGGCTGCTCATAGGTCGGCTCAAGAAGCGGGGCGTCCCGCGTCCCGGGGTCGATGCCGACGAAGGACACGCCGGTCACACCCTGCGCTTCGATCGTGGCGATGCTGTCGGTGCGGACGGGGGTGGCGGCATCCACTTCGACCCGGACAAGGATCGTGCCGTCCAGATTGGGCGACAAGCGCACATCCACCACCTGCCCCACGGGCAAGCCGCTGAAGCGGACGTCGGAGGCGTTGCTGAGGCCCGAGACCGAGGAAAACCGGATGTCGTAATAGTCGAACTGGCGGTCCAGCTCGACCTGCGCGAACCACAGGAAGAACCCAAGGATCCCCAGCAACCCCGCGAGGGTGAACGCGCCGATCAGGACAAAGTTCGCCTTGGTTTCCAAGTCAGTCGCCTTTCGTCGTCTTGTCAGGCACGGCGGCGCGGGCGCGGGGGCCGTGGAAATACTCGTGCACCCAAGGGTGCTCGACCTTAAGCATATCCGCCATGCTGCCGGTCACCAGTACCTTTCGCTCTGCGAGCACTGCGATGCGGTCACAGGTCGCGTGCAGCGTGTCGAGATCGTGGGTGACGAGGAAGACCGTCAGGCCCAGGGAATGCGACAGATCGCGGATCAATTCGTCGAAGGCTGCCGCACCAATCGGGTCGAGGCCCGCTGTCGGCTCATCAAGGAACACGATGTCCGGATCGAGTGCCAGCGCGCGGGCCAACCCGGCCCGCTTGCGCATCCCGCCCGACAGTTCGGAGGGGTACTTGTCACCGGCGAGGTATTGCAGGCCGACCATAGAGATCTTGAGGTCGGCAAGGTCGCTGCGGATCTGCGGATCAAGACCGGGGATCGCGCGCATCGGCACTTCGACGTTTTCCCGCACGGTGAGCGAGGAAAAGAGCGCGCCGTCCTGAAACATCACGCCCCAGCGGTTTTCCAGCTTTTGGCGGGTGTCCTCGTCGGCGTTCAGAACATCGGTGCCGAGCACATCGACAGACCCGGCCGTGGGTTTCTGCAAGCCTGCGATGGTGCGAAGGAGGACGGATTTCCCGGTGCCGGACCCACCCACAACGCCAATGATTTCGCCGCGATATACGTCGAGGTCGAGATCCTCGTGCACTACCTGCCGCCCGAACTCGTTGCGGATGCCGCGAAGCCGTATGACCACCTCGCGCTCGGTCATATGCCGATCCGCGCGAAAAAGATGGAGAACACGGCGTCTGCGACGATCACTGCAAAGATCGCGGTAACGACCGCGTTCGATGTCATACGACCCAGCGACTCCGCGTTGCTTTCAACCTGCATACCGGCGTGGCAGCCGACGACGCCAATGATCATGGCAAAGACCGGGGCTTTGACCAGACCGACAAAGACGTGGTTGACCGATGTGCCTTCAACCAGCCGCGTGGTGAACATTGCGGGCGAGATGCCAAGGTCGATCCACGCCATCAGTGCCCCCCCGAAGAGCCCTGCGGCATTGGCGATCAGCCCTAGGATCGGCAGCATGATGAGCAGCGCAAGGATGCGCGGCACAAAAAGGTTCATGCCGGGATCAAGACCCAAGGTGCGCATCGCGTCGATTTCCTCGCGCATCTTCATCGACCCGATGGCGGCGGTGAAAGCGGACGCGGTGCGGCCCGCGACGATGATTGCGGTCAGCAGGATACCCAATTCCCGCAGCACAGAGATGGCGATCAGGTCGACCACGAAAACCTCGGCCCCGAACTGACGCAGCTGGGTAGAGCCTTGAAACGCCAGAACCACACCGATCAGAAACGCCATGAGTGCCACGATAGGCACGGCCTTGAAGCCGACCTCTTCGCAGTGATGTACAAGCGACGTGAATTTAAACTCGCTGGGATGGCGCATTGCTCGGGCAAGGCGATGCAGGAAAATACCCAGATAGGCGGTCAAGGCACGCAGGAACATGAGACCAGAGAACACACGCCGACCAAAGCGGTCCAACCACGCCTTGAACGACGTGTCGCGCTGCGGTGGCTCTTCCGGCTGCGGCAGCACGTTTTCGACCGTGCGCAATAGGCTTTCGGCTTCAGAACTGGCCCCGGTGACGGTGATCGTTTGCGTGGACCGGCGCCGAAATTCCAAGAGCGCCCAAGCCCCGGCTGTATCGAGCCGCGTCACCTCGGACAGATCAAGGTGATGCACCTTCTCCGCATCGAGCTTGGACAGATGATTGTGCAGATGGGTCACCGACCGGATCGTCAAAGCGCCGGCCACATGGACCGTGCCGGCATCCTCGGTCAGCCGAACAGAAACCTCCGCGCTGTTGCCATCGCGGGTCATTCGGGCATCTCGGCTGTATTGCGCGGGCGCAAAGACGGGGTTCCGGTCGGTGTCATATAAGCAAACTAGCCCGGCACACGATCAGGCGAAAGCGATGTTGCACTGCGGCTTAGCGCCTCTGGCAACCGTGTTTCCGGCGCATTTCGAACAGAAAATTCACAGATGGTGCAGGCGCAGAAAACGCGGGAATTTCCTTTTCCGCCAAATGCCGCAACTGCAAAAAGACGGGTACGGTATACCGTGGTATTCCCTTAAGTATCTAAATTCATTTGATTTTTTCAGGCCTCACGAATATCTCATTGGTATGTTCTGTGGGGAGGAAGATCATGGACATGCTGAATTTGGATGCCTGGACAGGCCGTGTCACCCGCGATGCCGGCTGCGTCACACCCGAGCTTGCGCGGCAGATTCATGCCACTGTTGGTCTTGGAAAAGTGCCACAGCACGGTGATCCGCTGCCGCCGCTTTGGCACTGGTGCGCCTTCCCGATTTCGACCCCGAACGACCAACTGGGTCGCGACGGGCACCCGCGCGAAACCGATCTTCTGCCACCTGTGCGCCCGGACCGGCGCATGTGGGCGGGCGGTTCGCTCAAATTCTACGGCCCTGCCCTGCGTGTCGGCGATCCGCTGGAGCGCCGCTCGTCCATCCGGTCGGTGACCGAGAAGGAGGGATCGAACGGACCCATGGTGTTCGCAGCCGTCGATCACGCGATCTATGGACCCTCGGGTCTGGCCATCGAAGAACGGCATGACATCGTCTATCTGGACATCCCCAAGACCTACACGCCACCGAAGAAAAAGCCGCTGCCCACTGCTCCTATCGAGGAAATCGACACGACCGAAGCGCTGCTCTTCCGCTATTCGGCGGTCACCTTTAACGCCCACCGCATTCACTATGACCTGCCTTACACACAAGAGGTCGAGAAATACCCCGGCCTCGTCGTGCATGGGCCGCTGCAAGCAACACTGCTGATGCGCGCCGCAGTTCGCGAGCGCGGCCAGACACCCAAGTATTTCGATTACCGCGGTGTGCATCCGATGTTCGCGGGCACGCCTTGCGAGATCGCGATGGTCGCCGAAGACGCGGCTCTGAGTCTCTGGACCGGACAGGACGGGCATCAATGTATGCAGGCCACAGCCATCTGGGCGGATGCGCAATGAGCGTGCTCAAGGGTATGCGGGCCGTCGAAGGGTCGGCCTTTGTCGCGGTGCCTTTGGCGGGCATGACGTTGGCGCAGATGGGGGCGGAGGTGATCCGCTTCGACCGTCTGGGCGGTGGCCTCGACGCCGGGCGTTGGCCGCTTGCACCGAATGGCGAAAGCCTGTTCTGGGCGGGGATGAACAAAGGCAAGAAATCCATTGCCGTCGATATGAAATCGCCCGAAGGGCGCGAGTTGATCACCCGGATCATCACCGCGCCGGGCGACGATGCTGGACTGTTCCTGACAAACCTGCGGGTGCGCGGCTGGATGGATTACGAAACCCTCAGCCAGCATCGGCGCGATCTGATCATGGTCACCCTGACCGGGGATCGCCACGGGCGGCCGCAGGTGGATTACACCGTCAATCCGGCGCTTGGCATTCCGCATATGACCGGCCCTGTCGACAGCGACGAACCGGTCGCGAATGCGCTGCCCGCATGGGATTTGATCGCGGGCAACATGTGTGTCTCGGCACTCTTGGCGGCCGAACGGCACCGGCTCCGTGGAAAAGGCGGGCAAGAGGTCGAGATCGCGCTGAAAGACGTGGCAGCGGCCACGCTTGGTCATCTGGGCATGATCGGGGATGTGACGCTGAACAGTGCGGACCGGGGCAAATCCGGCAATGGGCTATACGGGGCTTACGGGCAGGATTTCGTCTGCGCCGACGGTCGCCGCGTGATGGTGATCGGCCTGACCGACCGCCAATGGCGCGGCATCTGCAAAGCGACCGGCACCGTTGAGGCGATGGCTGCATTGGAGGGGCGACTAGGTGTGTCCTTGGCCGATGAAGGCAACCGCTGGCGGTTCCGCGATGAGATCACGGCCATCCTCAAGCCGTGGTTCGCCCAGCGCCGTGTGCCGGAGTTCGAGGCGGCATTCAACGAGGCCGGGCTGACATGGTCCGAGTTCCGTACCGTGCGCGAGGCGGTGGCGCAGGACAGCGACCTGAGCACCGACAACCCGATGTTTTCGGATGTGATGCAGCCGGGGATTGGCACCTATCGCGTGCCAGCCCACCCGGCGGCATTCGGTGCATCGCCGCGCAAAGCTGCGGCACCGGCCCCGATACTCGGCCAGCACACCGAAGAGATCCTCGCGGATGTTGCTGGATGCTCGGGCACCGAGATCGCGCAGCTATTCGATGCGGGGATCGTGCAATCCCCCAGTTTTGCCAAATCCCGCAACGCGGCCTGATCGGCGGGTCAGTGCCTTTGGGCGGAAGTTTCGAGAATGGCGCGGTCTTTGTCCGCGTTGCCGCCCCCTTCGAAGAAGTCCCGCAAGATACGGTTGAAGAGGTCGGGCTTTTCCAGATGTGCGGCATGAGCGCAATTGGGGATCACCGCGAGGCTTGTGTCGTCGATCGCGGTCCAGAGCTGTTCCGTCTGGTGCCACGGATAGGTGCGGTCATGGTCGCCCCAGATCACCAGTGTCGGGTGTGTGATCGCACTGAGGTTCTTTTCTCCGTTCCAGCCCTCCATCGCGTTCAGACCCGCCACAATGGATTGCAGGCTGCTGCGCTCGGCGATGGCCGCGCAGGCTTCAAACCCGGCGGCAGCCTCGCGGTCGAGGAACCATGTCGCGGCGATGCGGCGCGCAGTCCTCTGCGGACCATCGGACTGGGCGCGCGTTTTCGAGGTGTGGATCGGTTCGAACCGCCCCGGCAGCACACCGGTCGCCCCCGTACCGTAGAGCACAAGACGCGCCACACGCTCGGGTGACAGCGCCACCATTTCCTGCGCGATCATGCCGCCCATCGAATGTCCCAAAAGGTGGAACCGCTCGATTCCCTGCGTATGCAGGTGATCCAGTACCCATGTCGCGAAATCGGTGATCGTTTCCGGTGCCGGGAGATGGGCGTTCAGCCCGAACCCCGGCAGATCGACCGTGACAACATCAAGACAAGAGGCAAGCGCCTTGGTCTGTTCAGCCCATTGGCGACTGCCACCCATGAAGCCGTGGACCATGACCAATGGTATCATTTGCGCGCCCCTTGAACGATGCGGTCAAGGATCATCGCACAGAACAGGATCGAGAACCCGGCAAGGATCCCCTGCCCCACGTTCGCGTATTGCAGCGCCTCAAGAACGTCCTCACCCAGACCTTTGGCCCCGATAAGCGATGCCACCACCACCATCGCCAGCGAGAGCATGATCGTCTGATTGATCCCGGCGCGGATCGACGGGCTGGCGAGCGGCAGGTCCACCTTGGTCAGCAGATACCACTTGTTCGCTCCGAAACTGATCGCCGCTTCACGGACGCTTTCCGGGACGCCGCGCAGGCCGAGAACCGTCAGGCGCACCACGGGTGTGCCTCCGAAAATCATCGTCACCACAACCGCAGCCGGTTTGCCGACGCCGAAGAAGGCGATGACCGGCACCATGAAGACGAAGGCGGGCATGGTCTGCATGAAGTCCATGATCGGTTGGATGAAGGCGTAAAAGCGCGGGCGGCGGGCGGCGAACATACCCAGTGGAATGCCGATGGCGATCGACAGACATGCGGCAGTCCCCAGCAGCGCCAGCGTTGTCATCGCGGCCTCCCAGAAACCCAGCAGACCCATATAGGCGAGAAAGGCACCGGAATAGATCGCTGTCCGGATCCCAGCGGTCAGCCATGTCAGAAGTACGATGAGACTTGCGATCACGATCCAGGGTGTCTGAACAAGGATCACCTCAAGCGCGTCCAGCAGGGACCGTATGCCAAAGGTCAACGCCTCGAAGAACGCTTCGCTGTTGCGGACGCAGAAGGCGATGAATTCTTCGACCCAGGCGATGCTGGTCAAGCGAATGTCGGGATCGGTCGGAAACGCGCTGAGCAATGAGAACCGACCGGGGAAGCTGTAATGCACCATCGCGGTGGTGACGATCAGGATCATGAAGATCGCACTGAACACGATTTCGGCGGAGGGCAGGCCAGAGCGGATGCTGCGATCCGACAGCCAGTCGGAAAACCGCGCCTCAAGTGCCCAATTTGCGACGGTGGCCTGCGCGAATTTGGCGAGGATCAGGATGATGACGCCGGTCAGAACGATCCACGGACCTTGAGCCGCAAGGGCCACCGCCTCATCGCGGATACCGTCGATATTGGCCTCCAGCGAGTCCACCGTGCGTTTGAACGCATCAACCCGGTCCGAGTTGTTTTCGATGGCCGCTGCCAATTGCTGGCGACGCAGTTCCAGCGTGCCTTCGATGGACGCAATTCGCGCCATTGCCTCTGCTGCCAAGTCACCGAAGAGGCCGCGAGCGATCTGCACAAAAGCCAAGGCTTCGAGGATCAGAAACGGCAACGCCCAGGACCACAGTCCGCGCGCACCGAACCAGATCGGGCCAAAGAGGCCCGCCATCAGGTTGAAGGTTGGTGTGAACCGGGACGATGCTCCGATCTTGTCGAAGTTGCGGATGTAGTAATCCGGGTTGGTGCGCACGAAAGTGCGGATGTTCTCGCGCCGCTCTTGGGCATAGGCCAGAGCGGCTTCGCTTTCGGTGTCTTCCAGGGGATTGATGTCTTGCTTGTTCATGACACTTCCGTTCCCTCGATCACGGTGCGCAGCAGGTCCTTGCGGGTGATGACGCCGACATCCTTCCCGTTCTCTTGCACGAGAACGGCGCTGTCGGTGTCGATGGCGAGATTGATCAGCGTGCTGAGCGTTTCCTGTGCGCCCACCCGTGGCGCATCCGCGTCAATCGGGCCGTGGGCGGCGATATGCGCGCCGATGGGCTGCATCACCGCATGGGCGTGAACGACCTTGAGGCGCGAAATCCCGGCAACAAAATCGGCCACGTAATCATCTGCGGGGTGCATCACGATGTCTTCGGCGGTGCCGACCTGCACCAGCTTGCCGTCGCGCATGATCGCGATGCGGTCGCCGATGCGCACGGCTTCGTCCAGATCGTGCGTGATGAAGACGGTAGTCTTCTTGAGAATCTTGCTGAGCCGGATGAATTCGTCCTGCAACTGACGCCGGATCAACGGGTCCAGCGCCGAGAAAGGCTCGTCCATCAGCAGAACATCCGGGTTTGCCGCCAGTGCGCGGGCCAGACCAACCCGTTGCTGCATCCCGCCCGACAGTTCATGCGCGAATTTCGAACCCCATGCGCCCAGTTCCACGATATCCAGAATCGCCGCCGCCTGCCGCATCCGTTCGTTTTTGGCGACCTGTCGGATCTCCAAGGGCATCGCCACGTTGTCCAACACCGATCTGTGCGGCATCAACGCGAAGTTCTGGAACACCATGCCGATCTTGCGGTTGCGGAAGGTCTGCAAATCCTTCGGCCCCAGCGCCATCACGTCGGTGCCTTCGATCTCGATCTTGCCGGCGGTGGGTTCCAAGAGCCGGTTGAAATGGCGCACGAGCGTCGATTTCCCGCTGCCGGACAGGCCCATGATGCAGAAAATCTCACCGCGTTTTACCGATAGGCTCACATCCGCGACGCCCACCACCGCGTTGTGCTTTGCAAGCACTTCGGCCTTGGTCAACCCTTCCTCACGGATAGCCCGCAGGGCCACTTCGGGGCGCGCCCCGAAAATCTTCCAGACATCGGAAATTTCTATGACGGTTTCGTCATCCATCAGGCCACGCCTCGTCATCGGGATTTGAGAGGTATGGCCACCGGAAGCGTGTCCGGTGGCCATTCGTCAGAGGGCGGGGATCAGAGGCCCAGCCACGCGTCTACGCGGTCGGAGTTTGCGTCAACCCACTCTGCCGCGACTTCAGCCGGATCACGACCGTTCGCGCTGATCTCAAAGGCCAGAGAGCTGACATCTTCCGCATTCAGCTGGAAGTTCTGGAAGAACTCCGCAATCGCCGGGGACCGGTCGACCAGCGAATTGGACCATGCGATCTGCACGTCTTTCAGCGCGTCTTTCGAAGCGACCATCGACTTGTTGTACCAATCGGGATCATCCGACGGCTGCACCATCACGTATTTCGCGGGATCGTATGTCGGCTCGGTGAGCATCATCACGTCGAACATGAACCAGACCGCGTGCGGCTCGTAGCAGTAGAATGCGTAGCCCTCGCCCTTGGCGATGCTGTCCTTGATGCGTGCAGTCTTGACCGCTTCTTCGGCACGGATCGGTTCGATGAAATCAAGCAGACCATAGTCGCGGACCTTGACCTCGTTCACGTTGGCCGAGGCCCAGCCCGGTGCACCGATCCACATCTCACCTTTGCCATTGCCATCGCTATCCATCAGTGCCGCCACATCCGGGCGACCCAAATCGGCGATGTCGGTGATGTTGTTGGCTTCGCCGAACTGCTTGGACACGCAGAAGCCCTGGTTGCCCTGATAAGGGTTGGAGGACAACGTGACCGTGCCTGCATCATCGACATATTGCTTGGTGAAGCTTTCCTGGTTCGGCAGCCAGACATCCGGGTGCACGTCGATGTCACCCTTGCCCTGGTCCATCGCCTGGAAAATCGTGGCGTTGTTGCCAGGCACGTATTCCACGGTGCCGCCGATGCGTGTTTCCACGACATGGCCCAGCACATGCGCGATGGCCTGCGCCCCGGTCCAGGACGGTACACCGATCTTGACCTCTTCCGACGCAAAGGCCGGAAGGGCCAGCGCACTGACCACAGCGGCTAGTCCCAGGCTTTTGATATTCTTGATCATGGTCGTCTCCTCTGTTGATGGCTGGTCGTTTTTGCCCAGCTTCACTTATTCTTCCGGCAGGTTGCCCCCCCGCACGCTGGCATGCTGCGTTCCGTGCCGACTTGCCCAAATCTGCGGGAATCCCGGCCTTGACCCGTCATGCGCATACAAAAGCGTAGGAACAGATTCTCCGGCCACTCCAATTCAAACATTTCATCAAACTATTCCGATTTTGCATAAAATTGCCTATCATCTCCGGAAAACCTTTAAATTCAGAGTGATACCATGGATCTTAACTGGTTGCGCGATTTTGAGTGTCTGGCACGCACACAGAACTTCACGCGCGCTGCTGATGAAAGAAACATCACTCAGTCCGCCTTCAGCCGAAGAATTAAGGCGTTGGAAAGCTGGGTTGGCCTGCCTTTGGTGAATCGCGCGACCTATCCGGTGCAACTGACCGAGGCTGGTGTACAGTTCCTGCCAGTCGCAACCGCAGCGATGGCGCACCTGTCTGAAGCCCGCCAAACCCTGCGCGATGCCGACCGGGGGGAACACCGGTTCATCCGGTTCTCGGTTCTTCACACCATTTCGGTCCATTTCCTCGCCAACCGGATCGAAACGCTGCAAGCCAGCATGCCCGACATCCGCACACGGGTGATCTCGGACTCACTCAGTACATGCTGTGAATTGCTGGTCGAGGGCGCCGTGGACATCATGCTGTGCTACACACACAGCGCCGTATCCCCGACCATTGATGAGACCGCCTTTGCCCGCAAAGACCTCCTGACCGACCGCCTGGTTCCGGTGGCGGCTGCCGACGCGGCGCAGCAGAACGGGTGGACACTGAACGACCCAAAGTGTCGAAACATGCCCTATCTGGCCTATGAGCGATCCAGCTTTCTGGGGATGGTCGTGGAACATGCCGTGGGGCGCAAATCCTTTGCCCCAAAGACGATCTACGTAGACGCCCTGGTCGAAGCGATCAAACGCCGCCTGATGGCGGGCAGCGGGTTTGCCTGGATGCCCGAAACCGCTATCCACAACGAGCTTGAGGATGGCACGCTGGTGAGTGTCGGAGACGAATCGTGGGTGCAGGACCTGACCATCGCGGCCTATGCGGATCCCTCACAATTCGACAGAACCGCCCTCAGCCTATGGAACGTGCTGTAGGCACCGGCCACGGCAGATTTAAGCTTTAAGGTGATGTGATCCCCGAGAACTGGACCGATTTGGCTTAGAGTTTCCCGCACGAATCCCTGGCTGTGAAAGGAGCGGAAACGCATGAAAGCATCGAAGTACACGGACGCACAGAAGGCGTTCATCATCAAGCAGGGCGAAGATGGAACGCCGGTTGCCGAGATCTGCCGCAAGGCCGGGATCAGCCAGGCGACCTATTTCAACTGGAAGAAGAAGTATGCCGGGTTGTTGCCGTCGGAGATGAAGCATCTCTCACGCAAGTCCATTTATTTACGCCATGCCTGATCTCCATGCAAATCTTTGTTTTGATAAGGAATTTTTACTTCGAATGTGAAGCCACCGCCACCAGGTCTCAATCGTTCGGCGTTCTTGCAGCGATAGTTGCATGAAAACCCCCGCTGCAGTTTCAAGATACAATAGGGAAGTGTATGTTAACTGGTGTTGTTGCCCCTCAGGAATACGAGAGGCGGTCTTACGTTGATTTCTTGCTCCAATGGTGTTGGCTGCTGAACGAACCTACAAGGTCGAAGCCTTATGAATTGCTTTTTTCGCTAGTCGCAGAAATTCGGTCTGCTCTTCCTTGTTGAGAGCGCCAAGTATCTCTTCTTGAATGGCTGATACGATCGGCAAGACATTCAAGTAGGTGCGGTGACCATTCTGTGTGAGCTTGACCTCACGGGCACGGCGATCTCGTGCGCTGATTGATCGTGTTACAAGCCCTTTTTGTTCCAATCGGTCGATTACACCTCCAATCGTGGCCTTGTCGTAGGCAATGCGCGCGGCAATGCCTGCCTGGTCCAAGCCGGGATGGGAATGCACGGCATCAAGCGCAGCGAACTGCACAGGTGTCAGATCTTGTCCTGCATCCTGCGTTCTCTGAGAGAAAACCTGCGTCGACATTTGGTTAAGACGGCGGATCAGATGTCCCGGCATGTCGGAGACCATCATACGTAGCAACTCCTTGGTCAGTGGCACCAGCGCCAAATAAGTTTTTTTGGCACAACCGAAAAGGTATGTATGCATACCTTTTTCTCATCCCTATAGTAAGTATAGATACTAAATGTTGAGACGGCCAGCCAAAGAGGAGTAAAGGGATGCAATATTATGTCGATGGCTTCAGACCAGGAGACCCGGACGTAAAGGCCCCTGCCCTCGGTCGCGAACAGCCTCAGGGCGGCGTCGTTCCGGAGACGGTCGATGTCTTGATCGCTGGATGTGGCCCGGCTGGGTTGTGCCTTGCCGCGCAACTGGCAGGTTTCCCGCAAATCTCAACCATGATCGTAGAACCAAAACATGGGCCCATGGAAAAGGGCCAGGCGGACGGCGTCAACGTGCGCTCGATGGAGATGTTTCAGGCGTTTGGGTTTGCCGACAAAGTCAAGCGCGAGGCCTACTGGGTGAACCAGACCGCATTTTGGAAACCGGATCCGTCAAATACAGATCACATCACGCGGGTTGGCATTGCTCAGGACGTCGCCGACGACCAGTCCGAGATGCCTCACACCATCGTCAATCAGGCGCGCATTCATCAGCTTTTCCTCGATGTGATGAAGAAATCGCCTACCCGGCTCGAGCCGCACTACGGCCTGCGCGTAATGGATCTCGAGATCGATACTGGTACCGAGGACCATCCCGTGACTGTGACCTTGGAGCGTGTCAACAAGGATGGCAGCGCAGGCGACAGGCTCAAAGTGCGCGCCAATTACGTTGTTGGCTGTGACGGCGCGCGCAGCAACGTCCGCAGGGCGATCGGCGGCAAGCTGCATGGTGATGCCGCCCATCAGGCCTGGGGCGTGATGGATATCCTCGCCAATTCCGACTTCCCGGACCTTCGCCGCAAATGTCTGATCCAGTCGGCCAAGGAAGGCAATGTCCTGATCATCCCCCGAGAAGGCGGGTATTTGTTTCGGATGTATGTCGAGCTGGACAAGCTTAACCCGAACGAGCGTGTTTCAAACCGCAACCTCACGTCAGACCATATCATTGCGGCGGCCAACCGGATCATGCAGCCCTATACCATCGACGTTAAGGAAGTCGTCTGGTGGTCGGTCTATGAAATCGGTCATCGGATCACGGATAAGTTCGACGACGTGCCCGAGGGCGAGACTGCCACGCGGATGCCGCGTGTCTTCACCGCAGGTGATGCTTGCCACACCCACAGCCCCAAGGCCGGTCAGGGGATGAACGTGTCGATGGGCGACACGTTCAATCTTGGCTGGAAGCTGGCGCATGTGTTGACGGGTCGCTCGGATGCCAGCCTGCTGCACAGCTATTCAACCGAACGTCTGGAAGAGGCCAAGCGTCTGGTGGAAACCGATCACAAGTGGGCGCGCATCATGAGCGCCCCGCCGGGCCAGTCCGAACTGGACGGCACCGACATGCCGCGGTTTCAAAAACAGTTCATCGAGAACCTCGAATTCACCGGCGGCCTCGCCGTGCGCTATGACCCGTCGAACATCATCGCCGAACCCGCTCACCAGGGCCTGGCGACCGGTCAGATCATTGGCAAACGGTTCCATTCCGCTCCGGTGCTGCGGCTGGCGGATGCCAAACCCCTGCACCTTGGCCATATCGCCGAAGCGGACGGACGCTGGCGGCTCTATGCCTTTGCCGGACAAGACGACCTTGGCACCGCAGGAGGCGGAATCGACAGGCTTTGCGCGAGGTTGGAACGTGACGCTGCCTCCCCCGTCCGGCGCTTCACGCGCAAGGACGAAGATATCGACGCCCTGTTCGACCTGCGCGCCGTGTTCCAGCAGGACTTCAAATCGCTGAACTTCGAGGCGATGCCATCCCTCCTGCGTCCTGCAAAAGGCCGCTACGGGTTGCGCGATTTCGAGAAGGTCTACTGCGTCGACCACAAACTGGGTGAAGACATCTACGACATGCGCGGGATCGACAGGATAGACGGCTGCGTGATTATCGTTCGGCCAGACCAATATGTAGCGCATATTCTGCCGCTCGATGCTTTCGGCGCCGTGTCCGATTTCTTTGGTAGGGTTTTCATCCCAAGAAACGACCGTTGATCATCCATCGCAAGATTACTGCGGCGCGCTTGCACAATGCGCGGCGCAGGTCGTTTTGCTCGATGGAGCTCAAATACGCCAATCCGGACCAACCCCGGTTTCGACCGGTCAGGAACAGACCATGACCGACATTTTAGTGTTGATGCTGCCCATCTTCGCCATGATTGCGATTGGCAGTCTTTTCCTCTGGCGCAGGTGGTTTCCGACAGAAGGCCTGCCGATCCTGAACAGGTTCGTCATGAACGCCTGCATTCCGGTTCTGCTATTCTCGGCCATTATCAACGGGCAATCTCTGGCCGGTTTTGCTTGGCTTAATGCAATCGTTTTTGCTGCGGCATCGCTGTGTTCGGCCCTGCTTCTTTGGGGTTTCTTGCGGTTTGTCCTGGGCGAGGCTCAGCCAAGCGGAATAATTCTTGCGCTTGGCGGGGCAACGGCAAACTCCATTTTTCTGGGTTTCCCCATTGCCTCGGTTGTCTTCCCCGAGCGCGCGACCGAGGTGTTTTCTTGGGTGGTGTTCGCCGAGGTTGCCATCATCATGCCTACGGTATCCACGCTGGCCTTACTGGCCGAAGGGCAGCACGATGGAGCAAAGGTAGCGGACGCGCTGAAGGCGCTTCTGGTCAGTCCGGTCTCGATCGGACTGGTTGCTGGATTTGCCTTTCTTGCGATGGGACTGTCCCTTCCTGAATGGTTGGATAAGGTCGTCTCCTCCATCGTCGCCTCGGCGCCGTTCATCGCACTTTTTGTGATCGGTGGAAGCATCCTGCAGTTTCAGGTCTCAAGAAGCGGCCCTCGGGTCATAGCCATCACGGTCGCGAAACTGCTGATCCATCCACTGTTTGTCGGGCTGGCGTTTTTGGTCGTCTTTGGCTCGCAGGTACCGGCCACCCGCGAAGCAATCCTTTTTGCCAGCATGCCGCTGTTCCTGTCCTACGTTGTGTTCTGCGGACGCCACGGAGTTGGCGAGGTCGGAGCATCTGCGATCGTCGTTTCAACTGTCGTGGGTGCGGTGACCGTGACGATGGTTCTGGCGATGTTGTTTTGACGGGCCTCTGCCGGTCAAAGCGGATGTAACTTGCGTTTCCCATCTTCCGAACCCCGGTCAGAAACGAAAATGGTGCCCAAGGCCGATCTGAAATCGCCCCAAGGCACCATTGAAGGCGCTCCTTGCCAGCAGTCAGAAATCTGCCGGCAAGGGTCCAGCTTGAAAATCACGCCAGCGCCAGTTTTGCCACTGGGTGGTGATCATCAACGGCAGGCGATTTTCCATTCAAGGCATCCACGGCGGCCAGAGCCGTCAAGTTTAGCAGCCCTCTGACCGTGACCGTCTGCGACGCGATGTGAACAGGTTTGGCGGCTCCAACCAGAATGGGTCCGACTGAAACTCCGTCGCCCATTTCGCGCAGGAGGTTCAGCGCGATATGCGCAGCATCCGCATTCGGCATAACAAGAAGGTTTGCCGGGCCCGTGAGTGTGGAATAGGCATAGGCCCGATTGCGCTGCGCGGGGTCAAGCGCAGCGTTGACGTGCATTTCGCCATCAACCTCGAACTCGACAGATCTCTCGCGTAACAACTCAAGCGCCTGTCGCATCTTCGCTGCAGAAGGGCTGGGTCGATCTCCGAAATTTGCATGGCTCACCAGCGCTACACGTGGCGTCACGCCCATCTTACGTACCGCTTCTGCATACAGCATTAAACTCGTGATATGAGCATGGCGCGCCCCCGCGCTCTCGGTCTGGGGCATGCCCATGCGAAAGATCAGACGATGACAGAACGCGGACCTCTCCGTTCCGATACCGCATTTATCCCAGAAGGCGCCTTTACCTATCAGGTGGCCAATCCAAATCCGACCAAATGGCTGGGTTTTCTTTTACTGCCTGAATTCACCTTGCTTGCGTTCAGTTCTGCCGTCGATCCGTTACGC
>JAUHVK010000032.1 GCA_030425145.1 Alphaproteobacteria bacterium | reverse complement strand
ACGACGCAATCCTCGATGCAGGCTGCCAGGCCTGGAACAACCTGATCGCCCTCCCGGACGTCATCACGTCGATCGGATCAAGAGATTGGGTGAAAGTGGGTCGATGATCGGAGCCCTTGGTATTAGAGCCCATGACGAAGTCATTGAAATAGCCCTGACGCATCATCACAACGGCACCCAAGAGCAGGAACACGATCTGGATCGACAGCAACTGTGCGAGGAAGACCATAGTCTCGCCCGGTTGAGCATGTGTTTCAAAGATGACGTGCAGACCATGGCTTTGGCGTAAGAAGAGAATGCCCAGAACGGTGACGATCGGAACGATGATCATCAGGGTCGGCCCGGATTCCCGTGCGGTGCCGTTCTGAAGCATCGACACAAAAGCGGTCGTGGCGGCAATCACCGTGTAAAGGATCGCGGCAACGCCAAAGAAAGTCGACAGCATCAAGGCGACGGCAACCGTAGTTGCGGAAGTGCTCATCGCGGCAGGCGCGGCGAAACCGACACCGACCATGGCAATGCTGAAGGCGGGCAGAAGCTGTGCGAAGGAGTTATGCGCGGTCACATCGAACACGCCGCCTTTCGACAGAACACGCCCAAGGAAGGTTCCGATCATGCGGAACGCCAGCACACCGATCGCGGCAAAGGCGATCAAAGCCATCGGGAAGAGGTATTCCACCACACTCCAAAGCTGAGGCACGAAGACCAGACCCACGATGAACATCACGTTGACGCTCATCGCAAGCGCGAGCGGCATTGCCAGAAGTGTCGCTTCGGCGTTGGTTTCACGCAGCTTGGCGTAGGCCTCGGTTTTCTTGAAGGCCGACAGGGATTGCAGGTTCCAAATCAGCGATTTGACATTGAGAAAGGCGAAAACGGCAATCCCGATCAATGCGGCGGCAATCGCGATTTGCATCGCCGCGCCACCGTTGCCGAACGCGGCAACGATGTCTTCGAACACCGGAACAGGCTGACCCGGGTTCGGCACCCAGAACATAAAAAACATGAAGAACGTGACCGCGATCCCCCCGGCCCCAAGCGACGCCAGAAAGTAGATCGGAGAATAACTGTCAGCGGGTCTTGATACGGAATGGTCCATAGTGAGTCTCCTTGTATTCCGATTTTGGAATATATTTACATTCAAAAGTCAGAATGTAAATAGCCGCGTTGTTTTCCATCTGAATCCGTTGGTCGAAGGCACGGAAACACCGACCCGAAAACCCAATATCTTGTGGATAAGCCGCAGACAGCGACCATATGCGGAACCAAAGCGTTGACTCAGCGCCAAGCCCCGCGACACACTGACCGTTAAAACGGGAATCAGGCAGGCTTTACAGGTGCGCTTTTCCAAACTCCGTCTGACGGGCTTCAAAAGCTTCGTTGACCCCACCGATCTGGTCATCGCGGATGGTCTGACCGGCGTTGTGGGGCCGAACGGCTGTGGAAAATCCAACCTGCTCGAAGCGCTGCGCTGGGTGATGGGCGAAAACCGCCCGACCGCGATGCGCGGCGGCGGGATGGAAGATGTGATCTTTGCCGGTGCTGCCACTCGCTCGGCCCGCAACTTTGCCGAAGTGTCGATCCAGATCGAAAACAGCGACCGCCTCGCGCCTGCGGGCTTCAACGATCAGGACCAGATCGACATTATCCGCCGCATCACCCGCGACGTGGGCAGTGCCTACAAGGTCAACGGCAAGGATGTTCGGGCGCGCGACGTGCAAATGCTGTTCGCCGACGCTTCGACAGGCGCGCATTCGCCAGCGCTGGTGCGGCAGGGGCAGATCAGTGAGTTGATCAACGCCAAGCCGAAGAACCGCCGCCGCATCCTTGAGGAAGCAGCTGGTATCTCGGGCCTCTACCAACGACGTCACGAGGCGGAGCTGAAGCTCAAGAACACCGAAGCAAACCTGCTGCGTGTCGATGACGTAATCGAACAGCTGGCAGCACAGCTTGCGCAACTTGCCCGGCAGGCCCGCCAAGCAGCCCGCTATCGCGCCATCGGAGAAGAACTGCGGCACGCCGAAGGCCTGCTGCTCTATCGTCGGTGGAGAGACGCAGACAAAGCCCGTGCCGAGGCGGATGACCAATTGCGCGAACGCACGACCGATGCCGCGAAAGCGGAATCCGCCGCGCGCGAGGCGACCAAGGCGCGTGAAGCTGCCGATGCCGCCCTTCCTCCGTTGCGCGAGGAAGCCGCTATTGCTGCAGCGATCGTCCAGCGCCTGACCCTTCAGCGCGAAACGCTGACCGAGCAGGAACGCCGGGCTGACGAGACCATCGAAACCCTGACCCGCCGCATTGATCAGATGACCAAGGACATGGAGCGGGAAAGCGGACTGAACCGCGATGCGGGCGAAACCATCCAGCAATTGGAATGGGAAGCGCGCGAATTGGCCAAGGCTGCCGAGGGGCATGACGACAAGCTGGCCGAGGCTATTGAGACCGCACAGGAAGCTGGCGCGATATTGCAGGCCCGTGAGGCTGACCTGAGCCAAAAGACCGAGGACGTGGCCCGCCTTGCGGCGCGACACCAATCGGCGCACCGTCTGTTGTCCGACAGCCAGAAGACGCTTGACCGGAACGAGGCGGATGCGTCGCGTGCCCGCGACGCAATGACGGCGGCCAAGGAGACACTTGCAGCTGCGAAAGAGGCGGCTGTCACCGCAGCGGCAGAGCAGGACGCCGCGCGCGATCTGGCCGACCGTGCCGATCACGTGCTGACCGAGGCCGAAGCCGCCCGTGCCGAAACACAGTCACGCGAGGCGGATGCCCGCGCAGAACGATCTGAAGCCGAAGGCGAGATGAGCGCGCTCAGCGCCGAGACCACGGCGCTGGCCCGCCTGCTTGATCGGGATACGGCTGAGGGCGGACAGATCCTCGACCGGCTTCAGGTGGAACAAGGGTTCGAAAAGGCGCTGGGGGCCGCATTGGCAGACGATCTGCGCGCGCCAGAAGTCGACGGCGATGGGCCTACTGGCTGGACGGCACTGCCGCGTTACGACACCGATCAGCCGTTGCCGCCCGGGATTACGCCGCTCACCAACCACGTTTCGGTGCCGGAAGTGCTGGAACGGCGCATGGCCCAGATCGGGCTTGCAGAACCGGAAGATGCCGCACGGCTGCAACCGCTTCTGAAACCCGGTCAACGTCTGGTCAGCCTCGAAGGCGATCTCTGGCGCTGGGACGGATATCGCGCCTGGGCCGAGGATGCCCCGTCGGCAGCAGCGTTGCGTCTGGAGCAGTTGAACCGGCTTGAAGCGCTGAAGCAGGAAACTGCCCGCGCATCTGCCCGCGTGGATGGCGCACGCGACGCGCATGAGAGCCTGACACAGCGGTTGGCAGATTTGGCAATGGCCGAGAAAGCCGCGCGTCAGGCGCGCCGGGATGCAGATACATCGGTGACGGATGCAGCGCGCAAATTGAGCCGCGCCGAGGCGGACCGCGATATGGCCGAGGGCAAGCTGGAGAGCCTGTCCATGGCCGTGAAGCGGCACGAGGACGAAGCGACAACGGCCCGTGCGCAACTGGTCGAAGCGCAGCGTGCGGTTGCCGATCTCGAAGACCTCGAGTCGGCCCGCGCCGAGGTGGAAGACCTCAAGATGACCGTCGAAGCGGCGCGTATGACGATGATGGCCCGTCGGTCGGCGCAGGACGAGCTGCGCCGCGAAGGCGATGCGCGCAAGGCACGGTCGCAGCAGGTCACGAAGGAACTCAGCGGCTGGCGCCACCGCCTCGACACCGCCGAGAAGCGCAGCGCGGAGTTGTCGGAACGACGCAGTGCCGCGCAAGCCGAGTTGGAAAAGGCGTCCGGCCTTCCCGCTGAACTGGCCGCCCAGCGCGAATCCCTGGGTCACGAGATTGCTCAGGCCGAGGCCCGCAAAGCGACGGCGGATGACACGCTGTCCAACGGCGAAACCACCCTGCGCAGTTCAGATCACGCAGAGCGGGAAGCCGAGCGCAAGGCGTCCGAAGCGCGCGAAGCCCGTGCCCGGTCAGAAGCCCGAGCCGAGGCGGCGCGCGAGGCGGTCAATGCGGCCGCAGAACGGATCGCTGAAGAGCAGGAAACCAGCCCGACGAACCTGTTGCAAAAGCTGGGCGCTGACCCCGACAACCTGCCCAAAGCCGAAGCAATCGAAGCGGATGTAAACCGGCTCAAGCGGCAGCGGGACGCGTTGGGCGCCGTGAACCTGCGCGCCGAGGAAGACGCCCGCGAGGTGCAGGAAGAGCACGATACGCTTCTGGCGGAAAAGCAGGATCTCGAGGAAGCGATCAAAACTTTGAGGTCCGGCATTTCCAGCCTCAACCGTGAAGGCCGCGAGCGTCTGCTGACCGCGTTCGAGCAGGTGAACAGCAACTTCTCGCTGCTTTTCACCCACCTTTTCGGCGGTGGCGAAGCAAATCTGGTCATGGTGGAAAGTGATGACCCGCTTGAAGCGGGCCTCGAGATCATGTGCCAACCGCCGGGCAAGAAACTGTCGACACTGTCGCTCCTGTCGGGTGGTGAACAGACCCTAACGGCGCTTGCGCTGATCTTTGCGGTGTTTCTCGCCAACCCTGCCCCGATCTGCGTGCTCGACGAGGTGGATGCGCCGCTCGACGACGCGAACGTGACCCGGTTCTGCGATCTTCTGGACGAGATGTGCCGCCGCACAGAAACGCGCTTCCTCATCATCACCCACCATGCTGTCACCATGTCCCGCATGGACCGGCTCTTCGGTGTGACGATGCAGGAACAGGGTGTGAGCCAGCTTGTGTCCGTCGACCTCAAGAAAGCTGAACGTCTGGTCGCGTAAACGTGTCTGCGCCGACGCGCCCTTTGCGCGTAGTGTCGGGTGATGTTCAGATTTTTCTTGGTGTGCACCCTTTTCCCGCTTCCACTTCTGGCTCAGGACTGGGTCGCGCGCGACAGTGACTCGCTGTTCAATCAGGCTGGCTTGGATGCCCTTCTGCGGGGCGAGACCATCACGTTTTACGACGATGGCGAGTCACAGTTTTTCGAAGATGGCCGCTATACATACACCTATGCCAACAACGGTGGCACCGGGTACGGGTATTTCACGGTCATGACCGACAGCACGATCTGCATCGAATTCGTCACCGGGTTTTCGCGCTGTGATATGTATGTCCGTGACGTGGACGGGCGATTGACTGTCATTACAGCTGCCGGGGACAGGTTTCCGACCCGACCGTGACGCCCGGCTATTTTCATGCTCTGTGCGTCATGAACTGGGAAATCCGCCAAGTGCGCGGCTCAAAATCGGCCATGTTCCGCTTGTTTTAAGAAATTGATAGCATTCCTTACCTCGCAATTAACGGTTTGTTATCTAATGCGGGCGGATTCTGGTGTGACAGTTTCGACGATATTGAAAGACCAATTGTTCTGATGAATGTGCTGATCGTGCAAAACGACGCCAAGCTTGGCGCTATTTGGCAACGCCATTTGCAGCGGCACAATCATGCTGCGGATGTCGCGCTGGATCAGGACAGCGCGATCACACTCCTGCACGATCAGTATTACCCGATCATCATTCTGGACGTGGTTCTGGAGGGGGGCAGCGCCATCGCGGTGGCGGATTACGCGAGCTTCCGGCATCCGGACGCCCGCGTGATTTTTGTCACCAACACGAGCTTTTTCTCGGATGGGTCAATTTTTCAACTCTGCGCAAATGCCTGCGCTTTTGTGCCCACCGCCACCCAGCCCGAAGACCTGGCGGCGATGGTCGAGCATTACGCAAAGACGGTTTAAGCCGCCGCCAAGCGGTCTCGCCCGTGTGGCGCAGCGAAGTCCAGAACCGGGTTGATCGGGATAATCCGGTTCGGATTGATGCTTTCGTGACTGTAATGGTAGTGCCGCACGATGTGATCGAGATTGACGGTCTCTGCCACACCCGGCCATTGATACAGCTCTCGCGTATAGGCCCACAGGTTCGGGTAATCGACGATCCGCCGACGGTTACACTTGAAGTGCAGGTGATAAACCGAATCGAACCGGATCAGAGTGGTGAAGAGGCGCCAATCCGCTTCGGTGATGCGGTCACCGACAAGGTAGCGTTGCCGCGACAAGCGATCTTCCAGCCGATCCAAACTATCGAACAGCGGCACTACAGCGGCTTCATAGGCATCCTGCGTGGTCGCGAACCCGGACTTGTAGACACCGTTGTTGACGGTGTCATAGACCCGCGTGTTGACCTCTTCGATCTCGTCACGGAGAGCCACCGGCCAGAAATCCTGCGTGTTGCCGGTGATGTCGTCGAAGGCCGAATTGAACATGCGGATGATTTCCGAGCTTTCGTTCGACACGATGGTTTCGCGTTGCGTGTCCCAGAGGATCGGAACGGTCACGCGGCCAGACGCCTTGGGGTCGGCCTTGAGATAGATGTCGCGGGCAAATGGCAGGTCGTAGAGTTTGTCCCCGGTCGCGCCGGGGAAATCCGTGTCAAAGCTCCAGCCGTCACCAAGCATGTCAGGATGAACGACGGACACACCGATATGCGGCGTCAGGTCTTTGATCGCGCGGAAGACAAGCGTCCGATGCGCCCAAGGGCAGGCAAGGCTGACATAAAGGTGGTACCGTCCTGACTCGGCTTTGAAGCCGGTGTCACCGGTCGGACCTGCGCTGCCATCGGCAGTGATCCAATTGCGATATTTGGCGGTAGACCGCTTGAACGCGCCGCCCGTGCTCTTGGTGTCGTACCACTGGTCTTTCCAGACCCCGTCTACGAGAAGTCCCATTTCTCACTCCTTGTATCTCTGTTGGAGTAACACATAGAGCTCTGCACAGTTTCACAAAACACCAACATTCGCGCAGAATGTACCCCATATCCGCACAGACCCACCTCAAGGCAGCGCAGAGCGTCATCTGATCGGAGAAACGCCACGCACATGGCCATTTTGCCCGCAAACTGCGGGATTTACCTCGAAAAAGCTGCAAACCGGAGCGCCCTACAACTTGGCTTCCGCGTCCTGCCGGGGTAAGGGAGCGACGAATCTAATCGGGTGACTCCCCGTATCGGCCAGCGAGGCCGGTTCTCCGATGGAACCCCACTCTGCGACGACATCGACAAAGACCGCACGCACCGTCTGCGGCCTATGGGCAAATTCTCCATGATCTCACTTGCACTCTACAAA
Source organism: Alphaproteobacteria bacterium (assembly GCA_030425145.1). GTDB lineage: Bacteria > Pseudomonadota > Alphaproteobacteria > Rhodobacterales > Rhodobacteraceae > Marivita. The sequence continues at coordinate 41,094 of JAUHVK010000032.1, read as the reverse complement.
CGGCAATGGATTCAGAACATCCGCGGCGATCTGCTCTCCGGTCTCGTGGTGGCGCTTGCCCTGATCCCTGAAGCCATTGCCTTTTCGATCATTGCCGGGGTCGATCCCAAGGTTGGGCTCTACGCATCCTTCTCGATCGCGGTGATCACGGCGATCACCGGCGGGCGGCCGGGCATGATCTCGGCGGCGACGGCGGCGACGGCTGTATTGATGGTCACATTGGTCAAGGATCACGGCCTGCAATACCTGCTTGCCGCGACAGTTCTTGCCGGTCTCCTGCAAATTGGGGCGGGGCTGTTGAAGCTGGGCTATGTCATGCGTTTCGTGTCGAAATCCGTGATGACCGGGTTCGTCAACGCGCTAGCCATTCTGATCTTCATGGCACAGCTTCCCGAACTTGATCCAAGCCGTGTACCCCTCATGACCTATGCGCTTGTCGCGTCGGGGCTGGCGATCATCTACCTCTTCCCGCTGCTGACAAAAGCAGTGCCGTCACCGCTGGTGACGATCATCGTGCTGACCGCTCTCGTGGTTTTCATGGGTTGGGATGTGCGCACCGTGGGCGACATGGGCGAGCTGCCCGACACGCTGCCTGTGTTCCTGATCCCCGACATTCCGCTGACCTTCGAAACACTGCAGATCATCTTCCCCTACTCGGTCGCCGTGGCCGTAGTTGGCTTGCTCGAAAGCCTGATGACCCAGCAGATCGTCGATGACCTCACCGACACCTCGTCCAGCCGTAATCAGGAGTGTATCGGTCAGGGCCTTGCCAACAGCGCCACCGGCTTCATCGGCGGCATGGCGGGTTGCGCCATGATTGGCCAGTCGATCATCAACGTGAAATCGGGTGGCCGCGGGCGGTTGTCCAGCTTTGTGGCCGGACTGTTCCTGCTGATCCTCGTGGTTGCGCTTGGCGATGTCGTGGCGATCATCCCGATGGCGGCGCTGGTGGCGATCATGATCATGGTGTCCATCGGGACGTTTTCGTGGTCGTCGATCAAGAACCTGCGCCAACATCCGAAATCTTCGTCCATCGTGATGTTGGCGACCGTCTTCTTCGTGATCTACACCCACAACCTCGCCATCGGCGTCTTGGTTGGCGTGCTGCTGTCGGGCATCTTCTTCGCTTGGAAAATTTCGCAACTGTTCCGCGTTCGGACATCTATCACGCCGGACGGCAAACACCGAACCTACACAATCGAAGGCCAACTGTTCTTTGCGTCCTCTGAAGATTTCATGAAGGCGTTTGATTTCCGCGAAGCACCCGCCCGCGTGACCATCGACCTGAGCCGCGCGCACATCTGGGACATTTCATCGGTTGCGGCCTTGGACATGGCCGTGCTCAAGTTCCGTCGGGAAGGCGCAGAGGTCGAACTGATCGGCCTCAACTCGGCGTCCGAAACCATCGTCGACAGGCTTGCCATCCATGACAAGCCCGGCGCGATGGACGAGTTGCTGGGCCACTAGGGAGAAAACCATGACCACGAACACACTCATCGCCCTTGTGGATGCCTCTGCCTATGCCGAAAGCGTCTGCCATCATGCGGCTTGGATCGCCGGTCGCAACGACTGGAAGGTCAAGATCTATCACGTGATGGGTCGCCGCGATGCTGTCGAGCAGCAGGACCTCTCTGGCGCGATCCGTCTCGGGGCCCGCTCGGCGCTGCTGGAACAGCTTTCCGAACTCGACGCCACTCGCGCCAAGCTGGCGCATGAACATGGCCGGGCCATTCTGGAAGACGCCAAGGCGATCATCACCAAAGGCGCCGACATCACCGTCGAAACCCGGCTGCGTCAAGGCGATCTGGTCGAGACCGTGACGGACAAGGAAGAAACCGGTGACATGATCGTCATCGGCAAACGCGGTGAAGCGGCGGGCCTGGCGATGGAGCATCTAGGCTCCAACCTCGAACGTATCGTCCGGGCAAGCCACAAACCCGTGTTCATCGCCAACCGCGCCTTCAAGCCGATCACATCCGTGCTCGTTGCCTTTGACGGTGGCCCGTCATCGCTCAAGGCCGTGGACTACATCGCACGCAGCCCGATGTTCGCCGGCCTGTCCGTAACGCTGGTGTTTGCTGGGAAAGAAACCCCCGCGATCCAGAAATCGCTTTCCGACGCGACGGCGACGCTCACGGCAGGTGGGTTTGAGGCAAAGACGGTGATCGAAAGCGGAGAGCCGGAAAAGGCGCTGGCGCAGATCACCTCGACGGGCGCGCACGACCTGCTGGTCATGGGGGCCTACGGTCACAGCCGGGTGCGCAGCTTCATCATCGGGTCTACGACAACGGAAATGATCCGGTCCTGCAAGGTGCCGGTTCTGATTATGCGCTGAGGCGCGGGTCAGGACCGCAGCCGCTGCACAACCCAGATCACTACCATCGCGCCCAGCACGGCCCCGACCAATCCGGCCAGAGCGCCGGAAGCGGCCAACAGAAAGCGGATTACCATTCCGCCGATCAAAGCACCGGCGACGCCGACCATGACGGTCGCCAGCGTACTCATCTCGACGCGCATGAAACGTGTGGCCAGAAATCCGGCCGCGGCCCCGATGATCAACAGAAACACGACATGCATGGGGCTACCTCCGCCGACGGTCGCGCACGGAACTGCGCCAATGTGTCGGCACGATAATCAGTGCCCCCAGCGACGACGCAATCGCGTTGATCCCCGGAGAGTTGAAGCCGATGCCGAACATGATCCGCACGAAATAGGCCAGAAACGCCCCACCAATGCAGATGATGATGCTCTGCACGATGCCGTTATTGGTAAAGCCTGACCGTTCGCAGATATAGCCGACAATTCCAGCGATAATGACCGTCCCCATCAGCACCATGAACATGTCTACTCTCCCAACTGGGTTCCTTTTGGAACTGCCATGCCCCGCAGGAAGGTCTCGGTGTCCTGCGCGCCTTTGCCAGCACGCTGCGCACGGGTGATGGTAACCGCTCCTGTGCCGCAAGCAATGGTGAAGGCATCATCCAGTGCCGTTCCGGCTGCACCGTGCTGATCGGCGAGGCGGCTGCCCAGCAGTTTGACCCGGTCCGCACCGATCATCGTCCAGGCACCCGGGAACGGTGACAGTCCCCGGATTTGGCGGTCGATCTCGACCGCCGGTCGGGTCCAGTCGATCCGCGCCTCGCCCTTGTCGATCTTTTCGGCATACGTAACGCCTTCGTCGGGTTGCGGGTCCGGAGTCAATTCACCCAATCGTTCAAGCGCCTTCACGATCAGGGCAGCACCCCTGTCGCTCAGACGGTCATGCAATTCACCCGTTGTTTCGGTCGCGCCAATCTCCGTCGCTTCGCGCAGCAGAACTGGACCGGTGTCGAGCCCGGCCTCCATCTGCATGATACAGATGCCAGTCTCTTCATCCCCGGCCATGATTGCACGATGGATCGGAGCGGCCCCACGCCAGCGCGGCAGAAGCGAGGCATGGATGTTCAGGCATCCATGCTCCGGCGCGTCCAGAACCACCTGCGGCAGGATCAGCCCATAGGCGACCACCACGGCTATGTCCGCGCCCAGCGCCGCAAACTCTTTCTGCGCCTCTTCGGTCCGCAGTGACGTCGGATGCCGCACCTCTAGGCTCAGCGCCTCGGCGCGCGCGTGTACGGGTGTGGGGCGGTCTTTCTTGCCCCGCCCCGCCGGACGTGGTGGCTGACAGTAGACGGCGGCGATCTCGTGCCCGGCCTCGACCAGCGCATCAAGCACCGGAACCGAGAAATCAGGCGTTCCCATGAAGATGATCCGCATGTGCTAGCCTTTCAGCTTTTTCGCCCGCCGCAAGAGCATGTCGCGCTTGGTCTTGCTCAGATGGTCGAAATACATCTTGCCGTTCAGATGGTCGATCTGGTGCTGCACGGACGTGGCCCAGAGGCCGACGAAGTCCTGCTCCTGAACCGTACCGTCCGCCCCCATGAACTGTACGGTCACAGCGCGCGGGCGATCGATCTTGGCGTACACCCCGGGCAGGTTCGGACTCGCCTCTTCGTGCGAACGCAACTGCACGGAAGCGTGCAGGATTTCCGGGTTCGCCATCCGCACCGCACGACCGCGATCTTCGGACGCGTCAACGACCGCAAGGCGTTTCAGAATACCGATCTGGTTCGCCGCAAGACCAACACCGGGCATCGCCTCCATGGTGTCGATCATGTCGTCCCAGATCGCGCGGATCTCGTCCGTGATCTCTTCGACCGGCTCAGCGGAGGTGCGAAGACAGGCATTCGGCCACGGCAGGCAGCGCCGTACGCTCATGCCCGCGCCATCTCGCGCTTGAGCTTGACCATCTTACGAGTGATCATCTGCCGCTTGAGCGGTTTGAGATAATCGATGAACAGCTTGCCGTTCAGGTGGTCGATCTCGTGCTGCACACAAGTCGCCCACAGGCCGTCGAACTCTTCTTCCTTCGGATTGCCGTTCTCGTCGATCCACGCAACCTTGACCGCTTCGGGACGGGTCACGTCGGCGAATTGATCGGGGATCGACAGACAGCCTTCTTCGTAGACATTCAGATCATCGGACGATGCCACAATCTCGGGATTGAACATGATCAGCGGGCGCGGCGTAGACTCGTCATCCTTGACGCAATCGAGCACGATCAGGCGCGACAGGACACCTACCTGCGGCGCGGCCAGACCGATGCCCGGTGCGTCATACATGGTTTCGAGCATGTCTTTCGCGAGCGTGCGCAAATCGTCCGACAGATCGGGTACAGGGTCACAGACCTTTTTCAGACGCGGGTCCGGGTGGATGAGGATCGGCAGTTTCATGCCAGTGATCTAGTTAATCCAACTCGCAAGGGCAATAGACGGGGGCTTGCACCTGACAATCACTCGAGTAGCGTCCCGCCAAACGGAAATGAGCAGATGGAGTCCCACATGCGCGATCTTTTCAACGTCCCCAATGACCGGCGCGGTCGACACAGTTCAAAGTGGGACATGCTTGAAAGCAAGTTCGACGTGCCAAGTTCGGACGGGATCGCGATGTGGACGGCAGACAGCGACTACCCCACAGCCCCTTGTGTGCTGCGCGCGATGCAAGCAGCGGTGGATCATGGTGTTTTCGGATATTGGACGGATAACTCCGACTATCACGCTGCGATCCAGTGGTGGATGAAGAACCGGCATGGCTGGGACATCGACACCGACTGGATCATGACGACCCAAGGATTGGGCAATGCGATTGCCCTTTGTATCGACGTCTGGACTGAACCGGGTGATCGCGTTGTCACGTTCAACCCGGTCTATCACGAATTTGAATTCAAGATCCGAAAGTCAGGCCGTGTTCCAGTTCAATGCCCACTGAAGCGCGAAGGCGACACCTATCACATTGATTTCGAAGACGCCGAAGCGCGGCTGGATGGCAGCGAAAAGCTCCTGATCTTCTGCTCTCCGCAAAACCCGTCAGGCCGTATCTGGAGCGCGGAGGAATTGCGCGAAGTGGCAGCCTTTGCCGAACGGAACAATCTGATCGTTGTGGCCGACGAGATCCACCACGACTTCATTTACCCGGGCCACACCTTCGTCCCTTACGACGTCGCGGCACCAGATGGGCGCGAACGGTCGGTGATCCTGACGGCGTCGTCCAAGACCTTCAACATCGCGGGGCTGAAGACCGGGAACATCATCATTCCGGACGCCAAGCTGCGCGAAGCAATGGCGCAGCGGCTTCGGTCGCTGGATTATTCCCCGAACCGCATGGGGCTTGAGATGGTGACGGCGGCCTACACCCCCGAAGGTGCTGAATGGGTCGACGAGCAGATCGAACATCTGATTGAGAACCGCCGGATTTTCGACAAAGCGGTAAACGCGATCCCCGGGGTTCGGTCTCTGCCACTTGCCTCGACATATCTGGCATGGGTCGATTTCTCAGGGACCGGCATGGACTTCGAAGAGGTCAGCCGCCGCGTGCGCAAGGACGCCCGTATCGCGCCCAGCCCCGGCCCGGAATTTGGCCCCGGCGGTGAAACCTTCCTGCGGTTCAACCTGGCCACCCAAACCTATCGCGTCGAAGAGGCGGTCAAGCGGTTGCAGGCGGCGTTCAGCGACCTGCAGTAGGTTTAGTTGCGCGGCGGGCGTGATTTGTAGACCGGGAGGCTCCAGCCAAAAGCGATGGAGCCGGCCCGCAATCCGAACGTGATCGCGGCGGCGGCCAGCGCTGTCGTGGTTTGGCCAAGGCTGAATAGCGACGCCAGCGCGACCACGGCGGCACCTGCAACGGCACAGGTCACATAGAGTTCACCCTGCTTGAGAACGAGCGGCACCTCGTTCGCCACCACGTCGCGCATCAGCCCGCCAAGGCAACCCGTAACCGTGCCCATGACAACAACAATCGCCGCGCTGTTCCCAAGGCTGGCAGCGATGTTGGCTCCTGCGGCAACGGCGAAAGCAAGTGCCGCCGCGTCCAGCCACAGGATCGCCTTGTAGCGGCTTTCGAACAGGTGGGCCGTGAAGAACACGACAAAGGCGGCAGCGACGGCTACACCCAGATAGGTGGGGTCCACCATCCAGAACACGGGATTCCGGTCCAGCAGCACATCGCGGACCGTTCCGCCTCCGACGCCGGTCAGAATGGCAAGGAAGGCAAATCCGATGATGTCCAACTGGGCGCGACTGGCGACCAAAGCGCCGGTCAAGGCGAATACTAAGACCGCCGCATAATCGATCCACGCGATCAGGGTCACGCCGCGCCTTTTTTGAAGGGCTTCATGCCCTCGCGCGCCAACTCGTCGGCGCGTTCGTTCTCGGGGTGGCCAGCGTGGCCCTTGACCCATTCCCAGGTCACGTTGTGCCGCTGCTGGGCTTCGTCAAGGCGTTGCCACAGCTCGACATTCTTGACCGGCTTCTTGTTCGAAGTTTTCCAGCCATTACGTTTCCAGCCGAAAATCCAGCCGGTTACGCCGTTCTTCACATAGGCGCTGTCGGTGACGATGGTCAGCGATGAAGGGCGTGCAAGCGTTTCCAACGCATGAATCGCGGCCAGCAATTCCATGCGGTTGTTGGTGGTGTTCGCCTCACCCCCCGACAGGGTGCGCTCTTTGACCACCGCCTCGCCGTCCTTGGCCTGAAGCAGCACACCCCACCCGCCCGGTCCGGGGTTTCCGGAACAGGCTCCATCGGTATAGGCATAGAGGTCAGGCATGGGCGGTTACAGAGATCCAATTTTCGTCGGTGCCGCTTAGCCCCTTGTCACGCCCGCGTCGATAGGGGCCAACGGAAAAACCTGCGGTTTGCAAGAGCGCGGTCAGCGCGGGCTCTGTGTAATAGGCGTATTGCCGTCCGAGGCTATCGCGTTGTTCGCCAGTGCCTTCCTTTACCGCAATGTGAAACAGACCACCGGGTTTCAACGCTTCGTGGATCGCCTCCAGATGCTTGGGCATATCGGCAAGCGGGGCGTGCAGAAGGCTGAAATTGGCCCAGACACCGTCATAGATGGCAGTGCCGTCAATCTCATCGAAACTGGCCTGCCATGCGGTGACGCCGTCAATGGCCGAGGCCAAGGCGATCATCTCGGCAGACGCATCCATCGCATCGACCGAACATCCGGCCCGCACCATATGACGTGAAGATGTTCCCGGCCCACAGCCGAGGTCGAGGACACGGGCACCTTCTGGCAAGGCCGCGATGAACGTGGCGAGGGTGGCGCTGGGTGTGTCAGACGGGTCAAGCTTGGCATAATCGCCAGCGCGGGCGTCGTAGACGGCTATGGTTTCGCGGTCAGTCACAAGAACACCCCCACCGAAAGACACAGGACCACCAGCCCGGTCAACAAAACCCGCAGATGCATCCACCAAGCCGGGGCAAGACCCCATTTCCAGAAACTCAAATCAAGCACGAGCAGACCAAGGAACCCGAAAATCAGGTTCGTTCCGGCAGACACCGGCCCGCCACCCGTCATGAAGAATGCCCAGAGCGCCGGGATGACGGACAAGGCATAGCCAGTGGCCGCCTGCCCGCCCTGCGCCTTCGTGGCGAACCCCCAGAGTACGCCGGACATGAAGCTGAGGATCACCATGCCGTAGCTGAGTTGCACATAGGGGCCGATGAACCTCGGTCCCAGTACGTTCATGCCCAATTGTGCCGCCGCATCGGACAGTAACGTCAGCGCTCCCCATGCAAACGGGATCACGCCGGCAAGACCAAGGATCAGGGCAGCGCGGGGAATTTGGGTCATGGCAAGTCCGTCATCATTGTCTCAGGCGCTACATAGCTCAGGCACGTTCCAACGCCAGCCGCCCGGCCAAGGCCGCAAATAGCCCGGCAAACGAGCGGTTCAGCCAGCGCATCACCCGCTCGCTGCCCAGAAGCCATGTGCGCGCGGCGGCGGCGAACACGCCATAAAGAACGAAAACCGCGAAGGTCATCAGCATGAAGATGCCGCCCATCACCGTCATTTCCGCTGTTGCTGTGGCCGGATCACCCGAAAGAAACGGCGGCAGCAAGGCGAGGAAGAAGATCGACAGCTTGGGATTGAGGATGTTGATCAAGGCCCCCCGTCGCGCAACGCGCAACCCGGTTTCGGCACTGCGGTCCGCCGAGACCGCCAACGCGCCCCCGGACCGCAAGGACTGGTACGCGAGCCATAGCAAGTAGGCGACGCCGGCAAATTTCACCACGTTGAACAGAACTGCCGAGGTGTGCAGCACGGCTGCCAGCCCCAAAGTCGCCGCCAGCAAATGCGGTACGATCCCGATGGTGCATCCCAGTGCCGCCCAGATCGACGGCCAGCGTCCCTGCCCCAAGCCGATGGCCAGCGTGTAGATCACGCCGGTCCCCGGGGCAATGACAACGACAAAGGCAGTCAGGAGGAATTGCAGAGAAAGCATAGCGGGTCCTCGATAGGTGTGCTGTGTTGACGCTATACATTTGACCGACAATGATCTAGACGCGCGCTTTGGCCCGCTGTTGGGCCGACCTTATGGAAAAAGACGACGCTCGTGAAAAAAGCCCTGCAAGACGCTCTTGATGCCCGTGGATATGACACGCTGACCCCAGTTCAGGAGGCGGTTCTCAATCCCGGATATGTCGGTGCCGACCTTCTGGTTTCGGCCCAGACTGGCTCGGGCAAGACATTGGGCTTCGGCCTCGCCATCGCGCCGACGATCCTTGACGACGAGGTGTTTGACGCCGCCGGTGCTCCGTTGGCGCTGGTGATCGCGCCGACGCGGGAACTGGCGATGCAGGTGAAGCGCGAGCTCGCGTGGCTCTATGCGCAAGCGGGCGTTGTCATGGCGTCGACCGTGGGCGGAATGGACATGCGCGACGAACGCCGCGCTCTGGAACGCGGCGCGCATATCGTCGTGGCCACTCCGGGCCGTCTGCGTGACCACATCATGCGCGGCTCTATCGACCTGTCGCAGTGCCGCGCTGTGGTGCTGGACGAGGCCGACGAGATGCTTGACCTCGGCTTCCGCGAAGACCTGGAGTTCATTCTGGGCGAAGCGCCGGAGGACCGTCAGACCCTGCTGTTCTCGGCCACCGTGCCACCGCAGATCGCCAAGCTTGCGCAAAGTTATCAACGTGATGCGATCCGTGTGGTCACGAAATCCGAAACCAGCCAGCACGCTGACATCGCCTATCGTGCGATGATGGTGAACGAGCGCGACACCGACAACGCTGTCATCAACACGCTGCGCTATTACGAAGCGCCGAACGCCATCGTCTTTGCCAACACCCGCGCGATGGTGAACCGCCTGACCACCCGCCTTTCGAACCGTGGGTTCCAGGTGGTGGCGCTGTCGGGCGAATTGTCCCAGACCGAACGCACCCACGCCTTGCAGGCGATGCGCGACGGGCGTGCACAGGTCTGCGTGGCGACCGACGTGGCCGCGCGCGGCATCGACCTGCCAAACCTTGATCTGGTGGTCCACGCCGAATTGCCGTCGAACCATGAAACCCTGCTGCACCGCTCTGGCCGGACCGGCCGGGCTGGTCGCAAAGGTGTCTCTGCCCTGATCGTGACCCCAAAGGTGCGCAAGAAGGCGGAACGTATTCTTGGTATGGCCAAGCTGAAGTCGGAATGGGGGTCTGCGCCTTCGGCTGACGAGGTTCTGGCGCGTGACGAAGACCGCATGTTCGCCGATCCCGCCTGGGACACGCCGGTTGCCGAATCGGAAGAAGCGGTGGTCTCGCGTCTGGTTGCCGAAAAGTCGCCCGATCAGATCGCGGCGGCCTACCTGCGCATGTTCCGCGAACAGCATACGGCCCCCGAGGATCTTTCTGATCCGAACGAAAAGCGCGCGCCGCGCCAAGAGTTCGGCCCGAGTGTCTGGTTTGCCGTGTCCGGCGGTCGTGCCGCCGAAGCCGAACCGCGCCGCATTCTGCCGATGGTCTGCGGAGCTGGCGATCTGAGCAAAGACGATATCGGTGCGATCCGCATTCAGCAGGATCATTCGCTGGTACAGATCAAGGAAGCTTCGGTTTCTCGATTCCTGAATGCAGTCGGCCCCGAAATGGAGTTGGAAAAGGGCGTGACCCTCACGCGTTTTGACCAAGCCCCCAGCTTTGAACGCAGCGCACGTCCAACCGGCCCGCGCGGACCGAAGCCCGACCGCAAGCCTCGTGACGACGCGCCGAGACCCGAGCGCAAGCCGTACCGCGAGGCCAAGCAGCACGACGCGAGCACAGCCGAGCCGAAGGCTGAAGCCGTGGCACCTGCGAAACCGTCCTCCGCTCCGATTGACTGGAACGATGAGCCGACGCCGCGCGTGCGCAAGCCGAAGCCAGCCGACCGCAAAGGCGGCAAACCGGCGGGCAAAGCTGGTGGCGGGGCTTCACAGGATCGCAAACCCTATAAGGGCAAATCCGACAAACCCGCTAAAGACCGCAAGCCTTATGGCGACAAGTCCGGCGGAGACCGCCCGCCGCGTCGCGCTGAAGGCGCGTTTGAGGCAAAGCCTTATAAGTCCAAGGACAAGCCCAAAGGCCCGCCCCCACCCGAAGGAAAGCCCAACAGCAAGAAGAACAAAGCCCGTGCGGCTGAGCGGGCAAGAGCGAGCGACCCGTCACAGAGCATGCGGAAACCGCGCGCAGGGACGGGCAAACCGGGTGGAAAGCTCGGTGGGAAACCGGGCGGTAAACCAGCAGGCAAGTTCGGCGGGAAACCAGGCGGGAAAAAATAATCGGTGCGTGTGAACACGCACCCTACATTGGCCTCAAACCTGTAGGGTGCGTGCTCGCACGCACCTTTACGCCGGAACCCGCAACACGCGCGGAACTTTGAACTCCACGTTCTCGACGGCTGTCTCAACCATCTCCACGGTCACCTCATAGCGATCCCGGAACGCGTCGATCACTTCGTTGATCAACTCTTCCGGCGCGCTCGCGCCTGCGGTGATGCCGACACTGGCAATGCCGTCGAGGGACCGCCAGTCTATGTCCGGCGCGCGTTGGACAAGCTGGGAATACCCGCAGCCAGCCTTGCTGCCCACCTCGACCAACCGCTTGGAATTTGACGAATTCGGCGCGCCGACCACCAGCATGGCGTCGCATTTCGGTGCCATCGCCTTTACCGCTTCCTGACGGTTGGTGGTGGCGTAGCAGATGTCTTCCTTGTGCGGGCCGACGATCTTGGGGAACCGGGCCTTGAGCGCTTCGACGATGTCGATCGTGTCGTCCACGCTCAGCGTTGTCTGGGTGACAAAGGCCAGCCGTTCGGGATCGCGCACCTCAACGGTGGCCACATCTGCGACCGTTTCCACCAGCAACACTTCACCTTCGGGCAGTTGCCCCATCGTTCCGATGGTTTCCGGGTGGCCTTCGTGGCCGATCATGATCATCTGGAGACCATTTTCGTGATGACGCGCCGCTTCGATATGCACCTTGCTCACCAGAGGGCAGGTCGCGTCGACATAGATCATCTCGCGCTTGGCAGCCGCAGCGGGCACCGACTTGGGGACACCATGTGCCGAAAAGATCACCGGTCGGTCATCGGGGCAGTCTTCCAGTTCTTCGACAAACACCGCCCCCTTGTCGCGCAGACCGTCAACCACGTATTTGTTGTGCACAATCTCGTGCCGCACATAGACCGGCGCGCCCCATTTCTCGAGCGCCATTTCGACGATCTTGATGGCACGGTCGACACCGGCACAAAAGCCGCGCGGCGCGGCAAGGTAGAGGGTCAGTGGCGGTTTGGTCATATGGCTCTCCGTCTTGGCAGAGACCTAAAGCCTCATCGGCCACGTTTCCAGTGGAATGCGTGTTTCACTCATGTGTGAATTGACCTTCCTGCGCGGGAAGTCCGCGATAGCAATACAAGACCATCGGGAGCCCGCATGAAAAAGACCATAGTAATAAGCTTGGCCGCCGCAGCCGTACTGACGGCTGCCGTCTGGATCGCACCTGCCTGGACCGAAGACGAGGCGCGCCCGTTGCTGCCATATACAGACGCGGCACGGGTGGCGGAGGGCAAAGCGCTTTACGGGGATTACTGCGCAAGCTGTCACGGCGTCGATCTGGAAGGACAGCAACCCAACTGGCAAGACCGAGATGCGGACGGCTACCTGCCCGCGCCGCCGCATGACGAAAACGGTCATACGTGGCATCACGACAATAATCTGCTGATGCAGATCGTGCGCGAAGGTACAGAAGCGATTGTCGGCGGCACCTACAAGTCGCACATGATCGGCTTCGGTGATGTTCTGAGCGAAAACGAGATCGCGAGCGTCCTCGGCTACATCAAGAGTACATGGCCCACTGAGATTCAGGAGATCCATAACGAGATCAACGCGCGGCGGCTTCCCTGATACGTTGAGCGGCAGTCAAATGCACTTGCCTGACTATTGACGCTTGCAACCGCGTGATCTTGGGTTCATGGCGGTGATATGCGCCTGACAGATTATCTTTACGCGAACGCGCCCTTTCTCACCGCAGGTGCGATGCTCACCTTCCTGTCCTCGTTTGGGCAGACCTATTTCATATCGCTCTTCGCCGGAGAAATCCGGTTGGCCTTTGATCTGAGCCACGGCGCGTGGGGTGGCATCTACATGGTCGGAACGATGGCGTCTGCGGCGCTGATGGTCTGGGCGGGAGGACTGACCGATCTGTTCCGCGTGAGACTTCTGGGGCCAGTCGTTCTCATCGGTTTGGCGCTGTCCTGCCTTGCGATGGCTTTCAATCCCTGGGTCTGGGCACTGCCAGCAATCATCTTCGCGCTCCGGTTCTTTGGCCAGGGCATGTGTTCGCATATCGCCGTCGTCGCCATGGCCCGCTGGTTCGTTGCAACGCGCGGACGCGCCCTTTCCATCGCCACACTTGGATTTGCCGTGGGCGAGGCTTTGGTCCCTATGGCCGTGGTCACCGCGATGACCGTGATGGCTTGGCAGAACCTTTGGATCCTTGGCGCATTTGTATGCATCGGGGCAGTGCCCCTTCTGGCCCGTCTGCTGGCACAGGAACGCACACCCGCATCACATGCTGAAACGGACGTTTCACTGGGCATGTCGGGGCGGCATTGGCGGCGGATGGAAGTGCTGCGGCACCCGCTTTTCTGGTGCATGGTGCCAGCTGTTCTTGGCCCGCCCGCGTTCAACACCGCGTTCTTTTTCCACCAGGTTCATATTTCTGAGGTGAAAGGACTGGAGCATCTGGTCTTCGTCAGCTTCTTCCCACTTTACACAGCCGTTGGCATCACCTCGATGATCGTGTCGGGTTGGGCCTTGGACCGTTTGGGAACGGCTCGCCTGACCCCCTTCTACCAACTGCCGATGGTTGTGGCCTTTCTGTTGTTCGCCGTCAGCGAAAGCCCGGCCTTTCTTGCCTTGGCCTTCGTGTTTCTCGGTATGACATCAGGGGCGAATTCAACCTTGCCCAACGCCTTTTGGGCGGAATTCTACGGCACCGCACATATCGGCGCGATCAAGTCCTTGGCCACCGCGGTGATGGTTCTGGGATCTGCCATCGGACCGGGCCTGACCGGTCTGCTGATCGACTTGGGTGTCGGGATCGAAACGCAGTTTGTGGGCGTGGCCGGATATTTCTGCGCAACGACGCTGTTGATGGTCTTCGGGATCACCCGTGCGGCCCGCGACCTGCCTCTGGCTCAGATCACAGCCGAGATCAGAACGCCGCAGCGGTAACCATTGCAACGACGATGTAGCGGACTGTCTTTGCTATGCTGACCAAGAAGAAAAACAGCCATATATTGGTGCGCATGACACCTGCGACGATAGTCAAGGCATCACCCAGCGGTGCCCAGCTGAACAAGAGCGTCCAGACGCCCCATTTCAGATACCACGCCCGGGCCTTTTCGAGCTGAGCGTCTGACACGGGAAACCAGCGCCGCCCATGGAATCGCTCCAGCACTCGGCCCAGGGCGTAATTCAACCCTGACCCAAGGATGTTCCCGACGCTGGCGAAGAGGATAATCCACTCGATAGGGATGTCGCCGCGCACTTGAAGCGCGACGAACACGATCTCGGACTGGAACGGTAAGATGGTTGCCGCCCCGAATGCCACGATGAAGAGACTGCCGAGTGAGAGCAGATCACTCCACATGAGTTCGGAACGGCTTTTCGATTAGTCTTGTTCGGCAGCGACAGGCTGACGGTCGGGCATCGGGTCGCGCGGCGGGCGTCCGATCACATCGCGCAGTTCATCCAGCTCGATGAAGTTGTCGGCCTGACGGCGAAGCTCGTCCGCAATCATCGGAGGCTGGCTGCGGATCGTCGAGACAACCGAAACCCGTACACCTTTGCGCTGCAGGCTTTCGATCAGCGGGCGGAAGTCACCGTCGCCGGAAAACAGGACGATGTGGTCCACGTGATCTGCAAGCTCCATGGCATCGACAGTGAGTTCGATATCCATGTTGCCTTTAACTTTCCGACGGCCTTGGCTGTCGGTGTATTCCTTCGCCGGTTTCGTCCGCATGTTGAAACCGTTGTAGTGCAGCCAATCGACCAGAGGGCGGATCGGAGAATACTCGTCGTTTTCGAGAAGGGCGGTGTAGTAGAAAGCGCGCAGCAGCTTGCCTCGGCGCACGAACTCTTGTCGTAAAAGCTTGTAGTCGATGTCAAAACCCAGCGACTTTGCGGCCGCGTAAAGATTCGATCCATCTATGAACAGCGCCAAACGCTCGTCTTTGTAGAACATGAATTGAGCCTTTCAAAATTATTTTGCAGCCGGACCGGCATTCGGGAGTGGTGGTTCCGAAGCCACATGGCCAAGGTGCGTCCGGTGATTTAATGGTTTGACACAACATCGCAAGGAAAGATTTATCGTCACTTTGGCATATATGACAGATTTATGAATGACTATTACGTCGCACTGGGCGCAAATTTACCGCTTGGCGAGGCTTCGCCAAGCGATACGCTGAAAGCTGCCATTGCCGCTTTGAACCAAGAAAATAAGGCGATTCAGGCCGTCAGTCGGTTTTACCAAACGCCGTGCTTTCCTGCAGGAGCAGGCCCAGATTACGTTAACGCCGCGCTGCATCTTAAGTCACCCCTGAACGCCAAAGATATGCTCTGCTATCTACATGAAATAGAAGAAAAACATGGCCGGAAGCGCCTTGAGCGCTGGGGGATGCGAACGCTGGACCTCGATCTGATCGCCTGCGGCGAGTCGGTTCTGCCAGATCTTGCAACCTATACGTATTGGCGCGACTTGCCCTCTGATGAACAGCGCCGCGCCGCGCCGTCGGAATTGATATTACCGCATCCGCGATTGCAAGACCGTGCATTTGTTCTTGTGCCAATGCGGGATATTGCGGCAGGATGGCGCCATCCGGTTCTGAAATTGACCGTGACAGAAATGTGTGATGCTCTCGCGCCAGAGGCTCTGGACGAGATAGTTGTGCTTGAATCCTGATATCGACTTGTACTCGCAGCATCAGAGCGATATCTAAAAGTTTCTCGAAGGCTGCCCGATGAATTGGAGTTCCCATGGCCCGCGTGACGGTTGAAGACTGCGTTGACAAAGTTCCAAATCGTTTTGAGCTAGTGATGCTCGCTGCACACCGCGCCCGCGAAGTGTCGGCTGGTGCTGCAATTACGGTGGACCGTGACAACGACAAGAACCCGGTTGTTGCACTTCGTGAGATTGCAGATGAAACTCAGTCGGCGGACGAACTTCGCGAACGTCTGATCGAATCGAACCAGACGCAGATCGAAGTCGACGAGCCGGAAGAAGATGCAATGGCGTTGCTCATGGGTACAGAGCCCGACAAGCCCGCCGACGATGATCTTTCCGAAGAAAAACTGCTCCGCGCTCTGATGGAGGCGCAGGGTCAGGGCTAAGGCCCGCTGCGATGCGGGCCGCATGAGAATGAGGCGCCGATGATCGCGGCTGACGACCTTGTTGCGCTGGTACGCAACTACAACCCCAAGACCAACGAGGCGCTTATTCGCGCGGCCTACGATTATGGCCGCGAGATGCACGAAGGTCAGTTTCGCCATTCCGGTGAACCATATTTCTCGCACCCCGTCGCCGTAGCTGCCATTCTGACAGAGCAGCAACTGGATGATGCAACCATCATCACGGCACTTCTCCACGATACCATCGAAGACACCAAATCGACCTATTCCGAGGTGGCAAACCGCTTTGGCAACGAAGTGGCCGTGCTGGTCGACGGTGTGACTAAGCTCACCAATCTTCAGCTCTCCAGTTCCGAGACCAAGCAGGCCGAGAACTTCCGCAAGCTGTTCATGGCCATGTCCAAGGACCTGCGGGTGATTCTGGTGAAACTGGCTGACCGTCTGCACAACATGCGGACGATCAAGGCGATGCGGCCTGAAAAGCAAATCCAGAAGTCGCGCGAAACCATGGACATCTATGCACCGCTCGCCGGTCGCATGGGGATGCAATGGATGCGCGAAGAGTTGGAGGATCTGGCCTTCCGCGTGCTCAACCCCGAAGGCCGCGCGAGCATTATCCGACGCTTCATCACCCTGCAAAAAGAAACGGGTGACGTGATCCACCGGATCACCGGTGACATGCGGCACGAACTGGAAAAAGCCGGGATCGATGCCGAAGTGTTCGGGCGCGCCAAGAAACCCTTTTCGATCTGGCGCAAGATGCAGGAGAAAGAGATCGGGTTTTCCCGTCTGTCCGACATCTACGGCTTCCGGATCATCACTCGATCCAAAGCGGATTGCTATGCCGCTCTGGGCGTGATCCACCAGCGCTGGCGGGCCATTCCGGGACGTTTCAAGGATTACATCAGCGAACCGAAGTCTAACGGCTACCGATCGATCCATACTACGGTGTCCGGCCGTGATGGCAAACGTGTCGAGGTGCAGATCCGAACCCGACAGATGCACGATGTTGCCGAAACGGGCGTTGCCGCGCACTGGTCATATCGCGACGGCGAGCGTAGCGAAAACCCCTTTGCCGTGGACCCGGCGAAGTGGGTCGCCTCCCTGACCGAACAATTCGACGGCGAAGACGATCACGAGGACTTCCTCGAGGCGGTTAAGCTCGAGATGTACCCCGATAAAGTTTTCTGCTTCACTCCCAAGGGCGACGTGGTGAAACTCCCGCGCGGGGCAACGCCGCTTGATTTCGCCTATGCGATCCACACACGGATCGGCTCGGCCTGCGTTGGCGCGAAAGTCGATGGTATCCGTGTGCCGCTGTGGACCCGCCTTAAGAACGGGCAATCCGTCGATATCGTCACCGCCGATGGCCAAAGTCCACAGGCGACCTGGCTTGATATTGCAACCACGGGCAAAGCCAAATCCGCGATCCGGCGGGAACTGCGCGAAGCCGGGCGGGAACGATATGCCCAGTTGGGTCGAGAACTGGCCCGCTCTGCATTTGAGAACGTCGGTAAAAAAGCCAGCGACAAGGTGCTGGAAATGGCCGCGCGCAACTTACGCATCGCGGATGCACAGGAATTGCTTGCACGGCTTGGGAGCGCCGAAATGTCTGCGCGCGAGGCGGTCGCCGCCGTTTATCCCGACCTAGCACCGAAGCCCTCGGAATTCATCGAGATAAACAGTGCCGTCATCGGCCTAGACAAGGGCCAGGCGTTTGATCGCGCACCTTGCTGTCAACCGCTTCCCGGTGAACGGATTGTCGGGATCGTGCAGCGCGGCAAGGGTGTGATCGTGCATTCGATCGACTGCGGTGCGCTTGCGGCCTATGAGGATCATCCTTCGCGCTGGCTCGATCTGCACTGGGCGACCGGGAACCATCCTCCGGTCTATTCCGTATCCCTGGAACTCACCATCGGGAACGATGCCGGGGTACTGGGACGGATTTGCACATTGATCGGCGAAAAAAACGCCAATATCTCGGACCTGATTTTTGAGGATCGCAAACCGGACTATTACAAACTGCTCGTGGTCATCGACTTAAGTGATGCAAACCATCTTCACGCGGTGATGTCGGCACTCGAAGCGGAAAGTGATGTGGCGTCCGTGGTTCGGCGGCGGGATCCTGCATTGTCGACACAACCGGCTGCGGCCGAATAGGAAGATCGAAGGGACGCAAGTTGGTTTTCAAACGGCGGGACAGGCGGTCACTCTTGACCACCCTCCGTGAGGCGCTTTGGCCGCGCGGCGGCTGGACCCGCGCCGCACGCTATGTCCAGCATCGTTTGCATCGCCTTCCCGACCCCCCGGAAAAAATCGCACGCGGCATCTTTGCTGGTGTTCTCACCACCTTCACACCGTTTTACGGCCTGCACTTTATCACCGCCGCGATCATCGCCTGGGTCATGCGCGGCAATATCCTTGCCGCCCTTCTGTCGACCTTTTTTGGCAATCCGCTGACCTATGTCCCGATCAGCGTCGCCTCTCTTCAGACTGGATACTGGCTCTTGGGGCTGGGCGAGATTCGCCATTCACATGGCAGCATCGGTTACAAGTTCGCCAAGGCCGGTGAAGACCTGTGGCGCAACTTCGTCGCCATGTTCACAGACGCCAACGCGAATTGGGAAGGGCTGCGGATATTCTATGACGAAGTATTCTTCCCCTGGCTGGTCGGTGGCATCCTCCCCGGCATTATCTGCGGCCTGATTTGCTACTATCTATCGGTGCCACTGATCCGCGCCTATCAGAACCGTCGCAAAGGTGTGTTGAAGGCCAAACTGGCGTCTTTGAAGAAAAAGAAGAAACAGGCTGACGACGGACAGGCGGCAGACTAGGTTCAGCCTCAACGATGGAGGCGAGAATGACTGACTATGCAGGCCGCTTGCGGCTCGGTGTAAATATCGACCACGTGGCCACCCTGCGCAATGCGCGAGGAGGAGAGCTCCCTGATCCGGTACGCGCGGCCCAACTGGCCGAAGAAGCCGGGGCCGATGGCATCACCGCACATCTGCGTGAGGACCGCCGCCACATTATAGACAGTGATATCGACCGCCTCATGGACACGTTGCGCGTGCCGCTGAATTTCGAAATGGCTGCAACCGAAGAAATGCAGAAGATCGCCCTTCGCCATAAACCGCATGCGGTCTGCATCGTACCCGAAAAACGCGAGGAGCGGACCACCGAAGGCGGGCTTGAAGTCGCACGTGAAGAGAACAAACTGGCGGGATACATCGCGCCCCTGCGCGAAGCCGGATGCCGTGTGTCGATTTTCATCGGAGCAGATGAACGCCAGATCGCTGCCGCCCATCGGATCGGTGCGCAAGTCATTGAACTGCACACAGGGGCCTATTGCGATGCCCATGCCGAAGGCGATTTTGAAACCCGCGACCGCGAGTTGGAAATGATGCGCGAGATGTCGGCCTATGCGAATTCACTGGGTCTTGAGGTGCATGCCGGGCACGGGTTGACCTACGACACCGTGACACCCGTGGCCGCTTTTCCCGAGGTGATGGAGTTGAATATCGGTCACTTCCTGATCGGAGAATCGGTATTCCGCGGCCTCGGCCCGGCCATCGCGGAAATGCGCCGCCTCATGGATGCCGCGCGGGCCTGACGGGACGGTAAGACCCGTCTACTTTTGACCTATCCGACGATCCTCATTCTAGAAGTCGCACGAACCGGGGTAACGTTGACGGACCGGTTCGTCGGCCCTCCCCGGCGGCAACGCTGGCGCTCGTGACGCTTCTCGCTTGGGGGATATGCATTATCGGAATCGCGCTGGACCATTGCTTGCCGGAGTCGCGCTCGGCATCATCCGCCCGGGGCATTGGGTATCAGCTTCCCCATCTTCGCGGCGACAGGAGATGAGACATGATCATCGGCATCGGAACCGATCTGGCGAATATCGACCGCATCGCGGCGACACTTGACCGGTTCGGCGACCGTTTCCGCAATCGTGTGTTTACCGAAATCGAGCAGCGCAAGGCTGAGCGACGCCGCGACGTGGCCGGCACCTACGCCAAACGCTGGGCTGCGAAGGAGGCGTGCTCCAAGGCGCTTGGCACAGGGCTGCGCATGGGGATCGCGTGGAAGGACATGTCGGTGCGCAACCTGCACACCGGTCAACCGATCATGGAGGTAACAGGCTGGGCAAAGAAGCGACTGGAAGACCTCACGCCACCCGGCCACGAGGCGATCATCCATGTCACACTGACCGACGATCACCCATGGGCACAGGCCACCGTGCTGATTGAGGCGCGTCCCAAGTAACGCCCGCTTGGCTTGACACCCGCGCCGCCCCCGCTCATGTAGCGCGGGACAATCGAGCAGAAGGCAGGATCATGGCGTCTGAAACCAAGAAAAGCGGCGGGATCGTCGAGACGATCAAGACGATCGTCTATGCGCTCCTGATTGCCGGAGTATTCCGCACCCTGTTCTTCCAGCCATTCTGGATCCCCTCGGGCTCGATGAAAGACACGTTGTTGATCGGGGACTTCCTATTCGTCAACAAGATGTCCTACGGCTATTCCTACGCCTCCTGCCCGTCGCTCTATCTGCCGAATTTCGGCATCGACATCGACGCCAAGGACCTGTGCGGTTGGGCCGATGGTGACAACAGCCGTCTCTTTGGCTCCGAACCCGAGCGCGGAGATGTCGCCGTGTTCCGCCATCCTGTCACGGGGCGCGATTTCATCAAGCGCGTGATCGGTATGCCCGGCGACGAAATCCAGATGATCCGTGGCGTGCTGCACATCAACGGCACCGCGGTTGAGTTGGCGCAACAGCCGAATTTCGAGGAAACCGCCGCGCCGCAAGGCCCGCAGGGTCTGCGCCCCCGTTGCGCCAATGGGCCGGTCGGCACGGGTGGTACCTGCGTCAAGGAACGCTTTGCCGAAACCCTGCCGAATGGTCGGACCCATTCGATCCTGAACATCGGGACACAGGGGTCCGACAACACGCCGGTCTACACCGTGCCCGAAGGCCATTACTTCATGATGGGTGACAACCGTGACAATTCCTCGGACAGCCGCGTGCCCAGCGTTGCAGGCGGGGTTGGGTTCGTTCCCTTTGAAAACCTGATCGGCAAAGCAAACCGTGTGGTGTTTTCGTCCGCCGGATCGTCCATGCTGTTCTTCTGGACGTGGCGCGGCGACCGCTTTTTTGAGAAGATCGAGTAGTGAAACTTTCGGCGGACCTTCAGGCGCTGTGCACGCGTTTGGGGCATCGTTTCGAACGCCCCCAATTGTTGGTGCGCGCCGTGACCCATTCGTCACGCGCCGGTCCCAATCGCGAAGACAACCAGCGGCTTGAATTCCTCGGCGACCGCGTTCTTGGACTTGTGATGGCCGAGGCGCTTCTGGCCGAAGACAAGGGCGCGTCCGAAGGGCAGTTGGCCCCCCGGTTCAACGCGCTTGTACGCAAGGAAACCTGTGCCGACGTAGCACGGCAGATTGAGCTGGGAGACTCGCTCAAACTGGGGCGTTCCGAGATGATGTCGGGCGGGCGGCGCAAACAGGCTCTTCTGGGCGACGCGATGGAGGCTGTGATTGCCGCCGTCTATCTGGATGCCGGGTTCGAGGCGGCCAAGGAGATGGTTCTCAAACTGTGGGGCGACAGGATCGGGTCCGTCAAAGATGATGCGCGCGATGCCAAAACCGCGTTGCAGGAATGGGCACAAGCCCGCGCCATGCCACCGCCAAGCTATGTCGAACTGTCCCGCGAAGGCCCAGACCACGCCCCGGTATTCGTCATCGAAGTTCGACTGGAAGACGGCAAGACCGCCAAGGCGAAAGCTGGCTCCAAGCGGCAGGCAGAACAAGCCGCCGCCAAGACGCTGTTGAGCACCGTCGAAAAGAGCGCGTCTTGAGCGATAACCTGCGCGGCAGCCTTTTCATGGTGCTGGCCATGTTGGGCTTTGCCATCGAAGACGCGTTCTTCAAAGCTGCCACCGCCACAGGGGATGTGTCTGCCGGGGTCGGAACAATGCTGTTCGGCCTCTTCGGCACCGGGTTCTTCGTGCTCTATGCGCTCTGGCTCAAGGAACCGCTGGTCAGCCGCGCCTATGTGGAAGGCCCGCTGCTGGTCCGATCAGCGTTCGAAATACTTGGTCGTCTGTTTTTTGCCCTCAGTCTGGCCTTTGCGCCGCTCTCCACAACCTCGGCCATCCTTCAGGCGGCCCCACTTTTGGTGACTTTGGGTGCGGCACTTGTCCTTAAGGAAAAGGTTGGGCCGCGCCGCTGGATCGCCATGTCCATCGGCTTTGCCGGGGTACTCCTGATCCTACGACCGACGCCTTCCGGCTTTGATGCCACAGCGATCTTTGCCGTGCTCGGCATGATCGGCTTTGCCGGTCGTGACCTGATGACCCGGGCCAGCCCACCCGAGGTATCCGCAACACAGCTTGGCATCCTCGGGTTCCTGATGGTCTTTATCGCAGGAGTAGTGATTACCCTGTTCGAAAGTGCACCCTTTGCGGCCCCCAACCTGCCCGCGCTTACGCTGCTCCTGGGCACCGGGTTTGCAGGGCTTATCGGATATAGCGCACTCACAAAGGCAATGCGCACAGGCGAAGTTTCTGTCGTTGCCCCGTTCCGATACTCCCGCCTCTTGATCGCACTGGTCTTTGCCTATCTGATCTTCGGAGAGCGCCCGGACGCACTCACACTGATCGGTGCCACCTTGATTGTCGGCAGTGGCGTCTACACCTTGGTGCGCAGCGGGCGCAAAGACAGGGCTGGCTCTGCCTCGCGATCTGGCATATGACGCCAGACTTCTAAGGATGGATGCACCTATGACCACGCGCGCCGGTTTCGTCGCTTTGATCGGAGAGCCCAATGCGGGCAAGTCCACGCTGACCAACCAGATGGTCGGCGCGAAAGTGTCGATCGTGACCCACAAGGTTCAAACCACCCGCGCCCGCATCCGCGGTGTCGCGATCGAAGGCGACGCGCAGATCGTGCTGGTGGACACCCCCGGCCTATTCAAACCGCGCCGCCGTCTGGACCGCGCCATGGTCGCTGCAGCGTGGAGCGGGGCATCGGACGCGGATGTCGTTGTCCTGCTTATCGAAGCGCATCGCGGGATCACTGACGGTGTTGAAGCGATCCTTGAAAACCTCGCCGAGGTGGTGGGCAAGCGCCCGGTTGCGCTCGCCATCAACAAGATCGACCGCGTCGAAGCCAAGCACCTGCTGAAGCTGTCGCAGGACATGAACGAAAAATTCGCCTTCACCGAGACCTTCATGATCTCGGCTGAGAAGGGTCATGGCGTCAAAGACCTGCGCAAATGGCTGGCAAACAATCTGCCGGAAAGCCCCTGGCTCTATCCCGAAGACCAGATCGCGGACCTGCCCCTGCGCATGATCGCGGCCGAAATGACGCGCGAGAAGCTGACGCTGCGCCTGCATCAGGAACTGCCGTACCAGCTCACCGTCGAGACCGAGAACTGGGAAGAGCGCAAAGATGGATCGGCCCGGATCGACCAGGTGATCTACGTCGTCCGCGACGGGCACAAGGGCATCGTACTGGGCAACAAGGGCGAGACCATCAAGGCCATCAGCAAGGCCGCCCGCGAAGAGCTCGAAGAGTTCCTCGGTCGCCGCATTCACCTCTTCGTGCAGGTGAAGGTGCGCGAGAAATGGCTCGACGAAGCCGAGCGCTATTCCGAGATGGGCCTCGACTTCAAAGACGGCAATGCCTGAAGCAAGGTTGGCGAGCGGTCTTTGGGTGCACGCCTACCTGCGCCGGCTGGCGCTAGTGGACATCCCCGCTTTCGTGACGGCGCACGGAGACAACACCGCCGGAGCGGTTCTCGTCAAACTCAACACGCTCAACGGTCGCGCAACGGCATTTGTGCGCCAGTATGACCTGATGACCGGCGCGCGGACATGGCAGGTCTTGGCGGATGGAGCCGAGACTGATGTCGATGAAAGCATTGCCAAGCAGCGCAGTTTTGACAGCGATCTCTGGGTGATCGAGGTCGAAGACCGCGCCGGGCGGCATCTTCTGGATGAAGACGGGTTGTCGGGCTAACCTCGCCTTATGGATTGGCGAGATACTGGCATTCTTCTCAGCGCGCGCCGACATGGCGAAAGCGCCATGATCATCGACGTGTTCACACCCGAACGCGGACGCCATGCCGGTGTTGTCCGCGGCGGTGCGTCACGAAAGGTCGCCCCCATCCTGCAACCGGGTGCCCAACTTGATTTGGTTTGGCGCGCACGACTTGAAGACCATTTGGGCAGCTTCACTGTCGAACTGCAACGCTCTCGTGCTGCGATTGCCATGCAGCATCGGACCATGCTGGCCGGGATGAACGCGGCTCTGGCGCTACTGGCCTTTGTCCTGCCCGAGCGCGAGGCTCATCCAAATCTCTACACCCACACACAGAACCTGCTGGACCTTCTGGATCAGCCAGAGCTTTGGCCGCTCGCCTATCTACAATGGGAAACCGCGCTGCTTGAGGATCTCGGCTATGGACTCGACCTGAGCGCCTGTGCCGTCACAGGTTCTACGGACAATCTGATCTATATCTCCCCCAAGTCCGGCCGCGCCGTCTCGGCCGAAGGTGCAGGCGCATGGGCCGACCGGCTCTTGCCTCTACCTGCTGCCTTGAAGGGCGAAGGAACCACCAGCGATGCGGAAATAGCAGACGCATTGGGGGCCACCGGGTATTTTCTTGAACACAAACTCGCCGCCGAGCAGGTGGGCAAACCTTTGCCACAGGCGCGCGCGCGTTTTATCGACCTTCTCGCCCGGGTTGCGCTGACATAGAAGCAGCACCCGATGGGCGAAGTTTGGAAAACGCCCAAACCGTGTCTTTTCAGTCCTGTGCGGTCGCGTTAGGTAATGGACATGAAGATGACGGTGCCAAACATTCTGACGGTCCTGCGCCTCTTGGCGGCGCCGGGTGTGGCATTGATGTTCCTATACTTTTCCCGCCCCGCCGCCGACTGGTTCGCGCTGATCCTCTTTGTGACAGCCGCTATCACCGACTGGTTCGATGGGTATCTGGCGCGGGCATGGAAACAAGAAAGCAAGCTGGGCGCGATGCTCGACCCGATCGCGGACAAGGCGATGGTGGTCATCGCGCTGATGGTCATCGTTGGATATTCGTCGATGTCGCCCTGGCTTGTCCTGCCCGCGACCTTCATTCTCTTCCGCGAAGTTTTCGTGTCCGGCCTACGCGAGTTTCTCGGGGACACCGCCGGTACTTTGAAAGTCACGCCACTGGCCAAATGGAAAACCACGCTGCAGATGGTCGCCATCGCGGTGCTGTTTGCGCAGGGCGTGTTCGAGCACTACCTTGGTATGTCTGCCATGGGGATGAGCCCAGAGATATTCGAGGGCGTGATGATGGGCGAGATTGAAGACCTGCATGGTCTCTGGTGGAAACATGCAGGAACGGTCTGGGCGGGCAATGCCGGTATCATCCTGCTTTGGATTGCGGCATTTCTGACCTTGATCACGGGCTGGGACTACTTCCGCAAAGCTTCACCGT
The DNA here is from genome assembly GCA_030425145.1 of Alphaproteobacteria bacterium. Lineage (GTDB taxonomy): Bacteria > Pseudomonadota > Alphaproteobacteria > Rhodobacterales > Rhodobacteraceae > Marivita. Next base: position 15,344 of record JAUHVK010000032.1, on the reverse strand, counting down.
TCCTGAGGGATTGAGCAAATGGACGTTTTGTATTTCGCGTGGGTCCGGGAACGCATCGGGCTTCCCAAGGAAACTGTCGCCACTGAGGCGGAGACGGTTGCCGATCTGGTCGCTGAACTGCGCGCGCGCGAAGAACGCTATGACCTCGCCTTTTCCGACCTGAGCGCGCTGCGGGTTGCGGTCGATCAGGAGCTCACCGATTTTGAAGCATCGATCAAAGGCGCGCGCGAAGTGGCGTTTTTCCCGCCGATGACAGGTGGCTGATGCGAATCGTCGTTCAGGGAACCCCGTTCGATTTCGGAACCGAGGCAGAGGCCTTTGCCAGTGGCCGTCATGACATGGGGGCCATCGTGACCTTCACGGGCGTGGTCCGCGACTTTGGCAATGGTTCGCTCGACGCGATGGAGATCGAACATTACCCCGGCATGACCCAGAAGGCGCTGGAGGCTATCGCCGAAGAAGCACGCTCGCGCTGGTCGCTTGGCGATGTTCTGGTCATCCACCGTTACGGCCGGATGGAGCCGGGCGAGAAGATCATGATGGTCGCCACCGCTGCACCGCACCGCAAGGACGCGTTCGAGGCGGCAGAGTACCTGATGGACTATCTGAAATCCCGCGCCCCGTTCTGGAAGAAAGAACACGCGACCACGGGGGAGACTGGCTGGGTCGCCGCCAAAGACGAGGACGAAGACGCACTGTCGCGCTGGTAACTTGCTCAAATGCCTGATCGGTCATATCATTTGACCAATCTCAACCTATGCGGACATTATGCCCTTTCAGCCCGTCACACCGGAAAAACTGTCGACATCCGTCACCCGCCAGATCGAGAAATTGATCCTGCAGGGCATACTGCGCCCCGGTGAACGCCTGCCATCAGAGCGTGAATTGTCCGAACGGTTGAAAGTCTCTCGCCCGTCGCTGCGGGAATCCATTGCCGACCTGTCAGAACGAGGCCTTTTGACCAGCCGCGCCGGTGCGGGGGTCTATGTGGCCGATGTGCTGGGCTCTGCCTTCTCCGAAGCGCTGATCCAGCTCTTTTCCAACCACGACGAAGCGGTTTTCGATTACTTATCCTTCCGCCGCGACATGGAAGGTTTGGCCGCTGAACGCGCGGCACGACTGGCCTCCGACACCGACCTCAAAGTCATTCAGGCGGTTTTCGACCGCATGGAAGCCGCGCATCACAAGCGCAACCCGGCGGATGAGGCTGCACTGGATGCCGAATTCCACCTGTCGATCATCGAAGCCAGCCATAACGTCATCATGCTGCACATGATGCGCTCGATGTACCAATTGCTGCGTGAGGGCGTGTTCTACAACCGCCAGATCATGTTCCGGCAGCGCACGACCCGCGCCACCCTGTTGGATCAACACCGCGCGATAAACGACGCGCTACAGGCACGTGAACCAGAAGCGGCGCGCAAGGCGGTCGTCGATCATCTGACCTATGTGGAATCCTGCCTTGCGGACAACCGCAAAGCCGAAGCTCATGAAGCCGTTGCACGGAAACGGTACGAGCACACGCTGTCCAAGAGCTGACAGGCCGCATCATTCAGCGGCCTGCCAATCCAATCCTCAGCTCGCCACGCGCGCTTTCATCAGCCCGTTTGCTTTGAGCTTGGCGTGACATTCGTCCAGCGACTGCCAAGCGCGTGCAATCATCGTGTCGATTTCCTCATGCGAGATTACGAGCGACGGCGAGATGATCATCCGGTCACCGACGTGGCGCATGATAAGGTTGTTCGCAAAGCAACGTTCCCGGCAGACGAAACCGACCGTTCCGGCGTCTGCTTCGAACGCCGCACGTGCCGCTTTGTCGGGGGTCAGAGCGATCGAGCCCATCATGCCGACGATCTTGGCTTCGCCCACAAGTGGGTGATCCGTCAGGGTTTCGAACTTTTCCTTCAGGTAAGGTGCCGTTTCCTCGCGGACGCGGGTGACGATGCCTTCTTCATCAAGGATACGCAGGTTCTCAAGCGCCACCGCACAGGCAACCGGGTGCCCGGAATAGGTGTAGCCATGGTTGAACTCGACATTGTTGATGACCTCGGCCACCTCGTCGCAGATCAGCGATCCGCCAATGGGCTGGTAACCAGAGCTGAGACCCTTTGCGATGGTCATGATATGCGGACGGATGTTCACGGTCTCGGTGCCGAACCAGTTGCCCGTGCGGCCAAACCCGCAGATCACCTCGTCCGCGATCAAGAGAATGCCGTATTTGTCGACGATTCGCTGGATTTCCGGCCAATAGGTTTCTGGCGGCACGATCACACCACCAGCGCCCTGAATCGGTTCGGCGATAAAGGCCGCAACCCGGTCCGGCCCCAACTCTTCAATCTTCGCCTCAAGCTGGCGCGCCCGCTCCAGACCGAACTCCTCGGGTGACATGTCACCGCCTTCGGCCCACCAGTTCGGCTGGTCGATATGGTGAATGTTCGGGATCGGCAGCCCGCCCTGCATGTGCATGCCCTTCATTCCGCCCAACGAACCGGAGCCAACCGTCGAACCGTGATAGGCGTTCCACCGCGAAATCACGATGTTCCGCTCGGGCTGGCCCTTCTCGGCCCAATAGGTGCGCACCATGCGCAGATTGGTGTCATTCGCCTCGGAGCCGGACCCGGCGAAAAACACCTGGTTGAAGCCCTCGGGCGCCAGTTCGGACAGCTTTTTCGCCAGTGCAATCGCCGGTACATGCGTGGTCTGGAAGAACGTGTTGTAGAACGGTAGTTCTTCCATCTGTCGCGCGGCAACCTGCGCAAGCTCTTTGCGGCCGTAGCCAATGTTCACGCACCACAGACCTGCCATCGCATCCAGAATGCGGTGGCCATCGCTGTCAGTCAGCCAGACGCCATCGGCGCGCGTGATGACCCGTGCGCCTTTGGACGCAAGCTCCGACCCATGCGTAAACGGATGCATGTGATGCGCTGCATCAAGCGCCTGCAATTCAGCTGTGGGCATGTGATTAGTGATCGTGGCCATGGAGACAAATCCTCTTTCCGAAGCGTGCCGCCAAAATATGATCAAATTATTTCAAGTCAATCGAATCAGACGAGTCCCTGGCGGATTTGTTCCATCCCCTGCGCCACATCCCCCATCATGGCCTCTGCGGCGGCCTCGCCATCATTTGACGCAAGGGCAGCCAACACATCCTTGTGGCGATCCGGCAGGTTCCGCGTCCCGAACTGGCCGCAGACAACACGGAGCGACGGACCAAAGCGCAGCCAGAGCCGTTCCACCATCTCAGTCAGAATCGGGGCTTGGGCCAGCGCATTCAGTTCCGCATGAAACTGGTGATTCTCGACCAGATAGCGGTGCACATCACCCCGCCGGATGGCCGAATCAAGGCGTTGGTCGACCTCCGTCAGTCGCGCCACGTCCTGCGTCGTTGCGTGCCGCGCAGCTCGACGCGCCAATTCAGGCTCAAGCGCTTTGCGTGCAATGCCCAATTCCTCGATGGCTGCTGCGTCCAACACCGGCACAGCGATTCGCCGGTTGCCAAGAAATTCAAGTGCACCCTCTGCTGTCAGACGCCGCAGAGCCTCGCGCACCGGGGTCATTCCCACGTTTAAAGCCTCGGTAAGCCCCTGAATCGTTACTGGCTGGCCTGGCTCGAATTCACCGAACAACACTTGTTCGCGCAATTGCCGATAGACAATTTCGTGTGCAGGAAGGCGGGTCGGTTCCGCAATCGGCTTCAACGATGTCTGCTCGACCATTGGCACCTCATGAACTGCTGAGTCTTTGGGCAGAATGCCCGAATGGCTGCCACTGACAAGTCATCTTGCACGTTCCAGAGGGAAGTGAAAACATCTCCACTATTGCCAGACCGGGCAAGATTTGATCAAATTCAAATCCACAGGGTCGCAAGTGCCCTGGGAACAACGGGAGACATTCATGAAAACCCATCTGCTGACCATGACCGCAGGTGCCGCACTAATGGCCTCACTCGCCACCGCAGAGGAAGTGCGCGTCTACAACTGGTCTGACTACATCGACGAAGAGCTGCTCGCTAAGTTCGAAGAAGAAACTGGGATCGACCTGATCTACGACGTGTTCGACAGCAACGAACTGCTCGAAACCAAGATGCTGGCCGGCGGGTCGGGCTATGACGTGGTTGTGCCGACCGGCACCTTCCTCCAGCGTCAGATCGCGGCCGGAGCATTCCAGAAGCTGGACATGTCCAAGCTGTCGAACCACGGCAACATGTGGGACGTGATCGAAAAGCGCACCGAGCAGTACGATCCGGCCAACGAATACTCGATCAACTACATGTGGGGCACCACAGGGATCGGTGTGAACGTCGGTAAGGTGACCGAGATTCTCGGCGCGGACGCGCCGATCGCGTCGCTCGACCTCGTTATGAACCCGGCAAACATGGAAAAGCTGGCCGCCTGCGGCGTACACTTCCTTGACGCTCCGACGGAAATGATCCCGGCGGCACTGACCTATGCCGGCCTCGAGTCCGACCGCAAGGATGACGAAGCGCTTGCCAAAGCCGAAGAAGTCCTGCTGGCCGTGCGCCCCTACGTGCAGAAATTCCACAGCTCGGAATACATCAACGCGCTGGCCAACGGCGATATCTGCGTGGCGTTCGGCTGGTCCGGCGACATCCTGCAGGCGCGTGACCGTGCTGCCGAAGCCGACAACGGCGTCGAAGTGGCATACAACGCTCCTGTCGAAGGTGCTTTGATGTGGTTCGACCAGATGGCGATCCCGGTGGATGCACCGAATGTCGATGGTGCGCACAAGTTCTTGGACTTCATCATGGACGCGCAGAACATGGCCGCAGCGTCGAACTATGTGTACTACGCGAACGGCAACAAAGCGTCGCAGGAGTTCCTTGTCGAAGACGTGATCGGTGATCCGGCCATCTATCCGGATGAAGCCACGCTCGAGAAGCTCTACACCACCACCCCGTTCCCGCCGAAAGAACAGCGGTCGCTGACGCGGATGTGGACCAAGGTCAAGTCGGGCACCTGATCAACAGTGCTCCAATGTCCGGCGGGGCCACCCCCGCCGGATCGTGTCTTGGCTCGGAGGTGCCACCAGTGTCACAAAACGTTTTCGCTCCGTGGGAAGACCCCAACGAAAAACCCCTCATCCAGTTCAAGAACGTCACCAAACGGTTCGGTGATTTCACCGCAATCGACGATCTGACTCAGGATATCTTCGCCCGTGAGTTCTTTGCACTGCTCGGACCTTCCGGCTGTGGCAAGACCACCATGATGCGCATGCTTGCCGGTTTCGAGGCTCCGACCGAAGGCAAGATTTTCATCGCAGGCCAGGACATGGCTAAGATCCCGCCGAACAAACGGGCGGTGAACATGATGTTCCAGTCCTACGCGCTGTTCCCGCACCTTTCTGTGTGGGACAACATCGCATTCGGCCTCAAGCGCGAAGGCAAAGACAAGGACGCGATTGCAGCCCGCGTCGAAGAAATGCTGCGCCTCACACGTCTCAGCAAGTTTGCGAAACGCAAACCTCACCAAATTTCCGGCGGCCAACGCCAGCGCGTGGCGCTCGCCCGCTCTTTGGCCAAAGCCCCGAAACTGCTCCTGCTCGATGAACCGCTCGGCGCGCTCGACAAGAAGCTGCGCCAGGATACCCAGTTCGAGCTGATGGACATTCAGGAAAAGACCGGCACCACTTTCGTGATCGTGACCCACGATCAGGAAGAAGCCATGACCGTGGCAAGCCGCGTCGCTGTCATGGACGAAGGCCGCATCATTCAGGTCGCAACCCCGGCCCAGATCTACGAAGCGCCCAACTCCGTATATGTGGCGGACTTCATCGGTGACGTGAACATCATCTCGGGCCGCGCCAAACCAACAGGCGATAAGGTCGCGACCCAATGGGCCGAAGGTCAGCCCGACATCCTCGGCACAACCACCACCAAGTTTGATGCCGGGCAGGAAATTCATTTCGCCATCCGCCCCGAAAAGGTCGCCATCAGCACCGAAGAGCCGCAAGACGCCGCCAACAAGCTTCAAGGCAAGGTGCTCGACATTGCCTATCTCGGGAACATTTCGACCTATCACGTCGAACTTCCCACCGGGCATGTGATCAAGGCACAGACCGCAAACACCCGCCGTTTGTCGCGACGACAGATCACATGGGAAGACAAGGTCTGGATCAGCTTTACCGACACCGCCGGTGTCCTGCTGGAGCGCTGAAGGATGCGCCGCTTCGTCCTCATCGCGGTGCCTTATCTCTGGCTGGCTGCGCTGTTCCTGATCCCCTTTGCGATCGTCCTGAAAATCTCGCTGTCGGACGTCGCTCTCGCGCGCCCGCCCTATTTTCCTCAGCTTGACCTGTCTACTGGGTGGGAAGGGTTCACCAGTTTCTTTGCCGAACTGGATTTCGAGAATTTCTGGTTTCTGACCACCGACGATCTCTACTGGAAAGCCTATCTCAGCTCGCTCCAGATCGCGCTGACATCGACATTGATGACATTGCTTGTTGGCTACCCGATTGCCTATGCAATGGCGCGCGCGGCACCGGAATGGCGGCCAACCCTTTTGATGCTGGTGATCCTGCCCTTCTGGACCAGCTTCCTGATCCGCGTCTATGCGTGGATGGGAATCCTGTCGAACGAAGGTCTTCTCAACCAGTTCCTGCTCTGGCTGGGTGTGATCAACGAACCGCTGACCATCCTCAACACCAACACCGCCGTCTATATCGGCATCGTCTACACCTACCTGCCCTTCATGATCCTGCCGATCTATTCGGCGCTTGAACGAATGGATGACAGCCTTCTGGAAGCCGCCGAAGACCTTGGCTGTTCACGCCTCGGTGCCTTCTGGCTGGTGACGGTGCCGCTGTCGAAAAACGGTATCATCGCGGGCTGTTTCCTTGTGTTCATTCCAACCATCGGTGAATTCGTGATCCCGTCGCTACTGGGCGGCTCGGGGACGCTGATGATCGGTAAGGTGCTGTGGGAGGAGTTCTTCTCAAACCGCGATTGGCCCGTGGCCTCGGCGGTGGCGGTGATCCTGCTCTTGATCCTCGTGATCCCCATCATCCTGTTCCAGCGCAACGAACAGAAACAGCGCGAGGCCGAAGGATGAGACGCTTTTCCTGGTTCAACGCTACGGCCCTCACACTGGGCTTCGCGTTTCTCTACATCCCGATGATCATCCTCGTGATCTACAGCTTCAACGCCTCCAAACTGGTGACGGTCTGGGCGGGCTTCTCGACCCAGTGGTACGGCGAATTGGTCCGCAACGAGGAATTCCTGAACGCCGCCTGGGTCACGATCAAGGTTGCGGTCATGAGTTCGACCATCGCCACCGTTCTGGGCACGATGGCCGCTTATGTGCTGGTCCGGGCCGGACGTTTTGGCGGTCGCACGCTCTTCTCCGGAATGATCTATGCGCCGCTCGTTATGCCCGAAGTCATTACCGGCTTGTCGCTCCTACTGCTGTTCATCGGCATTGGCTTGGACCGGGGTGTACTGACCATCGTTCTGGCTCATACGACCTTTTCGATGTGCTACGTGTCGGTCGTGGTGTCCTCGCGCCTTGTCAGCTTCGACAAATCGCTGGAAGAAGCCGCGCTTGATCTAGGCTGTTCTCCGTTTGAAGCGTTCCGCCTTGTCACCCTGCCGATCATCGCCCCTGCAGTGGTCTCGGGCTGGCTCTTGGCCTTCACCCTGTCGCTCGACGACCTGGTGATCGCCAGCTTCACGACCGGCCCGTCGGCCACCACCCTGCCGATCAAGATCTTCTCGGCCGTGCGTCTGGGCGTCAGCCCGGAAATCAACGCGCTTTCCACGATCATGATTGCCATCGTGACGATCGGGGTGATCACAGCATCGCTCGTCACCAAACAGGCAGCGGTCCGACAGGCGCGCGATGAGCGCATGGCCGAACGCCCTGCATGAGGCGCATCTACGAGGACGCGGCCTACCGGACACCGCAGTCCTACTGGTGGCGCGATACCGCGCCGCCCGCCCTACAACCGCAACTTGACGGCGACCACAGGACCGAGGTCGCCATCATAGGCGGTGGCTTCACGGGTCTGAACGCGGCTCTGGTCTTGGAAAAGGCAGGTGTCGATACAACGGTCATCGACGCCGAACAGCCCGGCTGGGGGGCATCCGGGCGAAACGGTGGGTTCTGCTGTCTGGGCGGGTCGAAACTCGGCAGCGCGCTACTCGCCCATCGCTTCGGAAACGACCAACGCGTGGAATGGCACAAGGCCGAACGCGCGGCGGTCGACCATGTGGACGCCCTGCTCTCAGACAACCAGATCGACGTTGACCGTCATTCCGACGGGGAAACGCTGCTTGCCCACACACCAAAGGCCATGCGCGAGATACGGAAAAGTTCTGACGCAACCGCTGCCACCTACGGTGTGACACCCGACATCATCCCGGCAGAGGAATTGCGCCAGCGCGGCCTCGGCGGCAAGTTTCACGGCGGGATCACCTTGCCAATCGGCTTTGCACTGAACCCCGCAAAATACCATGCCGGTCTGGCCCGCACAGCCGGCGCCGCGGGTGTGCGCCTTTTTGGACAGACGCCAGCCCAGTCGATCACCCGCACGGGCTCGACATGGCGCGTCACCACCCCCACCGGAACGATCACCGCCGACAAGGTTGTCCTCGCCACAAATGGGTATTCGTCCGAAGATGTGCCCGAATGGCTCCGCGCCCGCTATTTGCCGGTCCAATCGTCGATCATTGTTACGCGCCCGATCACCGAAGACGAACAGATGCGTCAGGGCTGGACGAGCCTCCAGATGTGCTACGACAGCCGCATCCTGCTGCACTATTTCCGCCTGATGCCCGATGGCCGCTTCCTTTTCGGCATGCGCGGCGGTTTACGCGCGACGACCTCGGCCGAGGCAGCACTCTCACAAAAAATCCGAACGGATTTTCATGCGCTGTTTCCGGAATGGCGGGACGTCGAGATCACCCATGAATGGTCCGGTCTTGTCTGCTTGATGCGCAGGTTGACCCCGTTTGCCGGGCCTGTCCCTGACCAACCCGGCCTCTTTGCCGCGATGGGCTATCACGGCAATGGCGTTGCCATGGGAAGCTACCTTGGTGCGCGGCTCGCTGAAACGATGCTCGAGCGTCCGTCCTCTGGCGCGTTTCCAGCCTTCCTGTCGGCCCCACCGGCCCGATTTCCGCTGGGATCGCTGCGACGGCTACTGCTGGCCCCGGCATATACGGCAGCTACCCTGTTCGATCGGTAGCACCGCCTTTCGAAAGGCGGCTGAAACGCGGTTTAAAAACCGCGTCCATAGCACGTTCGAAAGTGCTTGCCCCAAGCCATTTCGAAATGGCTTCGACCTCGCCCAATCCCTTGTGCCGCCCTGCCCGGTTCGTTATTCCGAAGCAAGCAAGGATTTCAGGGAGGAGCGTCATGCTCAAGCGTCCATTCGACAAGTCGAAACTGCCCAGCCGCCATGTCACAGAAGGCCCCGAGCGCGCGCCGCATCGCTCCTACTACTACGCCATGGGCATGACCGAGGAAGAGATCCATCAACCTCTGGTCGGTGTGGCGACTTGCTGGAACGAAGCCGCCCCCTGTAACATCGCCCTGAACCGTCAGGCGCAGGCCGTGAAGATGGGCGTCAAGCAAGGCTTCGGTACGCCGCGCGAATTCACGACAATCACCGTGACCGATGGTATCGCGATGGGCCACGAAGGCATGCGGTCATCGCTCGCCTCGCGCGAAGCGATTGCCGACACGGTCGAACTGACGATGCGTGGCCACTGCTACGACGCCGTTGTCGGTCTGGCCGGTTGCGACAAATCCCTGCCCGGCATGATGATGGCGATGGTTCGCCTCAACGTGCCGTCGGTCTTCATCTACGGCGGTTCGATCCTCCCGGGCAAGGCGCCGCAAGTCGCCGAAATCCCCGAGGATTTCCGCACCCGTGACCTCACTGTTCAGGACATGTTCGAAGCGGTCGGCCGTCACCAGAACAACGAGCTGTCGGACAAAGCGCTCGACATGCTGGAGCGTGTGGCCTGCCCGTCCGCAGGCGCATGTGGCGGTCAGTTCACCGCGAACACCATGGCGTGTGTGTCCGAGGCCATCGGCCTTGCGCTCTTCAACTCCTCGGGTATGCCCGCACCTTACGAATCCCGCGACGCTTACGGCGAAGCATCGGGCCGCGCTGTGATGGACCTCATCGAGCAGAACATCAAAGCGCGCGACATCGTTACCCGCGAGGCGCTCGAAAACGCGGCACGCGTTGTCGCATGCACCGGCGGCTCGACCAATGCCGGTCTGCACCTGCCTGCCATCGCGCACGAAGCCGGGATCGACTTCTTCCTCGAAGATGTCTGCGAGATTTTCCGCGACACACCCTACTTCGTCGACCTGAAGCCGGGCGGCACCTACGTCGCGAAAGACCTCTACGACGCCGGCGGCATCCCCGTCGTGATGAAGGAACTGCGCAAAGCTGGCCTCATCCACGAGGATTGCATCACCGCGTCCACCCGCACCATCGGCGAAGAGCTGGACCGCATCGAACGCGAAGCCGACGGCAAGGTGATCTACTCGATCGAAACCCCGATCACCAAGACTGGCGGCGTTGTCGGCCTCAAGGGCAACCTTGCCCCCGAAGGCGCCATCGTGAAGGTCGCAGGCATCAAGGCTGAAGATCAGATCTTTACCGGCCCGGCGCGCGTGTTCGAATGCGAGGAAGAGGCCTTCGCCGCTGTTAAAGCGCGTGAATACAAGGAAGGCGAAGTCATCGTCATCCGCAACGAAGGCCCCGCTGGCGGCCCCGGCATGCGCGAAATGCTTTCCACCACTGCGGCGCTCTCTGGTCAGGGCATGGGCAAGAAAGTCGCGCTTATCACTGACGGGCGCTTCTCTGGCGCGACCCGTGGTTTCTGCGTCGGTCATGTCGGCCCGGAATCCGCACAGGGCGGTCCCATCGCACTGCTCAAGAATGGCGACATGATCACCATTGATGCCGTGAACGGGGCGCTCTCGGTCGATCTGTCGGACGAGGAGCTGGCACAGCGCAAGGCCGATTGGGCCGGTCCGCGTGAAACCATCTACACCTCCGGCGCGATCTGGAAATTCGCCAAACTTGTTGGCCCCACCTACAAGGGGGCGGTCACGCATCCCGGTGCCGACGGCGAAAAACACGTGTATTCGGATCTTTGATCAGCGTACGATACACCCTCTATGCCGCGCTATTTAGCGCGGCATCCCTCACCGGATGCACGGAGACCGGCGCATCCGAGCGGATGTCTCTTCTCGAAACAGAGTCCTCCTCAGAGACGCTACTCCTCGCCTCGACCCGCCTCGCCGGGAACGCGATTACGGTCGCTGGGCCCGAAGGCTATTGCATCGACCCCACGACCATGCGCAGCAGCCAAGACAGCGGCTTTGCCGCCCTTGCGAGTTGCCACATCATGTCGGGCGGTAAGAAGGGTCCGATTGTCGAACCCGGTCTGATGACCGTGACCGTCAGCCCCGCGACAGGCCCTGCGCCAAGCCCAGCAGAACTGGCCGAGGCTCTTGGTACAACCCTCCTGCAGCACCGCGAACTCAGCGCGCTCGCGTTGGGACAAATGGCCAGCGAGGGCGAAACGGCCTTTTCGGGCAGCGATCCAAAGCACTGGCGCGGTGCGTTTGTGCTTGGCCCGTATCTGATTGGCGTCACGCTCTACGCCCCGAAGAACAGTCCGCTTCTCGGGGCTCAAGGCGCGGCGTTCGTGAATACGGTTTCTTCAACCATTCGCGCTAAGGCTAAACTGGACGCATCGGCCCGTGCAGAACAGTCGCATATGCCAGTTGATCCACTGGCTCTGCGACTTGGCCGTTTATTTGCAAGTCGTAATCTGTAATATGGCCCTCAACCGGAACGAAACAGTGCCGGACAGAGGACATCATCAGGGGCGAGCAGCTCATGACGGAAATGAAACCCGGTCTGCTTGATCGAGTCATTCAGCAATCCGCACTCCGGCGGTTCCGCCGTTGGGCGGAAACTGCACGCGACATGGACCTGCGCGATCTGCGCCGAAATCGCGTAGCGGCCCGGCGCCTGAAGTACTTTCTCGATGAGTTGCTGCATGTCGCGGATGACCGCCTGGCCTTACCCGTTCTGGGCAATCAATCAGTACCGATCCCATACGATGCCGACTGGTCCTGGCGCCCCGAAATCTGGTGCGGGCCCTTACCCGTTCAAGGCATCTCCGCGGTCGAAAACAAATCCATGCTCGGGAGCGAGGTCACACTCTTTCACGACTGCGCCCAATCCGAACTCACCCTGCGCCAGCTCCGCAACACAAGCGCCGACGACCTTGCCGCCTATGGTCTGCGCCTCGATGTCTTCCGCTTTGACGGCTCCTACCTGTCGCTCGTGATCGACCTGCCTCCGCAGGCCACCGTCGACCTCAAGCGGAAGCATCTGGTTCGATGCGACCTGATCGTCGAGCTTGAACGCCCGCTCGAAATATTCGCCCGTCTGAACATTCAGCACGGCCCCAATACCGAACAGATCGTCCGCGAATTGCCCGTCAATGACAGGCAGCTCGCCGTCGAATTCGATTTGGCCTACACCAAGCTGAATGAAAAACGGATCGAGAAGATCTGGATCGACCTGATCTTCGAGAACCCGGAAATGAGCCAGGTGGTCCTGCGCGATCTGTTCTTCAGCCGCCGCCCCCGTGCCGAAATGTGAGGACACGACCATGACCGCATATTCCATGTCGAAAGCCCGTTTCTTTGAAGGTGTCTGGGAAGGTGTGATCGCAGGCGATGCCGACGACAGCCCCGCCCCCAACGTCGATGTGCGCGTACATGACAAGCCCATCCCGAACGTGTCGCTTGACCCGCTCCCCGATCCGGGGTCGTGGCTTATCAAGGTGCCCGTCCCGGCAAATCTGTTGGCGGATGGCGTTCACACGTTCATGATTTCGGAAACCGGCCTCGGCCAGTCGCTGGGCAGCTTTTCGATCATCGCTGGTGACGCCGCAGGCGAAGATATCCGCGCAGAGATGTCGCTTCTTCGCGCTGAACTCGACATGCTGAAACGGTCATTCCGTAGACATTGCCGCGAAACCGTCTAATCGGTCTAACCCCGCGTGAAAGGCACGCCGCTGATCGCCAGACGGCGCAAATTTGCCATTTTATTTGCCTGAATCAGGCAAACGTGGTCTGCTTGACGTAGCGTCGCCACCACATCACCAGTTTCCACGGCGTCCCGTAAGATGCCGCTTGTGACGCGTATAGATGACGTTTGTCTTCATCGGAGATGCGCAAGTTCACGCTGCATCTTCCAGACCGTGAGTTTTGCCATGAATAAATTTGAAGAAGCGTACAAGGCCGCAAAAGATGCGCTGACGACTGCCTTTGTCGGCGAGATGGAAAAACAACGTGGCGACATGTCGGCCCTTCTCGGCGCCGACGGACCGAACGAAGCCAAGAAAGCCGTACTCAACAAGGTGCGCATGGCGATTGCCACGGATTCATTGGAACGGCGCTATATTTTCTGGACCGCTGGTGAAGCCCGCGCGATCACGAACGCTGCCGGCGCCAAGGACTCCCACGGCAAACGGAAAAAAGCCGCGACGATCAAATTGTTCCGTCACCTATATCACGGTTCGAAAATCGGGGGCGCGTCGATCTGGGTTTATTCGCCCCCCGCCGCCTACGACAAGTGGGTCTTCGACATGTTCACGTCTGACGATGACTCGTCGATCATGAAGGTTCTGAACAAGAAGAACGAAGAAGTCTATTCTGAACACCACCGAAAAATCATGGTGGACGCAATCTCCGAAGCCAAGCGCGTCGCGTCCAGCGCCGTCACCAAACTCGATGCAAAAGGCGCGGCGACCAAGAAACTCGTCGAGCAGTATTTCACCGACGGCGATGCCGAATATGACGTCGATGACATCATGACCAAGCTCTCAAAAGGCTACAAGAAAATCGCCGCTGGGCTGGGGAGTTCCAGCCTGGTCATCTCGGATGAGCCAGGCGACCGTCTGGGCGGAGGCTGGAAGGACTGGGCGTTCATTTATACCACCGAAGCGATGAAGGTGATCTATCTGCAAAACGCGTGGCTCAAGAAAGCGGATGAAGCCTCACCTGACAATTCCGGACCGCTTCACCGCTGCGCACGAACCATCATCCACGAAATGTCACACAAGGAATTGAAGACCGAAGATGTGGTCTACGGGCCGAAGGGTCTGAAACCCAAAGGGGATCTGACCGGCGCACATGCTCTGCACAATGCAGACAGTTGGGCCTACTTCGCCATCGACGTGAACGGGCTCTTGTCGGGACCGGGGAAAGGATACGCCGTCAAAGATTGCACCGGCATCCGCGCCGTACCCAAGCGCGAACTGACTTTAGGCTGACAACTGGAAGAAGGCGACACACGGCATGAACGACGAAATCGAAAAAGAACGCCTTGAACCGCCAGAGGTGGAACCCGTCCTCATCGGCAATGTCAGGTACGAAGCTCTGATGTGGGGCAAGACCCGCGATCTCGGCCAGAACGGCGGATATATCGAAGCCTTCGACAGCACGACCGATGCATCGCTTTGGGTGCTCAAGATCTACGACATCACCTATGATGAAGAAATGGAGTCCGACAAGCAGGACATCTTCATCGAAGAGATGCAAGCACTCGACAGCGGCCAGCTGATGATCCGCGATGAACGCGGGCGTCAATACAGGGTAGATGTGCGCGATCTGTCGGTCGAACCGCTGTCTGAATGAAACACGTCAATGACCATGCCTGCGGTGTCACGCCTTTGCATTTGTCCCGCTGACGGCTAAGCGTTTGCTGACAGGTTCGGACGCTGGTGGCACATTTTGGAATTCTGGATCGTTGCGGCCTTGGCGGCCTTCTTGATGGGCTTGTCCAAAGGCGGGGTACCAATGATTGCGATATTGGCGGTGCCGCTGATGTCGCTTTTCATGGACCCGGCACTTGCGGCCGGTCTCTTGCTGCCGATCTACATCGTGGCCGACATGTATGCGGTTTACCTTTTCCGCAAAGCCTTTTCCGCGCGCAACCTCAAGATCCTGCTGCCCGGAGCGATCGTCGGAATACTGATCGGCTTCGCCGCGATCTCCTATGTTCCCGGCAATGCAGGCAAACTGCTCGTCGCCTTGATTGGCCTCTACTACCTCGCAAATGCCTTGCTCAAACGCCTGTCCAAAACACCGGTGGCTGCGCGACCGGCAGATGTGCCGCGTGGGCTGTTCTGGGGCACAATCGCGGGCTTGACCAGTTATACCAAAGGCGCTGGCGTCTGACTCATTTTGGATTTCTGGGGTTCTCGGTGCGCCGGCGATCTGATTCCATGGCGGCAAAGGAGTTTCCGATGCCTGCCAGAGTTTCCCTTTGCACCGATCTCA
>JAUHVK010000031.1 GCA_030425145.1 Alphaproteobacteria bacterium | reverse complement strand
GCCCTTGGCGGCAAACCACCCGCTGTGATCTACTGGCAGCGAAATGAAACAACCAACCCCGATCAGCAGGTGCAAAGAGTAGCTTAATTTACGCCAGAACCTGTCCAATAAATGGGGAGTAGCTCACACTATGGCGGCCCACACCGCGAACCCGTTCGAGGAGCGCAGCTTTTTCATGCTCGGGGAAATACTCTGGCTCAGCGCAGAGAGCTTCATCTCGTTCCCGTTCCAGAGCTTTGATCATGCTGTTCAACAGCTCAAGCCGCTCAAAGGAACGCACGATTTCGCGCATCAGTTGACGTGGAAAACAGCGACCGTCGGCGGTTTCAAGACCTTCCAACCGCTTGCGCCAAGTTGTGACAGCCGGATTGATATGTCTGACGCCTTGCAAGGCCAGCAATGCCCTGATGCGATTGATGTGACCCGTTCGTTCTCCCATCATCCGTTTGCGCTCTCGGTGGAATCGCTTGGCATCCTCTTCCGCAACGGTTGGGACACGCACGGTGCGGAATGCCTTTCGATCACCAAGGCTATAGTTCTTCAGAAGGACAACCATGCCTTCAGCATCGACCCTGTCCGTCTTTACCCTTCTGGCCCTGCGATTAACAAGAAAGCTGGTCGGGTCAACAACCAAAGTCTCGATGCCTTCATTGGTGAGCAGTCTTTGCAACCAGAACCCATCGTAGCCCGTTTCAAAGCAAATCACGGCGCGTTGATCAGATCCACAAGATGCTTTGGCGTCAGCGACTGTTCTGTTCACAAGGTCAAGAAGCCCGCCTGTATCGAAGCCAGCAAGCCGAACCGATTTGACTTTCGCCAGGTGCGGGGCATCAACCGCCACGAGCCATTTCGATTTACTGAGGTCAATGGCAACAAAACACGTTGCCGGTGTCGTCCACGTCGTCATCGTAGAAATCTCCCTTCTGGTGAATATGCGACCAACCTATCCGGTTCGCGCAACCTCCTGCATGGAAACTTCTATGAGGCAGACTCGGATTTCCGCTACGGGGCTGAGACCCCGGACAATCCCGCCACCACCATGCGCGTGCTGACCATCATGCTGGCGCGCGACTGGTAGAAGGGCAGGGGACACCCCCTCCTGAAACCCCAGGCGATGAAGGCCCACTGACCCCTCAAAGGGAGAGTGGGCCTTTTGTCGTGGTGATCCCTGAAGCCGGGGATTGGTCACGCGCGTGAGCGCGCGGGCCACACCTCACCCACCTGGAAGGATATCCCATGACCACAAGCTTTGCCCCTCTCACCGTCGCCATCGGCGATCTGGTCCCGCATCCCGCGAATGTGCGCAGCAACGCGCCGGAAACTTATGACCCTGAGAACATCGCGCATCTGAAGGCCAGCATCGCTGTGCTGGGCCTGCTCCAGCCGCTCCTCGTCCAGAAGCTTGACGGCAAATATGCTGTCCTCGCCGGTGGCCGACGCCATGCCGCGCTGAAGGAGCTGATCGCCGACAAGGCCACCAAGGGGTTCACGGCGAAGACCAAGGTGGACTGCCGCCTCGTGCCGGAAGACTGCGACGTTACCACGGCGCTGTCGCTCGCCGAGAACATCACCCAGGCACCGATGAACGCAATCGACGAGTTCGAGGCTTTCGCGCGGATGATGGAGGTCGATGGCCAGACGCCCGAGACGATCGCAAAGACCTTCGGCACCACGGTGGCCGCCGTGAAAGGCCGGTTGCGCTATGGCCTGATACACCCCGACATCCGCGCCGCGGCGCGGGGCAAGGTGATCACGCTCGACACGATGAAGGCCTTCGCCGAGCACCCGAGCCAGGAGGCGCAGCGCGAGGTCTTCGAGGCGCTCACGAAGGACGGCGGCTATCTGCAGGCCTATACCGTCCGTCAGGCCCTCAAATCCCGCGGCGTGCAGGTCAGCGATGATATCGGGGCTTTCGTGCGCGAAGACTACGAGGCGCGTGGCGGTGCCGTCGCAGCTGACCTTCTGGAAGAGCATTCCGTGCTGGAGGATGCAGCGCTGGTCGAAACCATCCTGCTCGAGAAGCTCGGTGCCGCCGCCGAAGAGGCCCGTATGAAGCTAGGCTTTGCTTGGGCCGATGCGATGGTGCGCTATGATTACGCGACCATGGCCGACTATGGCCGCGTCTATCCCGGCCCGATTGAGCCCGACGAGACCGCCCAGAAGCGCATCGATGAGATCACTGCAGAGCTCGAGAAATTGCAGCTCGAGATGGAGAATGAGGGGCTCGAGGACGGTGCCTACAATGCCCTTTACGAGCGCGTGGACGCCTTGGAAGAGGAAGCGCGCGATCTGCAGGAGGCCTACAGCGCCGAGGACCTCGCGCGGTCTGGGGTGATCGCGTCCTGGTCGGGCGGGCAGGTGACCCTCCATGTTGGCCTCGTCCGCCCGGAAGACACCGTCAAAGAGGAGGGCGCACGCGGCTCCTCGCCTAGCCCGACCGGGGAGGAGGCCCCGGACGCCGGCGAAATCACCTACCCGGCCTCACTAGCCGAGGACCTTAAGACAGAGCGGGCCATGGCCCTTGGCGCTGCGATGGCGCTGCATCCGGAGGCCACGCTCGATCTGACGCTCTTCAAGCTGGTCAGTGATGTTCTGGCCAGCGGCATGAGTGTTACGCAGGCGATCAAGGTCGATGCCCGCAAGGAATACCGCAGCCATGCCAAGATGGACGAGATCGATGGCACCTCGCTTGAGCAGGCGGCGGTGGCGCATGATGCGCTTGACCTCTCGTGGCTCGATGACACCCGCCCGCCCGCGGATCAGTTCGCGGCGTTTCGCGCGCTCGAAGCGGGTGAGAAGGCCAAGCTCGTGGCCTATGCGACGGCCAGCACCACGCAGTCCTGTTTTGCCCGGGACCGCCAACGCGATAGCCTGATGCATGCGTTCGAGATCGAGATCATGCCCGACATCCGCGCGTATTGGACGCCGAATGCGGCGCTCTTCAACCGCTTCAAGAAGGCTTGGCTCCTGAAGATCCTCGGCGAGGATCTGGGTCTCGCCCAGGAGGCGGTGACGCTGGCCTCGTCGAGCAAGAAGGAGATCGTCGCCTTTTGTGACAAGCTCTTCGCCGAGCCCTTCGCCACGCTCACGGACGCGCAGCGCGCTGCCGTGGCCGCCTGGTGCCCGCCCATGATGCAGACCGCCGGTGTCGCCTGTGACGAGTCGGAGCCCGCTGCGGAAACCCCCGAGCCTGACAGCGAGGTCGCGCAAGCGGCCTGAGTCCTCACGCGACCCGCGCGAGGCATTCCCCGCGCGGGTCGACCCTTCCAAACCGAACAGAAAGACATCCCCATGGCTATTCTCAAGTTCTCTGCCTCCGCTGTTGCGGCGCAAATCGCACATGCGCGTGCCTGCAAGACCTTCCTGCCCAACTGGAACGGACCGGTGGACAGGCCCGCCCTGATCCTCATCGTCGGCAATGGCGTGCATCTGCGCTCGAACGGCATCGATGGCACGACCACCCGTATCGTCACCACCGAACAGGCCGATCCCTCCTTCGCCTTCGCCGACGGCATGAACCCGTTCCGGGACACCGACTGGATGGCGCAGCGCCGCATGGCGTTTCGCGATCTGACCGGCCAGTTCTACACGGACATTCTCGACGATGTGCAGGTGCTCATCGACCGTGGCCAAGGGACGGTCCGGCTCGCCACCGATGGCCACAGCATCCGCGTCTTCGTGCGCCGGGCCTCGGACTATCTCATCGGCGGGACCTACGAGGTGCCCTCGGGCCTCGGCGGCACCTTCCGGGTCATTCTCAAGGATGCCTGCGACACCTTCGCGATCGTGCAGAACTGCGGCAATTGCGAGGATTTCGACGCCATGCAGCCCTACCGCGTGCCGCTCGATGCCCTGATGGAAATCGATGACCGGAGGGCGGCGTAACGCGCCCTTTCTCAAACAAGCATCGCCAATACCCTGCCAGGCCTGCGGCCCTCTCGGGACATTGGCGACAACAATTTCCCCAATAAGAGAAAGGACTCTGAAATGGGTTGGCTCTTCTATACCGACGGCCGCGTCCAGACCTACGCGGATGAGAAAGCGGAGATTGCCCGGCTCTGCACCTTCGAGGGCGAAACGCGCAGAACCGAATTGGTCAAGGCCTGCAAGGTCGGCTCCACCTGGTACGCGGCGGCAAAGGTCGCAAATATCGACGGCACCCCTGTCGAAGACGCGACCTATGTCACCGATCCTGACGGCTCGATCACTTTCGGGGCTGTCTTCCTCACCCGATACGATGACGGCTGCTGGGGCTACAAGGACATGGAGGAAAGCGCGGGACCGGTCGAATCCCGCGCGCCACTGAGCCTATTGGCCCTGCTGTCCGAGCTGAAAGACCCAGACAGCTATGCTCATGCCTGGCGCCAGCGCTGCCAGGACTGGGCTGCGATCCCGGACTACGAGGAAGGCGACAAGATCAAGCTCGCAGCACCTGTGACGCTCACCGATGGCAGTACCTGCCAGATTGTCACCGCGACCCACTACAGGCGCGGGCGACAAAAGCGCCGCTGCTACCGCATCGAGGAAACTGGTGGGCTCGTACGCCTGTCGAAGGCCTCGCTTGCGGGCTCGGAGCTGCTCAGCTCCGCGAAAGGTGCGGCTAGCCCGGTGCTGGCGGAGTTTCTTGCGGGGCGAAATTAGGTCCTGCGCCGGACGGTTCATCGACCTGCCCGGCGACAGCAGATGCTGCGGCTTGTCTTGACAAGGCAATGCAAATGCATTACCTATCGCGGGCAGCAAAGCCCCTTTTCTTCAGGAGACTGCCATGACAGCCCTCGCACAAGATGTCTCGAAACTCACGGATCGGTATCAGACGACCGTGCCGGCGGGTGTGCGCAAACAGCTCAAGCTGGGCAAGGGCGACCAGATTCGTTACTGCACCGAGCCGAGTGGCAGGGTCTATATCGAGCCCGTGCGCAGCGACGAGGATGATCCCGCGCTCGGCGCCTTTCTCGATTTTGTCGAGGCCGATATCAAGGCGCATCCGGATCGCATTCGGGCGTTCGATGGGGCTTTGCATGACCGTCTTGCAGCACTGGTCGGAGACGTTGACATCGATCTCGATGCGCCGCTATCGCTCGAGGATGAATGACCGGCGATACCGTGCCCGCAGGGGCGCCCCTTGTCGTAAACGGATGGTCGATTTATGCGCATCCGCTCTTTCTGGATCAGCTCGAAGGGCTGACCCTGGAGGTCGAGGCGCGTAAGGCACGCGATCCTAAGACCTGGCGCAAGAAAAACCCGACGAAACGGCTTGCCGCCATCTTCAAGCTGGTCACCGAGGCCATACCGGCAGATCCGGGTGCCGCCGCCTTCCGGCAAGGCGGCACACTCGGCGATCACCGCAAGCACTGGTTCCGGGCGAAATTCTTCCAGCAGTATCGGCTGTTCTATCGGTTCAACAGGGATGCGAAGGTCATCGTGGTGGCTTGGGTGAACGACGACAAGACCCTGCGCGCCTATGGCAGCAAGACGGATGCCTATGCGACGTTCAAAGGGATGTTGGAAGAAGGCAATCCACCTGACAATTTCGACGCGCTCTTGAAAGAAGCTGCAGCGGCGGGCAAGCGGTTCGAAACTTCCCTTGAAGCGGTGCCCGATCGGTAAGTGGGCCAGCTTGCTGTGACCCTTTGGCATTATCGTTTACGACGCCCCGCTGGAAGATGTAGCATCGGCTGATAATACGGTCGGAGAAAGCACAATGATTGAGGCGGAAAAGGATAGGCAGCACCTCGGGCTAGAGGAGCAATGCGCGCCTGACCTGACGGGGCACCGTTTCCCAATTGCTGTGCACGTTGCAGACATGCCCGATGACCTCGGCAAGCTGCTGGATATCGGGCTCGAGGAGCATTTCCGTGGCGGCTGATGTCAATTCGTATGACGCGTGGTTTCGCGCGAAGGTGCAGGCCGCGCTGGAGGATGCACGCTCGGGAACATCTCAGGTTCAGGTGATGCAGGCCGCACAGGCATTGATTGATGCAAAGCGGCAGGTCGAACCCAAGTCCTGACCAAGCCTTGGAGGTCAGCGCGGTCTGACCCCCGTCACCCTGAAAAGCGAAAGCGGGCTTTTTGTCCTTTGGAATTCAGACCCTGATCCAAAGGAAAATCCCCATGTCCAAGCCCAAACCGGCAAACCCGGCTTTCCCAATCTCTGACACTGATCTCGCAAATGCCATCGCACAAATCGGCGCGGAGATCGACCACCAACCCCTGCGTAGCTCAGCGCTCGCGCGCATCATGCGCGAGACGTTTCATGGCAGTGATACCGGGGGCGCCTGGGACTGGCGGAAGGCCTATGACCTGATGCAGGCCGCGGCTGTGCAGGCGCTGCTACGTGGCGACAACAGTGAGGATGATTACTCTGCCGCAAAACTCCTTGCGTCACGTCTCCTGACGGAAACGCGCCGGTCGGAGCAGCAAATCCGTTTGCAGCAGTTCTCCACGCCGTTGCCATTTGCGGCGCTGGTCTTGCGGGCTGCGGCGATCCGCAAGGGCGAGACCGTGCTGGAGCCCTCGGCTGGCACCGGTGCCCTGGCCGCTTTCGCCGCCCGGGCCGGTGCCACGCTTGTGCTCAACGAGATCGACCCCTTTCGCCAGCGCCTCCTGCGCGCGGTTTTCGGCGGCGAGGTGACAGGCCATGACGGGGAGCATATCGATGATCTGCTGCAGACGCCGGTTCTACCCGACGTCGTGGTGATGAATCCGCCCTTCGCTTCCTCGGTCGATCGGTCGCGGGACAAGCACATCGCCGCCAAACATCTCATCGCGGCTGCCAAGCGTCTCGCGCCCGGTGGGCGGCTGGTGGCGATCATGCCGCCGGGGTTCACGCCCGAACGCGATGCCGCGCATTGGTCCCGCGCCTGCGGTCTCCTGACGCCGCGCTTGGCGCTGACGATGCCGGGGCAGGTCTACCGCAAGCTTGGCACCTCTGTCGAAACCCAGCTGATGGTCTTCGACAAGGTGCAGGAGGACGGCGAAATGATCCGCGTCCCTGTGCGGGATCTGAATGAAGCCTTGGCATATGTCGATGCCGTGGCCGCAACACGGACCGAGATGCGCCCGGCCCAACGGGTTGAAGCGATCCCTCATGCTCGGCCGACCGTTCCATCCTCTGCCCCGCGCAAGACCGCGGCTGCGCCTGTTGCCGCTTCCAAACCCCAGGCCAATGCCGTCCGCCCGCTCAGCTTCACAAGCTTTGAGGCCCCCCGTGATAACACGCCGATCTCGGATATCTATGCGCGCTACCGTCCGCAACGGATCGAGATCGCGGGTGCGCAGGAACATCCCACGCCGCTCGTTGAAAGCATCGCCATGGCCTCGGTTGCCCCGCCCATGCCCTCAAACACGGGCAGTGATAACTTGCGCCTGCCCGCACGGTTGATCGAGGAGGGGGATCTCTCCGAGGCGCAGCTGGAAACCATCATCATGGCGCATGACGCCCATGGGCGTGATCTGCCCGGTCGGTTTACCATCGATGACGACCAGACCAAGCTGACGCGCGCCGATGATGACCCGGATGCACGGGCCTATCGCCTCGGCTATTTCCTCGGTGACGGCACCGGTTGCGGCAAGGGGCGCGAATGCGCGGGGCTCATCCTTGTCAACTGGCTGGCCGGGCGCAGGAAGGCGATCTGGGTCTCCAAATCCGCCACGCTTATCGAGGACGCGATCCGCGAC
Organism: Alphaproteobacteria bacterium; assembly: GCA_030425145.1. Classification (GTDB taxonomy): domain Bacteria; phylum Pseudomonadota; class Alphaproteobacteria; order Rhodobacterales; family Rhodobacteraceae; genus Marivita. The sequence goes on along the minus strand of JAUHVK010000031.1, from coordinate 41,164 downwards.
TGGACCGATCTCGGCGGCTCGCCTGCCGACATTCAGCCGCTTTCCAAATGGAAACCGGATCAGCCCGTCCCGATGGGCGACGGAATCCTCTTCGTCACCTACGCCACGCTGCGGTCCGCGGGCAAATGCGGCACCACGCGACTGAGCCAGATCCTCGCCTGGATGGGTGAAGACTTTGACGGCGTTCTTGCCTTCGATGAGGCCCATGCCATGCAGAACGCGGCAGGGTCCGAGGAGGGCAGGGGGATCAAACCCTCCCAGCAGGGCCTTGCTGGCCTGCGGCTGCAACTGGCAGCACCCCGCGCCCGCGTCTTCTACATCTCGGCCACGGGTGCCACGAGCGTGCACAACCTCGCCTATGCCGCGCGGCTAGGGCTCTGGGGGCAAGGCCCCGAATACCCCTTCCCGAGCCGCGAGAGTTTCGTCTCGGCGATGGAAGCAGGCGGTGTCGCCGCCATGGAGGTGGTCGCGCGCGATCTCAAGACGCTCGGCCTCTACACGGCCCGTGCCCTCAGCTTTGATGGCGTGGAGTATGACGTACTCGAACACGCGCTCACCCCGGCCCAGATCGAGATCTACGACGCCTATGCGGGTGCGTTTCGGACGATCCACCACAATCTCGAGGCCGCGCTGACGGCGACCGGCGTCAACGACGCCTCTGGCGAGACCAATGCCTCGGCCGCTCGCGCCTCGGCCAAGTCCCGCTTCGAGAGCACGAAGCAGCGTTTCTTCAATCATCTGCTGATGGGCATGAAGGCCCCGACCATCATCCGCGCCATCGCGGACGATCTGGCGGCAGGCAATGCTTGCGTCATCCAGGTTGTCTCGACAGGCGAGAGCCTGCTGAAGCGTCGGCTTGAGGCGATGGACCCGGAGGATGAACTCGTCGAGGGTGCCTTGACGCCGCGCGACTATGTTCTGGGCTACCTCGAACAGGCCTTCCCGATCCATGCGCAAAAGCTGGTCGAGATCGACGGCAATATGGTGGCAGTGCCTTTGCGGGATGAGACCGGGGCGCTGGTCGTCTCGCGCGAGGCGCTCGCCCTGCGTGATGCGGCCATGATGGAGTTGATGACGCTCGCCCCGATCCCCTCGGCGCTGGATCAGATCCTCTGGGCCTTTGGCGACGAGGCCGTGGCAGAAGTCACGGGGCGGTCCATCCGACCCATCAAAGCCGAGGACGGCCAGCTCTTCATCGAGAAGCGCAGCGCCAGCAGCAATTCGTCTGAGACCCAAGCCTTCATGGACGGCGAAAAGGATATCCTGATCTTCTCCGATGCAGGCGGTACGGGCCGATCCTATCACGCGGCGCAAACGGCGAAGAACCAGAAACGGCGGCGGCACTATCTACTGGAGCCCGGCTGGCGCGCGGATGCGGCCATTCAGGGGCTGGGCCGCACGCATCGCTCTGCCCAGGTCAGCGCGCCCTTCTTCCGGGTCTGCACCTCGGATGTGCATGGCGAAAAGCGCTTCACCTCGACTATAGCCAAACGCCTCGACCAGCTGGGGGCCCTGACCAAGGGTCAGCGCGAGACCGGATCGCAGGGCATGTTCCGCGAGGAGGACAATCTCGAAAGCCCGATCGCGCGGGCCGCACTACGTGGGTATTTCGCCGATCTTGCCGCCGGGCGCGCTGAGGCGATGAGCTACGAGAGCTTCACCGACTGGACAGCCCTGCGGCTGATCGACAAGGACGGGGTGCTGCTCGAGGAGCTGCCGCCGATCCAGCGGTTTCTCAACCGGGTGCTTGCCCTTCCCATCCACATGCAGAACGCGCTCTTTGCCGAGTTCATGCGCCGGATTGCCGATCAGACTGAACGGGCGCGCGCGGCGGGCACGCTCGATCTCGGCGTCGAAACCCTGCGTGGCGAAAAGATCGAACAGGTCTCCACAGAGGATCTCTGGACCTGCCCGAAATCCGGCGCCGTGACGCGGATCATTGGGCTTGAGGTGACGGACCCGGTCCATGTCCTTGACGCCGAAGAGGCCATGTCGCGCAATCCCGACAAGCTGCCGATGGTTAATCGCGCCTCGGGCCGCGCGGCGCTCATCTCGGCGCGCCCCATGCAGATGTATGACGAGGACATTGTCACGCTGATGCGCAAGGTGGTGCGGCCAAACGGGTCGAGCTACCTGGAGGAGACGCGGTTCGAGTCCTCGGCCTGGGAAGACATCGGCAAGCCTGAGTTCTCACGGCTTTGGGATGCCGAGGCTGCGTCCCTGCCAAAAACCACCACGACCAAGCTCTACCTGCTGACCGGGCTGCTGCTGCCGATCTGGAAGGACATTCCGACCACCAATGAGCGCATCTACCGGGTCACGCCCGATGGGGCGAAAGCCATGATCGGGCGCACGCTGAGCGAGGAAGGTGCGGCCGCGCTGCGCGCCCGCTTCCTCGTCTCCAACCCGCAAACGCCGCAGGAGATGTTGACCGCCGCCCTAGGCACCACCGCACCTGTCGATCTGGGCCGGGGTCTGACCCTGACCCGTCGCCGGGTCGCAGGCGAGATGCGTCTCGAGCTGGGCGGTGCGGATCGGGGCATGATTGAAGGTCTCAAGGCCATGGGGTGTTTCACGGAGATCATCGCCTTTCAGCTACGGGTGTTCCTGCCGCATGGGGACGGGATCGACACGGGAAGCATTCTGGCCCGGATCGTGGGGCAGGAAGCCGCCAGAGCGGCAGAACAAGCCGCCTGAAAAGTCAAAGCGGGCTTTGTGCCGGGCGTCGCGGATCTGGATTTCACCGGTCTGCGCTTTCCGGTCGCGCGCTGACCAATGCCACGCCCGGCCCCCCAACTTCAGACAAGAGGACGGACCCATGACCAATCCCCAGATCGACTATGCCGCAATGGCGGCTCAGTGGCGTGCAGAGCGCGAAACTACATTGAAGGCATCCCGAACGGAGCTGCTCGCGCAACTACGTGCGCTTGGCATCAGCGAGGTCACTGCCGAATACGAAGGCTATGGCGACTCCGGCAATGTCGAGGATGTGACGGTGCAGCCTGCAGAGGTCCAACTGCCGGAGCCGCTTGCCACAGAGGTTGGCGACTTCGCCTGGTCGCTCGCCTATCACCATCACCCGGGGTTCGAAAACAACGAGGGCGGCTACGGCACGCTGACCTGGGACATAGCACTAGACAGCATTATCCTCGATCACGCGGACCGCTATGTCGAATGCTCGCACAGCTATGACGAGGGGCTATGAGATGGCCCATCCGCTTCATCATGCTGAAAGCTCTGCCCGGAAATTCGGCGGGGTGCCGTCTGACTATCAGTCTCTGCACGATTGGTTTGACGCCTCGAAAGAGCACCTCGCGCTCTTCACGCACCGCGCCATGCGTCACCATGCGCAAGGCCTGTTTGAGGCCGAACGGGTTTTTGGCCTGACACTGACCAATAGTGCGGGCCGCGACATCCCCGTGCGCTGGATCGGCGAGCAGCATATTCGTGAAGACTGCCAGGGCCGCATCCCGAGCATGGCGGACTGGCTGCGACGGATACAGCCTGAGCCATGGATGGCCAATGGCCACATCGACCGGCATTCCGGCGATGAGCCCTGCGGCGACCCAAGGGTTGCCTGGGCCTCCGAGGTCGCCGCCGGAAGAACGGTTCTTGGCCTGAAGGATTGGATAGCGGCGCGCGCGACGCAAGCCACGCAAAGCGCCTGACAGCTCTCGGCCGTTTGCCAAACAAATCTTGCATGGAAGCCCGGTCGGAAGATCGGACTTCTTGCGTCGTTTCCCCACCATTCTTCGTAAGGAGGTTCGCATGACACTCGAAGACATCAAGGCGGCCGTTGATGCCGGCCAGACCGTGCATTGGGCCAATACCGGCTACGTTGTCCACAAGGACCGGCTCGGTCAGTACCTCATCACCTATGTGCCGAATGGTAGCTGCATCGGTCTGACCGACCGGGGCGGGCACCGGTTGAACGGAAAAGAAACGGAGTTCTTCGTCGCGCAATCGAAGGACGCCGCAGAAAATCCGGGCAACCAATCAAGACCAGACGGGCAGGGGAGGGGCGTAGCACCCGGAGGCGCGGGGGCATTCCCACTCGGACGGCAGCTTTGACCCGTGGGCGGGGCTGAAAGGAAAGCAGGCTTTCTGATTTGTGATCCCTCAAGGGGTCGAGAAAGCAATCCCGGATGCGTTGGCAAAAACGTCAGGCACCGGCCAATCCAAAAGGAACCATCCCATGTTCGCAGGAACCCTCACCCGCAATGTCGAGACCGCAGCCGCCGAGTACACCGGCATGATCCATTCGACGCGCTTTGACATCGCCATCCAGCTCGAGGCACGGGCCAAGATGTCCGCTCGCAGCCCGGATTACGACGTGACGGCAGTCAACAAATCAGGCCGCAAGGTGCGTATCGGCACGGCCTGGAACGAGACCGGGAATACCAGCGGCAACCCCTACATCTCGATGCAGATCGATGTCGGCCTCGGCCCGTTCCGGGTCAACGCAGTGCAGACGAAAGAGGCGCGCGCGGCCCAGAGCGGCGAATTCGAGATCATCCCGCTGGTCTCGAACGGCCTGATGAAATCCGGCTCGATCTCGGGCGAGCTCACCGCCATGGACGCTGACAACGCCTTCACGGGCTACATCGCCAACATGATGTTCGATCTGGAGTTCATGCTGATCGAGAACAGCTACAAATCCGAGGAGACCCACCCAGATTACCGGATCGAGGTCAGCTCGCCCCGGGGTAAACCAATCCGCGTCGGCTCGGCGTGGATGGCCAAAAGCAGCCGCACGGGCAATGACTACCTGTCGCTGCTGATCAATACGCCCGATGGCGACTTGCGCGTGAACGCCGTCCAGAACGAAGAGCAGCGCGGCGGGCAGGCCTTCTCAATCATCCCGTTCATCGACAGCGGTGAGCAGCCGCAGGACGCGGGCGCGGGGCTGTCGCTGGTCGCGTGAACGGCGCGCGAGATTAGACGATCTGAACCGAAAGGGGAGCCGTGGGATCACGGTTCCCCTTTCTCTGTGCTGGTAAGCTTGAAGAAACCCAGCGTGCATTTGGAGATGTTCGTTTCGTCCGCAGCGAATGCAACCGAAGAGTCCAAATTACTGGATGCTGCGACCTGAGCCAATGTCTGAAAGCCGTTACAAAGCGATCATGCGAAGACACCGTTTGCGTCTATCTAGTGATGGATTAGGAACGTTAATATTTCGATTCAATAGGTTGAGGGGCGTTGATTGCACTATGTGTGCAATACAAGATCGCCCTATGTCGAGTTCTTTCGGATTGTCGGCAATTGGTCAGTTTGCAGTACATCGAAACCAGAATGACTGACGGGCCCCACGAAACCTGCCACGAGACATGGCCAGATGTCTCGTGGCGCGACGATCAGGGATTCAGTGAGTTGACGGTCGGCCTGGGGTAGGGTGCAATACCGGGTGGTTTTGAGCGTGACCTGTGACGGCGCTCAGCGGGCGCGCAAAGTCACTAATTTAGAGGTCGGCGATATCCACAGCGGTCGGATGCTGATGTGCGTCGATTAGGGCAAGGACCGAAAGGACCGCCACCTAGTGCTTTTGCCAAGTTTGCTGGAGGTCATGCGAGGCGTCGATCGCGGAGCCCGGTCCGAAGGCTGGCTTTTCCCGGCGGCACCACCGTGGTCGATTCAATCCCGACACAGCAATTCAACCGCGCCATTGGGGTGGCCTGCGCCTTTGCCGAGATAGGTAAGCAGGTCTCGCCGCACAGGCTCAGGCAGAACTTTATGGCGTATCTGCCTGAGGGCGGGAGTGCCCGCTATTCACCCAAACCGCTCGGGCGAGAATTGACTGATATCCACACCGGGTTGTTTGCCTTGTATCAACTGCGACAGCACGCTGCCCACCATTGGTCCCAAGCCGAAACCGTGGCCGCTGAAGCCGGTGGCGACCAGCAGGCCGCCGGTTGTCGATACTGGGCCGATTGCGGGGATCATATCCGGCAATGTGTCTATGTAGCCAGCCCAACTGGCCAGAACCCGCAAGTTGGAGAACGCGGGAAAGAAAGCGGCCGTTTCAGTGAGCGCCTGTTCAATGCGCGTCGGGTTCGGTGGCACGCAATCACGCGTCGGCGGGATGTCGGCGAGCGGCGGCGGCGCACCGCGTGACAGGAGGCCCCGCAGAGGGGAAAGATAATTGATGCGCGAGGCATCGGGCTGTTCCTTCCTGACTTTCATATACCAGCGGGCATAGCGAATGGAGTCCAACCGCACGTCATATTCGCCGCCTGCCACTGAAAGATGCAGCGATCCGTCGGCCGCTTGCCGGATGCCGGTCATGGGGCAGGACACGCAATGCGGGAACGCTGCGTCCAGCGGTTCTGTCCTGGCCACCGTGGCGCGAATGATCTCCTGCGGGAACACGATGCCAAGCGGCCTGAGCAACGCGGCGCTCTTCGCCCCGGCGGCGCAGATGACCGTGTTTGCGCGGTAAAACCGGCCTTCGGACCAGACCCCGGTGACGGCACCGGCGGCCGTCTCCAGCTTTGACACACGCTGGCCCAGAATGACCTCTGCGCCATGGCCAAGGGCGGCATCCAGAAAGGCGCGCGTCGCCTGCGCGGGTTCTGCGCGGCCATCCGATGCGGTGAACATGGCCCCCCTGACATTGGCAGCCGGTTTCAGGCCCGGCAGTTTTTCCGCCACTTGTGCCGCGCTCAATATCTGGGTGTCCAGCCCGTATCCCTGCGCCTCATTTTGCCAGGCAACCTGCTGTGCGATGTCCTCCTCAGACAGGGCCAGCACGATATTTCCGCCCTGGTGCCAGCCCAGTTTGCGGTCCATATCCCGCTCCAGATACTGCCACAGTCGGATTGCGCCCATGGCAAGCGGAACCTCCCTGAAATCGCGCGCCTGTTGACGGACAAAGCCCAGATTGCGGCCCGATTGCGCAGAACCAGGCGTGTCGCGTTCAAACAGTAGCACGCGAAGCCCGGCCCTCGACATGTAATAGGCGGCAGAGCATCCCATGATGCCGCCCCCCACGATGATCACATCCCAATGCTCTGTGTCGTTGACCGGTTTCATGAAGCCCCTGACGCCGCCACGGCCCTAGTTGACCTTGGACAGGAAGGTGCGGGTCCGCTCATGCGAGGGGTTGGCAAGCACCTCTCCGGGCGGGCCGCATTCCACGATCTTGCCGCCATCCATGAATGCGACCCGGTGACAGACATCGCGGGCAAAGGCCATCTCGTGGGTGACGACCATCATCGTCATGCCTTCTTCGGCAAGGGCGCGCATCACGTCCAGCACTTCGCCGACCAGTTCGGGGTCAAGGGCGCTGGTGGGTTCGTCGAAGAGGATCAGTTTGGGTTTCATCGCCAGCGCCCGTGCGATGGCGACGCGCTGCTGCTGGCCGCCCGACAACATGCGCGGATAGCTGGTCAGCTTGTCGCCCAAGCCGACACGCTCAAGGATGGCGGCGGCATGTTCCTCTGCATGGCGGCGCGGCACTCCCAGAACCTGTGTTGGGGCCTCGATCACGTTTTCCAGCACCGTCATATGGCCAAAGAGGTTGAAATTCTGGAACACCATGGCGATCCGGGCGCGCTGTCTGGCGATCAGTTTCTCGGGCAGCTCATAGGCCAGATTTCCGACCTGCCGATAGCCGATCAATTCGCCATCTACGGTGACGGCTCCGCTATCTATGCGTTCCAGATGATTTACGCAGCGCAGCAGCGTGGATTTTCCGGAACCCGAGGGGCCGATCAGGCTGAGCACCTCGCCGGGCGCGACCTCCAGGTTGATCCCCTTGAGAACCTCCAGCGCGCCGTAGCTCTTGGATACACGGTCAAACACGACCATCGGATCTGACATGGATGGATCCCCCTAGGATGAGCGGAAAAGACGCCAGCGCACGGGCGCATCGGTTTGCAGCAAGGACCGCCCGTAATGGCGTTCGATCCGGGACTGGATCGCGGTTAGGATCGAGGTTGCGGTCAGATACCAGATACAGGCAACGATCAGGAGCGGGATGGTCTGAAAATTGCGCGAATAGATCGTCTGCGCCGAATAGAGCAGATCGGACAGCGCGATGACGCTGACCAGCGAGGATGTCTTGAGCATCCCGATGGTCTGGTTGCCGGTCGGTGGGATGATAATCGGCATGGCCTGCGGAATCACGATCCGCCAGAGCGATTTGCCATTGGTCATGCCAAGCGACTTTGCCGCCTGGCGCTGGCCGGAATCGACTGACATCAGCCCGCTGCGGATGATCTCGGACATATAGGCCCCCTCATTCAAGCCCAGGCCGAGGATGGCGGCCATGACAGGGGTGATCGCGACATTCGTGTCGATGGACACCCATAGCGAGGTGAAGGGAATGCCGATGGACAGGTCCGGAAACAGGGCCGCCAGATTATACCAGAAGATCAGCTGAACCAGGACCGGCGTGCCGCGAAAGAACCACAGATAGGTATTGGCGACAAAGGAGATGACGTTATTCGTCGACATCGCCATGATCGCCAGGATGGTTCCCAGAACGACCCCGATCACCATCGTGACCACAGTCAGCCAGGAGGTCAGGAACAGCCCGGACATGATGCGGTCATCGAACAGATACTGGCCGACGACCGGCCAGCCGAAATTGTCGTTGCCCGCAATCGAAACCAGAAAAGACAGCAAAATGGCGGCCAGTACAATTGCGGCAGCCTTGCGGCCATAGCCGCGGATGGGAACATAGGTCAGTAGCGGCGGCTGGTCGGTCTGGTTTTCATTGGATGGGGCAGGGCTGGGTGAGGACACGTCCATGATCGCTCCGGGGCAAACGGGCAGGGTGAGGTCCGGCAGGCAACCCTGCCGGACCCGCGTGGTAGCTTCAGTTGGAGGGAATGGTGGCCGAGTTGATGCCGGGCTCATGCGTCATCATCATCGGCGTTACGTCCCATTCGGTATAGATGGCCTCATAGGTGCCATCGGCCATAACCTCGCGCAGGGCTTCGAGGATCGCTTCGCCCAGATCCATCTCGTCAGGGCGGAACGCGATGCCGCTTGGCTGGCGTGGCAGGATGTCGACGGCGACAACGCTGACCCGGCGAGGTGCATTGTTCATGATCTCGCGCGCCGAGGCCGCCGAGGTCAGGACGAAATCGGTCCGGCCAGAATAGAGGGACAGCAGCACGTCATTGCCGGTGCCGTATTCGGAGACGGTCATCGGTTCCTGACCATCCGTCACGCAGGCATCCGACAGTGTTTCGGCGATCATGTCGACCCATTCGGTGCCGCTCTGGGCCGCGCCATTCATCCCGCACAGGTCAAGGTGATCCTCGATACCCTCGGAGTTTTCCTCCAGCACATAGGCTGAAGAGGTCGTGTAGCCGTAATTGACGAAACTCACGACTTCGCGGCGCACCGGGTTGTCCGTGATGCCCTCCATAGCAATGTCCCACCGGCCGGACTGGACGCCGGGGATCATCGAATCGAAGGACACCGATGTGACCTCCATCTCGACGCCAAGGCGTTCGGCAATCGCATCCCAGAGATCGACCTCGAACCCGACCATTTCGCCTTCGTCATTGATATATTGGAAGGGTGGATATTGCGCGTCGGTCACAAGCTGGATGACGCCCGCATCCCGGTATTCCTGCGGCAAGAGGTCCGCGGCACCTTCGGCAGTGGCAGACCCGGCACTGATCATCAGACCCAATGCAAGGGCCGATGTTCCGGTCAGGCAGGCGCGGCGCGCCCCATGCTTCTTGATAGTCATTTTGTTTCTCCTCCATGGTGGTCTTTTTGGCCCTTTGGTTTTCGACTGTTTCGGGCCGGTGAAGTCGTTATGTCGGGGCGACACAGAACGCGCGCCGCTCGGTCCTTTTCATCCGATGACAAACGGGTTTGCGATTTCCTTGGCGGTGGAGATCCAGACCGCCTTGGTCTGCAGATATTCGCGGATACCCTCGACGCCGTTTTCCCGGCCCAGGCCGCTTTTCTTGTAGCCGCCAAAGGGGGTGGTGTAGGAAATGTCGCGGTAGGTATTGATCCAGACACTTCCCGCCTCCAGCCGGTCCGACATTTTCAGCGCGAGGCGCATATCCGAGGTCCAGACCCCGGCGGCGAGGCCAAACTCGCTGTCATTGGCGATGGCGATGGCCTCTTCGGCATCATCGAAGACGATCGTGGACAGGACCGGCCCGAACACCTCTTCGCGGGCGATCCGCATGTTGTTGGTGACGCCGGTAAAGATCGTGGGTTCGATGAAATAGCCGGTGGCGCATTCCTCGATCTCGGGGTGTTTGCCGCCCAGGGCCAGCTTGGCCCCCTCGTTCCTGGCAACCTCGATATAGTCCAGCACCCGCTGATACTGCATCTGGTTGGCCATCGGGCCGATCTGGGTCGCGGGGTTGCAAGGATCGCCGACACGCGCGGCCTTGGTGAAGGCGGCCAGCTTCTCGACGAATTCATCATGCACTTCGCGCTGCACCAACAGGCGCGAGCCCGCGATGCAGGTCTGGCCAGTGGCCCCGAAAATGCCGCCAACGACACCGCGCACGGCATTGTCCAGATCCGCATCCGCAAAGACGATATTGGGGGATTTGCCGCCCAGTTCCAGGCTGACCCGCTTGATGTCGCGCGCGGCCAGCATTCCCAGATGGGCACCCGTCGCGGTCGAGCCGGTAAAGCCGATATGCCGGGTCTTGGGATGGGTGGCCAGCGGCTCGCCCACTTCCTTGCCATAGCCGGTCACGACGTTGACGACACCGGGCGGAAAACCCGCGGCCTCGACCAGTTCCATCAGCTTGAGCGCGGTGGCCGAGGTGGTTTCCGCAGGTTTCATGACGATCGTGTTGCCAGCCGCCAGGGCCGGGGCGGCCTTGAGCGAGAACAATAGCAACGGCGCGTTCCAGGGCACGATGCCCACGCAGACGCCCAGAGGCTCGTGTTTCGAATAGCTCAGGGCAGGCTTGTCGCAGGGATGGACCGTGCCTTCAATCTTGTCGGCCAGCCCGGCGTAGTAGTAATACCACTTTGCGACATATGCGATCTGATGGCGCATCTCGGCCAAGAGGCGGCCATTGTCGCGCACCTCGATCTCGGCCAGCTCATCGGCGTGTTTCTCAATCAGGGCACCAAGTCGGTGGATGATCGCGCCCCGGTCAGATGCATGCATCCGCCCCCAGGGACCATTGCGAAACGCCTCATCGGCGGCAAGGATTGCACGACCTGCATCCTGTGCATTGCCGCGCGGCACCAGGGCCCAGGGTTGGGCGGTGAACGGGTTGACCGATTCGATATAGTCGCCCCCCGATGGTGCGACCCACTCGCCACCAATATACATCTGAAGCTTCGTAAGGCCCCCGGCTTCGATCATCTTCTACCCTTTCAAACTTGGTCCGGATCCCAATGGCTGTGCTCGGGATCCGTCATGTCATCGACATTGAGCCGATGCATTGCTATCTGTGTGGATAGCTAATGATATTGTTATGATACTTGTCAACGACGTTTTTGGGGTGATAAGCTTCGGAAAGCCAAGGGTGATGCATGTGGACAGGCAAATCTTGCTGAGGTATCAGTCAAGTAATGATATTATTATGGGGGCCAAACAGTGACTACCGAGCCAAAACCACTCTACAGCCAGGTCAAATCCGCCATCGAGGACCGAATCGACAGCCGCGACTGGCATGCCGATTTCAAGGTTCCGAGCGAAGAGGCGCTCTCGGAGGAATTCAACGTTTCTCATCTGACCGTGCGCCGCGCGCTGCGCGAGTTGCAATCGGAGGGCGTGCTTGTGCGGGTGCGCGGGCGGGGCACATTCGTGGTCGGCCCCAGGATGCAATGCGCCGTCTTCGGCATCGAGGATGTCTCGGAAGAGATCGAAAACAATGGCGGCGTTCATACGAGCGAGATCGTCACTCTCTGCACGCTGGAGCCCGATGACCCGCGCTACAACCTGCTGCCGGTCAATGGCGGAACGGTCTATTATTCGCGGATCCTACATTTGGAAGACCGCACCCCGATCCAGATCGAGGACCGCTTCATCAATGCCGCACTGGCCCCTGACTACATCTCGCAGGATTTCACCCGTGTCACGACCCATGCCTATCTGCTGCGCGAAACCAAGGTCACCTTTGTCGACAACACGATCCGCGCCATTCGCCCCGACGACGAGGCCCAACAGCTGCTTCAGATCGACGCCGCGCATCCCTGCCTGCTGATCAACCGTCAGACATGGCATGCCGACACCCCGGTGACCCGGAGCCGATTTCTATATCCTGGGGACCGTTATCGCCTCTCCAGTGCCCATGAAGCCACAAGCAATGCATCTGTGATGACGCCGCCGTCGCGCAGGTCGAACCCGTCAAGGAGATAGCCATGAGAGAGTTTGTCGAACGCCTGCGTGCCCGCGGAGACCTGATGGTTGTCGACAAGGAGGTCGATCCGTTCCACGAATTGGCCGCCGTCACCCATAACGCGATGAAGAAATGGGGCAAACCGATCCTGTTCACCAATGTGAAGGGCACCAAATTCCCGGTTGTCACCAATGTCTACGGCTCGCGCGAACGCCTGGCAGAGGTGATCGGCATTGACGCGAATGATTTTTGCCGACAGTGGAGCAACCTTGCCAATCTGGGGCAGGGCACCGGCACGCCCTTTGTCAAGGCAGAGGAGGAAGAGCGGATCGACGTGAAAATGTCCGACCTGCCGCTCATCACCTATTCGGATCGCGATGGCGGGGCCTATTTCACATCCGCCATGTTCATCGCCAAAGACCCCGATACCGGCGTGGGCAACCTGTCCTATCACCGCAGCATGTATATCAATGACGAGGAATTGCGCTGCCGGCTGGCCCCGCGCCACCATCTGACGATCTACCATGAGAAGGCCGAGGCAAAGGGCGACTACCTTGAGGCCGCGATGCTGATCGGTGCGCCAGCCACCTCTTTCCTGACCGCAGCGGCCCCGCTGGCCTATGACGCCGATGAGTTGGAGGTCGCGGCCCGTCTCAAGGGCGCGCCGATGCCGATGCGCAAATGCAAGCATATCGACCTGGAGGTGCCTGCCGAGACCGAGATCGTCATCGAAGGCCGCTTCTTGCCCAATGAACGCCGTCTCGAAGGGCCGTTTGGTGAATTCATGGGCTATTACGTGCCCGAAGCCCCCAATGCCGTATTCGAGGTTCTGGGTGTTAATGTCCGCCCCGATGCCCTGTTCCACAGCATCCTGTGTGGCTCGGAGGAGGAGGTTCTGACGCTGGAATTGTCGGTCTCCGCCAATATCTTCCAGCGTCTCAGCGCCGCCCTGCCGGGGATCCTGAATGTCACCTGTCAGCCTTTCGTCAACCATGCGATCGTCCAGATTGATCCGCAATTCGAAGGACACGCGCGCCAGGTCATGCTGGCCACCATCGGCGCAGAGCCGATCTGGGCCAAGGTGATCACCGTTGTCGACGCGGATGTAGACATCTACGATTTGGATGATGTGATGTGGGCCACGCTGACCCGCTGCCGTCCGGACAAGGACATGATGATCATTCCCGAAACGCCGTCATTCTACCGTGACGAACAAAAAGACCATTGGGGCCGCCTCCTGGTCGATGCCACTAAACCCTGGGGCCGCGAAGAGGAATTTCTGCGCAAGACCATCCGCATGGCCAATGATATTGATCTGGCAGACTGGTTCGACACAAAATGAAGCCTGTGACCGATCATCCGCCGCGTATCATCATCGGCATCAGCGGGGCCTCGGGCGCGATCTATGGGCTGCGGGCGCTGGATCATCTGCGTCGGCTCGGTGTGGAAACGCATCTTGTGGTGACGAAATCCGCGCATCTCACCCTCGCGCAGGAACTGGACATGCGCCCGGCCGAGCTGGAGGCACGGGCAAGCGTCGTTCACAATACCCGCGACATCGGTGCCACGATCGCCAGCGGGTCGTTCCACACGCTTGGCATGCTGATTGCGCCCTGTTCCGTCCGCACGATGTCGGAAATTGCGGCCGGGACCACCGATACGCTGATCAGCCGTGCGGCCGATGTCGTTCTCAAGGAACGGCGGCGGCTGGTTCTGATGCTGCGCGAAACGCCGCTGCATCTGGGGCATTTGCGCACCATGACCTCGATCACCGAAATGGGCGCGATCATTATGCCGCCAGTGCCGGCCTTCTACACCAAGCCCGCGACATTGAACGAGATGGTGGATTATTCCATCGGTCGCGCGCTGGACCTGTTCGGGATCGACATGGGCGGGATGCCACGTTGGCAGGGTATCAAGACGGAGATGCAAGACCAGTCAGGCACCTGAAATGGAACAGACAGTGGCTCTTGATCTGGAAAACCCCGCATGGGCTTTCGCGCTTGATTTTTACGGACGCCCCGGCGTGGCTGAGGCATGCCTTACGCTACAGGATCGACTGGACGCAGACATCGTTGAGCTTGTCATCGTGCTTTACGCATGGTCGATGCTTGGCATGTCTCTGTGCGAGGCAGAAGGAGCCGAATTACGGGCCGAAATGCAAGGCTGGCGCGAAATGACCGTGCTGCCACTGCGCCATATTCGCCGCGCCCTCAAACCGCCCCGCTCCGACATGCCGCCTAAGACCAAAGAAATTCTGCGCGACCGGGTCAAACAGGCAGAACTTTTGGCCGAGCAGATCCAGATCGCCTGGGCAGAGGATTGGCTCGGCCATGTGGATAGGGCAGGCCGTTCCACCGACCTGCACCCTGTGCCTGCGTGGTTCCTGGCACCCTCGAACGGCGAGCCCGTGCCGGAAAGCTGCAACCGGGAGATTGCGGTCATTGCTCAAACTGCAATCGACATGAAACAGTGAAGCAACGCCATGTTGGCGGGACGAACCGGAAGTACAAAGTAACAGATCGTCGAATGCGACTTTGTGCGGACCATGTTGAAGGGCTCTCTCAAGCTGCCGTTGTTCAGCAAGGCTCTATCATCGCCAATCACCTCTCTTCGCGCTCCGGGGGGATGGACCACCTCAATTCGTGCACAGTTTGTGTGCGCTATGGACCCGAAACCGGCTCGCTGATCATTGGAACCCCGGGAAAGCCCAACAACGCAGCCACTGAAGCAGCAGGTTAGCTAATGCGCCTATGGAGGAGTGGGCAGACCGTCCAAGCTCACCAAGGTCGTAGCCGCTGACTGTGTGCAAATTGTGTGCAATCTGGGATGAAGGTCTGCAATGGGCGGTAAAGCAGCTGTGTTTGGATTTGCAACAAAATGGCGCTTCGTCCCGCATCTTACCAGTTCACGCACGGTGCAGCGAATTTCCGCTTTTGACCTCGGCGGCTGAGTCCCACAGATTTCTAGCGCTCATGGGATGCGTCGTTCCGAGGCGATTATTGTGCTCAACGAAAACTAAAGACATAGCCTTGCGGCCTCCCCAGCTCGGCTTCGCGTGTCGCAGGGGAGAACGGCCCTTCGGTCCGTCGCGCATTCGGCCATGCGGCCTCACCGCGGCGCAGCACCCGGCATTCCGGTTTGCCCGCCTCGCGAGCACGTCCCTCCCCGGCCGCTCCGCCGGATTGCGCTCTGGTCTGTTTTGCGGAGCAAAACGATCCCGCCGCTCCATCCGTCTCCCGCGTCCGGTCGGGCCGTTTGCCTGCTCGTGTCGGGCAGACCTACCGTCAGAACACACACACACATGAGCGTGGAAGCATATCCTCCGGATGGCCCCCAAATCAGCCCGCGTCAAGGATCGCAAAACTTTTCGGCGAGGGCGGGGCCTTTGGCGCAGGGCGGTCCAGTGCGTGAGGGTGTGCGTGTGTCGGATGTTGCGCAGGGAAAACTTTTGCGCCCGGCAAGCCGGCGGCTGCGCCGTCCCTGACCCGGGCAGATTCGGAAACTAGACATTCGGC
This sequence comes from Alphaproteobacteria bacterium, assembly GCA_030425145.1. GTDB lineage: Bacteria > Pseudomonadota > Alphaproteobacteria > Rhodobacterales > Rhodobacteraceae > Marivita. The sequence continues at coordinate 25,359 of JAUHVK010000031.1, read as the reverse complement.
CATGCCACCACACTCACGTGGTGGTCAGTCAAACATCTGGAGATACAAAAATGGCTTACGACCAAGCGAACACCTACGAGACCATTGAGCTTTTCGGGCTGACCGAGAAGGACGCCCATCTGCCGATCCCGGAGGACCAGATCCTGACCGACGGCATCATCCGCGAGAGCTTCGAGGCTTTGCTCGGACAGCTGCGCGGCACCGGGTTGGAGGCAGAAATCGAACCGCTGGCCCATGGGCTCGCGACGATCCTGCAGCGCCGCAAGGTGGCACTCGGCAAGGAGGTCGACCGCACCGCCGACAAGATCGGCGCGCTGGCAAAATCCCATGACGGATCGGAGATCGCCGAGACCGCGCTCGAAGAGGCGCAGGCGCGCTTTCTGCAGCTGCGCGAGATCGTCAGCGCCATCGAGGTGATGAGCGAGGCGGCGGCAGAATGCTACGAGATCGAGACGGGCCACGCCTTCATCCCGGCAGCCGGGTCGCGCGCAAGCGTCCGTGCGCAGGAGACCGGCGCGGTCTTCGAGGCACGGCAGCTCCTGGAGCAGCACGACCGCGAGACTGCCGAGAAGTCGAAAGTCGAGGGGGTGCCCCTGATCGTCTCAGGCGCCACCGACTGGACCGATGTCGATGTGATCTTCAACACGCTCGACAAGGTTCGCGAACGGATCAAGCAGAACCGGAACCAGGAGATCTTCCTCTGCCACAAAGGTGGCAAGCACGGGGCGGAGATGATCGCGGCACGATGGGCCCGGGCACGGGGTGTCGCGCAGGCGCGCTTCGATCCGCGCTGGTCCGCGCATGGGCGGGCGGCACCGTTCAAGTGCAACGACGAAATGCTGGACGACAAGTTCGCGGCGACGGGGGTTGTACTCTTCGGCGGCAACGGGGTCGCGCTGAACCTCGGGCAGAAGGCGGAAGCGAAAGGTCTGACGGTCATGCGGGTTGCGGACCCGGAGAAGAAGGTGTCGCAGGATTGAAGAGAGGGGGTCGCGCTTGGCGCGGCCCTTTCGTCATGTGTCATGGCGCGTGCGGTCGGTTACGCAAGATCGACAGGCTGCGGCGTCCAGCTCCGTTATCCCTCTACCCGGTCCGTCAGAGTACGGCCCATCCGCATCGGTACGGGCTGGGGATGGTGCGCACCTCACGCACATCGTCAGCGGGACAAGACGCGAGGGGTCGAGACGTCGCATTTGAGGCCGAAGACTTGCGCGTCCCTCGGGAGGTGTTTCGGAACATCGCATCCACGCGGGCGGGCTCCGTCAGCACCCCGGCCAGGATCGGCGGGACGAGGACGCGGATGGTCGCTGCGGCGTGATGGCAAGGGTCATTTGGGTCTCTCCTTTTTGCTCATAGATGTGGATCGCACGGGGTCGGCCCAATCGTGCCCTCAGCTCACGCTTCGGCAAGCACAAATACGGCTTCCACGGCGGGGCCGCGGACCCTCCGCATTTGCGCTTGCGACCGGGCCTCTTGCCCCCGTGCCGGGTGATCCCCATCGCAACAAGGAGAGACCCAAATGACCCACCACTACGTCGCCACCGTCCCCGTCAAGTTCACCGATACCGATGGCCAGGAGCGCACCCGTTTTCAGCGCGTGAGCGCGATGTTCCGCAACACCCGCAACGGGGACGGCTCGGAGTTCTTCAGCCTCAAGCTCGACTTCCCGGTCGCGGTCTCGGAGCTGGTGATGTTTCCGCCGAGTGCGAAAGATCCCCAGGACTAAATCCTCTGACGAGGATGGGCCGCCCCAGGATGATCTTGGGGCGGCCCGATCCCTGTTCCAGGGATGCCGTGCCCGGCGGTCAGATCGCCCGAGGCGACTTCACGAAGTTGCCGGTCGCTGCGCATTCAACAGACGCACCTCCCCCGGAATGATCAGGTAGCGACAGACCGGCCAGTCAGCCTCAAGGGGGCCATCCACAAAAACCTATCGGCCAGGGCCTCCCGGTTTTTGCGGCAGAGATTTGGGGGCCCAAATCTGGCCCTCCTTGACCCTGCCTGTCCGCCCTGTCGGTGGGGTTTGCGCCCGCCCGCGGTTCCGTCCGAACACGTGGTGTTCGGCCAGACCCTCGGGCGGGGCTGGTGGACGGGACCCCTAGGACAGGTGGGTCGCCCGGTGGTGAGGGCTGCAGAGCCGCGTCCCTGCGGGCCGCGGCGTGAAGCGGACACCAAGGCTGCCTGAGACTGAAAGCGACGGAAGTATATAATTGACAGCTTGGTATATTATCGTAAGGTGGGGGCAGCCTTGGTGGAAGGTGGCAGGAAATAGAGGGTCTTTCTTCCGCATGTCCCGAACAAAACGCCTGACAGAGATCGAGAAAATGCAGATCGTCCGCGAGGCCGCGGAGGGTGTGTCGACGTCTGAGCTGGCTGAGCGTTTCGAGGTCACATCGCGGGCCGTGCGCTACGTCCTGAAAGCTGATGCCGAGCGTCAGATGGATGCCGCGATCCCGGTCTCGGCGGTCAGTGTGAAGGTCACGGCTGCGGAGCTTGAGGCGCTCGACGCGGTGCTGGCCGCCGCCGAGATCGAGAGCCGGGCCGAGGGGCTGCGGCGGCTCATTCAGGCGGCAGGCGGGGTGTTCGTTCCGGATGCGCAGATGGCGGCCGAGATGGCGCGATACAGGGCCTCTTTGCACGAGGTCGGCAATGGGGTCGCGCAGATTGCCAAGCAGATGACGCAGGCCAACCGGCGGGGGCGGGGGGCTGGTTCGGAGTTCACCGAATTGCGCCTTGCGCAGATGCGCGGGCTGGCGCGGTTCATTCTGGATTCGGCTGACGAGATCGATCTGCTCCTGCGCCGCCGTCGGGACGCGATGCAGCTGCAGGCCACGGCCGCGCTGAGGGAGTTTGCCCATGCGGCTGAATGATGCCGTCCATGCCGTCACGGGCGAGGTCTTTCGGGATGGCTGGAGCCGCGTCCGGGGCTCGATGCAAGGTCTGCACGTGGCCAAGCAGACCCAGCTTGTGCGCGCGGCAGCCGGGCATCGACCGGCGGTCTTCAAGGCGATCCGGGGCGGGGGGACGCATACCAAATCGCAGCTCGCAAACCAGCTCGAGTACCTCACCACCAAGTCCACCCATATCGTGGACAGTAGCGGGTTTCTGGACGGCAAGGCGAAGCTCGAGGCCGGTGACATCAAGGACCTGACCGAGCGCTTTGCCAAGCGGTGGGATGCGGGCTTCAAGCCCAAGCTCGGACAGACCACCCACATGCTCATGTCCTTCCCCATCGGCACGCGCGGGGAGGATGTGTGCGACATCGCGACGGCTGTGGCCGAGCGGTTCTTCCAGACCGATGCGGGGCATTTCGACTACATCATCGCGGTGCATGAGGACCGCGATCACCCCCATGCGCATCTGGTGCTGAACCGCCGCTCGCAAGAAGGCGAGTTCTTCTTTCTGGGGCGCAACCATCGCTTCAACTATGACGACTTCCGCCTCGCCATGGTCGAGGAGGCGGAGAAGTACGGCGTGCGCCTGGAGGCCACGCGCCGGGTGGATCGCGGGGTTGTGCATTACCCAGCCCGCACCAGCGAGGTTTATGCGGCGAAAGAAGAGGGTCGCGCGCCCCGCGAGCGGGAACGCGTGGGGCAGGACCTGACGCGGACGCTGGCGGAGATCGCCAATACCAGAACTGTCTACCACTCGCTTGCTGCGGAGGCTTCGCGCGAGGCCCGCGAGGATATTGCCGCAGCCCTCTTTCGCGCGGGCGAGGTGCTGGCGCGCGGCGGGCAGGTGGACCGAACAGGAGATGTGTATATGGCCGAGGATCAAAGCTTCGAGGATCTGAGAAGCCTCTATGCGGAAAAGCTCGCGCGGGTGCAGGGCATGATCGCCGAGAAGTCTGACGCGGAACGTCCCGTGCTGGAAAAACGCCTCATCGAGATCCAGAGGCAGGTCCAGCACATGCAGCCTCTCGGTTTGCGTTCGAGCACGTTGTCAGAGACCCCCTCGGAGGGCGGGATCTATTCCGAAGCCAATATCGACGCCAGCCAGCTCGCGCGTCTGGCCACGCCCGACTTGAGATCGCGCATTGACGCGGCACTGCGGGGCACCGGGATCAGCACATCGGAAGTGGTGGCCCGGATCGAGACCGGGGCCTCGAGCGCCGCGCTCGAGCATCAATGGATCGCCAATGATCTCTCCAAAGTAGCTGAGGCGCGCGATCTGAACCTTGAACGCCGCGCCGATCTGGAACAGGCGCGCGACATTCTCAACGATGTACATGTCGAACTTGGCACGCTTTTGGAACGGGAGAACGTGCTGCGCCGGGATGGTGTCATGGAAGCGGAAGCGGACAGCGAGCGGTTCCATTATCATGAGGGCGCGGTGCGGGCGATGGAACGGACAATCCGTCAGGAGATGCGCGCAGACGGCCTGACCGCGCAGCAGATCGAGGACAGGGATTGGGAGGTCGTATCGCGAGCGGAGCGCCGGATCGAGACGGAGCAGCGTGCATATCTCGAGGCACACCCGGATCTGCTCTCACGCCCTGGCGATGTGATTGACCGGTCTGAGCCCTACAGGGAGACCATCACCGATGCGGCCCGCGCCAGTGAGATCACCCGCGAAGTCGACCGGATCATAGCGGGACGCGACGTCCGCACGCCCGTTGCAGATGCAGTCACGGATGACTTGCGCGCGCGCTATCCGGACATGCCGTCCCACCTTGCCCGCGGGCTCGGTGCGACCTATGCGGCCGTCGTCGAGATACGCGACACGGAGGTCATCAATCAGGTCCGCCGCGAAAACGAGTTGCGCGAGGGGCTTGGGTCTGGCACGCGCGACGCACTCCTCGCAGCCCGCGGTGAAACTGCGCCGCAGTCTGACCGTGCCGACCGCCTTGCAGACGAGATTGCGCGTGTTCTGGACCATGAGCGGGCCGGGGAGTTCTCCGCGCCCTTCGAGAGCGAGGCGGAGCGGGACGCCTTCCGCGACGAGATCGCGCGGGTGCTGGATAACCGTCAACTTGAGCGGCTCACATCCGGCGATGCCGATGCGCTGGACAAGGTTCTCGAGGACCGCCTCGACCGGCTCTATGTCGCCAAGGTCTATCTGCAATCCGATGCCGCGACGGCCAACACGGAGGCCTTGCGCCAGTTGGTCGATGATCTGGCCGACGCCGAATACGAAAAACACCGCGCGACAGACGTGGATGGAGAGACCGAGCGGGGTCAGGTCCATTGAGCGCCTCCATGGGAAAAGCGCGGATCGCAACAGGGGTCTTGATGGTGACGCTGGTGACCGGGGCCATGGGCTATACGATCGCCTCGGCGGTGCTGACCTACCAGGATCTCGGCTTTGGGGCCGAGATCGACTTTGCCTATATCGCGCAGAACTACATGGCGATCTTGGACCGCCGCCCGGAGGACGCCCAACTTATTCACCTGATCATCGGCAGCTTCGCCGCCGCCGGCCTGATGCTGAGCCTCGCCCTCTCGGGGTCCGCCCTGACACGCTTTGGCCAGACCCATTGGCAGACCGCGCGCGAGATGAAGGCCAATGGGTTCTTCGGGGCGCCCGGCACCGGGTTCATCCTCGGCAAGCTGGGGCCGCCGGGCTCCCGCGCCAATTACATCTGCTCCAAAGTTTTTCCGCATGCGCTGATCGTGGCGCCCACGGGCCGCGGCAAGACCACGGGCTTCGTCATTCCGAACCTGCTGACCTGGCAAGGCTCCGCCGTGACGCTCGATGTGAAGGGCGAGTGCTTTGAGGCCACGGCCCGACACCGCGCAGCCCAAGGCGACAAGGTCTATCGCTTTGCCCCCACCGATTGGGAGGGCAAGCGCACGCATCGTTACAACCCGCTCCTGCGCATCTATCAACTGAAAGATCCCGCGCGCCAGCAGATGGAATTGCAGCTCCTGGCGACGCTCTTCCTGCAGAGCGACAACGACCGGGTGCAGGGCCTCCTCAAAGGCGGGATCGATCTCTTCGTGGCGGCAGGCCTGCTGGCCTTCCAGCGCAAGCGCCCGACCTTGGGCGAGATCTACCGGATCGCGGCCTCGGGTGGGAACAAGCAGAAGGAATACTTCGCGCGGGGCCATGAGGTGGAGAACCGGGCCGCAAAACTGATCTTCACGCGGCTGGCCTCGACCAACAATGACACCCTGACCTCTTACGTCTCGCTCCTGATGACCTCGGGGCTCGATCAATGGCAGAACCCGGCCATCGATGAGGCGACGGCGGTGTCGGACTTTGACTTCCGAACGATCCGCAAGACGCCCTTCTCCGTCTATCTCGTGGTCCAGCCGCTGATGGTGAAGCCGCTCGCACCCCTGATCCGGCTCTTCTTCTCGGACCTTCTCTCCGCCATGCAGGAAAAGGATCCCGGGCCAGACGAGCCATGGCCAGTGATGATCATGCTCGACGAGTTCAACCGTCTCGGCAAGATGCCCATCGTGGTCGAGAGCATCGAGACCCTGCGGACCTATCGCGGGCATTTGGCCGTGGTCACGCAAACCATCCCCGCCCTCGATGAAATCTATGGCGAGAACACCCGGCGCGCCCTGCAGGGCAATGCCGGCGTGAAGCTCTATTTGACTCCCTCGGATGAGAAAACCGTCGAGGAGCTCAGCAAGGCTGTCGGAAAGACCACCAAGACCGTCATCACGCGATCCCAGTCCATCGGCAAGAACCCCTTCGAGGGCCGCAGCCAATCGACCCGGACTGAAGAGAGCTCGCTGTTGCCGGAAGATGAGGCGCGCCGCCTGCCGCTTGATGAGATCGTCATGGTGATCGATGCGCAAATGCCTGTCCGGGCCAAGCGGATCCAGTACTTCGACGATCGGCTGTTCAAGGCGATCCACGCGGCGCAGACGGGCGAGTTGCCGTTTCCGGAGCTGGGGGGAGGGGGGCCGCAAGGCAATCTGCCGCTGAGTGTGCGCGCCATGCCGATGACTCCGCCAGCGAACGGACCAGGTGGACCTGAAACTGATGCGGTTGTGGAGAGCGCAAGCCACGTTGCGGGCAGCGGCCAATCTTCAGGGCAAACCGCCATCGTCGCAAAGAAAACCGCGCCCGTCGTTCAAGCCGTCATCGCCGAGGAACAGCGCCAGATGGAGATGGATTTTGAGGTCCAAGTTGCTGATACCGAGGCTGTGGGCGTGGATGATGAGGCGCAGATGCGCTCTGCCGTTGATGGCTTGGACGATATGGAAGCGATGCTGCGAGAGGGCGATGGTGGTGAAAAGCTGGTTGCTCGATAAGGTGGCGGGCATGATTTTCTGCTAGGCGGGCGGGGAGCGGTCTTTCGCTGCGAGCGCAAGGCGGCAAATCTCCCTCATCAAAGCGACCTAAACTGTCCCATTGGCACTGACGTCATGCGATCCAACGTCCTAGGTGTTCACGGTATGTAGGCAAGAAATTCGTCGTACTCATGACGGTTAGTGGACCAGCGTTTCGCTCCTTGCGGACGCTGGCGCTGACCGCACGTGGTCAGCAGAAGCCGTTGTTTGGCGCGCGAGATCGCGACGAAGTAAGCTGCGCGTTCCGCTGACGGCTCGCCCCAAAAGGTTTCTTTTTCGACCCCAAGGATGACTACCGTATCGAACTCCAGGCCCTTGCTCTTGTGCACTGACATAATGCGAACAGCGCTGTCACCCGAAAATGAGGCTAGAGCTGTTGATGAGTCCGCTTGGCTCTGCAGCAGCATGTGCGCATGCTCAAGAGTTTGGGCGATGAGCTCATCGAAGCGATCTCCATGCCCATAGTCCGGCGATAAAGAGATGAGACTATCACGCCCAACATTGTCTACCAGTGATATGGCGAGAGCTTGCAAATCGTCCATCTGCCGAAGATCGAGCTCATGCGCCGCAATCTTCTGCTTGGTTTCGTTTACGAAGCGATCCCAGCGTGATCGCAGCTGATATTCTCGTTCCTCGTCATAGCCATGGTTGAAAACAACCAGATCAAGCAAACGACGATAAGCGGAGGGTTGGCGCGAGCCACTTGCGATCAGAAGAAAATCGATGAGTAGGGAGGCGACCGGCTCCGACGCCAAGTCTTGCTTCGTATCTTCTTCCCGAAACGGAATCTCTTCCGCCTCAAAAGCAGCCGCGAGACGCCGACAATAAAGACTTTGTTGTTTGCTGACTAGGATCGCAATCTCGGAGGGCTCGATGCCATCGTCGATCAGGTCCCGGATTCGCTCAGCCAAGCCACTGGCTTCGTCATCGTCATCTTCAAATCGAAGAATGCAAATCTCACCCTCGTCGCCAATGATATCGGCATCGTCGAGCGCTGCTGGCGGATCCATCACTTTGACCATCGCATTCTGCATCCGACGGAGCGCCGGCGCGGAACGGAAATTCTGATAGAGATTGCGCGGCAGCGCATCGAAAGCATCGGCGAAGGTATGGAAGATACCCTCGAGCGCTCCGGCCCAGCCCATGATGCTTTGCTTGGTATCGCCAACAGCCGTCAGGATTGTCGGGGTGTCGCCGAAACAAGCGAGTATCAGGCGATATTGCTCATCCGTGCAGTCTTGAAATTCATCCAGGAAGACATGGCTATAGGTCTGTCGCACCGCATTTCGGGCGACTAGGCTGTCTTCGATAATCTTGCAAGCGAGCGGCACCATGTCGGCGAACGTGATGGACTGGTGCTGCACACGGCGCGGGCCAATCGAGTAATCAGGGTTTAGCGCATCGCGTCCGCTCAGCACCGGGCGAAACCGGTCAATGATCCGTTTAGCGAAGGCATGGAAGGTGTGGCTATCGAATCGCGCAGCCAGCCCAGGTCCACAGCGTTTCCGGACGCGTGCCTTGAGATTTTGGCTAGCATCAGTCTTGAACGATATGGCGAGGATCCGGCGAGGGTAACGGCAAGTTCCAGTGCGAAGCAGGAAGTCGGCACGTTGCGCCAACATTTCAGTCTTGCCAGCGCCGGGACCCGCGGTGAGGGCCAAATTGCGCGCAATCTCTGTTGCAGCAGCCAACGCGTTCGGCTCAAGCGTTAAGCCATCCACGGGAGACCATCGTTCCACTGCAATCATTCAGGTAAGCCTTCGAGCTCGGTTTCGACATAGTCGATTAGCGCGGTCATGGCCGCGGGCATGTCCGCAGCAATTTCTGCATCATCAATCGCTGCCATTGCCCGGATATGCCAAGCTGGCTTGCTGCCTAACTTGAAGCGACCGTGGTAGGCATCGAACAGCTGAAGCTGGTCGTCTGTATATTGCCCTGCCACGGTATCGTGTTTTTTGCCGAGGACAGCCTTGAGCGTTGTCTCATCTGGTTCTTCGCGCTCGTCATCTTCAACTCGATAGACTTCGGCGAACGCCTCGATCATCATAAAGTCGAGATCAAGCGGCGACGAAAAGAAGACGCCGCGCTCGTTGAAATACTCGAACCAATCATCGTCATCGATCAAAAGTCCTTGTTCGCTATTCCAAGTTGGGATGGCTGCTATTTCATCTTCGTCAATGCCCGCATTCTCCACGTCGCTATATTTCAGAAGTTGCTTCGCAGCGTACTTGATCCTGCCCCAGCCACCCTGAAAGCGGGCAAGGTCGAGATCAAGCAAAGTCGCGTGCGGGATGCCCAGCCCGTGCAGTAACCGCCAGAAATGGTTGACGTGGCGCCCGCCCAAAGGGACAACCGAGATCGATGCATCATCCGTGAGAACGCCGCGTGCAGCTAGCATCCGCGGCAGGACGACTTCTTCGCTGTCGCCTTCACCCAGAATGACGAACCGGGCAAAGTATAATTCAGGGAAGGCGTGTACAGCTTCACGCACATATTTTGCCGCGTCCTCATTTTCCGGGAGAACAACCCGAGCGACGACCGTTCGACGATCGCCGTCTAACCGCAGATAGCGGATAGTCTCAGGGGCGACGCGACGCAAAAGTGATGGGGCGTGCGTAGCCACCAGGGTCTGTGCATTCTGGCCGTTTGCAAATTCGGAAATCGCGCGGATTACGCGCCCGAGATAGTGCGGTGAAAGGCTGTTCTCCGGCTCTTCGACCGCGATTAAGGTAAAGATCGCGGGCCGCAGTTTGTCGATGTCGAAAGCTTCTAGTTCACCGGCGAGCACCTTGTCGCCGATCTCGCGCATTGCGAGCACCAGAGAGATATACAGCAAGGATTGCTGACCGTCGCTTAGTCGTGAAAAGTCGACGAGCGACTCGCCGTGGCCTGGCGTGAAGGTAAGGCTCAGATGGCGGAGAAGCGCGTTGACCTCACTTTGCGCAAAAGAGATTGACGGGTTGGCGAAAAACTCGCCCCTGTGAAGCTGGCCCCAGATGTCGGTCAGCGAGTCGCTGATGCCTTCAATGGCGGCGTTCCCACTTAAGGCATCGGTAATTTGCGCTGTAAGATCATTGACCTCAGTGCGCTCGACGCTCCAGTCGGCGGCTCGCAATGCCCGGCCCACTAAGGCGTTGGCGGAGTAAGAGATATGGTCCGATGGATCGCGGCGAGCAGGGAGGTAATGCACCTGAATGGCGTTGCGATCTTGCTTGGAGGCCCGGCTTTCCTCCACGGGCAACCCGTCCTCGTCAGCTTCGGTAACGTAGGTGAAGGTTTCCTCGATATCACCGTCCTGATCAAGAGTTGCTGCCAAACGGAAGCGGACGCGGACGACCTCATCATTGTCCACCATGAGCATATGCGCGAAGTTGCCGGGCACCGCGGGCATGTCGACGTTTTCCAACTCAAGCTCTGGAAATTCGAAATCGGCCTCGATCCAAAAACTGCGCTCTTCTGGTGCCGCATCGTGCGCCTCGTCGGCGGGGATATGAAAATCGGAGGTTCTGATCTTACGCTGTGCGGGATCGAGACTGAACATCCTTGCCAGCGCCTGCAGCACCGCCGTCTTACCGGCGCCGTTCGGTCCAAGAATGAACGTTGTATCGTCTAACGCGATTTCTGTCTCGACGCCCCCAAAGCATCGGAAGTTGCAAATACGCAAATGCGTGAGCTTCATGGTGCCTTCTCCACTGACAAATCGTACCTCCGAAAATTACTTTAGCGGCTGTTCATTGAATTACCTTCTGTAATTGTCATTTAGAAAGCTACCCTCGCGCTCTGCATATTTTTCTTCAATCAGACTGACTTGGTACAGATGCTATTGGAGCTGGATCGAAGGGCGGTCACCTACGAGCCACCCTTAGAAGCCGTTCTTGTTCTTCCAATGAAGTGGTCATGCTTATGCTGTCCTACTACCGTTACTCTGTACCCATCCGATTTAGTTTAAGTGCTGGATTTCCGCTTTTCGAGAAAGCTGCGTCGCAGCACTTGGACTACACACAGAAAGTCCGCTCAGGGCCGCAGGTTGCGGTTCTAAGGTGCCGTGATTGGCGGTGGTTTTCTCCGCTTGCCCGAAAGCGCATTGCCAGCAATCGCCACGAGTAGAACAGCACCTCCGATCAGTGTGTTCGCAGTCGCGGTTTCTCCCAGAAACATCCAGACCCAGAGTGGACCGAGCAGGACTTCGGCAAGCGACAACAGGGCAAGCTCTGCTGCGGGAAGGCTGCGCGATCCCAACGTGTAGAGGATCAGACCTGCCCCAACCTGGAACACCCCCATGCCCATCGCGATGCCGCCATCACGAGGGCTTAGCACGAAGGAAAGCCCGAGGCCCAAGCATATGACCGAAGTGATGACGATCGCGAAGAGGCCCGACAGGAAAACCGCAGGCAGCATTTCGCCTGTGCGCCCCCACCGCAACGCCACGGTGAAGACAGCAAAACCGAAGGCCGATCCAAGCGCCGCAAGGCTGCCTTTGAGCACAACGCCTCCGGACTTGTCGGCGACCATGATCCCGATCCCGCTGATTGCGACGGCAATCGCTATCCAGGTTGCGGCGCGGACAGGTTCTCGTAGCACGATCCATCCAAGCACAGCGGCCATAAACGGTGCGGTCGCAAATAGTAGCATGGCATTCGCGACCGAGGTGTTCTGGATCGCGTAGATGCCGCCGGAATAGGCCGCGACCAGAGAGAGCCCCGCAATTACGGCGGGGGCGCCGATGCGGCGGACTTGAACAAATGGGCTTTCGCCAGACCGCACGCGGATAAGCACGTAGAGAAACAGCGACAGGCTGATCGACCGGTAGAGCAGTATCTGCCACACGACGGCGTCTTCGATCAGGCGAATTCCAAGGCCGACCGTCGACCACAGCACACCCGCCGCAAATACGAAGAGCACACCGTACTTGTGGGCATCGGCAGTGGCAGGGGCTGTGCTGATTGATGTCATGTCTGGCCGATTAAGAATGTCACTTCGTCAAGATTAACCTTGGGACCTGTGCGCCGATCACCCATTTGCGACATTGCTGGTGACTGCTGCCGAGTTTCTCGGAGAACCAGAATCGCCCGTAATTTTACGATCGGCTAAAACGGCGCCGTGGTATCAACGCATAGTATTTCATTGGCGACGGCCGAATTGGGCTGTTTAAGGCGTCGGTCGCTATCGTCATCGCCCCAAAATTTCTGTAGCATTCGTATGAGTTTACCGACGGACCCTAAATGAACCCGACAGAAATCGCAGACGCCCTGGAAGAAATCGCAAGCTGTCCGTTCGACGGCGGCGAGTTCCCGTTTGTGTTCGCCGCCGCCATGGGTAGTCCGCAAGCCACGGTTTCAAAGCTCCGCAGTGGGACGATCAACAAATCGAAGGTGCCCGGCGCGGTCCTGATGAACCGCAAGTTCTATGCAATGGTGACCGACCCGGGCGCGTTGGACCAGGGCTTGTCGATGATCCGGTCGGACAAGAAGACTACCACCCACAAACCGGCAATCCTTCTGGCAACGGACGGCGTTGACCTGTCCGCCGAACATGTCGCATCGGGCGACAGCTTGCACATCAAGTTCGCCGACTTGCATCATCACTTCGGGTTTTTCCTGCCAGCGGCTGGCATGTCCCGTTACAAGGCGGCGGAAGAGAACGAGGTCGACGTCAAGGCGGCGGGGCGACTGGCCAAGCTCTATGATGCGCTTCTCAAGAAGAACCCGGACTGGAAGACACCGGAACGGCGGCATGACCTGAACCAGCTGATGACGCGGCTGATTTTCTGCATGTTCGCAGAAGACGTGGGCATCTTCGAAGACAACCTGTTCTCACGTCTCATCTTCACCCATGCGGGCGACAAAGGGGAAGAGGCGCAGTCCTGCATCGCATCGGCCTTCGCCGCGATGAATCTCCCCAAGGGTCAGCGTCAGAACCTGCCCGCTTGGGCTGACGCCTTTCCCTACGTGAACGGCGGGCTTTTCGCTGATGAACTGGATGTGCCCAAATTCGATCGCGGTGCCTATCGCTACCTTCAGGACGCCTGCCAGCTCGATTGGCAAGAGATCAACCCGGACATCTTCGGGTCCATGATCCAGTCGGTCGCTGATCCTGACAAACGGTCCGAACTGGGGATGCACTACACCTCGGTGCCGAACATACTCAAGGTGCTGGGGCCGCTGTTCCTTGATGATCTGGATGAGCAAATCGAGAAGGCCGGTGATAGCCGCAAGGCACTGGCGCGCGTGCTCAAACGGATCGAGGGGATCCGGGTTTTCGATCCAGCCTGCGGATCGGGGAACTTCCTTGTCGTCGCCTATCGGGAGCTTCGTGCGCGCGAGATGCGCGTGCTGGAGCGTCTGGCGCAGCTGGATGGCGGGGCATCGGCGCAGATGTTCTCTGGCGTGCGGCTGGCGAATTTCTACGGCATCGAGATCACGGATTTCGCGGCGGAGACGGCCAAGCTGGCACTGTTCATCGCCGAGTATCAGGCCAATGCGCGCTTTGGCGAGATGTTCGGAAACACAGCCCCGGCACTACCCCTGCGAGATGGCGGAAACATCGTTTGCGAAAACTCACTGAGGTTAGACTGGAACCGCGTTTGCCCACCCCCAAGCGACGACGAAGAGGTCTTCATCGCTGGCAATCCACCGTTCTTGGGCAAAGCGCAACAAGAGGCGTCACATAAGGCCGACAAGGATCTTCTCTTTGGTGATTTGGGGGTGAACTACAAGGCGTTCGACTACGTGGTCGGCTGGTTCTACAAGGCAGGGCAGTATATTGAAGATCGCCCTGCACAGGCAGCGCTAGTGGCAACAAACTCGATTGCGCAAGGGGATGCTGCCTCAACCATATGGCCTTTGATTCTGGGAGGCGGCCGCGAAATCGGTTTTGCGCACCGCACTTTCAAATGGCGCAACAACGCATCGGCCAATGCTGCCGTGATGTGCGTTATCGTTGGAATAAGAAACCGCTCCAATGCGCCGAAAGTTCTCTTTGATGGCGATCTGAAGACGCCCTCTTCGCACATCAATTCCTACCTACTGAATATGAGTGATATGGTCGTCACGCGCTCAAACACTTCACTGTTTGGGCTGCCCGATATGCAATTCGGAAACATGCCTTACGACGCTGGCAGGCTCTTGATGAAACCATCTGAAAGAGATCAGCTTTTGGACCATCATCCAGAAGCTGCCGAATTCGTCCGTCGCTTCATGGGTTCACAGGAAGTCGTAAAAGGGATCGAAAGATACTGCCTGTGGATCGATGATGAGAAACTCGAAGAAGCAACGAAAATCGCAGGCGTCCGGAAAATGATCGAGGCAACTCGCGCCGCGCGCCTCGACATGAAGGATAAGGCGGGTAGAGACTTGGCAGAACGCCCTCATCAATTTCGAGAGCACTATGCCCCAAGAAACTCGGCAATTCTGGTTCCGGGTGTCACTTCCGAACGGCGTCCCTACCTGCCCGTCGAGCGGGTTGGCAACGATGTAGTCCCGTCAAACCTGAACTTTGCCCTCTATGACGCACCTGAATGGTGCCTCGCCCTCATCGCCTCGCGTCTTCATCTGGTCTGGATCGGTACGGTCTGCGGCAAGCTCAAATCGGATTTCCGCTATTCCAACACGCTTGGCTGGAACACCTTCCCGGTACCGCGCTTCACCGAGGATCAGCTGGAAGCACTGAACGCGTCCGCACGCGCAATCCTCAAGACGCGCTACATGCACCACCCCAAGACCATCGCGCAGCTGTACGACCCCGACGAGATGCCAGACGACCTGCGCGAGGTGCACCGCCAGAATGGCGAATTGCTCGAGACGATGTATATCGGGCGTCCGTTCCGCAACGATACTGAAAGGCTCGAGCGGCTGTTCAAGCTCTATGCTGCCCGGATCGAGAAGCTGAAGAAGGAAGAGGCCGCGTAAATGGTTGATCTTGTGCGTATGACCTATGGCCATTCCGGCGCGGACTCCAAGACGAACAGCCTCGGCCAGCGCCCGATGCAGGCCCGCGTTTACGAGGCACGCGCCGCGCAGTTCCTGCTGTTGAAGGCGCCACCGGCGGCGGGAAAATCCCGTGCCTTGATGTTCCTCGCGCTCGACAAGCTCGAAAACCAGGGCGTGAAAAAGGTGGTCGTGGCGGTGCCCGAAACCTCTATCGGCAGCTCGTTCCGCTCGACCGACCTCACCTCGCACGGGTTCTGGGCCGATTGGGACGTGGACCCGCAATGGAACCTTTGCCTATCGGGTGAAGACGGCATGGCGAAGTCTCAGAAGGTGAAGGCGTTCGAAGCCTTCATGGACAGCGATGCCCAGGTAATTGTCTGCACCCATGCGACGTTCCGCTTTGCCTTCGACGCGATCGAGAAGGCGCGCGGTGTGGAGGCGTTTGACGACTTTCTGATCGCAGTCGATGAGTTCCATCACGTTGCAGCGGCCGATGACAACCGTCTGGGCGAGATTCTCCGCAAATTGCTGGCCCGCGAGAAAGCCCACATGATGGCGATGACCGGGTCCTATTTCCGGGGCGACAGCGTGCCGGTCCTGCGGCCCGAGGATGAGGCACGGTTCAAATCCATCACCTACAGCTACTATGAGCAGCTTGAGGGATACGAGCATCTGAAGTCACTGGGGATTTCGTATTCGTTCTACCGGGGACGGTACATCTCGGCGATCCCGGATGTCCTCGACACCAACCGCAAGACGATTGTCCACATCCCGCATCGCGGGTCAGCTGAGGCGTTCGGCGAAAAGCACGATGAGGTCGGGCTGATCATGGGCGCGATTGGTAAGCACGTCAGCCGCGATCCGGACACCGGGTTCGATTTGGTGAAACGCGCCTCGGACGGCAAAGTTCTCAAGATCGCCGACCTCGTTGACGACGGCGACGGGCGCGACGGCATCAAGGCCGCGTTGCAGGCAGAGGCGAAGGGCCCTGATGGAAAGCGGGACGACGCGGCGGATCGGGCCAAGGTCGATATCATCATCGCGCTCGGGATGGCCAAAGAAGGGTTTGACTGGCCGTGGTGTGAACATGCGCTGACCATTGGCTATAGGAATTCGCTTACGGAAATCGTCCAGATCATCGGCCGGGCCACCCGCGATGCACCTGGCAAGCCCCACGCCCAGTTCACCAACCTGGTCGCTGAGCCCGGTGTGGAAACCACGGTCGTCGCCGACGCGGTCAACGACATGCTCAAGGCAATTTCGGGTGCGATGCTGATGGAGCAGGTGCTGGCGCCCAACTTCAAATTCTATCGCCGAGAAGACGGGGATATCCGCGCGCCCGTCGAGACCACGAACGACGGCACCGTACATATTGGCATCAAGGGTTTGTTGGAGCCGCCTACGGCCCGCGCCCGTGCCATTGTCGAGAACGACATGAACGAGCTCGTGGCCAAGGCCTGCCAGGCCATGGACCGCCGCGTTGTGGCGGATGATGTTGCCCCGGAAGTCGCCACTCAGATGGTGCTGACGGATATCATCGAGACAACCTACGAGAACCTGTCAGACGACGAAACGGAATCCGTGCGTCAGGACCTCGCGGCGAGGATGAACCTGATCGGCATGGCGAAACGCGCATCGCAAGAAGGCGCGTTTGCTGAAGTGGGCGAGGCGTACGATGCTGAGCCGTCGGAAAACCTGTCCCTGATCAACATGGTGAAGCGGTTCGTGAACGTCCGCGAGTTGGATATCGATCTGATCGACAGCGTAAACCCGTTTAAGGAAGGTTTCGACGTCGCCTCGCGCGCCTTCGACACACCACTCCTGAAGACCATCCAGGACGCGATGATCTCTCAGCGCATCCAGATGACCGAAAAAGAAGCTCTCACGTTGTGGCCGCGCATCAAGCGGTTTCGGGCGCAGGAAGGCCGCGAACCCAACCCGCATTCGGCCGATCCATTGGAGAAGCGCCTCGCGGAAGCCCATGCATATATCAAGACGAAAAAGGCCGAACGCCAGCGAGCGGCTCAGTCGGGAACCTGAGCCACATGCCGCGCTACCGATCCCTCGATGAAATCTTCGACGAGCCGGATGAGTTCGGGCTACTCGAAATCAAGGAGCGGAACCGCGGCGCGGCGGCAACGCCAGACGCCCGCAATGCCGAGATCGTCTCGCAGGTGAATGCTTTTTACGAGTCAAACGGCCGGATTCCGGACGACAACAGCCTGGACCTCGAAGAGATGAAACTCGGGACGATCTGGCGATCGATCCGGACCAGTCCGACGGCCGCGATGATGGAGGCAGACCGGAACCGGCTTCTTGGGCATGGCCATCCAGTGGCACCGACCGCAACCATTGCCGAAACGGAGTCTCCGGCTGTGCCTGAGTCCGATTGGCGCGAAGAAGTTGCCGACGAGGAAGTTCCGGCAAGCCTCGACGATATCTTCGGTGATGATGACCTCGACGTGCATGACGCGGTTCTCAACATCCGAAATGTGACGCCAGCCTCAGAACGCCAGTTGCCTGACCACCGGGCCGACATGTTCCCGTGTCCGGATTTCGAACACTTCGAAGACGGCTTTGCTGAGATGCAGTCGAAGCTCGAGTCCAGAGATCGAAAAGTTCTCCCGGTTCAGGACAATGTTGAGATCACGGTCTACGAAGGCGACTTCTTCATCCATCGCGGCCTTCTGGTCTATGTCGCCGAAAAAACGGAACTTTCGCGTAGAAGCGGTAAGCCGGATCACCGTTTACGGATCATCTTTTCCAATGGCATGGAGAACGATCCTCTGTCGTCGTCATTTCGCAAAGCGCTCGCAGCAGATAAGACCGCTCGGATCGTCGAAAGGGCTGGGTTTGGGCGGCTCGATCCGGAATGGGATCAGGATAGCATGACGGTCACCGGCACAGTGTATGTGGCGCGAAGCCTGTCGACTGTCCCGGAAATCGCAGGAGTGTCAAAGATCCTGCACAAGGTCGGTGTGACCAGTCAAGATGTCCGGCGGCGTATCGCTGATGCGAAGAACGATCCAACTTTCCTGCTCGCGCCTGTCGAGGTTGTTGCGACCTACGAGTTGCATAATCTGGAGCGTATGAAGGTCGAGGATCTCTTGCATCGCTTTTTTGATGCGGCACGGCCGCAGGGTCTTGTGATCACGGACCGGTTCGGCAAGGCGGTCCATCCTCGAGAATGGTTCTACGTGCTTCCCGAGCATGTCAGCGAAGCCGTTCAGCTCATTCAAGAACGCAGGTTGCATGAGTACAGATACGACAGCCAACGCCAGTTGATCGTCAAGGTGGAGCCGGGAAACTAGACGTGCTTCTCTATTGAAACAGGTTCGTTCGGAGTAGGGCGCGTGATCCGAGCTCAGAACAAGGTGACCTCCCGCAGACCTTGAAACGCGCCTTCTTTGAACGTGCCAGCTTTATGCAGCCGCGGGAAATCCGGGAGCCTGTCTACCTCGACTAACGGAAGCAAAATGTCAGCGCTGAACCATGGCATTTTCGCGGACCTACTTTCATCATAAATCTTCGAAAGTGCCCTTCCGACCGCATAGGCTCCGGCCAAGTCAATTTTGGAAACGCGTGTTCGATTTCGAGGCAGCAGGCTCCCAGTTGTCGATTTACCACCGACATTGAAATAGATCAGGTCATGGCCCCACCCGAGACGTATGATATGTGTCCGGTCGGACCGTTGGATTGAAACTCTCGGAAATAGGTCCCTGACCCAAACCTTATGCTCATCGCACCAGTCGAGGGCTTCCTTCAACATCGCTACGCCGCCGAGGTCCTTCTTCCAGATCGGACATAGGTGCTGAAACCCGGCGAATTTGACCCGCTTCTCACTTCTGATGTCATTGGCAACGAAAGCGCCTTCGCGCGTGACCTTTGGAGACCACATTTGTTCCTCGAGCATGGCTGCGTCCTCCAAACCTATGTGCATGTCATCAATCGCAACTTTGGTGCTCGCAGAAATGGTTCTGTGTCGTGCTTCAAGCAGTGTGATTAGCGGCAGCGGTTTCCTCGGATGTTGGTCGAGGATCGAAGGCCCGTTGGGTCGAACGATATCGTCAGAAACATCAACTGGTCTGTCCGTTTCCACGTCGTGGTCGACAAGGCAACGGTACCGTGCCCCGAGGTCCATAGGATCATCATTCATGAGCGAAAGATGTGGCAGACCCTTTTTCAGGAACGCCATGATCTCGCGCGTATCCTGACGTTCCGCTCCCATAAGCCGTCCGTGAAAGGATTGGCGGTCTGACCTGCTTTGACGGGCCTTTAGTGCATTTTCGATGCGCTTGCGTTCGACATCGCTTAGCTGACGCCGCATGTACGCAATCGAAACATCTACGTCCCCGTAGTCGTCACGCTCCTCGAGCGCGCTGCCGAATAGATTCAAGGTGATGCGCTGCAAGCGATCGGGATCGTCGTTGATCACCTTGGCCCGGGCGAGAAGTGCAGAAATGATGGTCTGGACCTTGTCGCGACCGATACGCTTTCGCTTGGGTTCTAGTGCGAGGCGTGTCCCATTCGGGGTGAGCTGCCAATAAAACAAACGGTCCAGGATGTCGGCAGGCTCCAAGTACCCAGCCTCGGCCATCTGGCGCAAGACGCGGTTGGCGTGATGTGCATCGCAGTCCAGAACCTGTATTGCCTCTTCAAGCCCGACAGATCTTCCATTGACTGCTGAACGCAGGATTGTTTGCACCAGCTCCAATGGTACCGTTTTTACTGGTGAATGTTTATGGGACCCTCGTTCATCCATGGCTCAGCGGCCTTGCAAAACAAAACGTCATCATCGTCGCCCCAGCCTTCCCAACCGGGCCAGTTGAGCCAGCATTTGAGACCCTGCCCCCGGTGACCCAGTGCCGCTTGCTTGACCCGTCTGTCCCATGCCTTGCCGCACTGGCATCTGCTGCACACCAAAGAAGTGCCGCGCTCTAAGGGCGGCATATTCCGCCCCACTTGCCCCGCCGATCAAGTAGCGGTTGTAGGCCTGTTGGCTGCCCATTGCGGCGCGGGCGAAACTGTATCCGCCACCGAGGCCTCCGGAGAGGGCAGGCATCATGATGTTGCCGGAGATCGCGCGGACAATGAAGGGTGTTGCGATGATGAAGCCCTTGGCCATGAGGACCATCATGAAGAATGGGATTAGTGCGCCGATGTTTGAGGCCCCTTCGGGGTCGCCTAGTTCGCCGATGAGCGCTGAGGAGACGCCTGTGATCGTTGCGAACACGCCTGCGACGACAATGGGGTAGAGCGCAAAGGAAATCAGCGCCGACAGCCAGCGCGCGAAATAGTCCTTGGTCACCTCGAAGAGGGTCAGGAAAATCATCACCGGGGCGATCCCGATCAGGAGCGCGATCATCAGGCGGGAGGCCACGAGGATGAAGGCGGCCAGCCCGCCGAGGATCGAGAGCAGAAGAACACCGACGATGTCGAGCATGGCGCCAGCCATCCAGTTCAACTCGGACCCGGCGGCGTTGAGGTAGTCCCCTAGTTCCGCGATCAGCCGGTCAAACTCTTCGGCGAAAGTTCCAGAAGGGCCGGGAGTTCCACCACCAACCGAAGCAACCAACGCGCCTGCGATGCTGTCGATGCCCGCCAGGATAGCGGCGGAAAGCGCGTTGAACTGCACCCAGTTGGTGGAGAATATCCCGATCAGTCCGATCTTGACTGCGAGCCAGAAGGCCGTGCGCCCGTCCATCGCCTTGTACTGGTAGATCATGTTCAGGAAGACGAGGATCACCACCAGCGTTGTTCCCAGCACCAGAAGCGTGCCGACCGTTACCGCGACCGATCCGAACTGGGTTTCCGCCGCGGTGTCGAGATAGCCCTGGGAGGTTTCAACGAAGTAGGTGACGACGCTCATAACGGGGCTGCCTTACCAATTGCCCGCGGCTTCGCAGATGGCTTTGGCCTCAATGCGAACGTCGTTGGCGCGTCGATTGTAGGCATCGGAAGCTTCCAGCATTTCCCAGCGTTCGTCACTGGCGTGGCGTTCATGAAACACCTCCTCGGCTGCGTACCAAGATGGGAAGCGGGTCTCGCAATCGCAGTTGCCGCTCTCGACGATGCGCTCGAGATTTTGGGCGCGGTAGATATCCTGGACCAACACGCGCTGATAAGCTTGGCGCAGGGGAACTTCTTGCATCCAGCTGGGCTCAGCAGGCCGGTCTGGACAGACTTCGAAACTGCGCTCAAGGGTCGGCACCAGATTGCGCTCAGCGAAGGCGGTTACAGCCAGTAGGCTCAGGGCCACCCCGATCAAAGCAAGGGTTAGCAGTGCCAACCTCATGCCGTGGCTCCAATGGGTGAGGTTTCGCGTTTCAGGAAGACCGTGTGCCCAACATTCGCGAATTCCGAAGAGCTGATCGACACGACCTCCCAGCCATCTGCGCCTTTCGCATTCAGGCTGACTTGCATGTCGGCAAGGCTGGTTTTGCGGGTCATGGGAAAGGACAGGATATCGTATTCAAAAGTCTTCATTGCGAAGCTCCAATCTCGGTTGCGCCTGGGAGATAGAATTCGGTGATGCCGCGTTTGCCGTCGTGGCGACCGGCCTGGATGATCACGTCGATGGAATTCTCGATGTACTGGATCATGTCTGTATAGGTCATGGGGATCTCGGTCTTGAGGGCTGCAATGGCCAGACGCTGCACGGCGAGTTGCGGGGTTTCTGCGTGCAGCGTGGTCATTGACCCGCCATGGCCGGTGTTGATCGCCTCGAGGAAAGTCATTGCCTCCTTGCCGCGCACCTCGCCAAGGATGATCCGGTCGGGGCGCATGCGCAGTGTCGCGGTCAGAAGCACATCGGCCGTCTGGAATTCCGCGTCGCGATTGGCAATGAGTGTGACTGTGTTCGGCTGGGTCGGCAGAAGCTCGGCGGCTTCCTCGATGGTGACGATGCGCTCCTCGGCCGGCACGTGAGAAAGGATCTTGCGCGCGGCCACGGTCTTGCCGGTGGATGTGCCGCCCGAGACGATCATGTTAAGCTTGTTGTCTACGCAAAAGGCCAGGGCATCGTCGATCACGCCAGCGGCCACGACCTCGCGCAGCTCCCGGGCTTTCTCAAGACGGAGCTCTTCCAGTTTGCGTTCCTTGCCATAGAGGAAATCGAGCGCGATGCCCTCAAGCGGCAGGCTCGAGAAGAACCGAAGGCTGATCGACATGGCGGAGAGCACGGCGGGAGGGGTGATGACCTGTGCGCGGATCGGTCGCCCCTTGTAGGTGATCGAGACCGAGACGATCGGGCGGTCCTTGCTCATCGTGGTGTTGGCGGAAGAGGCGATCTGGTTGCCGAGGTCCTTGACTTCGGTTGCGGTCAACCCTTGGTCCAGCCTCCGCATGAAGTGATCGCCCTGGAATTCTCCCCAACAGTTGCCATCGGGATTGATGCAGATCTCGATGACATCATCGCGGGTGGCGGCGTCGATCCGATCAAGGGAGGTCTGGAGATAGCTTAGAGACATAGGCTCAGAATATCTCCAGATCGCGGTCGACCATCACAGTGACGCGAGCGCCTTGGTCGATATAGATGACAGGACCGATCGAAAGGTAATCGCCAATCACACTATCCGTGGCATCGGCAAGATCATCGCCCACGTCTTCGAGCACGTCCGCTGCGGTCTCATCCTGTACATTTGCAGCGGCGGCGCTTGGGGCCGCGGAAATCAGAGAAATCAGCGCTGCCGAGCCAAAGCGCTCATCAAAGCGCGTGTCGACAAAGCCGGTCACGCCTGAGCGGCCCAATTCATCGCCCCCGAAGGAGCTGATCTGGATGGTTTGGTTGTCAGGCAGGATGATCCGGTCCCAGGCGATGGTGACCCGGCGCTGCGCGATATCAACGCCAGAGCGATAGCGCCCGATCAGGCGGGACCCGCGCGGGATCAGAAGGCGGGAGCCATCGAAGCTGTAGACATCTTCTGAGACGACGGCCCGGGTCTGGCCGGGCAGGGAGCTGTCGAGGGCGGTTTCCATGACGGCCTGGATCATGGTGCCCTGGATGATCGTGTTGGAGGGATTGGCGATGACTTCGGCCTGCGTCACCGACATGGGCAGCGCGCCGTTCAGCACGAAATCCGTCACTTCCCCGAAGGTCCGTTCGGTCAGTGCCGTCTCATTCGCACCGGAGGTGCCACCAAAGGCGATGGTGGGCGAGGTGATGCGGCGTTCCTGAA
Organism: Alphaproteobacteria bacterium; assembly: GCA_030425145.1. Lineage (GTDB taxonomy): Bacteria > Pseudomonadota > Alphaproteobacteria > Rhodobacterales > Rhodobacteraceae > Marivita. Next base: position 2,004 of record JAUHVK010000031.1, on the reverse strand, counting down.
ACGCGCGCTCCTCGGCCACGCGGCGCTCAAGTTCCGCCAGTCGCCTTGCTTCCTCTTCGCGGCGCAGGCGTTCTTCTTCTCGTGCGCGCAACTCGTCCTCCGTGGGACCGATGGGTGCGGGCAGGGGGCGGTTGGCCTCAAGCTTCGCAAGTTCGAGGTCCATGCGGAGTCGCTCCAGCTCGCGATCGCGCGCCGTGAGCTCATCGCGAAACTGCTGTTGCGCGGCTTCTGACGCCGCTTGCAGCGCCGCGATCTGGGCCGTCAGCGCATCAATCGCTTCTGCGGCGGCGGTGTCTTCCTCTAAGACCGGCTCGGGGGCGTTGCGCAACTCCTCGATCTGGGCCTGAAGGGCGGCCAGCTGCGCCAAAAGCTCGGCGTTCGGTTCCACCGGTTCCGGTGCGACCAGAACGACTTCGGGCTCCGGTGGGGGGAGGGTTTCGATGGCGCCGAACCCGTCGCCCTCGTTTTGGAACACATCCGGCTTGGCCGTCGGCAGGGCTTCTTCCTCCTCCGGTTGGGACAGGAGATAGAGCAGTGCACCACCCGCGCCGATCACGAGGACGACGACCAATGCGAGCAGCGGTGAGCGCCGTGGGGCAGGGGGTGAGCTCGCGCCTTTGCCTTGCTCGAGGGCGGCGAGACGTTTCTCGAGGTCCGCGTTTCCGGTGTCGCTCATGATCCGACCCCCGCAGGTGGTGTGGCCTCAATGCAAACCACCTCGTCACCGATCCGCAGCACCCATTGCCGGTTCACCCCCGAGACCCGGATCACGCCGTCCTCGGTGGCTTGTGTATTGACCGTCCGCTCGCGGGCATTGGTGTAGCGGAAGATCGCGGGCACCGGCGCGTTTTTCGGGAACTCGAAATACGTGAAGGTCCCGTCATCCCAGACGCGGGTCGGGGTGAACTCGGCGCGCGCGCTGGCTCCGTAATTGTAGTTTGGCGCTTGGGCGGCGATGGCTCGTGTCGGGCGCGCAGCGTCGTCCGGATAGCGGAACTGGACCACGTAGAAGGTCGGGCTGCGGGTCTCCTGGACGTTGAAGTAGTAGCTGCGGCGGTTGGTGTAGACGGTCACATTGGTATGGACGCCTCGGGCGACGGGCTTGATCGCGAAGGCCTGCCCACCGGGTACGCCGTCGATCTCGAAGCCCTCCGTGTCGCCGGCGATGATCGAGCGGATGCTTTCGCCCTCTCCAAACTCGATGGTGGTGACATGGGTGAGCGAGACACTGAGGCGGTAGACCTGGCCTTCCTGGTAGGTGGCCAGCCGCACACGACTGTCATTTGGACCACCGCGCGGGATCGCTTCGGCAGCGACCAAACCCGGCAGCAAAACGATAAGGACAACAACTGCAATTCGTACGAGCAACAAATTCAATTCTCCAATCTGTCGGAGCGGATGGAATATTCGAGCACGGTGAAGCCGAACGGGTTGGTCCAGACCTCGTCGATGGAGCGGCGGGTCTCGGGACGGAACTCGAAAAGCAGCGTGGCGGTGAAGAGCCCGGTCTGAACCCCATTGATGGACGTCAGGCGCTTGCGCAGGCGGACCGTGGCGCGGTTGGTGCCGATGCGATTGATGCTGAGGATCTCCACATCGAGCCGGGCATTCGGGCCATAGACCGTGGGCGGGTAGTTCTCGTTGGCGCTGTTCCAGATCTGGCGCAATCCGCTCGCGGCCGCACCGTCCGAGCGACGCAGAACACTGCGGATGCGCAGATCGTTATCGAGCTGGTTGTAGACCTCGCGGTCGGTCACATAGCGGAAGACCTCCGCCTCGATGACCGCCTGGTTGGCTGTGACCGAAGTTGCGCCCACCGAAGCCTCGGGCAGGTGTCGCTTTGCCTTTAAATCTGAGACATGGCGCTTTGAGCGTCGAGGGACCGTTTAAAACTGTGGGGTCAGGCGACCTTGAGCAATGGTGGTGTAGGGCTGATAAATCTCGCAATGTTGCCCGGGATAGGCTGCTTTGGCACTTCATATTTCGTTCGGTCAGACAGATCTC
>JAUHVK010000086.1 GCA_030425145.1 Alphaproteobacteria bacterium | reverse complement strand
AGATCGGTGCAAAGGGAAACTCTGGCAGGCATCGGAAACTCCTTTGCCGCCATGGAATCAGATCGCCGGCGCACCGAGAACCCCAGAAATCCAAAATGAGTCAGACGCCAGCGCCTTTGGTATAAGCCTTCTCACCGTGTTCGTTGCGGTACTCCCCGGCGCGGCTGTCATGGTGTCCGGGCGGCAACGATTGACCGTTTCGCTCATGGCGCTGGCCGGCATCGCGACGATGTGGGCTGTCGGCACGCTTCGCCTCCAGTCGGATGCACAACAGCCACCCACTGTCGACCTGCGCATTGTCCAAGGCAACATTCCACAAGAGGAGAAATGGGCGCCCGAGAATCGCGAGGCGACATTCGCGCGCTATCTTGAGCTTTCAACCCGGCGCGGCGATTTCGACGTTCTTCTCTGGCCGGAAACCGCCTTTCCGGGTTTCCTCGATGAGGATACGGAGGCGCAGGCCCGCATTGCCGCTGCGCTAACGGAAGGCAGCGTGCTGCTCACCGGGGTGCCGGACCGTGTACCGAGCGACGATGGCACCCGATATTTCAACACGGTCCAGGCTTTTGGCGCGACCGGCAGAATCCTGACCGGATACGCGAAACACCATCTCGTGCCCTTTGGCGAATACGTGCCATTCCGCGGCTGGTTGCCGATCGAGCGGCTGACGGCGGGGCTGGGCGATTTTACGCCCGGACCGGGTCCGCGCACCCTTGCGCTTCCGGGTATGCCCCTGGTCGCCGTGGCGATCTGCTATGAGATCATTTTCCCGGGCCATGTGGTCGACGACATGTTCCGACCCGACTGGATTTTTAACGCGACGAACGATTCCTGGTTTGGAACCAGCATCGGACCCGAGCAGCATCTGGCTTCCGCACGTATGCGCGCCGTAGAGGAAGGCCTTCCTGTCATCCGAGCCGCGAATACGGGCATCTCTGCGGTCATCGACGCGAACGGAGAGATCATTGCGCGGCTCGATACCGGGGAAAGGGGCATCATCGACGCTGATCTTCCCTCAGCGCAGCCGCCTACGCCATATGCGCTTTTCGGGGACTGGATGTTGCTGGCGCTCATCTTGGCTTCGTGGAGCTGGGCTCTGGCGGCCAATGCGACGGCTAACTACCGCCGTATGAGAAAGACCGTCATGCAAAGATGTGGATAGGCGTTCCGTCCTTCACCATTGCATAGATGTCCTCGATCTGCCGATCTGTGACTGCGATGCAGCCAGCTGTCCAGTCGCGGATGTCCGTCGGGTCGATGCCGGGGCGTGGACCACCATGGATGAAGATGTCGCCGCCGGGGGAAAGGCCCTGCGCTGCGGCAAAGGCGATGTCGGCCTCATTTGGATAAGAGATGCCAACTGAAAGATGATACGTACTTTCAGGGTTGCGCTTATCGACTATGTAGGTGCCCTCCGGGGTCCGACCGTCTCCCTCGAATTGCTTGTGACCCTGAGGAGCGAAGCCCAGCCCGATCGGATAGGTTTGCAGCACGCGATCGGATCCGTCGAGAAAAAGCAAACGCTGTCCCTTGTAGAGCCGAAGTCGCGTCACTTCGGGTCCGTCATAGCTGCGGAACTTGCCGGCACAGCCCGACAAAAAGGCCGCTAAGCCACCCAACAGGACGGCGCGGCGGGGAAATCGGATGGTTTTCACTGCTCGATGCCTCTTTCGTGAGGTCTGATATGGACATTATGTTACCTTGCAAATGCTGCGTGATCAATGTCCGTGGGCAAGCGCGGCCTTTGCCATCTGTGGCCCAACCTGCTCGCCACCGGACGGCGGTGCCTTGGCCTCTTGGCTGTTAAGCAGGCGCAGGGCGTTCGCCACCACCAGCAATGACACACCCACGTCGGCTGCAATAGCGCCCCACATCGATGCCATTCCGAACGCGGTAGCGACAACGAAAACTCCCTTGGTCGCCAAGGAAATACCGATGTTCTGATGGATAATCGACATTGTCCGGCGCGAATGACCGATCAGCCAAGGCACCTTGCCGAGGTCGTCGGTCATAAGGGCAATGTCCGCCGTCTCGATTGCCGCGTCAGAACCGACCGCACCCATCGCGATGGCATAATGCGCGCGCGCCATTGCGGGAGCATCGTTCACCCCGTCGCCGATCATGGCAACCATGTCATGAGTTTTGACCAGTTCTTCGATGGCTGTCACCTTGTCTTCGGGCAGAAGCTCAGCGCGCACCTCGTCGATACCGACCTCGGCGGCAACGGCGCGCGCTGTTCGCTCGTTGTCACCGGTCAGCATGACGATGGTCTTCACGCCCTGCGCGTGAAGTTGCGCCACGATGCCCTTGGCATCAGGGCGGATGCGATCGCGCAGTTCAAGAATGCCCGTCACACCGGTTTCATCGCCGACAGCGACAAGTGTGCTGCCGGCGCCTTCGATCCGCTCCCGCAGATCCTTCGGAATAGCGTCGCCGAAACCCTTCTCCTCGGCAAACCGGTCCGACCCCAGCCAGATCGACCGTCCGTCAGTGCGTCCTTCAAGTCCCCTGCCGGGAATGGTGCGGGTATCCTCTGCGGCGGACACCTTGACGCCGTCGGCCTCCGCCCGCGCGAGAATGGCACGCGCCAAAGGGTGCGACGAACGTGCCTCCAGTCCTGCGGCGAGGGTCATCAAATCTTGCGCTGAAGCCCCGCCCAGCGGGTGCACCGTCGCCACTTCCGGCTGGCCCATGGTGATTGTGCCGGTCTTGTCCATGGCCAGCGCCGTCGTCCTGCCCGGCGCCTCTACATAGGCACCGCCCTTGATAAGGACGCCCGCCCGCGCCGAAGCGGTGAGCGCTGCGACGATGGAGACAGGGGTCGAGATGACCAGAGCGCATGGGCAAGCGATCACCAGCAGCACGAGGGCATTGTAGAACCAGTAATCCCAGGCTCCGCCGAAGATAAGCGGCGGCAGTAGCGCAATTGCGACGGCGAGAGCCATGACGATAGGCGTGTAGATGCGGGCGAACTTTGCCACCCACTGTTCCACCGGCGCGCGGCGGGCATGGGCGTCGCCGACCATGCGGATGATCTTGGCCAAGACGGTATCCGAGGCGGCCTTCGTGGCGCGCACCGTTAGTGTACCTTCGCCGTTGATCGTGCCCGCATAGACCTCGTCTCCGGCCTCTTTGGGTATCAAAGCACTTTCGCCGGTGATCGGCGCTTGGTCGACCGCGCCCGCGCCACCCGTCACCTCGCCGTCGAGCGGGATACGGTCGCCACCGCGTACAATAAAGCTTGAGCCTACGGCGACTTGCGCCGCCGGCATGTCGGTCTCGCTTCCGTCATCGCGGATCACGCGCGCCGTAGGTGGCGCAAGATCCAGGAGCGCCGACACCGCGTTCCGCGCGCGCCCAACGCTCCAGCTTTCGAGAAAGAGGGACAGCGAAAAGAAAAAAGCCACTGTCGCTGCCTCGAAGAATTCACCGAGCCCGATGGCTCCGGCGACTGCGACAACCATCAGCAGGTTCATGTCGGGCGACAGCCGACGTGCGGACGACCATGCCTTCGGTGCCACAAGCCAAACGCCGAATAGGATAGCAACTGCAAAAAGCCCTGCCTCGGCCAGCGGCATCGGCGCTTCGCCGTGCCCCGCGAAGAGGCCGAGCGCCCCGCCCATACCGGTCTCGATGATGTGCCAGAGAAAACCCGCCGCCCAGAAGCCGCCGCTGAGAGCCGTAAACAGCCGCTGTCGTGCAAGATGGGCCGCTTGGTCGACCGACGCGTTCTCGGCATTCCACGGCTTCGCGGTCATGCCGGTGCTCGCGACAAGTTCCGCAACTTCGTCGTCCGATACACTCTTTGCGCTGTCGAGAATGGTCATCCTCCCGTTGATCACATCGAACGCGAGATGCTCGGCCCCGCCGATCTGCGGGCCGATTACCTTATTCAAGATCGCGACCTCCTCGGCGCAATCGAGGCCAGACACCTGAAAACTGCGCCCGCCGGTTGGCGCGGGCGTCGTCGGTGCGATGTCGCCGCACGTTCCGGCGCTACCACAGCAACTGCCGCCGCTTGCCTGGGCATCTTCGGCGTGATCGTGATCGTGGCGGTGGGTGTCGGACGGCATGAACGGACCTCTGGATTCGGGTGCTTTGTAATGACATAGCCCCTACAGTAGCTAGAGCTTCAAGAGAAAAGTTCGGTGGTATTTCCGTTTGTTTTCTTGCTAGACGGTCCGACGACAGCCTCAATCACGGCGTGAGGCATAAAAAGCCGATACTAAGAAAACAGAAAAGAAAGGAAACTCGATGCAGGTTTTGATGCTGAAGCAAAAAATGATGGTTGCGGTGGCGCTTTTGCTCACGACAGGATGCGCCATCCAGCCGACAGGGCCGAACGACACGGCAGACCAGACGGGCAACGTTCCCGAAGCCGTGGTTGCGATGGCTGCTCCGGATCAGGATGTTGCAACCGCGCGCCTCGTGCCGGAAGACGGCTGCTATTGGTACGAACACAGCGGGCCGGTCGAAACGACGCTGCTGCCGTTGCGCACGGCGAACGGTAATCCGATCTGCGTGGCACGCGAAGCTTGAGGACGCGCCACACGTTGGATCAACGCGCCTCAGACCTACGCACCACACTCAACTTCGCGCGGTGACACTGTCCTCCGCCGAGTACAAATGTGCCGTCGATTCGATCTCAACGTTGGGATAAAGTTCGTTAATGTGAGCCATGACCATCCGCACGCAACCCGAACTGGCTCGACCGCCGATACTTCTCGGATAGGGCGTGCCGTGTATTCGAAGATAAGTGTCGCGGTCTCCGACGTACAGATAGATGGCTCGTGATCCCAAAGCGTTTTCGGGGCCGGGTTCCATCCCGTCGGCCCATCGTGCGTTTTCCGGATCCCGCTCGATCATGTTCTGGGTCGGTGTCCAATGCGGCCACCTCACCTTGCGTTTGATCGTGTAGACCCCAGGCTCGTATAGGTTGCCCCGGGCAATGGCCACACCGTAGCGCATTGCGGTCCCGCTCTCCTCGATATGATAGAGATACCGCGCGACCGCATCGACATGGATGTCTCCTGGCACGAGTCCGGGTTTCGCGACCACGCGCTGGGGCAAAAAGCGCGGGTGTAGGCCCCAAGGGTTTGACGTGGCCGGATCGAATCCGGGCGGCGTGACTTGCGCGTCCCATTCAGCCTTCTGTGCCTCGGCGGGCCAGGTATCGGCCAACAGGGGGCTGGAAACAGACGCGGAGAATAGCGCCGTTGTTGTTTGAATGAAGTGTCGTCTTGTCAGCATGTCTTACCCTTTCGGTTCCCACCAGCAATCTATGGCAAGAACGGTATCTGTTCACTTTGATTAGATAAGACTTCTAGTGGCTAGAGGTTCAAGGACATATTTTCGTGAACACACACGATCGGGAGTGGACAAAACATGGGGGTCATCTTCGTCGTTGCGGCCCGTGCTAAGGTGAGTTCTTTGCGTGTGGGGCTGCCATGGACGTACGGATTACAATCGAAACTACCTTCGACAACGGGGAGAAGCGCACTCATCAGCTTGACGGCATTTCACGACCCTACCGGGTGACCTGTCCAGACGGGATCGGGTTGCGCCTCGAGGATGGGAAGAGGGTTGTCGAACAGATTCAGCGGGCAATTCTTTGCGATCAGGTTGAGGAAATCATCCGAGAAAGCCGCGTATGCCCGGATTGCGCCTCGGTTCGTGCCATTCATGACTATCGCACGCGCGATCTCGACACGCTCTTTGGGCGGGTTCGGGTCAAAGCCGCGCGCTTGCGCCGCTGTTCGTGTGATGCCAGGTCAGCGGCGATGCCCGGCGGACCTATTTCTCCGCTGGCCTATTTCTTTCCTGACCGGGCTACCCCGGAGCTGCAGCGGCTCCATGCGGAACTCGGGTCCCGGCATTCCTTTCGCGAAGCCGCGGGGCTCGAGAAAAGTCGAAGGGCATCAGGCGATCCCGCTGAAGCACTTCCCAAAGGGGGTTTGACGGTTTTTCTGGACGGTGCGCATATCCGCTGTCGACCGGAGTATCAGCAGCGACACCTGGATCTTGTGGTCGGTAAGATTGAAAGTCGCAATATGTGCCGACGATTTGGCTTGGTCGCCAATGCGACGGCATCGCCAGGCAGCCGGATGCGAGAAGAGCTGTCAGACTTTGGATGGAAGCCGGGCCGTCTGTTGACGGTAATCTCTGATGGCGAGCTTGCTCTCCCGAACCTCATACGGAATGCCATGGGTGGCGACGGCCAGGTGAAGCATATCCTCGACTGGTGGCACATCTCGATGCGCATTCGACATGTCGAGGCCGCCGTTCAGGGTCTGGTCCAGATACCGGGATTCACTGGAATTCCGGTGCTGTTCCAGCGCCCCGCGAAAAGCCTTCGCTGGTGGCTGTGGCATGGCAGAGCACGGGTCGCGGAAACTTATCTGAAAGGGCTCATGCACGATTGCACCCGCCTTGCGGAAGAACCTTTGGCTGTCCGCACCGCTGCCGCTCGTGTGCAGGCCCGATGCGGGACACTGTACACCTATCTCGCGAACAACATGGAATCCCTTGTCGACTATGGTCGACGGTACCGTAACGGGCTGCCCATCTCGTCATCTCGTGCCGAAGGATCAGTCGATGACATTGCCAATGCCCGCATGGGAAAGCGCAGAAGGATGCGGTGGTCGCCCAAAGGGGCTCACCGAGTAGCCGTCACAAGGGCCGCAGTTCTCGATGGTCGGCTGACCGTCGCAAACAGAAAACGCGCCGCATGACCCCCATGTTTTGTCCACTCCCTTGGATTTCCCATCTCACAATTAAGGGCTACGCGACAGGGGAGTGGAAAAGTTCTGGGGGTTCAGAGCACGAGCAACCTATTCTCCCGCTGTGATGACAGGAGGATTGACGATGAAAGTACGGATCAGGATCGAAACGGAATTTGGCTGGGGCGAGCGTCGGGGC
>JAUHVK010000003.1 GCA_030425145.1 Alphaproteobacteria bacterium | reverse complement strand
CTGTCTATATCTTGTGTTTGGCTGATCTCTTTCTGCCTTATTTTGAAGAATTCGATTTAAATCCACTCAAGATGCAGTGTCGAAGCCTCTTGGGAAACAGCATCTAGATGCAAATTCCCATAAAAAACTGTTGCGACCCATGCTTTCCCATGGCATCCCTAATGCATGAGATGGAAGTAGGAACAGCAAACGAGGCGCACAGACCTCGACGCGGTATCCAGACAATAAAAAACGCAGGTTTCATACAGGCACCCGCTTTCATCAAACACAGAGATCCGGCGCGCGGGCGAGCAGACATCCCCCCAGGTGGCGCGCGCAGTCGGACTTCCCGGAGACGGGACACGGACGGCGGGTTGATCAGTGGCAGCAGATCAACCCGCCGTTTCCGTTTCCAGGGATAAGAGGAAGTGAAAGGACCAGTAGGGCAGTGACCCGCAGGCTGAGGTTCAGAGGTGAAAGCCATCACAAGGTTGATGGTAAGGGCAGGGTGTCTATCCCGGCCTCGTTTCGCCGTGTCCTCGAAGCAGGTGATCCTGGCTTTACCGACGGTCTTAATCCCGAGTTGGTTATTGTTTACGGCGACAAGCGCCGGAAATACCTTGAATGCTATACGGTCGAGGCCATCGAAGAGGTGGATAAAAAGATCGAGGCGCTCCCGCGTGGATCGGTTGAGCGCAAGATGCTGCAACGGCTGTTCAACGGCCAATCCCATGCGACAAGCGTCGATGAGACCGGACGTCTGGTTCTGCCCGCAAAGCTGCGCGAAAAGATCGGGCTGAGCAACGAGGCGTTCTTTATCGGCGCGGGCGACACATTCCAGATTTGGGATCCGGAAACCTTCGAGGCCGAGGAACAGGCCGCGACCGACGAGTGGCTGGATGAGCTACCCGACGATGTCGATCCGCTCATCTTCCTGGATCAGCAACCGGGGGGCTGATCGGAGATGTCTGCTGCCGCTAACACCCCATCGTCTGACCCACACATTCCCGTCCTTCTTGCTCCGCTCCTGCGGGCGGTGGCGCCGGTCACGGGCGTTTGGATTGATGGCACCTTTGGTGCTGGTGGCTATGCGCGCGGGCTGATCGAGGCCGGTGCTGACAAGGTGATCGGGATCGACCGGGATCCGCTGGCGCATGAGATGGCGGCGGCGTGGCTGCCCCATTTCGGCGGGCGCATCGAACTGCACCGCGGGAATTTTGCCGAGATGGATCAGATCGCGTCGGATGTGGACGGGGTTGTCCTCGACCTTGGCGTGTCGTCGATGCAGTTGGATCTGGCGGAGCGTGGGTTTTCCTTCATGAAGGATGGCCCGCTGGATATGCGGATGGGGCAGGATGGCCCTTCTGCTGCGGATATCGTGAACACGGCTGACGAGTTCGATATCGCAGATATTCTTTATACGTACGGCGAAGAGCGCGCATCGCGCCGGATCGCCAAGGCGATTGTGGCCGCGCGCAAGATCAGCCCGATTACACGGACACTGGAGTTGGCGGGGATCATCGAGACCTGCCTGCCGCGCCCCAAGCCCGGACAATCGCACCCGGCGACACGCAGTTTTCAGGCGTTGCGGATCGCGGTGAATGACGAGTACGGCGCGTTGATGCAGGGATTGATGGCGGCGGAACGGGTTTTGAAACCCGGCGGGCTGCTGGCTGTGGTGAGCTTTCATTCGGTCGAAGACCGAATGGTGAAACGCTTTTTGCAGGCGCGGGGCGGGCAGGCTGGCCGGGCCAACCGCTATGCGCCCGAAATCGAGGCAGACACCCCGGCATTCGAGATTTTGACCCGCAAGGCGGTGGGTCCGGATGACGACGAGTTGGCGGTCAATCCCCGGTCGCGCTCGGCCAAGCTGCGTGTGGCGCGGCGCACAGATGCGCCGGCGGGAGACATTGATGCCGGGCAGATTGCCTTGCCACTGTTGAAGGAGGATCGGTGATGCGGTCTCTGCTCTATGTGCTGACGTTTCTCACGGTGATCGGGGCCGCATTTTGGGCCTATCACGAGAATTACAAGACACAGGCGGCACTGGGCGATGCGCAGGCCGTGCGGGCCGATATCGCCGATGCGCGGGCGCGTCTGGCGGTGCTGCGGGCGGAATGGGCCTATCTCAACCGGCCTGACCGGCTGCGCGATCTGGCTGAGGTGAATTTCGAACGGCTGAGCCTGATGCCGTTTGAGCCTGACCAGTTCGGGCGGGTGGATCAGATCGCCTATCCGCGGCCGCCGGAATTGACGATTACCGACCCGATCGAGATTTCAAGTGCAGGCGCACAGGAGCAAGAACCATGATCCGCACGCCGCTTCGGCCTTTGGCGCGCATTCTGGATGCCCGCCGCAAGGGCGAAAACCCGGACGCTATTGAACGCGAGAATCTGCGTATTCGCCATGAGCAGATGCGCGACAAGGCGCGGTCGCGGGCCGAGGGGCGGCTTCTGGTGATGGCGGTGATGTTCTTTTGCGCCTTCGGTGTGGTTGGCACGCGTATGGGCACGTTGGCGGCTTCTGAGCCGGAAGAGCCGCGTGCGCAGGCCAGCGGGGCGTCGATCATCGCCAGCCGTGCCGATATCGTGGACCGTCAGGGGCGCATTCTGGCGACCAATATGGAGACCTTCTCGCTTTATGCGCATCCGCAGCAGATGGTCGATCCGATCCGTACTGCAACGGAATTGGCCAAGATTTTCCCTGAGCTTAACGAAGAACGTTTGCGCAAAGACTTCACTGGCAAGCGTAAGTTCATGTGGGTGCGCAAAAAACTGAGCCCGGAGCAGAAGCAAAAGGTGCATGACATAGGTGAGCCGGGGCTTTTGTTCGGGCCGCGCGAAATGCGCCTTTACCCCAATGGCGCGTTGGCCTCGCATGTGCTGGGCGGCGCAAGCTTTGGCCGTGAGGGGGTGCATTCTGCCGAAGTGATCGGCACCGCGGGGATCGAGAAGTTTTTTGACGAAGAACTGCGCAATCCGGCCCGCGAAGGCGCGCCACTGGAGCTGTCGCTGGATGTGACGATCCAGGCTGCGACCGAGCGGGTGCTTCAGGGCGGTATGAGCCTGATGAATGCCAAAGGCGCGGCGAGCGTCCTGATGGACATCTATACCGGCGAGGTCATCTCGATCGCGTCGCTGCCGGATTTCGACCCGAATGACCGCCCACGCCCACTGACACAGGGCGAGGCGGCGGACAGCCCGCTGTTCAACCGCGCGGTTCAGGGGGTTTATGAGCTTGGCTCGACCTTCAAGATATTCACTTCGGCGCAGGCATTGGAGCTCGGGCTGGTGAACCCCGAGACCGTAATCGACACAACTGGGCCGATGAAGGTTGGCGGGTTCAAAATCGGCGAGTTCAACAACAAGAATTACGGTCCTTTGTCGGTGTCGGACATCATCGTCAAAAGCTCGAACCGGGGAACCGGGCGTCTGGCGCTGGCCATTGGGACAGAGCGTCAGCAGGAATTCCTGAAGGGGTTGGGCTTTTTTGAGCCGACCTCGTTGGAGATCGTGGAAGCGGCAGGTGGCAAACCGTTGCTGCCGCAGCGCTGGACGGAGCTGTCGAGCGTGACGATTTCCTATGGTCACGGTCTGTCGTCGAGTCCGCTGCATCTGGCGGCGGGTTATGCGGCGATTGCCAATGGCGGCTACAAGGTGGAGCCGACGCTGCTCAAGCAGTCTGGGCCCAAGCTGGGACCGCGCCTGATGTCGGAACAGACCGCGCGGCAGTCGCTTGATATGCTGCGGAAAGTTGTCACCAAGGGTACGGCCAGCTTTGGCGAGGTGCCGGGATATTCGGTGGGCGGCAAGACCGGTACGGCGGACAAACCCAAGCCGCGCGGCGGCGGCTATTACGATGACAAGGTGATCAACACTTTCGCGTCGGTGTTCCCGACCGACAACCCGAAATACGTTCTGATCGTGACGCTGGACGAGCCGGTCGAGACCAGCGGCACCAAACCGCGCCGCACGGCGGGTTGGACGGCTGTGCCGGTCGCCGCCGAAATGATACGCCGCGTCGCCCCGCTTCTGGGCTTGCGTCCTGAGGTCGAAACGCGGCATTTGACGGGCATCATCAACACCTCGAACTGAGGGCGATAGCCCCGGTCGCGGGGCACAGAATACGAGGGAGTCGTCATGTCAGCAGGGGGCAAAAGCCTGAGCGCGCTGGGTCTGACGGCGCGCGGCGGCGCAGACGCCATTGTCACCGGACTTGCGGTGGACAGCCGGGATGTCAAAGAGGGCTACCTGTTCGCAGCGCTGCCGGGCACCCGGATGCATGGCGGGGAATTCATCGAATATGCGCTGCGCATGGGCGCGGCAGCCATCCTGACGGATATCGAAGGCGCCGAGATCGCCAAGGACGTGCTGGCCGGATCGCCGGCAGCCGTGGTGATCGCCGCCGACCCGCGCCAGACGCTGGCGTTCTGCGCGGCGCTTTGGTTCGAAAAGCAACCCGATACGATGGTGGCCGTGACCGGCACCAACGGCAAGACCAGCGTTGCAAGTTTTGTGCGGCGGATCTGGCAATTGCTGGGCATACCCGCCGTCAATCTTGGCACGACGGGTGTCGAGGGTGACTGGCAGGCGCCTCTGATGCACACCACGCCGGAGCCGATCACCCTGCATCGTGCTTTGGCGGGGGCGGCGGATGCCGGGATCGACCATGCGGCGATGGAGGCGTCCTCACACGGGTTGGCGCAGCGGCGTTTGGATGGTGTAAACCTGCGCGCCGCGGGCTTTACGAACTTCACGCAGGACCATCTCGATTACCACGAAAGCTTCGAGGCGTATTTCGACGCCAAGGCGGGGCTTTTTGCGCGTGTGCTGCCCGAGGATGGGATTGCGGTTATCAATATCGATGATGCGCGCGGCGTGGACATGCTGGCCATCGCGCGGGCACGGGGTCAGGAGACCATGACCGTAGGGCGCGATACCGGGGCCGACATGGTGCTTCTGGCGCAGCGGTTTGATGCGACGGGGCAGGACGTTCGGATCAAGTTTGGGGGTGAAACCTTTCAAACCCGGCTGAACCTTGTGGGTGGCTTTCAGGCGGAGAACGTCATGGTTGCCGCCGGGTTGGTCATTGCGAGTGGCGTGACGCCGGATCGGGTGTTCTCGGTCTTGCCGGAACTGGAAACGGTGCGGGGGCGGATGCAACTGGCCGCAACCCGCAACAATGGCGCGGCGGTATATGTCGATTACGCGCACACGCCTGATGCCGTGGCGACCGCCTGTCGGGCGATCCGTCCGCATGTGATGGGGCGTCTGGTGGCGATCATCGGCGCGGGAGGCGACCGCGACCCGGGCAAGCGGCCTTTGATGGGAGCGGCGGCGGCAGAATTCGCCGATCAGGTGATTGTCACGGACGACAACCCGCGCAGCGAAGACCCGGCGCTTATTCGCGAGGCGGTGCTGGAAGGCGCGCCCGAGGCGTTAGAAGTGGGCGACCGGGCCGAGGCGATCCTGCGCGGTGTCGATGCAGTAGGCCCGGGAGATGCGCTGTTGATCTGTGGTAAGGGGCATGAGACCGGGCAGATCGTGGGCGACACAATCTATCCGTTTGACGATGTGGAACAGGCAAGCGTCGCGGTGGCGGCTTTGGACGGGAAACTGGCATGACCCTTTGGACAGGCGCAGAAGCGGCAGAGGCCACCGGCGGGCGCGCAACGGCGGATTGGGCGGCGACCGGCGTGTCCATCGACACGCGGACGCTCCAACCCGGCGATTTGTTCGTCGCGCTGAAAGCCGCGCGGGACGGGCACGACTTTGTGGCGCAGGCGTTGGCGAATGGCGCTGCGGCGGCTTTGGTTAGTCGGGTGCCTGAAGGTGTGGCCGAGGACGCTCCGCTGCTGATCGTGGACGACGTGCAGGCGGGGCTGGAGGCTTTGGGCCGCGCGTCGCGGGCACGGACGCAGGCCAAGGTGGTGGGCGTGACCGGGTCGGTTGGCAAAACCTCGACCAAAGAGATGTTGCGCACGGTTCTGGGCGCGCATGGCACCGTTCATGCGGCGGAGGCCAGTTACAACAATCATTGGGGTGTGCCGCTGACATTGGCGCGGATGCCGCGCGACACTGAATTTGCGGTGATTGAGATCGGGATGAACCATCCAGGCGAGATCGCACCCCTGAGCCGGATGGCGCGGCCGCATGTGGCACTGGTGACGATTGTCGCGCCGGCGCATCTCGAAGCGTTTGACAGCATTGAGGGGATCGCGCGCGAGAAGGCGTCGATCTTTGACGGGTTGGAACCCGGAGGCGTGGCGATCTGGAACGGTGATCTGCCAACAAGCGGTATCTTGCAGGCGCGGGCCGAGGAGATGGCCGAGACCAGCGTGTCCTTCGGAGAATCCGACGGGTGCGACATGCGTGTGACTTCGGTCCGGGCGCAGGACGCTTGCAGCGTCGCGCAGGCGGCTTTTTCGGGTGGCGAGGTGCTGTACAAGATCGATGCGCCGGGTCGGCATTTCGCCATCAACGGGGCGGCGGTTTTGGCTGTGGGCGAGGTGCTGGGGCTGGATCGCGCGCTGTCGCTGGCGGCGATGGGGCGTTGGCATCCCGGCGCGGGGCGCGGCGCGCATGTGACGATCCAGTTGGATGTGGCGGACCCGTCCGCCACGCTGGCGCTGTTCGATGATGCGTATAACGCGAACCCGGCGTCGGTTGCGGCGGCTTTGGCGGTGCTCGCAGCGGCACCTGTTCAGAACGATGTTGGCCGCGTCAGCAAGGGGCGCCGGATCGCGGTGCTGGGCGATATGAAAGAGTTGGGGCCAACCGGACCCGACCTGCACGCGGCGCTGGCTGAACTGGAAGCGACCAAAGCCTTGGACAAGGTGTATTGCGTTGGCCCATTGATGCGGAACCTGCATGACGCCCTGCCTCAGGAACGGCGCGGGTTGTGGTTTGAGACATCGGATGACATGGCGGCGCGGCTGCCACGCCAGCTTGACGCTGGGGATGTGGTGATGGTGAAGGGATCGCTGTCGATGCGTCTGGCGCGTGTAGTTGACGCCATACGGAATATGGGTCAAGGCAGCGCCCGCGACGAAGCGGAAGGATAATGATTTCATGTTGTATTGGTTAACCGCGCTGTCGGACGGTGGCGATTTTTTCAACCTCTTTCGGTACATCACCTTTCGGGCCGGAGGCGCGTTTCTGACGGCGCTGATCTTTGGCTTTCTGTTCGGCAAACCGCTGATCAACGTGCTGCGCAAGCGGCAGGGCAAGGGGCAGCCGATCCGCTCGGACGGGCCTGAGGGGCATTTCTCCAAGGCTGGTACACCGACCATGGGTGGGCTTCTGATCGTTGGCGCGTTGCTGACATCGACGCTTTTATGGGCGCGGCTGGACAACCCGTTTGTGTGGATGGTGCTGTTCGTCACCATGAGTTTCGCGCTGATCGGCTTTGCCGATGACTATGCCAAGGTGAAGAAACAGAACACGGCCGGTGTTTCCGGTAAGGTACGGTTGTTGCTGGGTTTTATGATCGCGGCGATTGCCGGGTTCTGGGCCGCGCAATACCATCCTGAACAATTGGCCAACCAACTGGCCTTTCCGGTGTTCAAGGACACGCTCTTGAACCTCGGTTTTCTTTTCGTGCCGTTTGCGGTGATCGTGATCGTCGGCGCGGCCAATGCGGTGAACCTGACCGATGGTCTTGACGGGCTGGCCATCATGCCGGTGATGATCGCCGCAGGGGCGCTGGGGGTGATCGCCTATGCGGTGGGTCGGGTCGACTTTACCGAATATCTCGACGTGCATTACGTGCCGGGGACCGGGGAAATCCTGATCTTTACTGCTGGTCTCTTCGGCGGAGGGCTTGGTTTCCTGTGGTACAACGCGCCACCGGCGGCGGTGTTCATGGGGGACACCGGGTCTTTGGCGCTGGGTGGAGCCTTGGGCGCGATTGCGGTGGCAACCAAGCACGAGATCGTTCTGGCGATCGTCGGCGGGTTGTTCGTGGTCGAAGCGCTGTCGGTGATCATCCAGGTGCTCTACTTCAAGCGCACGGGTAAGCGCGTCTTCCTGATGGCGCCGATCCATCACCACTACGAGAAGAAGGGCTGGGCCGAGCCGCAGATCGTGATCCGGTTCTGGATCATCTCGCTTATTCTCGCTCTGATCGGCCTTGCGACATTGAAGGTGCGCTGACGCGCGCAGGGCATCTCGTCCTTTCGCCTTCGGCGACGTCCTCGGGCGTTTGTTGGTGTGACGCCTTTCCCGGGCGCTGCGCCTGTTGCGGTGGCGTGATTACATATTTGGAAAAAGAAGAAGCGATCACGCACTCGGGTCGATTTGACGGCAATCGAGGCCATTCTGCACATCCGGCGCGGATCAGGAACATGGCGTTACGACAAGTCTGGCGTGTCGCCGTGCGCTATGGTCTGCTGTCCACAGAGGACGAAACGCGCGGTTGAGCCGAAAGGCACGATTGCGCGCCATACCAACGCGCGGTAGGGAGGTGCGCAGATCAAGGAATACGGCCCATGACACGCATTGCCCATATCGAACTGGACGACGGCAATCTGCCCCCGCCCACACCGGAGATCGAACAGGAACGCCGGGTGGCGATGTTCGACCTGATGGAGCACAACACGTTTGAACTGCCCGATCGCGACGGGCGTCCGGTGCCTCCGGGGCCGTATAACGTGGGTCTGTCGATCCGGGACAAGCGGCTGGTTTTCGATGTGACCACCGAAGGCCATGACAAGGCGGCTGAATTCCATCTGTCGCTGTCGCCGTTCCGGCAGGTGGTGAAGGACTATTTCCAGATCTGCAAATCCTATTTCGACGCGGTTAAAAGCCTGCCTCCGAGCCAGATCGAGACCATCGACATGGCGCGGCGTGGCATCCACAACGAAGGCGCGCGCATCCTTCAGGAGCGGCTCGACGGCAAGGTGACGGTGGATGACGACACCGCGCGACGCCTGTTTACGCTGGTCTGCGTGTTGCATTTCGGGGGCTGAGCTTTGGGAGCCTTGCCCCAATCCGTGCTGTTCTGTTGCGACCACAACGCCGTGCGGTCGCCGATGGCCGAAGGGATCATGAAAAAGCTCTATGGCTTTGAGACCTATGTGCAGTCGGTCGGCGTGGTGAACGATCTTGAGATCGACGGGTTTGCAATTGCCGCCTGCGACGAGATTGGGGTTGCGCTGAACAGGCACAAATCCCGGTCATTCGACGAGTTGGAAGAAAACGGCGAGGCGCTTTCCGGGTTCGATCTGATTGTTGCGCTGTCGCCGGCTTCGCAGCGGCGGGCGCTGGATCTGACGCGGTTCTATCATCTGACGGTGGAATACTGGCCGATCATGGACCCGACCGGGCTGGGCGAGACACGCGAGCAGAAGCTGAATGCCTATCGGCAGACGCGCGACCAGTTGGTGGATCAGTTGAAAAGAAAATGGGGAGGGTCGCTATGAGTCGGGCCACAATCGAGCGGTATTTCGATGCGTTCAACCGCAAGGATATTGCGAGCATGCTGGATTGTCTGAGCGAAGACATCGCGCATCATGTCAACGAAGGCAATGTGCGGATCGGGCGCGCGGCGTTCGAGGAATTCTGTGCCCACATGGCGCGCTGCTATGACGAGACATTGACCGACATGGTGATCTTCGCATCCGAGGACGGTGCGCGCGGGGCGGCGGAATTCATAGTCAACGGCACCTATCTGGCGACTGATCCTGGGCTGCCGGAAGCCAAGGGGCAGGGATATCGCCTGCCTGCGGGGTCGTTCTTTTCGCTGACGGACGGCAAGATCAGCCGTGTCGTGACCTATTACAACCTCAGTGACTGGATCAAACAGGTCTCGTGATGCGGATCGAGGCGTTGACCGGAGAGGCGCTGGACGCGGCTCTGGACGATGTGGCGGGGCTGCGCATTCGGGTGTTCCGGGATTGGCCGTATCTCTATGATGGCGATCTGGAGTATGAGCGCGGGTATCTGGAGACCTATCGCATGTCAGACGCGGCGATTCTGGTCGGCGCGTTTGACGGAACGCGGCTGGTGGGCGCTGCGACTGGCACGCCGATGGCGGATCACGCGGATGATTTTGCAGCGGCCTTTGACGGAACCGGGTTGGCGCTGAGTGACATTTTCTACTGTGCCGAGTCGGTTCTCTTGCCGGAGTATCGCGGGCGCGGGGTGGGGCACCGATTCTTTGACCTGCGCGAGGCGCATGGGCGCGCGTTGGGGGCGACGGTGTCGGCGTTTTGCGGCGTGGTTCGCCCTGCCGACCACCCCTTGCGGCCCAAAGATTATCGGCCTCTGGATGGGTTCTGGCGCAAGCGGGGCTATGCGCCTTTGGACGGGGCTGTGGCGTGGTTTTCCTGGCAGGATGTCGACCAGACAGAGAGCACGCGGAAGCCGTTGCAGGTCTGGACCAGGATGTTGACGGAGGATGAGGGATGAAAATAGCGGCAGCAGCGTATCCGATGGATTTTCTCGAGTCTTTTGAGGCT
Organism: Alphaproteobacteria bacterium; assembly: GCA_030425145.1. Classification (GTDB taxonomy): domain Bacteria; phylum Pseudomonadota; class Alphaproteobacteria; order Rhodobacterales; family Rhodobacteraceae; genus Marivita. The sequence goes on along the minus strand of JAUHVK010000003.1, from coordinate 220,994 downwards.
TACGAGAAAAAGCTTACACGATGGGTGAGCGAGGCCGTAGGTGCTGGAGCCGACCTGTTGGTGTTCCCGGAATACGGCGCGATGGAGCTGGCGACGCTTGCGGGTCGTGAAGTTGCGTTGGACCTTGAAGCGTCGCTCAAGGCGGTGTCGGACCGGATACCCGAGGCGGATGCGCTGCACGCAAAGCTGGCGCAGGAGTTCGGGGTGCACATCCTTGCGGCCTCTGCGCCGGTGTTTGACCCGGAGTTGGGCGAGCGTCCTGTGAACCGCGCCCGATTCTTTGCTCCGAACGGCGACTCGGTTCATCAGGACAAACAAATCATGACGCGGTTCGAGCGTGAGGAATGGGGCGTCGTCGCGGGCGGGCCATTGCAGCTCTTCGACACCGCTCTGGGCAAGATCGGTATCCTGATCTGCTATGACAGCGAGTTTCCTCTGTTGGGCCGCGCGATGGCCGAAGCGGATCTGATCCTGGTGCCAAGTTGCACCGAGGCGCTCACGGGATATTCGCGGGTGCGGATCGGGTCGATGGCGCGGGCGTTGGAAAATCAGTGTGTTACGGTGATGTCATCAACAGTTGGCGTCTGCGATTGGTCGGAGGCTGTTGATACCAACACCGGCATGGGGGGTATATTCGGCCCACCTGACACCGGGTTTCCAGCCACCGGCGTGATCGCTGAAGGGCAGTTGAACCAGCGCGGCTGGACCTACGCCGAGGTCGATTTGGACCGGATTGCGCATGTGCGCGCGGACGGTGTGGTGCTCAACCGGCAGCACTGGGATGATCAGTCGGGACGCGACGTGATTGCCGCAACGCGGAAACTCGGCTGAATAGCCCTTGATAAATTGGGCGTTTGGCCCCATTTAGTAGCGCGCCTCGCATACTCAGCGGGGCAGTCTATGAAGGAGAGACCATGGCCAAGGAAGATACGCTCGAATTTCCCGGTGTCGTGAAGGAACTCCTGCCTAACGCGACGTTTCGGGTCGAGCTTGAAAACGGCCATGAGATCATCGCGCACACGGCAGGCAAGATGCGCAAGAACCGCATCCGTGTTCTGGCTGGCGACAAGGTGCAAGTCGAAATGACGCCCTACGATCTGACCAAAGGTCGGATCAACTACCGCTTCAAGTAAGCGTTTCATGAAGCTGATCCTCGGCTCCGGCAGCCCCCGGCGGCGGGAGCTTTTGGCTCAGATCGGGGTGGAGGCGGATGACATCCGCCCGCCCGATATCAACGAAGACCCACGTCCCGGAGAATTGCCGCGCCCGTACTGCGTACGACTGGCGCGCGAAAAGGCATTGGCGATTCCCGCTAGCGACGATGAGATTGTGTTGTCCGCCGATACAACGGTCGCGCTTGGACGGCGCATTCTGGGCAAGCCTGCGGATGCGGCCGAGGCGGCGGAATTCCTGTTTGCGCTTTCGGGGCGTCGGCACCGGGTTGTGACGGCCGTGGCCGTGCGCCGGGGCGACCTCTTGTGGGAACGCGATGTCGTCACGCAGGTCAAGATGAAGCGCCTGAGCGATGCTGAGGTGAACGCCTATCTGGCCAGCGAAGACTGGCGCGGCAAGGCGGGTGGCTATGCCATCCAAGGGCCTGCGGGTGCGTTTGTGCCGTGGATCAGCGGCAGTTTCAGTGCGGTGGTCGGCCTGCCTTTGGCCGAGACTGCAAACCTGCTGGTTGCAGCGGGTTATCCGCTTTACGGGGTGTCGGAATGAAGGGTCGGTTGATTGCACTGGATCATGTCGGTGATCGCGAGGCTGCGGCGCTGATGGTGGATGGGCAGGTCGAGGACCTGTTCTTCGAGACCGACCAGCCTGCGCCGGGTACGATTTACCGCGCCATCGTCGAACGCCCGATGAAGGGTCAGGGCGGAATGTTCCTGCGCACACCTGACGGGTCGGCTTTCGTTCGGCAGGTCAAGGGGTTGGCCCCCGGTCAGACGCTTCTGGTGCAGGTCACCGGCTATGCCGAGCCGGGCAAGGCGATCCCCGTTACAAACAAGGTGCTGTTCAAAAGCCGCTATGCCATCGTCACGCCGGAGGCACCGGGGATCAACGTGTCCCGCCGGATCAAGGACGAGGATGCGCGCGAGGAGCTTTTGGCGGTTGCCCATGAGATCATGGATGCGGGCGACGGGTTCGGCCTTATCCTGCGGTCCTCCTGCGAAGGGGCTGATGCGGACGAGATTGCAGACGACATCGCTGCGATGGCCGATCTGGCTTCTAAGGTAATGGCCGATACGCAGGGTGATGCGGAAACGCTGGTCGAAGGCGACGAGCCGCATCTGCTGGCATGGCGCGAATGGACGGACAAAGCCGAGATTGACAGTGCCGACGGGAGCTTTGAGCGGCACGGTATTCTGGACGTGCTCGACAGGTTGCAGACCCGCGATGTGCCTCTGGGCGGACATGCGTCGATGGCGATCGAGCCGACACGCGCGTTGGTGGCAGTCGACGTGAACACTGGTGGTGACACCAGCCCGGCGGCGGGGCTCAAGGCCAATCTGGCGGCGGTCAAAGACTTGCCGCGCCAGTTGCGGCTGCGTGGCCTTGGCGGGCAGATCGTGATCGACCCGGCGCCGACAGCCAAGAAAGACCGCCGGCAGATCGAAAGCGCCCTGCGCAGCGCACTCAAGCGCGACAGCGTGGAAACCGTGTTCGTGGGGTGGACTCCGCTGGGGCACATCGAGCTACAACGCAAGCGTGACCGACTGTCCTTGAGCGAGGTGCTGACATGAGCTGCCCCATCTGCGGCAAGGAAACCAACCAAGAGGTCCGTCCGTTCTGCTCCAAGCGCTGCGCTGATGTGGATTTGGCGCGCTGGCTGAACGGCAATTACGCGGTGCCTTCGGAAGATCCTGAAGACATCGAAGCAGCGATTGAGGCAGCAGAACAGGCTGCTGCGTCGCCGGACAAACTGCACTAGCGGCTTGTCTCGACCGGTCGTCGTGATACGGCTTGGTCATGTCTGATGTTCCCACTCGTCCGTTTGAACCTGTAATCCGGCCTGCAGGGCTGGATGGGGTGTTGGTCAGTTTCGGTGAGTCTCTGTCTGAACCGGCCAACCGCGCGGCTTTGGCGTTCTCTGTGGCGGTGGCGAAAGCCGGGATTGACGGGGTCGAAGACTGCGCGCCCTCCCTTGTTTCGGTCTTTGTGCAATTCGATCCGCTGCATCTGGAATTGGACGCGCTGACAGCGCGATTGACCGCGCTTCTGGGCGAAAGAGACTGGTTCGCGGCCCCGATGCCCGAGGGAAGGCGGTTCATCCGGGTTCCGACGGTCTACGGCACCGAACTTGCGCCGCAATTGGAAGAGGCGGCACAGGCGGCCGGAGTTTCGGTTGCGGAGGCGATAGCGCAACTGTCCGACGCGCGCGTGCGCGTGCAGACCATCGGCTTTGCGCCGGGCCAGCCCTATCTGGGCCTGCTGCCGGAACACTGGGACATCCCGCGGCAAACTGCGCTGACCAAGGCAGTGCCGGAAGGGGCGCTGGTGGTGGCGATCCGGCAGTTCGTTCTCTTCTCTGTCTCAAGCCCGACAGGCTGGCGGCATGTTGGGCAAACCGCGCTCAAGCTTTTCCGCCCCGACAGTGACATGCCGTTTTTCCTGCGTCCCGGCGACGAAGTGCAATTTGTCGAAGCAAGCGCCGACGTGTTGGCGCGCCATGCGGATGATCCGGATGGTGGCGCAGTGATCGAGGCGATCCGATGACGGCGGCGCTGATCGTGCATCGCATCGCGCCGGGGGCGAGCGTGCAGGATAATGGGCGCGCGGGCTATCGCGCCTATGGCGTGTCACGGGGCGGTGCCGCTGATCCACTGGCTTTGGCAGAAGGGGCGGCATTGCTGGGGCAATCGACCGACTGCGCGGCCTTGGAATTGCCGGGGTCGGGTGGTGTGTTCGAAGCGACAGCACCTATGCGCATTGCCCTGACCGGCGCACCGATGCGCGCGGTTCTGGACGGTTCACCACTGGTCTGGAACGCATCACATGCAGTGCCGGCGGGCGCACGGGTCGAGATTGGGGGCGCTGTGGCGGGCAGCTATGGTTACCTGCACGTGGGTGGCGGGTTTGATCTGCCGCAGCGGCTTGGCTCACGTTCGGCGCATCTTGCGGCGGGGATCGGTTCGGCGGTTCAGGCTGGTCAGAATTTGCCAGTGGGGCAGGACACGGGCAGCGCAGTTGGGCTTTGCCTACCACACGACACGCGGTTCGATGGAGGTGCGTTGCGCGTTGTAGAGAGCTTTCAGACCGCGTTTTTTGAGGTCGAGACGCGGGCGCGGTTTACCGAGACGGCGTTCACCCGCGATGCGCGGGCGAATCGGATGGGGATGCGACTCAATTCCGATGGGGATGGTTTTGCCGCCAGCGGCGGGCTGAACATCCTGTCGGAATCGATTCTGCCCGGGGATATCCAGATCACGGGCGACGGCACACCCTACCTGCTTTTGTGGGAAAGCCAGACGACCGGCGGCTATCCGAGGATCGGAACGGTGATTCCCGCCGATCTGCCGCGTGCGGTTCAGACGCCTGCGGGTGGTGCGTTGCGGTTCCGCTTTGTATCGCGCGACGAAGCGCTGGAGGCGGAACGCAAGCGGCGCGATCATCTGCGGGCCTTGCCGAAACTCTGCACGCCTCTGGTGCGCGATCCCTCGCAGATTCGCGATCTGCTGAGCTATCAATTGATCAGTGGGGTCACGGTGGGTGACACCCATGACGAAAAGGAGTGAGCCATGCATGTCGATCTGAACGCGGATATGGGGGAAAGCTTTGGCCCGTGGCCGATGGGATCAGATGCGGCGCTTCTTGAGGTCATCACCTCGGCCAATGTGGCCTGCGGATTTCATGCGGGTGATTGGGATGTGATGTCCCAGACCATGTCTTTGGCGGTGAAAAATGGGGTGGGCATCGGTGCTCATCCCGGTTTTCCAGACTTGCAGGGGTTTGGTCGGCGACGGATGCATCTGAGCCATGATTCCTTGCGAAATCTCGTGCGATATCAATTGGGTGCGGCGCAGGCGATGGCGCGTTCAGTGGGTGGCGAGGTGCGGCATCTCAAGCTGCACGGGGCGCTGTCGAACATGACCTCAGAAAACGCAGAGATGGCCAAGGCGTGCTATGAAGGGGCGCTGTCGGTCGACCCGGATATCATCATCATGGTGTTGGCCGCGACACAGCAGCAGTACGCGGTCGAGGCGTTGGGTTGCCGTTGGGCGGGCGAGATTTTCGCGGATCGGGCCTATAACGACGATGCGACGCTGGTGGATCGCAGCCTTCCGAGCGCGGTGATTCACGATGCCGAGGTCGCGGGGCAGCGGATGGTCGAAATGGTCAAGGCGGGCGCAATCATCACCGAAAGCGGAAAGCACATTCCAGCGGCGGTCGATACGATCTGCCTGCACGGGGATGGTGACACCGCCGTACAGATCGCGCGGACGGTTCGGGGCGCGCTGGCGGATGCGGGTGTGACCCTGCGGCGCTTTGAAGGACGTCAGGGCGCGATCAGCAAGACCTGAACATCTGCCACATTGGTGCCGGTGGCGCGGGTCATCAGTAGGTCGCCTGCGGCGGCAAGGGCTGCGTAGCTGTCGTTATTTGCCAGCAGGACCGTCACGTCCTGACCGGCGGCCTTGATCCGGGGCAGGGTGCCTGAATCGACCAACCCTCCTGCCGCGTCGGTTGGGCCGTCGCGGCCATCGGTGCCACCCGATAGGAACACCCATTTCGCCGCAATTTCAGGGGCTTGTGTGGCAACACGCAGGGCAAGTTCCTGATTGCGCCCCCCGCGCCCGGTGCCTGTCAGCTTGACCGTGGTTTCGCCGCCAAAAAGCAGCGCCGTTGGTTCGGGGCGGGCGATGAGTTCGGCCAGAACCTCTTTCGCCGCATCACTGACATCGCCGGTCAGCGCATCGCTGACAATGCGGGTGTTGAGACCGATCTCTTGGGCTGCGTCCCGCATCGCCTCCAGCGAAAGGCGGTTCGATCCGACAAGGGTATTGGTGACGTCTGGCAGTGGGGGCGGCGTGTCGTGCTGGGCCTGCTCCAGATGGGTGCGAATCGATGTAGGAGTGGCTTCCCAGATCCCAGCGCTTTGCAGCGTTTCGATGGCCTCTTTTGCGGTGCCGATGGGGCTGACCGTGGGGCCGGAGGCAATGGCGCGCAGATCATCTCCGATCACGTCCGAGAGCAGATAGGCATATACCGGCGCCGGGGACGCCTGACGCACGAATCCGCCGCCCTTGAGCAGGCTAACCTGTTGGCGCACAAGGTTCATTTTCACGATGTCGAGCCCGGCTGACAGCAGCAGATCGTTGAGCCGCGCCTTGTCGGTCAGGCTGACGCCGGGGGGCGGTGCGGGCAACAGTGCGGACCCACCGCCCGAGATCAGGGCGATCACGCGGTCGTCGGCAGTGGCGTTGGACAGAAGATCCATCACGCGCTGCGCTGCGCGGGCGCCGGCCTCGTCAGGGACGGGGTGTCCGGCGCGCAGGAGCTCCGCGCCCTCAAGCGTTGCGTCGTTTTCGTGATGAGTGACGGCAAGCGCCGCGTGCGCATCGGGAAACGCCGTCATCGCTTCGCCCAGCATCGCGGGAGCGGCTTTGCCGATGGCGATGAGGAAGGTGCGCCCGCCGGGCTTTGGCGCCGGCACCGGCACGTCGGTCAAGCCACGGCGCACGGCATGTGCTGGGTCAGCGGCCTTGACCGCCGCGTCGAACAGAAGGCGGGCTTGGGTGCGAAGCGTGTCGATCTGAGTCATGCGCTGATTAGGGCTGTAAACCCCATGAAAGTCAAACTCTTGCGCATCGGTCTTGATGCATCACATTCAGTTTGCTTTTCGGAGGGAAAGTGGTGGGCGACCCTGGAATCGAACCAGGCGTGCGTCTCCGCGAGGGAGTTACAGTCCCCTGCCACACCTTGCGGCCTGTCGCCCACTTAACCAAAGGCCCTGCCCTTGGCGTGAGCGGGTGATTACAATTGCCCCCTTGCGGCGTCAACAGGAAAATCCCATCAAGCGGAATGCGAATTTTTCCGACTGAACAAGGGGGCTGATATGGCCAAGAAACCGAAATGGGTGGTGGCCAAGGAACAGTCCAAAAAGGCGGCCGCGGCCGAGACTGTATGGCTCTTTGGTTTACATGCGGTGCGCGATGCCTTGGTAAATCCCAAGCGCGAGCGCCTACGGCTGGTGGTGACACGCAACGCGGCGGACAAGCTGGCCGATGCCATCGAAGCCGCTGGAATCGAAGCGGAAATCAGCGATCCACGCAATTTCTCCGCGCCAATTGATCCGCAATCCGTGCACCAGGGCGCGGCGTTGGAAGTGAAGCCTCTGAACTGGGGTCGGTTGGAGGATGTGGCACTGGGAGCCGGTGACGGGCCGCCGCGCATCGTGATGCTCGACCGCGTGACCGATCCGCATAACGTTGGGGCGATTCTTCGTTCGGCGGAAGTGTTCGGTGCGTCGGCGGTTGTGGGGACGTTGCATCATTCCGCACCGGAAACGGGGGCTTTGGCCAAGACGGCCTCAGGCGCGTTGGAGCGGCAGCCTTACCTGCGGGAGCGTAATCTTGCGGACGCGATGGAGCGTTTGAGATCAATGGGTTACGTGATTTTTGGTCTGGATGGCGAAGCCGATCAGACCATTGATGAGGCGCTTGCTCCGGTGCGGGACAGGCCAATTGCCTTGGTGCTTGGGGCCGAGGGGCCGGGGTTGCGACCGAAGACGAAAGAGACCTGTGACGCGCTGGTGAAAATTCCGTTTGCGCAAGAGTTCGGTTCGCTCAACGTGTCGAACGCGGCGGCGGTGGCGCTCTACGCTGCACGGGTTTGACCTTGCGGTCGGGGGCGCGCGTGCCAATATCTCCGACAAAGGAGAGCCCATGCCTCATGGAACGAAAATCGCCACCTGTTGTTACTGCGGCACCCGTGCGGCCCTTGTTCTAAAAGGGAAAACCCGGCACGAGCTGAGTTGTTCAGCCTGTGGCGCGCCTCTGCATGAGATGAAGATGCTGCACGTCAAACCGGCGGAGCAGGCATCTGGACACCGTCATCGGCACGCCGACCAACCCAAGACTGCGCCTGCGCCGTTTCCGGCCTGGGATCGCGACAAGAGCTGGTCGAAGAAGAAAAAACCGAAAAAACGCAAAACGCTGGCGCGGCGGTTTTTCGAAGAGGCGTTTGACGTGATCGAGGACATTTTCGACTGATCCGTACGGTTGGACCCCTCGTTTTGTACGGTTCAGATGCACAAAACATCGGATTCGACCGCAATCACGTCGATTTGAGCGCAGTCGGCGGCCAACCGTACAGGTAGCTCTTTGCACCGTACGGTTCATCCGTACGGGACGTTGCACTGGTCAATCGGAGCGCTGTGTTCTAATGGCTCAGGGGCAATGACGGAGGTCCGCGTGACGACATATGAAACCCCCGGTCCGGTCGAAGAGAACTGGAAAGACGCGATCTCTTCGGTGGAAGAGATCATCGAGGATGCGCGCAACGGCAAGATGTTCATTCTTGTCGATCATGAGGATCGCGAGAACGAAGGCGATCTGGTGATTCCCGCACAATGGGCGACGCCGGACGTGATCAACTTCATGGCCACCCATGGGCGGGGGCTGATCTGCCTCGCGATGACGTCGAAACGGATCGAAGAGCTGGGGCTTCAGTTGATGTCGACGAACAACTCGTCGCGCCATGAAACAGCGTTCACCGTATCGATCGAGGCGCGCGAAGGGGTGACGACGGGTATCTCGGCGGCGGACCGGGCGCGGACGGTGGCTGTGGCCATCGACGGCACCAAAGGCGCGCAGGATATCGCGACGCCGGGGCATGTGTTCCCGCTGCGGGCCAAGGATGGCGGTGTGTTGGTGCGCGCGGGACATACCGAAGCGGCGGTAGACGTGTCGCGCCTTGCGGGACTGAACTCGGCAGGTGTGATCTGCGAGATCATGAACGAAGACGGTTCCATGGCGCGACTGCCGGAACTGGTGGCTTTTGCACAGCGGCACGGACTCAAGATCGGGACGATCAGCGACCTGATCGCCTATCGCCGCCGTAACGACAACCTTGTGCGGGTGCGCAAGGAAGAGACGATCACGTCGGAATTCGGCGGCGATTGGCAGATGCGGATCTATACCGACGAGACCCATGGCGACGAGCATATCGTACTGACCATGGGCGATCTGTCGGGCGATGATCCGGTGCTGGTGCGGATGCACGCGCTGGACCCGATGCTGGACGTTGTGGGCACCGGTCCGAAGGGGCGGGCAGATGAATTCCAGCACGCGATGCAGGCAGTTGCCACCGAAGGCCGGGGCGTGGTTGTGCTTTTGCGTGACACGTCGATGAAGCTGGATGTCGGCGACGGGGTGTCGCCTAAAACGCTGCGGCAATACGGTTTGGGCGCGCAGATCCTGTCGTCGCTGGGTCTGTCGAAGCTGACACTTCTGACGAATTCGCCGACACCGAAAGTGGTGGGTCTGGATGCCTACGGCCTTGAAATCGTTGGAACACGCAAGATTTCGGAGTTGGGCTGATGGCAGCATCTGTTGAGCATTACACTCTGGCACGGCCGACATTCGACAAGCCTGTTAAGCTTTTGATCGTGGTTGCGCCTTACTACAAGGATATCGCGGATCAGTTGATCGCGGGTGCGCAGGCTGAGATCGAGGCATGTGGCGGCACACATGAATTGGTCGAGGTTCCGGGCGCGTTGGAGGTTCCGACGGCCATCGGCATTGCAGAACGCATGTCGAATTTCGATGGATACGTGGCGCTTGGATGTATCATCCGGGGCGAGACCACACATTATGACACGGTTTGCAACGACAGCTCGCGCGGGTTGACCCTGATGGGCCTGCAGGGGATTTGCATCGGCAATGGCATCCTGACGGTCGAGAATATGGAGCAGGCCGAAGTGCGCGCGCAGGCGGACGGGCAAAACAAAGGGGGCGGGGCTGCCGCTGCCGCCTTGCACCTGATCGCGCTCAGCCGTAAATGGGGGGCTTCCCGCAAGGGGGTGGGGTTTGTCCCCGCCAAGGATGAGTACCAGATCGCTGGTGACACCAAGGACCCGAACATCGCATGAGCTCTGCTGCCAAGCCGCCGAAAAAGGTGGATGAGAAACGTCAGAAACGGTCTGCTTCGCGGCTTTACGCGGTGCAGGCACTGTTCCAGATGGAACAGTCCGGCCAGTCGGTGGACAAGGTCGCGGTGGAATTCCTCGATCATCGGTTCGGTTTGGCGCAGGAAGACGGTGAGGAACTGGTCGAGGGCGATGTAGGCCTGTTTCGCCGGATCACCGAAGAAGCGGTGAACTGGCAGGCCAAGATCGACCAGATGACGGACCGGGGGCTGGTGGCAAAATGGCCCATCGCGCGGATCGACCCGACTTTGCGGGCGCTGTTCCGGGCGGCCGGGGCCGAGCTTGTGGCGACGGAGACACCGCCGAAAGTCATCATCAACGAATATGTGGATGTTGCACGAGCGTTTTTCCCCGAAGGCAAAGAGCCGCAATTCGTGAATGCGGTTCTGGATCACATGGCGCGCGAGGCCCGACCCGAGGCGTTTTGACGCCACTGCGGCATTTTCGGCGGGAATACATAAACAATTAACGGTCTTCGGTCGTTTCTTCGCAAGGAAGAGAATGACACAGGCCGTGCACGTTGCAATCTTTACGCGAATTCCTGCGGGAAATCTTTGAAGATTTTCTTTATTTTCTTGGGCTTCTGACCAAGGGCGATCCGGATTGGGTGCCTCGCCAGAAGCCGTCGGTCGACGAGTCGGACATCCGGGACATGCTGGAGGACGAGTTGGCGCAGGACGATGAACCACCGTCTTTCGATGCAAAATGAGCGGAATGCCGCGCGGATTCCGCCAACTGGCCCTTTGAAATCCCGCCGGCGACATCTACCTTTTGGGTATGGAAAGAGAGGCGCCCCATGCCGGACCTGATTAAGCACTACATTCGCCACAGCGTCATCGGTTTTGCGCTCTCTGCGGCGTTTGTCTCTCTTCTGCTCTACTTCAATGTCGCAAATCTCTGGCATCTGGTGACGCACACCGATGTCGGCTTCCTCGCAATTTTTCTGCTGTGGCTTTTCAACGGAATCGTCTTTGCGGGCGTTCAGTTCGGCATTTCGATCATGTCGATGCGCTATGACGAAGACGACGATGACGATGATGACCACCGGGGCATGATGATCCGCACCGTTCCGATCCCGGTGGAACGGACCGGAACAAGCCGGCAAAACCGCCAGATTTTCGGAAAGTAAGCGGCGGGAACCACGGCAACCGTGGGGTTCTCTCATTCCCGAGGACCTGTATATACAGGTGGGCGTCGGGTAACCGGACCAGGGCCCGGACAGAGCCAACTCCCTCGGAATTGCTTAAGGCCACCGGAATGCAACCTAACACGAGAAGCGTAGAAACCCGCCTAACGCTCAGGTAGGCGCGAAGCGGGGTGCTGACAAGAGGGTATTTAGAGTCAATCGCGCAGCTCACTTGATTTTTGTTCACACTTTGTTCATGTGTGTTGGGTATGACCGTCTTACCTGATCAACGTCTCGGCATTGCGGCCGATTTGCAGCCCGGACAAATCCTGGCGCGGGGGGTGTGCCGTCACCTAGCCAGCCACGGGTTTTCCGTGATCGAGGAATTCATGCCGGATCGCGGCCTCAGGGTCGATGTGATGGCGTTGGGGCCGAAAGGTGAGATCTGGATCGTCGAATGCAAATCCTCGCGCGCGGATTATCAGTCGGATCACAAATGGGAAGGGTATCTTGATTGGTGTGACCGCTATTTCTGGGCGGTCGATCTGGAGTTCCCGTCAGAACTGCTGCCGGTGGAAACCGGGGTCATCATCGCCGATGGCTATGATGCTGAGATCGTGCGGATGGCACCGGAGGACAAACTGGCGGGCGCGCGGCGCAACACGCTGATCCGCAAATTCGCCATCCATGCGGCCCGCCGTCTGCACGCGCTGCGCGACCCGGAAGCGGTGTTGAGCGCCTGGGCGTGAGTCGCGGGGCGTGAAGATAAGTGCGGTTCAGCCAGTTGCGGCTGCGCCGGGGTCTAAACTGGCCGGGATGTGAGCAGGGACGGAGCGGTTATTAGCGCTTGGACTTGGGTTTGACCTTGCGGGCGGCGGTGGCGGCGAGGCGGATTTCCTCGGCGATTTCCTCGGCCTCTTCGGGCGAAAAATCCATCGGGATCTCGATCCCGTCGGCCAAAACGAACAGGCGCACCATCCCAACGTCGGTCGGACCGATCTGGAGGTTGGCTTCGATATCGCGTTCGGTGTTGATACCCATGACAGGTCTCCGGCGGGTTGCAGGTCAGGTGCGTCGCCATAGCGCTGAGGGGCTTGTTTTGCAAGGTGGTGCCGATGCAGAGTGCGGGCATGTCTGATGATGTGATCCTGCGTGCCTACGAACCCGGCGATTTCGATTGGTTGGTCGATCTGCATGGGCGCCACTATGCGGAGGCCGAGGGGTTCGACGACAGCTTTGCGCCGCTTGTCGCCACCATTCTTCGCGACTTCGAAGCGGATCATGACCCCGCCTGCGAAATGGGTTGGGTCGCGGAGCGGAATGGCGCGCGGCTGGGCAGCATTTTTTGCGTCAGGGTGGACGACCAAACGGCCAAACTGCGCCTTTTTATCCTGTCAGCCGATGCGCGGGGCGCCGGGCTGGGCAGGCGGCTTCTTGAGACCTGCATGGGATTCGCCCGCGACGCGGGTTACAAACGGATGCAGCTTTGGACGCATGAAAGCCACCGCGCCGCCTGTGCGCTCTATGCCGCGGCGGGGTGGACCTGTGTGCGATCCAAGCCTGTGCACAGCTTTGGCGTCGATCTGGTCGAGCAATCCTGGGAAGTAGACTTTTGACGCCAGATGGGTCTTGCAAAGGCCGGACCGGACCGTTATTTCGCCCCTCAGTGCCGACATAGCTCAGTAGGTTAGAGCGCTTGATTGTGGATCAAGAGGTCCCCCGTTCGAGCCGGGGTGTCGGTACCATCCTTCATTTAGAAACAGCCCAAAAGGGCCAAGGCATTACCAGAGAGTCATGGCCGCGGGATCGTGAGTCGCGATGCGGACGCCACCGGCGTCACGGTATTTGGTGTTCTCGGAGCAAGCCGCGTAGCACTCGGCCAGATCAAATTCCTGAAAATTCCGGTCACCCCATATGAATTTGCGGGTGTCGGCCGTTGTGGATCCTGCCGGGTCGAACCCATCGGTGTTGCTGCCGATCGCGCGGCCATTGCCGATGATGACAGCCCAATGATTGACGTATTGAGCGCCCATCTTGGTTCTGTTGCGGAAGCTGATGATGGTGCCGCGCAGGTTCTTGACCGCGTCTATGTTGGCCACTTCCGTGCCATTGCCCATCAGATCAAAGCAGTTCGCCGCGTTGGATGCAGAGTACCACGACGCGAGCCACGGGACCGAGACATGCCCGGCCATGAACATTGCCAGCGTGACGGTCTGGTAACAAATCGCGGCTTTGGTGCCGATGCTGCTCTGTCGGCGCACCAGTTTGTAATACTGGAAATCGGTTTGCGACGGGTTTCTGCCCAAGCTTTCAAGTGCGGCAGCCATACATGTTGGGTGATTGAGCTGATCGTAAGCTTGTACGCCTTCCATGATGTTGGTTTTGCTCTTATGGCGCCAATGGGTTTGCATGGCCTGCTTACTGTCCATCGCAGCCTGGCCCCATTGCGTGATCTCGCCGAGGAACTTTTTTTCGACAAAGACATAGCGACAGAGCATGATCGCCTGACGCGCGCGGTCGCTGTCGGTCTTGATCCAGTAATCCATCTTGATCGCGTCACCGGCATCGGTTTTGCGCTGGTCCGTGTTCAGTGCCGTGTCGATTTTCGTTGCCAGGCGTTTCGCACCGTTCTCTTTCATGAACGCGAGCGTGTCCGCGAGTCGTGTCGCGCCTTCCTTTTTGGCCATATCTGAATCCCCACATGGCGATATACGCCCATGTGCCAGTCTGCGCCGATGATCGGTGTCCGATCAACAATTTTGATTCGGACGCAGCTTTGCTCGCCGATCTGGCTGACTCAGTCGGCGTCGATCTCAATTGTCTGCAGCAGCCGTCCGCTGTCGCGGGCGAAGATGAGGATTTGATCGTCCTCGGTCACGACGGCGTACCAGTTGCGCGCCTGGGTGAAGGCGGTGGCAGTGGTGCCGTCGGGCAGGGTGATGACATCGGGCAGGGGGGTGGCCGTTTGATTGTAGCGGATGACAATCAGCGCTGTGATGAGTATGACCCCCGCGATCATTGAAACGGTCAGGACCGTCACCAGTCGCCGCAGGAATCGCAGGTTGGCTGGTTCCGGGGCCTGATGCTCGGGGGCTGTGTCCATGTCTGACTCCATTTTGCGCGTGACCATCGGGGCCGAACCGCCGTCCCGCCTAGATAAAGCCTTGGCGCGGGACGTGCCAGAGGATGCGGCACTGTCGCGGACTCGGTTGGCCAAGTTGATCGAGGAAGGAGCAGTCTGCCGCGCAGGGGAGGTGTTGACCAATCCCAAAGGCAATGTCGCTGAAGGGGACGTGATCGAGATTTCGGTGCCTGAAGTGGCCGAGACCCATATCGAGGCGGAGCGGTTGCCGCTTGATGTGCGGTATGAGGATGATGACCTGATCGTGGTGATGAAGCCTGCCGGTATGGTGGTGCATCCCGCACCGGGTACGCCGTCCGGCACGCTGGTGAATGCGCTCTTGCATCATTTCGGTGGCAAGCTGTCGGGTGTCGGTGGCGTCGGGCGTCCGGGCATCGTGCACCGGATCGACAAGGACACCAGCGGGCTCTTGGTGATTGCAAAGTCCGACCGGGCTCATCATGGGCTGGCGGAGCAGTTTGCCGCGCACAGCGTTGAGCGGCTTTATCTGGCGCTGGTGCATGGGCATCCCGATCCGGCCGATCCGCGGCTGCGTGGGGTGCGGGGCGTATCGATCGAACCGGGGGCTGTGATCAAGGTAACAAGTGACCTCGCGCGGCACAAAACCGACCGGCAGAAACAAGCGGTGTTCTTTGGGCATGGCAAACACGCAATCACACGGGCGCGGGTGCTGGAGGTGTTTGGCACGCCGCCGCAGGTGTCTTTGGTGGAGTGCCGTCTGGAGACCGGGCGCACACATCAGATCCGGGTACATATGGCGCATGCCGGGCATGGGTTGATCGGTGATCCGGTTTATGGCGGGCGGCGGAAGGTCGCGAAGGGCGCGCTGCCCGATGCGGCCATGGCGCAGTTGGCTGCGTTCGATCGCCAGGCGCTTCATGCGGCGGTGTTGGGGTTTGACCATCCCGTGACCGGCGAAACCATCCGGTTTGAGGCCGCGTTACCCCAAGACATGGATGAACTGATCACAAGTTTGCGTGGCTGAAACAATCGTCCCATGTGCGTGAGTGCACTGACATGGCGCTTACAACTGCGTTGGTGTGCGTTAAATTGCATTTAACGAAACGCAGATACTTGAAATTCGCGGGCTGGTTCCCAAATTGGATGTTAAGCCCGTAAACATTGGAGGGACAAGGGTATGGCCAATTATGCGAATCTCCCGGCCCCATCACCGGAAGCTGGACTGAGTCGCTATCTTCAGGAAATCCGGAAGTTTCCGCTTCTGGAACCAGAAGAAGAGTACATGCTCGCCAAGCGCTGGGTTGAGCAGGAAGACACTGAAGCTGCGCACAAGATGGTTACAAGCCACCTGCGCCTCGCGGCGAAGATCGCCATGGGCTATCGCGGATATGGCCTGCCGCAGGCCGAAGTGATTTCGGAAGCGAATGTGGGTCTCATGCAGGCGGTCAAGCGCTTCGACCCGGAAAAGGGTTTCCGTCTGGCGACCTATGCGATGTGGTGGATTCGGGCCTCGATCCAGGAATACATCCTGCGGTCCTGGTCGCTGGTGAAGCTTGGCACGACCTCGGCACAGAAAAAGTTGTTCTTCAATCTGCGCAAGGCAAAGTCGCGTATTGGCGCGCTGGAGGACGGTGATCTGCGGCCCGAGCATGTCGAGAAGATCGCAACTGATCTGGGCGTGACCGAGGACGAGGTGATCTCGATGAACCGGCGTCTGTCGGGCGGGGATGCGTCGCTGAACGCGACCGTCGGGTCCGAGGGCGAAGGCTCCATGCAGTGGCAGGACTGGCTTGAGGACGAAAGCGCGGATCAGGCTGGTGACTACGAAGAACGTGACGAGCTTGAGACGCGTCGGGCGATGCTGATGCAGGCGATGGACGTGCTGAACGATCGTGAGAAGGACATCCTCACCCAACGGCGACTGGCCGAGAAAGCGGTGACGCTGGAAGAACTGTCGGGCCAGTATGATGTCAGCCGTGAGCGGATCCGGCAGATCGAGGTTAGGGCGTTCGAGAAGTTGCAGAAGCGGATGCGTGAACTGGCCCGCGATCAGGGTTTGTTGACCGCGAACTGACGAGTTCAGGAATTTGACCTTTACGAACGCCGGGCCTGTGCCCGGCGTTTTTTCGTGTTAGGCCAACTGCAAGACACAGGAGGTTCAGCATGTCAGAATTGCGATGGGGTATTCTTGGAGCGGCCAAATTCGCGCGCGAACAGATGGCTCCGGCCATTCATGCCGCGACCCGGTCGAAGCTGGCGATGCTGGCCACATCCGATCCGGCGAAGGCCGCGCCGTTTCAGGCGATGGACGGCGATTTGCGGGTGGTGGACAGCTATGACGCGGTTTTGGCCGATCCCGATGTGGATGCGGTTTATGTCCCTCTACCCAATTCTTTGCACGTCGAATGGACGCGCAAAGCGCTTGAGGCGGGCAAGCATGTGTTGACCGAAAAGCCGATTGCCATGCAGGCCGATGAGATTGACGGTTTGATCGCATTGCGGGACCAGACCGGTTTGGTGGCGGCCGAGGCCTACATGATCGTGCATCACCCGCAATGGAATCAGGTGCGCGAGTGGGTGCAGACCGGGGCCATTGGTGATCTACGGCGGGTCAATGCGACGTTCACCTATGACAATTCCGGCGATCCGGGAAACATTCGCAATGCGCTGGCGACCGGCGGGGGCAGTCTGCCGGATATTGGCGTCTATACGCTTGGCTGTGCGCGGTTCGTGACGGGGCAGGAGCCGGAAGAGGTGCTGTTCGCGGACATTCGCCGCGAGAACGGTGTCGAAGTGCGGGCCGAGGCGATGGTGCAGTTTGACGGGTTCACGCTGACCTCGCTCACCTCGATGCGGATGCTGCGCTACCAGTCAGTGACGTTCCAAGGGACGGATGGGGTGATCGAGGTGCCGGTGCCGTTCAATCCGCTGGGCTATGGCGATGCCGAGGTACGGCTGATGCGCAAGTCGGGGCCGGTCGAGGTTTGCCGGTATCCGGGAGTGAACCAGTATGTGCGGCAGGTCGATGCCTTTGGCGCGGCGGTGCGGGGGGAGGCGGACTATCCCTGTCCGCTGGAGTTCAGCCAAGGCACGCAGCGCCTGATCGATATGATCTGGGCAGCGGAGGGCTAAATCGGGGGCGTCTTTGTTGGAAATGCCTTGGAGCAGCATGGCTGGTTGAATACCGTCTCGAAAGTTTGTGGCAAGATCGGTTGAGGTTTCGATTGGCGTTAGTCTGATCGCCGCTGTTGGGAGGGTATGTGCAATGTCTGCCTTGGATGATTGTACAGAAGCGTCGAGAGTGATTTACGATCAGGCGCGGGACATGCCAGACAAGGTGGCGGTTGAGACGCTGCATCGGTCTCTAACCTATGCCCAACTTGCGCATTTGATTGATTGCTGCGCGCTTCATCTTCATGAGAAGGGCGTCACAGATCACGCGATTTGTGCGCTTGCGGTTCAGGATCAACTGTCGCTGCTGATCCATTGGCTTGCGTTGAATCGCCTTCGGGTCGGGGTCGTGTGCATTCCCGTTCGGCAACCGGTTCATGACATCGAGAGTTTGATCACCGAGTGCGCGATCAAAGTCGCTGTGTCGGATCGTGGGTTTGTCTGGCCTGGAATTAAGGTTGTCGACGCACGCCTCGATCCTTCAATGCGTTCTTTCGGTGGCTCATTGGACCTGACTGCAAACACCCAGAACCGGATCGAGCACGTACTTTTGGGGTCGGGGTCAACCGGGAAGCCAAAGCTGATTGCCTATGAATACGGCGCGCTGATGCGAATGCTTCAGACCTTCACAAACAGCGTAGAGGTTACGTCTGATGACAGGTATGGGCCGCTGATTAATTTGCAGTATGGAGGGCCTGTAACCTACTGTCTGATCCGGTTCTATGTTGGTGCCACTGTGGTTCTGTATGACCGAACGGTGGAAGACCCGTTTCTTTTTCTTGAACGCTTTGAGGTTCGGACAACGGATGCGACCGTTTTGCATGCCGAACAGCTTTATCGGCTGGCGCGAAAGCACGGGCGGCGTTTGGAGAAGATGAAGGACTTGTCCCTGTCGTCTTCCGTGGTAACCGAAAGTCTTGTGTCCCGTTTGAATGCGGCGGTGACTTCGGAAGTCTCTATCGAATACGATACAAACGAGTGTTGGCCAGTATGCCGCATCCACATGGGTGCCGATGTGCGCCCCAAAGGCTCCGTAGGCCGCGCGATTGCGCACGCCGCGGTTGAGGTGGTGGATGACCAACACCGACCCTGTCCAACAAATCTGCCCGGGCATGTCCGCATGCGTTCACCGGGCATGTTCAGTGGCTATATTGGTCAACAAGAGGAGACGCAGCGGCGGCTACAGAGCGGTTGGTTTTATCCGGGCGATGTCGGGAAACTGAATGCGGAGGGGCATCTCATTCTGCTGGGCCGCTCCGACCACATGATGATCTTCAATGGGGTCAATATCTATCCAGCGGAAATCGAGCGGGTCATGGCCGATCATCCATCTGTCACCGACGCTGCCGTGGTGCCTTTCAAGCATGAGATCCATCAGGACGTGCCGGTCTGCGCCGTGACGCTGCATCCAAGTCACCAGACGACCGAAGCGGAGTTGCTGGAATATGGCCAGAAGCGCCTTGGCACGAGATCGGCGAAATTCGTCTTCGTCGTTGAAGAGGTTCCGCGCAACCATCTGGGAAAGCTCATCAGGTCGGATATGGCGGAGATCCTGATGGCTCGGATGAAGCCATGGATCCGGTGACGACCTAACCGTTCGGGGGATTGGCTTTCGGAGCAGGGTGCGGCGGTGCGGGGAGAGGGCGCTCTGGCTGTTAAGACATGAAACGCCGACGCGCTTCGACAGCGATATTGTAGCGTTGCTCCAAGTCGGCGATCAGGGCCATCGCGACACGTTTTTCGTCCTCATGCTCTGCGTTGCGGTAGTTTTCCCGTGCTGCATCGAGAAGTTTCTTGATCTTGAATTCCTCGGGGAGCGCCCCGGCTTCGGCCATGATCCGCGCCGCGACGGCGGTTGCCATGTCCGTTAATGCTTCACCCGAGCGGTCCGGGAGCGGTTTTCCTTCACCCGCCAACCCCTGAAGCTTGCCTTCGGCGAGTGCTTTCTGGATTTGGCGCTCTACAAGGCGTCCAAGCGATTGTGACATTGGCTGGCTTTCCCGAACGTCTGAGCGACTGTTGGCGCAACCCTATCACTTTTTGCGCATGCTGGGATTCGCAGGTGAAACGAAAAAGGGCTGATCCGAGGATCAGCCCTTTTGCTTTAGGCGGCGTTGGTGTTGGCCGGTTTGGCTTTCTTCGCCTTTGGGCCACCCGCGTTGCTGTCGATGAAGTCGAGCACCAAGGGCCGGATGTTGTTGCGCCAGCTTTTTCCGGCGAAGATGCCATAGTGGCCGGCGCCGGGTTCGACGTGGCTGGCTTTCATTTCGTCGGGCAGTCCGGTGCAGAGACCGAGCGCCGCGATGCACTGACCGGGCGCGGAGATGTCATCGTTCGCGCCTTCGACGGTTTTCACGGCAACCTTGGTGATGGCGCCGATGTCAACCTTGTGTCCGGCCACGACAAATTCGTTCTTGGCGATCTCGCGCTTCTTGAAGATGCGGTCGACGGTCGAGAGGTAGAATTCGGCGGGCATGTCCATGACGGCAAGATATTCGTCATAGAAGCGGTTGTGCGGATCGTGATCCGACGCATCACCGCGCATGACGTTCTGGATCTGGTCCGAGAACGCGCTGGCGTGGCGGTCGCCGTTCATCGAGATGAACGAGGCGAGCTGCAACAGGCCCGGATAGACCATGCGGCCGACGCCTTTGTACTTGAAGCCGACGCGCTGGATCATCGTTTCCTCGAGCTGACCCATCGTCACGCGACGGCCAAAGTCGGTCACGTCGGTGGGTGTCGCATCGGGGTCGACCGGGCCGCCGATCAGGGTCAGCGTGCGCGGCTGTGCGTCGGGATCCAGCTCTGCCAGATAGGCGGTTGCGGCGAGGGTCAGCGGCACCGGCTGGCAAACGGCGACGACGTTGGTGTCGGGGCCAAGCTCGCGCATGAACTCCATCAGGTAGAGGGTGTAATCCTCGACATCGAACTTGCCGGCGCTGACCGGGATGTCGCGCGCATTGTTCCAATCCGTCACGTAAACTTCGCAATTTACGAGTAGGGACTTCACCGTGGAGCGGAGGAGTGTCGCGTAGTGCCCGGACATCGGAGCCACCAACAGGATCTTGCGGGGCTGCTCTTTGCGGCCTGCAACATCGAAGTGGATCAGGTTGCCGAAGGGGCGTTCGACTATAGTCTTAATCTCGACGAGGTGATCCTTGCCATCTTCGCAGGTGAATGTCCGAATCCCCCAGTCGGGCTTGACGATCATGCGCTCGAACGTGCGTTCGGTGACTTCACCCCAAGCGGCCATCCACTGCATGGCTGGATTGGGCACCATTGCCCATGCAGGGTAGGACGCCATGGTGCGAGCCGTCGCGCCAAGCCATTGATTTGTATTGCGAAAGGTCTCCATGAGATCGTATGTCATCATGTATCGCATAGCGGCGTCTCCTTCAGCGTTCGCCCAAAAAACGGGCCAATTCGTCGCTTTGCCTCCCACCGCAGGCGACTGTATTCTGCATGGCAGCATAGATAGGGGGGATTGTTGGCCATGACAACTAACGACGTTGCCGCACCGGAAATGAGCGCGGAACTTGAGGCCAATTTGCAAAAGATAGAGAAGCTGTCTCAGCGGCTTGTTTCTGCCTTGTCGAGCAAGAAACAGATCAACCCTTCGCTGCTCGGTCCGGACGCCATGCTCTACGGCAAGGCGATGCAGGCCTACTGGCAGGAATGGATGCAGAACCCTGCCAAGATCCTCGAACATCAGATCGAGTATTGGGGCAAGTCGGTCACGCATTTTGTCGAAGCGCAGCAGGCGCTGGCAAAAGGCAAGTTGCAGCCGCCCGCCGACCCCGGCCCCAAAGATCGGCGGTTCAAGAACCCGATGTGGGACGAGCATCCGTATTTCAACTTCATCAAGCAGCAATACCTGATCAACTCGGAGGCGATCCGGAATGCGGTGGAGAGTGTCGAAGACCTCGACGCCACCGAGAAGAAGCGGCTGCGGTACTTTGCGCAGCAGATCGTGGACATGTTCGCGCCGACCAACTTTTTCGCGACCAACCCGGACGCGCTGCAAAAGGCGCTGGAAACCGAGGGGGCGAGCCTGGTCAAAGGGCTGGAAAACCTTGTGGCCGACCTTGAAGCCAATAATGGTGAACTGGTCGTGCGGCTGGCGGATGAGGGGGCGTTCGAGATCGGCACCAACATCGCTACAGCCGAGGGCGAGGTGGTCTATCGCAACCACATGATGGAAGTGATCCAATACGCGCCGACCACCGAAAAGGTGCGCGAGACCCCCATCGTGCTGTTCCCGCCCTGGATCAACAAATTCTACATTCTCGACCTGAAGCCGGAAAATTCGTTCATCCGTTGGGTCGTGGATCAGGGCTACACGCTGTTTGTCGTGAGCTGGATCAACCCGGACGAGTCTTACAAGGATGTTGGTCTCGATACGTATATCGAAGACGGATATCTGCGGGTGATCGAAGAGGTGAAGTCGATCTGCGATGTCGATAAGGTCAATGCCATCGGCTATTGCATCGCGGGCACCACGCTCAGCCTGACGCTGTCGCTGCTGAAACAGCGTGGCGACAATTCGATCAAGTCGGCGACGTTCTTTACCACGCTGACCGATTTTTCGGATCAGGGGGAGTTCACGCCGTTCCTGCAAAACGACTTTATCGACGGGATCGAGGCCGAGATCGGTGAGACCGGCATCCTCAAGTCGTTCATCATGGCGCGGACTTTCAGCTTCCTGCGATCGAACGACCTGATCTACGGTCCCGCGATCAAGAGCTACATGATGGGGGAAACACCGCCCGCCTTCGATCTGCTTTACTGGAACGGGGACGGGGCGAACCTGCCCGGGAAGATGGCGATGCAGTATCTGCGTGGCCTCTGCCAGTCGAACAAGTTTGCGGAAGGTGGGTTCGAGTTGATGGGCCACACCCTGTCTTTGAGTGATGTTGATGTGCCGCTGTGTTCCATCGCGTGCGAGACAGACCACATCGCGGCCTGGAAAGACTGCTATCGCGGCGTGCAGGCCATGGGGTCGAAATCCAAGCAGTTCATCCTGTCTGAGTCGGGTCACATTGCGGGAATCGTCAATCCTCCGAGCAAGAACAAATATGGTCACTACACCAACGATGATTTGTCTTTGAGCTCGGAAGAGTGGAAATCCAAGGCCGATTATACCGAAGGGTCGTGGTGGCCCGTCTGGGAAAAATGGCTCGCCAAGCGCGCTGGGAAATGGGTTAAGGCACGGGAAGTAGGGGATAAATCCCACCCGCCGCTGGCTCCGGCACCTGGCACGTATGTGCGGATCAAGGCCCGCGCCTGAGCCGAGGTTGACCCTGAGGCAGATTTTTTTTGCTGCACCGCAGAAAAAAGGTTGAAATGCTGCGGTGCGGCATGTATATATTCTGCATCTGCAAAGGACAGCGGGGTGGGCCCGCAGAGCAGGAAAAGGATTTGAGACAATGGCAAAGACCCCCGACATGACCGCGACCCTGAAAGAAATGATGGGTGCATTCCCGGTTGACACGAAAGCAATGGAAGACGCTTTCAAGACAACAGCAACTCTGAACGAGAAGCTGTCCCACGTTGCTCTGGAAGCGGCTGAAAAGTCGTCCGAGATTTCCGCAAAGTGGACCAAAGAAACTCTGGCGAAGCTGGGCGAAATGTCCAAAGCAAAGTCCGAGCCGGCTGACTACGCCAAGGCGATGACCGATTTCGCTTCGGCTCAGGCAGAAGTTGCTGCTGAAAACATGGCGGCTTTCGCTGAGATCGCGAAGAAGGTCCAGATGGACACCGTTGAACTGATGATGGCAGCAGGCAAGGATCTGTCGGAAGACGCGACCGCCGCTGTCAAGAAAGCAACTGCTGACGCGACTGCCGCTGCCAAGAAGGCAACTGCTGCTGCGAAGTAAGCATTAAAGGAACTAGCGTTCTCTCCTCCCAAATCGGAACGCTATCCTTAGGCCGGGTTCCTTGTGAATCCGGCCTTTTTTTGTGCCTGCCCCCTGATTCCAGTGCTTTCTTTTTGTGCTGCATGTGCTTAGGCTGCATCGCAGCAAAGACAATCCGGGGGAGGAGACACCTTGGCCGAAGACCAGAATCCGCTTTTGATCAAGCGCTACGCGAGCCGACGTCTCTACAATACCGAAACATCCGATTACGTGACCTTGGAGGACATCGCCGGCTTCATCCGCAGCGGGCGTGAGGTCAAGATCGTCGATCTCAAGTCAGGGGATGATCTGACGCGGCAATACCTGTTGCAGATCATCGCAGAACACGAAAGCCGCGGCGAAAGCGTGCTGCCGACCAATGTTCTGAACGATCTGGTGCGCAGCTATACGACGACGGCGACAAGTGCGGTTCCGCAATTCCTTGCAGCCAGCTTCGAGATGTTCCGCGACAGCCAGTCGAAATGGATGGAAAACATGAACAAGGCCAACCCGATGACGGGTGTGCCCGGGTTCGAGGCCATTCAGGCGCAGCAGGAAGCGTTCCTGAAAGCGATGACCGGCGGCATGTCCGGCAATTGGTCGGGCCCGTCAAAAGAAGACTCAGCGCCCGAAGACGCCAAAGCGCCGAAATCCGAGACCGATGATCTGGACGCGATCAAGACGCAACTGGCGGAACTTCAGAAAAAGCTGTCGAAGCTCGGCAAGTGATCAGGCTGTCGCCTGTACCTGCTGCTGCATGACATGATTCACGGCGGAGAGGATCACGTCCGCCACCGCATCACAGTCTGACAGGCTCAACCGCGCTGGCAGGCGGCAGTCGCAGGCGCGTGCGAGCATGGCGCGTGTCTTGGGCAGATCGGGTGCCGGTCCAAGAAACTCCCAGTTCCAGAAGGCACGCGCATTGTCGGTGCTGCGGCCGAAGACCTGAATCGACACGCCCATCGTCTTGGCGGTGTCGACAAAGGCATCAACTTCGGAATCGGTCATGTCGCACAGGCTGAACTGAAGCGAATCCGGCGCGCGTTCTTCCTGGGGCAGAGAGGGCGGCACGGTGATCCATGGCGACTGGTCGATCCGGGACGCCACGTAATCGTGGTTGCGGCGGCCATCGCGGACGCGGCGGTCAAGCTCGGCCAGCTGTGGACGGATAACTGCCGCCGACAGGTTCGACATGCGCAGATTGTAAAGCGGCAGCTTGTTCTGCCACTTGGCAAAGGCGTCGTGCAGGACCGGGTGTTTCTTCCAATTGTGCTCATAGGCCCCCGACAGGATTACCGCGCGGGCAATCAGGTCGGCATCGTCGGTCAGCAGGATGCCGCCTTCACCGGCATTGAGCATCTTGTAGCTTTGGAAGCTGAAACAGCCGACTTGACCCAGCGTCCCAATACGCCGCCCGTTCCAGAGTGTGCCGAGCGAATGAGCCGCGTCCTCGATCACCGGCAGGCCACGGGCCTCGGCGAGGCGCAGGATTGCGTCCATGTCCGATGTGTGCCCGCGCATGTGGCTGATCATCACCGCCTGAACATCGTCCAGCTTTGCCTCGAAATCGGCCATGTCGATCCGGTAGCTGCCATCCACTTCGCAAAGAACGGGGATGCAATCGGCATGAACAATCGAGGAGGGAACGGCGGCAAAGGTGAAGGCTGGGATCAGAACGCGGGCATCGCGCGGCAGGCCAAGGGCTTTGAGTGACAGGAACAAGGCCGCCGAACAGCTGCTGACGGCGAGGGCGAATTTCGCACCCAACATGGATGCGAATTCTTCCTCAAGCAGGGCGACGGGCGCCGCTTCGGGCGCGGTATAACGGAAAAGATCCCCGGACTGCAGCAGGCGGTCAATCTCCTGTCGCGCAGCTTCGGGGATGGGTTCTGCGTCATGCATGTTCGGGAGGTCTGCCATATCCGTGCCTCTGATCTGTCCTTGCTTCACCATACGCGCTGTCACGTGAGTATGACAGAGGTATGACGGGTTTCCCCCGCGTCGAGGGTCAGACCCCCAGCCGGTCGCGCATCGCGTACCATGACATGGCAAGTTTCAGGATCGGGGTGCGGAACAGGCCGCCGCCGGGGAAGGGCATATGCGGCACGGTATTAAACGCATCGAACCCGTCTGACGCGCCGCGCGTCGCCTCGGCCAGCAATTTGCCCGCCTGGATCGCATTGCCGACGCCGTGGCCGGAATAACCCGAGGCCGACAGGACATTCGGCTGCACGCGGGCAAGGTAGGGCATCCGCTTGATCGTGATCGCCAGCGTACCACCCCAGGCGTGGTCGATCCGCACATCCTTGAGATGCGGGAAGATCACCGACATCGGTTTGCGCACAAGTGCCGCGATGTCCGAGGGGAAGCTGTAACCATAGGTCTCGCCGCCGCCAAAGATCAGGCGTTTGTCATGGCTTAGGCGGAAGTAGTTGACCACAAAGCGGGAATCCGCGACGGCCACATCCTGGGTCAGAACTTTTTCCGCCTCATCGCCCAAAGGTTCGGTGGCGATGACGTAGTTGTTGATCGGCATCACCCGCGATGTGACCTGCCGGTCAAGCCCCCCAAGATAGCCGTTGCCGGCAAGGATCACCTGATCTGCGATCACATGACCCGCGTCAGTGCGCACGGTTACCTTGGAGCCGTGTTTGATGTCATGCACATGACTGCGCTCGTGAATGCGCGCGCCTGCATCCGACGCGGCCTTTGCCAACCCAAGTGCGAGCCGCAGCGGGTGCAAATGCGCAGCACCCCGATCAAGCGTGCCGCCAACATAGTCGGGTGAAGGGCACAACGTGTGGAACGCCTCGCGGTCCAGCTTTGTGATCTGATCGTACCCGTATCGCGTTTGCAGGTGTTCGGCATAATCGTGCAGGTCGGTCACATCCGCTGAACGCGACGCGGCCCAGGCAATGCCGTCCTTGAGGTAACACTCGATCCCATGTTTCGCGATCAGACCGCGCACCAGCGCCTTGGCGTCTTCACCCAGATCCCAAAGCAGTCGCGCGGCGTCGGCACCCACCATCTTTTCCAGCTTGGTCTGGTCCTGCCGCTGCCCGGATCCCAGTTGCCCACCATTGCGCCCGGACGCCCCGAAACCCACGCGATGTGCATCGAGCAGCACAACATCCGCGCCCATTTCGGCCAGATGCAGCGCCGCAGAAAGCCCGGTATAGCCACCGCCGACGATACAGACATCAGCACGGGTTTCGCCCTGCAAGGGCGCAAGAGGCTCCAACGCGGTGGCCGTGGCCGCATACCAGCTTTTGGGATAGGCCCCACGGGTGTCATTGCTGAATAACAGGTTCAAAACGCAGTCCTGATCTTCTTCTTTTTCCAAATATGCCGGGGAGCGCGAGGGGCAGAGCCCCTCGCATCGGTCGGACCGACGCAGCCGGTCCGAACCCTGAGGTCAGACGTTGAGCAACAGATGCTCGCGTTCCCATGGGCTGATCACCTGCAGAAATTCTTCATATTCCGTGCGTTTGACGATGGAATAAACGCGGCAAAAATCCTCTCCCAGCACTTCGTGCAGGGCTTCGGCCTCTTCAAAGATCTGCAATGCCTGTCCCAGCACCTGTGGGATGTCGGGCTCACCTTCATAGGCGTCTTTCTTCAGCGGCTTCGACGGCCAGACTTCGTTCATCAGTCCGAGATAACCACAGGCCAAAGAGGCGGCGATGCCCAGATAGGGGTTGCAGTCCATTCCGGCGAGGCGGTTCTCGACGCGGCGGCTGGCGGATCCGGACAGCGGGATGCGGATGCCGGTGGTGCGGTTGTCGCGGCCCCAGGCAAGGTTGATCGGCGCGGCGTGGTCCTTCACGTAGCGCCGGTAGCTGTTTACATAAGGCGCAAGAATGGCGATGGCGGCAGGGGTGTAGGTTTGCAAACCGCCGATGAAGTGGAAAAACGCATCGGTTTCACCACCTTGCGGCCCAGAAAAGATGTTACGTCCGGTTTCGATATCCATGATCGAATGGTGGATATGCATCGCGCTGCCGGGTTCGTTTTCGATCGGTTTGGCCATGAAGGTGGCAAAGCAATCGTG
This sequence comes from Alphaproteobacteria bacterium, assembly GCA_030425145.1. GTDB lineage: Bacteria > Pseudomonadota > Alphaproteobacteria > Rhodobacterales > Rhodobacteraceae > Marivita. The sequence goes on along the minus strand of JAUHVK010000003.1, from coordinate 193,502 downwards.
GCGCAGCGCGGCTTCGCGGATCAGGCGTTTGAAGTAGAACACCTCGTCAGCCAGTTTCACCGGATCGCCATGGAGCAGGTTGATCTCAAGCTGGCCTGCACCGCCTTCCTGCGTGATGCCGTCGATCTCAAAGCCCTGAGCCTCGGCGAAATCGTAGATGTCGTCGATGACGGGTCCGAATTCGTCAACGGCTGTCATGCTGTACGCCTGCCGCGCGGCTGCGGGGCGGCCCGAGCGGCCCATCATCGGCTCGATGGGTTTTGCCGGATCCAGGTTGCGGGCGGTGAGGTAGAATTCCATCTCCGGCGCCACAACCGGTTCCCAGCCCTGCTTGCGATAGAGGTCTACGACGCGCTTGAGCACGTTGCGGGGCGCGTAGGGGACGGCATTGCCTTTGCGGTCGAACGCGTCGTGGATCACCTGCAAGCTCCAGTCGCCGGTCCAGGGCGCGGCGGTGGCCGTGCTCATGTCGGGACGCAGGATCATGTCGCGTTCGATAAAGCCGCCATCATCCTCGTTGGCGGCTTCCCCCCAGTCGCCCGTGATGGTTTGGAAGAAGATCGAATCCGGCAGGTGGAAATATTCCTGCCGAGCGAATTTTGACGCGGGCACCGCCTTGCCGCGGGCGATGCCGGGCAGGTCGGCGATGATACATTCGACCTCGTCGAGCCGGCGTCCTTCGAGATAGGCGCGGGCTGATTCGGGCAGGTCATCTGTCCAGTCGGTCATGCGAGGGTTCCTTCCCGGAAGAATTGGGCGAATTGGTCGGCCATGCGGATGTTGTCGAGCGGTCGGCCCATACGGGCGCGGGCCTCGGTCATCAGATCGTCAGGCACCACACCCTTGCCGCGGGTGTCGATCAGCCCGGTGATGAAGTCATCACCATATTCGGGGTGGGGCTGCACAGTGTACGCTTTGCCGGGGTACAGCAGAGCGGCATTGGCACAATGATCGTTGGAGGCAACGACCTGCGCACTTTCGGGAACCTTGACCACCTGATCCTGATGCCAGGCGTTGATGGTCATGGAGTGGCCACCGAAATCATACTCCTGCTGTCCGATGGCCCAGCCGCCTGCGAACTTTTCCACCTTGCCGCCCAAGGCCTGTGCGATGATCTGGTGGCCGAAACAGACGCCGATCAGCGGGCGGTCCGCCGCAACGATATCGCGGATGAGCTGTTCCAGCGGCGGGATCCACGGGTGATCCTCGTAAGCACCGTGTTTTGATCCGGTGATGAGCCAGCCATCCGCGTCTTCCGGCCCGCCCGGAAAGACGTTTTCGACCACGGACCAGCTTTGGAAGGTGAAGCCTTTGTTGGCGAGCATACGCTCAAAGAAACTGGGATATTCTCCGAACGATTCTTTAAGTTCGTCCGGCGCAAGTCCCGTCTGCAAAATTCCGATTTTCATGAAGCACCAAGGTGTTTGTACTGGGCAAGCTATGCATTCATCCGCCGCCCAGCAAGGGATGCGGTCAGACCGTGTCGAGGTAAATTTCGACCCGTTCCGCAGGGGTCAGTTCGTCCATGAAGTGGATTTCCTGCTTTTTGGTCTGCACGAGGTTGCGGATAAGCTCTTCGTGGAAAATGCGGGGCAGGATTGCGCTCTTCTCGAATGCCTCAACCGCCGTGGGCCAATCCGTCGGGATTTGCGGCAGGTCGAGCGCATAGGCGTTGCCCTGGACCGGAGGTGGGGGCGTCGCCCCGTCTTCGATACCCGTCAGCGCCGCGCCAAGGATGCCGGCCAGCGTCAGGTATGGGTTCACATCGCCGCCTGCCACACGGTGTTCGACCCGCCGAGCAGCGGGGCTGCCAGAAGGTACGCGGATCGCCACGGTGCGGTTTTCGTAAGCCCAGGCAATGCCGGTCGGCGCATGGGCCTCGGGCACAAGCCGGTCAAAGCTGTTCATATGCGGGGCAAAGAGCAGCGTGCTGTCGTGCATGCCATTCATGCAGCCTGCGATAGCGTTGTGCAGCATCGGTGTGCCTTCGGGGCCGCCGTTGTCGAACACGTTGCGTCCCTGTTCGTCGAGCACCGAGAAATGCGTGTGCATCCCGGACCCGGCATAATCGGGGTAAGGTTTCGCCATGAAAGACGCGGCAAAGCCGTGGCGGCGGGCCAGTCCTTTGACCAACATCTTGAAAAGCCATGCATCGTCCGCAGCGCGCAGGGCGTCGTCGCAATGCATGAGGTTCATTTCAAACTGACCAAGACCGGCTTCGGAGATCACCGTGTCAGCGGGAATGTCCATCGCCTCGCAGGCGTCGTAGAGATCGGTGAAGAAGCGGTCGAACTGGTCGATCAGACGGATCGACAGGATCTCGCCAGCCTTGCGGCGTTTGCCGGAGCGGGGCGAGGCAGGCACTTGCAAGTTGCGGGTGCTGTCGTCAATCAGGAAGAACTCAAGCTCCATCGCCACCACAGGGGTGAGGCCGCGCGCTTTGTAGCGTTGCACGATGGAGTTGAGAGCATGGCGGGGGTCGCCCTCATAAGGTTCACCGCTTTCGCGGAACATCCAAAGCGGGAGGAGGGCGCTGGGCGCTTCCAGCCACGGCATTGGAACAAAGCCGCGCGCGGTCGGCATGAGTACGCCGTCGGCATCACCGGCTTCAAAGACCAGAGGGCTGTCGTCGATGTCTTCGCCCCAGATGTCGAGGTTCAGAACCGAAAGCGGAAACCGGGTGCCGCCATCCAGCACTTTGTCGGCAAAGCGGGCGGGCACACGTTTGCCGCGCGCCTGACCATTGAGGTCTGAGGCCGCGACTCGGATTGTCCGGACCTGCGGATTCTTTCGAAGCCAGTTGCGAATGTGGGTATCCATCGGAGAGCCGTATTCAATAATTTGATCAAATTAAGAAATAGGCGGTGTCACCCTCGCTTAGCAAGCGAAATTCAGCGAATGAGGTTCAGTTTCAGCTTCATCTTGGAACGTGTGTCCTGCGGCAAGTGTCGGTTCAGCCGACGATTGATCAGACCGAAGAGGCCGATGATGCACAGTGTCAGAAGGATGAAGTAGAAGGCCAGGATCGGGTAGGGGACAAACGGGTTGAACGTCTTGTCGGCAAAAAAGTTGGCATAGTAGAGCGCGTCGCCGCGTTGCTGCCATGCCGGGAAGCCAGAGAAATAGACCAGCGTCGTGGCGTGGAAGAGAAAGATCGCCTCGTTTGTGTATGCGGGCCAGGCCAGCCGCAGCATGGTGGGCCAGGTGATCCGTTTGAAGCGAGACCAGCCTGACATGCCATAGGCGTCAGCGGCTTCGATGTCGCCGCGCGGCACCGATTGCAGTGCACCGTAGAAAATCTCGCCGGAATAGGCGGCGGTGTTCAGGAACAGCACGATCAGCGCGCCCAGCCAAGCCGAGGTGAACGGGTTGAAGAACGGTGAGATCGGTTTCAGCGTCAGGAATAGGAAGTAGGCAAAAAAGAACTGGATGAAGAGCGGCGAGCCACGGAAGAGGAAGATGAACCACGCGCTGGCCTTTTGCAGCACCGGGTTCTTTGAGGCCTTGCCCAAGGCGACAGCGGTGGCGAGGAAGAACCCCGAGCAGAGCGCCAGCACGCCGAAATAGATGTTCCAGATCATGCCAGAGCCGATCAGCGTGAACTGCTGGCAGAGCGTATAGCCTTCACGCGGCAGAACACGTTCGCCGATGCCGACGGAGCGCAGACCGTAATCTGCGATGGTTTCCCAGCAACTCATGCCGCTTTCCTTTGCGCTTCGCCGCCCAATGTGGCCTGGCCGTGGGTCAGTTTGCGCATCACCTTGTCGAGTACGATTTCGGAGACGCGGGTGAAGAGCAGGTAGAACACCAGCAAGGCGAGGAAGTACCACATGCGCCAGTCGCCATGCGGGTAATCGGTGAACCGCGCGGTCTTGGAACCGCCCAGTTCGCGCGCCCAGTAGACGATGTCTTCGACGCCCAGCAGGAACAGGAGCGGTGTTGCTTTGATCAGCACCATCCAGAGGTTCGACAGGCCGGGCAGGGCGAAGACCCACATCTGCGGTACGAGAATACGCCAGAACACCTGCCGGCGATTCATGCCGTAGGATTCAGCGGTTTCAAGCTGGTTGTGCGGCACGGCGCGCATTGCGCCGTAAAGCACGTTGGCTGCAAACGCGCCGAACACGATGGCAAAAGTCAGGACAGCCAGGAAGAAGCCGTAGGTCTCGTGCACCCATTGCGGGGAGTTCCCGAGAGGCAGCTTGGCGATGTCGCAGACGACAAAGTCATTGCCCTGCCAGATTTCCGCCTCCCAATCGGGGCATTTGATTTCGTGCCGGATCCATTCGAAGAGCTGGTCGAGCGCGATCACGAAGAACAGGAAGAACGCAATGTCCGGCACGCCGCGGACGATGGCAATGTAGGCTTTGCCGATCCAGCTGAGTGGCGGGAAATGCGAACGGGCGCTGGAGGCTCCGAGAAAACCGAAGAGCAGAGCCGAGGGGGCGGTGATGGCCAGCAGCAGAAGCACGGTGAACAGCGACGTGTAGATCGCCATGTGTTTGCCGGTGGTCAGGTAGCAGGCCATCCATGCCATGCCGTCGAGCGACGCGGGATCGACACAAAAACTGAACATCTGTTCCCCTGAGCGGCTTTGGGTTGGGCAAGCTTTGCACGCCGGTGCTGTGCTTGACAATTCCCGTGTCGCGTAACGCCTTGGCCGGTTTCAGGAAAACCGCCGGTGCGCGCGCGTCTTAAGCAGAAACGAGAAGGGGCCGCGTTGGCGACCCCTTCGGTGTTACGGGTGCGGTCGGATCAGAAGCCCGGTCCGATTTCCCATTTTGCGAGCAGCGCGTTGAGCGAGCCGTCTTCTTTCATCGACTGGATCGCCGCGTTGAACTTGTCCTTCAGCTCGGTGTCGGATTCGCGGACACCCATGCCGACGCCGCCGCCGATCAGTTCCTGCTTGTCGAGCAGGACGAGGTCAGCGTTTTCTTCAGCGATCGGGCGCAGATAGGCGTCATCCGCCAGAACCGCGTCGGCTTCGCCACTGCGAACAGCCGCAATGGTTTCGTCCGGTGTTGCGAACTCGACCAGAGTTGCACCGCTGGATGCGATGAACGCGGCCTGGATGGTGTTGGCCTGAGCTGCAATCACGCCGCCGGCAAAGTCTACTTCCGTGCCGTCGAGGGCGAGGTAGGAGGACGGGTCCGGCTGGGTGTAGTTCTGGGTGAAGTCGATGACTTCATCGCGCTCGTCGGTGATCGACATGCCCGCGATGATGGTGTCGTAGTTGCCCGACACGAGGTTGGGGATGATGCTGTCCCACTCGTTGGTCACCCACTCACAGGTCAGTTCGGCGCGGGCGCAGAGTTCGTCGCCCAGTTCACGCTCGAACCCGTCGACTTCGCCGGCGTCGTTGATGAAGTTATACGGAGGGTAGGCACCCTCGGTGCCCATGCGGACAACGGAGTGGCTGCCGGCAAATGCGACAGAGGCTGTAATCGCCAGTGCGGCTGTGCCGAGAAGGATGGATTTCATGGTAGGTTCTCCCGGTTTCTTTGGTGGTTATTCGGCCATGGTCGAGGACAAAAAGCCTCGCAGCCGTTCCGATTTCGGTGCCCCGAACAATTCGTCCGGTGCACCTTCTTCTTCGATCAGGCCCTGATGCAGGAACACCACGTGATTGCTCACGTCGCGGGCCATTTTCATGTCATGGGTGACGATCAGCATGGTCCGGCCTTCGGAGGCCAGATCCTTGATGACGCGCACCACTTCCTGTTCCAATTCCGGATCCAGCGCCGAGGTGGGTTCGTCGAAAAGAAGCGCCTCGGGTTCCATGCAGAGCGCCCGGGCAATCGCTGCGCGCTGTTGCTGGCCGCCAGACAACTGGGCCGGATAGGCGTCGCATTTGTCGCCGATGCCCACCTTGTCGAGATAGCCCCGTGCCGCCTGTTCAACCTCGGCCCGGTCGCGGCCAAGCACGGTGAGCGGGGCTTCCATGACGTTTTGCAGGATCGTCATGTGGGACCACAGGTTGAACTGCTGGAACACCATCGACAGGTTGGTGCGGATGCGCAGCACCTGTTTCGGGTCCGACGGGTGGCGGCCAAGGCCGCTGCCCTTCCACGCGACGGCTTCACCCTTGAACAGGATGTCGCCCTGCTGGCTGTCCTCAAGCAGGTTGGCACAGCGCAGGATGGTCGATTTGCCGGAACCGGATGAGCCAATCAACGAGACCACATCGCCCCGATGGGCGGTGATGTCGACACCCTTGATGACCTCAAGGCTTCCGTACTGCTTGTGCAGGTTGCGTATTTCCAGGACGGGCGTGTCTGTCACGTAGTGCTCTGAAGGATTGGCATAGGATGGACCGTAGGTTGACGACAAAACCGGCTCCGATGCAATGCGGAAATCGAGGGATTCCGTCTGAACCTGTATAATGACCCAGCGTCAGTCATGCCGGTGGCGCGGGAATCGGCTCTGCCAGATAGGATTGCACATCAAGGACGCAAAAGCTCATGCGGCCGCCCATGTGGTCGGGAGAGTCCGTCTGAAACGCCTCGGTCGCCCGTGCCGTCGCCGCGCGGATCGGTGCCGGATCGGTGCCTTGCGCCGCGATCAGCGGCAACGCCGGAGTGGGGCGCGTGGTGCCGCGTGGTATCACTTTGGCGGCGTTGGGATCGAAGGCTTGCAGAAGGCGCCAAGTCGATCCGTCGAGGCAGGCTATATCTGCGCGACCCTCGGCCACCGCCGCCAGCGATTCTGCGTGACCGCCGGTCTCCACGAATTCGGTGAGCGCTGCACGTTCTGGCAATTCCTGAGCCGCAGCCCAGCCGGACTGGCTGTCGGCGCTGTTGTAGGCCAGCGTCCGGGCCGGACCGGAGCAATCCTTACGGGTAATGATCTGCGAGTGGTAATGCCCGGCAGGGCCGCCAAGGTCAAAATCCAGCGTGCCGATATACTGCACCTTGTCGTGCAGCCTGCTGCGAAACGGCAGGCCGCAGGTCATCGACAGGGCAAGATCGGGGGACAGCCAATGGCTGTACCAGTCGGCGGGCAGAGCATCGGGGGGCGTGAGGTCGGGCAAGGACAGGCCTTCGTCCCGAGCGCATTCCTGAACCACGGACCAGAACGCGCGCCAGAGATGTGCGTTCTCGGGCCGCCAATACATCGGCAGGCTGGCGATGCTCATTACCTATCCACGCGCTGGCGGGCGAAGGCGCTGTCGCGGTCATTGACGCCGAGCAGCTTGGCCACGAGGCGCAGGAGCGCGTCTTCTTCCGCCTCGCGCACGCCGTCTGCGAGCACCACCTGCCACAACGCTTCAATCACCGCGATCCGGTCTTCATAGGGGACGGCTGCCTTGATGGCCGAGGTAAATCGCACCGTGTCTGGGGCTTCGGCTTCCAAGGCTTCGGCTTCGCCGCGAAGTTTGGTTGCCTCATCAGGCGACAGGCCGTAGCGCGAGGCGGCAATCCGGTCGATGCGGGTTTTCTCGCTCTCGTCGTAATCGCCATCGGTGCGGGCGACCCGCACCAGAAGGGCGGTCAGCGCGAGGCGTGCGTCGGTGTCGGGAAGCGGGGCGGGGGCTGGCGCGGTGAGGCGCTTGAGGAAATCTGCAAACATGCGGGGGATATATGCCGGGCCGGAGGCTTAGCCAATGGGCTATCCGGCCAGCGCAGTCACATCGTAGAGGATGTCGTCGATTGCGATGCCGCCCGGGTCGGTGTTTTCAATCGTCAGCGCTGTGATGCCCATGTCGCTGCGCCAACCGAGAGAAAGGACGCCATGCGACAGCGGCAGTGTGATCGCGGTGATATCGCCTGCCGCGTCGTAGAAGGTCACCACCGCGCTGCCCGGTGGCGGGCGCTGGCCGAGAGGGTCGGGGTATTCCGCGTGCAGCCGAAGGCCGAGGGCGGTTTGCGGGGCATCAAATACAAGCGCAGCGCTGCCTTCGCCACGACCTTCCGGCAGGTCTGCGCCTTTGGGGCCGACAGGAAACAGCGCGTTTGAGCCGAAGCCTGCGTGATGCGCGATGGCGAACGTCTGGCCCGGTGCGCCGGGGATCGCGCGCAGCGGGGGATTGGGGAAGCCGGTCAAGGCGTCAAACCCATCGCTGTCGCGGGCGCTTTGACCGACCAGTCGTTCTCCGATGCTCAGACCCGGCGCGCGCCAATGCTGGTCGATGCGGTGGCCGGGTTCTGGCGCGCTGGGCAAGCTGTCGAACCGTTCGATCCGGTGCGGTTGGAGCAGGAGATCGTCATAGGGCACCGCCAACACGCCTTCCGCGCTGGCAAGGCCGGGAAGGACAAGCAGCGCGGCGGCGAGGCGGATCATGCCAGCTTGCGGAACGCCGCGGCGAGCGGTTTCAGCGCGGCCTCAAGACCGAAAGGTGGGTTCACCACGAAGAGGCCCGATCCGATCATGCGATGCCCTTCTCGGGCCGGGGGGAAGCGCACCTCGTGAGTAAGCGCTTCGGGATGGTCCGCCTGAAGGCTGCGCAGCATCGGGCGGTGCGCGCCGGAGGTGAGGATCGGGTACCAGATCATCACCACACCGACATTCCATTTACGGGTGATTGCCGACAACCATTTCGGAATCTGGGTGTATTCGGCTTTGATCTCGTAGCTCGGGTCAACCAGCATCAGCCCCCGGCGGGGGGTCGGCGGGCACAAGCTTTGGGCCAGCTCCAAACCATCCTGATGGTACACATGTGTGTTCGGCGCGCGCAGATTGGTGCGCAGGGCGGCGTGCTCCTGCGGGTGAAGTTCCGCCAGATGCAGTGTGTCCTCGGGGCGGAGCAGCGCCTGCGCGATGGCTGGGGAACCGGGGTAGAGGCCATCGGGCTGTGCGGCGAGCGCGCGGATATACGGGTGTGTCTTGGCAAACCCGGCTTGCAGACGGGCGATGCCCTGCGCCGCCTCGCCGGTCTTGACCGCTTCGGGGGCGTTCAGGTCATAGCGCCCACGTCCGGCATGGGTCTCGATATAGCTCAGGGGTTTGGGCTTTTGCGTCAGGTAGTCCAGCGCAAGCGCAAGTGCGGCGTGCTTGTGGACGTCAGCGGCGTTGCCCGCGTGGTAGAGGTGTTGATAGGACAGCATCTGCCCGTGATAGGCCAGTTTGATCGGCTTCGATAGAGGGCTTGGCGTGGATCTAAAGGGTTGATCCCCGGTCGTGTTTCTACAAAGTGAGGGCGGCGGGCGGAGCAACAGGAGAGCAGGGGATGGGCATTTTCGGCCCCGCACAGCGCGTATGGCAGAACCTGAACGGCCGCCTTTACATGCGCCGCGCAGCGAAGCAGGTGCGCAGTGGGATGACCGTTGTGCATGGCCCGCGCCTGACACGGCTGGCAGAGCACGACGTGGCGCTGGTTCTGGTCGGACGGGATGTCGCCTATTTCCTCGACCATCATATCGCCCATCACCGCAAGCTGGGTGTGTCGCATATCGTCTATGTCGACAACGGCTCGACCGACGGGTCCATCGACATCGCGCGGCGCTGGCCGGACGTCACCATCATCAGCTGTGACGCCGATTTCCGCGAGTACGAGCGTGAGATCCGGTTCCTGGCCAACACCTTGGTGCTTGAGGGTGGGTGGCGTCTGGCCATCGACCCGGACGAATTGCTCGACTATCCCAATGCCGACCGCGTGCCTTTGCCGGAACTTGCGCGGCGCATGGCCGAACGGGGGCACAGCGCGCTGGTGGCGCAGATGCTGGACGTGGCATTCGACGGTCCGATCTCGGTGGCGGGGGAGATGCCCTATGCCGAGGCAGCGGAGAGATTTGACCGCTACAATATCGGGGATCTGGAGCGGTTTTCCTATCACGGCTCGGGTCTCAATTGGGGTTGGCACCTTGAACGGAACCGCATCACCCATCCGACGATCCCTGTGCTCTATGGCGGATTGCGCCGTGCCGCCTTTGGCGAGGCGTGCTGCCTGACCAAACACGCGCTGTTCCGGATGGGGGACGGGGTGGTTCCGCAGCCGCATCCACATGTGACGACGGGCGTGGTCTGTACCGATTTTTCTGCCGTGCTGCGGCATTACAAACTGGCGGGCGGTGTGATGGCGCGAGAGCAGAAGCTGCTGGCCGAGAACCGCGTGGCACATGACGAGACCCGCTTGCGGGTGTCGCGGCTTGCGCAGGAGGGCGACCTCAACCTCGCGACCTATTGCGATGCGCAGGGGCCGACTGTCGAGCACCTGATTGAACAGGACTTTCTGCAGATCACCGACGCCGCGCGCGAGATGCTGGCCTGACAGGCTTCAGCCAGTGGCGGCGGTGTCGATCCAGTTCAGGAAACTCTCCGAGCCGTCCGTCATCTCGACCGCCCAAAGTGCGGGTTCATCATAGGGATGATCGCGCAGAATCAACTCTTTCAGCGCGGGCCACGCAGCGGCGCTGGTTTTGAAGAGCAGCCGGTATTCGGGTTCCTCCTGCACGCCGTTCCATTCGTAGACCGAGGTGATCTTTTCGATCTGCACGCAGGCGGCGAGTTTGGCGGTGACGACCGCGCGCGCAAGGCTGCGGGCGGCGTCTTCGCTGTCGATCGTGGTGAAGGCGGCGAGGGGCATGTTGCGAGCGTAACGGGCGCAGGTGGTTTGGGGAAGGGTGTCGCCGCGTCGACGCAGCAATTACACGGCTTCGAGGCCGCGTTTGACTGTGCGTGCGAGCACGCACCCTACGACGTTGAGTTAGGCGCCCTTTGCGAATAGCACCGTAGGTGCCGCGCCATCGCCATCCCGCGGTCTGGCGATGGTGCGTTACACCAACCGCGACACATCCTTCGCCGCCCGCACAAAATCCTTGAACAGCGGATGCGGGTCGAACGGTTTCGACTTCAGTTCCGGGTGGAACTGGACGCCGATGAACCACGGGTGGTCGGGCCATTCGACGATCTCGGGCAGGCGGCCGTCGGGGCTCATGCCGGAGAAACACAGCCCGCCTTCCTCAAGCGCCTTGCGGTACTTGATGTCGACCTCGTAGCGGTGGCGGTGGCGTTCGTCGATGGTGGTGGTGCCGTAGACCTCGGCGACTTTTGAGCCTTCGGTCAGCACCGCGTCATAGGCGCCAAGGCGCATCGTGCCGCCCTTGTCGTCGGCCACGCTGCGGTTGACGGTCTGGTTGCCCTGCACCCATTCCTTGAGGTGGTAAACCACGGGCGTGAAACGCTTTTTTCCGGCCTCGTGGTCAAACTCCTCGGACCCGGCATCGGGCAGTTTGGCGACGTTGCGCGCGGCTTCGATCACCGCCATCTGCATGCCAAGGCAGATGCCGAGATAGGGCACCTTGTGTTCGCGGGCGAATTGCGCCGCCTTGATCTTGCCCTCTGTGCCGCGTTCCCCAAAGCCGCCGGGCACGAGGATCGCGTGGAAGCCTTCGAGATGGGGGGCGGGGTCTTCGCGTTCGAAGATCTCTGCATCGACCCACTGGATGTTGACCTTGACGCGGTTGGCCATGCCGCCATGGGTGAGCGCCTCGGCAATGGATTTATAGGCGTCCTCAAGCTGCACGTATTTGCCCACGATGGCGACATTCACCTCGCCTTCGGGGTTGTAGATGCGGTCGGCCACGTCTTCCCATTTTTCGAGATTCGGCTTGGGCGCGGGCGTGATCTGGAACGCGTCGAGCACCGCCTGATCGAGGCCCTCGCGGTGATAGGCGAGGGGGGCCTCATAAATCGACTTGAGGTCTTGGGCGGCGATCACGGCGTCGGGGCGCACATTGCAGAAAAGCGCCAGCTTATCGCGTTCTTTCTGCGGGATCGGTCCTTCGGAGCGGCAGACAAGAATGTCGGGGGCCAGGCCGATGGAGCGGAGCTCCTTGACGGAGTGCTGGGTGGGCTTGGTCTTCAGCTCGCCCGAGGCCTTGATGTAGGGCAGCAGCGTCAGGTGCATGAAGATACACTGGCCGCGCGGTTTGTCCTGGGAAAACTGGCGGATCGCCTCGAAGAAGGGCAGGCCTTCGATGTCGCCCACAGTGCCGCCGATTTCGCAGAGCATGAAGTCGACCTCATCCTCGCCAATGGAGATGAAGTCCTTGATTTCATTGGTGACGTGCGGGATTACCTGGATCGTTTTGCCAAGGTAATCGCCCCGGCGCTCTTTCTCGAGCACGTTGGTGTAGATGCGGCCCGACGAGATGCTGTCGGTCTTGCGCGCGGGCACGCCGGTGAAGCGTTCATAGTGGCCGAGGTCGAGGTCGGTTTCCGCACCATCGTCGGTGACGAACACTTCGCCATGCTCGAACGGCGACATCGTGCCGGGATCGACGTTCAGGTAGGGGTCGAGCTTGCGCAGACGGACCGAATAGCCACGCGCCTGAAGCAACGCGCCCAGTGCAGCCGAAGCCAGACCTTTGCCCAAGGAAGACACCACGCCGCCGGTGATGAAGATGAAGCGTGCCATGAGTGGAGACCTCCCGAGATGTGCCTGCAAACCAAGCGATCTGCGCAGCCAAAGGCACGCAGCATCACGGGATTTGAGCGGTAGAGGATTCGGCGGAAAAAGGCAAGGCCGAACCCCAAGATGATGTTACGTCAGATTGCTGCGCCTCAAGGGATGGTGGGTTTGTGGCGCAAAGAAAAACGCGCGGCCCCAAGCGACCGCGCGTCGGTTCAAAGCCTGTGCCGGATCAGTCGGCGCGGGGCAGAAGCGGGGCGTTCGGATCAACCGAGGACGGCGGCGGCAGAAGCCCATCCGTGTCGAGCGTATTGCTGTCGGTTTCTTCGGTTGCAGCATCGCCGCCGGTGGTCAGGCGATCCATGATGGAGCTGCCCGACGCGTTCTGCGCGGCGATCACCGTCAGGGTGAGCGAGGTGCAGATAAACGCGATGGCGAGGATCCAGGTCAGTTTGCCAAGGCCCGTTGCTGCGCTGCGGGTGCTGATTGCACCGCCGCCGCCACCACCCATGGCGCCAAGCCCACCGCCATCAGAGCGCTGCAGCAGCACGACGCCGATCAGCGCGAGCGCGAGAAGGAGGTGGATGATGAGAACGACGTTTTCCATGGCTGTCCCGGATCTCTTCGTGAATGGGGGGTATCTAAGGCCAAGCGCAGCGTGGTGCAACCCGTGTTGGGCGATCTGATCGCGTGTGTTTGGCTGGCGGTGCTTGTGCGCATTTGGAAGGAGAAGAAGCGATTATTCTTCCACGTCGTCCACATCCGCCTGACCTGAGAGTTTTCGGCGCACGATCGACCAACTGAGGCCGATGCCGAGCACCAGCGACAGGGCAATGATGCCGATCCAGACGGTCAGGGTGCGGTTTTGCAAATCAAGAAGGCCGAAATCATACGCGACCCAGAGCAGTGCGCCCACAAGCGCGAGGATCAGGATCATGCCGAAAGCGCCGATGGAGCGCAGCGTGGCGCGCAGGTAGATGATGTAGCCGACCAGAAGGACCAGCCCGACCAGCACCGTGATCGACAACTGATCCTGCCCGTCGGTCATTGCCCAACTGGTGAAGTTATAGGCCGTCGGGTTGTAGGTGGCGGCGACAAGTCCAAAGGCGAAGAGCCAACGCAGAAGGAATCCCATGAGTGTTCGCCTTTCCAGATCGCAGGTGCGGTTTGATCGCCCAAAGCAGGGCGGAGTGTCCAGAGGGCTGTTTATGCTGGCTAAATCCCTGTGGCAAACGGGCAGAGACGGGGGTGGGGTTCGCGGTGCATGGTGAAATGTCGCGCAAAGGTTTCCGAAAACCGGTTTCCCCCGCGTGCATTGCGCACTATACGGGCGCGGGTTTGACGGATGGAACTCCAGCAAAGGTCTAAAGACATGGCGAATGTGGTGGTCGTGGGTGCCCAGTGGGGCGACGAGGGCAAAGGCAAGATTGTGGACTGGCTCTCGGAGCGTGCGGATGTGATCTGCCGCTTTCAGGGCGGGCACAATGCCGGCCATACGCTTGTCATTGATGGTAAGGTCTACAAGCTGCATGCGCTGCCGTCCGGCGTGGTGCGCGGTGGCAAGCTGTCGGTGATCGGCAATGGTGTGGTCCTCGACCCGTGGCACCTGATGAAAGAGATCGAAACCATTCGTGGTCAGGGTGTGGAGATCACCCCGGAAACGCTGATGATCGCGGAGAACACGCCGCTGATCCTGCCGATTCACGGTGAGTTGGACCGGGCGCGCGAAGAAGCCGCCAGCAAGGGTACCAAGATCGGCACCACCGGGCGCGGCATCGGCCCGGCTTATGAAGATAAAGTGGGCCGCCGGTCGGTCCGTGTGGCTGACCTTGCAGATCGCGCAACACTTGAAGCGCGCGTGGACCGTGCGTTGCAGCACCATGATCCGCTGCGCAAGGGTCTTGGTTTCGATCCGGTGGACCGCGACGCACTTCTGGCGCAGCTGACCGAGATTGCGGATCAGATCCTTCCCTTTGCCGCACCGGTCTGGAAGGTGCTCAACGAGAAACGCAAGGCGGGCAAGCGCATCCTGTTCGAAGGGGCGCAGGGTGCACTTCTCGATATCGATTTCGGCACCTATCCGTTTGTGACCTCGTCCAACGTCATCGCCGGTCAGGCGGCGACGGGTGTTGGTCTTGGGCCGGGTGCGATCGATTACGTGCTGGGAATCGTCAAAGCCTATACCACACGGGTGGGCGAAGGTCCGTTCCCGACAGAATTGCATGACGCCGACGGGCAGCGCCTTGGCGAACGTGGGCATGAATTTGGCACCACAACCGGGCGCAAGCGGCGCTGCGGCTGGTTCGATGCCTGCCTTGTGCGCCAGACCTGTGCCACGAGTGGTGTGAACGGTATTTCGCTCACCAAGCTCGATGTGCTGGACGGGTTCGAGACGCTGAAAATCTGCGTCGGCTACGAGTTGGACGGTCAGCGTTACGACTACCTGCCGACTGCCGCAGAAGAGCAGGTGCGCTGCACACCGATCTATGAGGAAATGCCCGGCTGGTCGCAATCGACCGAAGGCGCACGGTCCTGGGTCGATCTGCCGGCCGAGGCGATCAAATATGTGCGCCGGATCGAGGAATTGATCGAATGCCCGGTGGCCCTACTTTCCACCTCACCCGAGCGGGAGGACACAATCCTCGTGACCGATCCGTTCGCGGATTGACGGAAAGGAGGCGCGGATGGCGCTGAGTTACAAGGCCCGTAAACGCTGGGCGCTGGTGATCCTTCTGGTTGGCATGCCTGCCTATGTGATCGCCTGCGTAACGGTTCTCACTTGGCTGGATCGACCGTCCTTCCTTGTCGAGTTGCTGGTCTACATCGTGTTGGGGATTCTCTGGGCGCTGCCGTTCAAGTTTGTGTTCAAGGGGATCGGTCAGCCGGACCCTGACGCCAAAGACTGACGCATCGACGGGTGAATAGGAAAAGGCCGGACATACAGTCCGGCCTTTTTCTATTGGATGAAGCGTTTGATCAGCTCGCCGCCCGCTCATCGGGTTTGAAGCCGATGCTGTCCGATGCGGCAAAGCGGCCACCGCCCTTTTTCTCGATCTTGCCTTCGCGCAGAAGCTGGCCAAAGCTGCGCAGCCGTTCTTCGCGCGAGCTGGCCTCGCCTTCGGCCTGCAGCAGTTTGGTCATCAGCTGCGGGCGCGAGAACTGGTCCCGGCCTTCGACGAACGACATGTAGGATGCAGCCGCTTCAAGAAGCTCGGGCAGCGTATGGGCACCCTGGCTTTCCGCGAATTCCACAAAGCCGGCATCGTCGCCCGCTGTCTGGCCAGCCGTGTCGACCGGTTCGATATTGCGCATCACGCGGCGCGGGCGGACGGGGGCGATGTCCTTGTCGGCATCGACATCAATCCGCTGCTCGGCCACAAGCTTGAGCGGGGCAGGGCGCACCGGTGCCGGGCGTGCAGAGCGCGTTTCGGTAACCTTGGGGCGACGCGGGCGGACTGCGTCTGCCAGATCCTCGCGATACGGCACTTCTTCGTCTACCGTCTTTTTGCCAAAGCCAAGAATGCGATCCGCCTTGGTTGCGGCAACGGCAGCGCGCAGATGCGCGATGGCGCTGCGGCGGCGGTTGCCCTCCGGCTCTTCCATTTCGGTGTCGGTCTTGTCCGCCAGACGTTCGACGGATTCGTCGTCTTCCTCGATGGAGGTGTCGGTCAGCATCGCGCGACCCGGGCTGGTCAGCTTGACGGCTTTGCGGATATTGGCGCTGGCGGCTTTCTCTTCGGCTTCGGACAGGACCGGTGTGTCGTCATCCTCGTCCTCATCGTCGAAATCCCAATCGTCGTCTTCGTCGATTTCGGCATTCAGGTCGGCCAGTTCACGAGCCAGTTCTGCTTCCTGTTCCGGGGTGAGGCTGCTGTCGTCAAGGCCGGGGACGGGGGCGATCTCTGCGGTCGGAGCATCGTCCTCGTCTTCATCCTCGTCGTATTCTTCGATCCGGCCAGCAGCCAGAGCCGCTTCGACCTCGGAGCGCTTGGCCTTGCTGACACGGGCGACGAGGGGCTCGGGTGCTTCATCCGTTTCGTCTTCCTCAGAATCGTCGGAAATGGCATCCTCAAGGACGAAGGGCGTTTCTTCATCTTCGTCGTCATCGTCAAAGGTCAGCGTGTCTTCGTCATCCGTGTCGGATGTGTCTTCGGCGACAAGATCGTCCTCGTCGGCATCCTCGTCGACGTCGAGTTCTGCGACCGGCGCGATAGTTTCTTCCGCGATTGTCTCTTCGATCGGCTGGACCACCTCTGTGGCGCGCGCATTGGCGGCCTGAGCTTCCAACTCTGCGATCTTGGCGCGCAGAATCTCCAGCTCGCTCGGCGCGTCGTCTTCGGCCGCGGAGACCGAAGCGATATCGTCCTGGTCTTCGTCCTCTTCGTCGAGCGAAATTTCGGGCAGCAGAGTGCTGTCCTCGTCATCCTCTTCCATGTCGAGTTGGTCGGAAACCACTGCGGCGATGGTGTCGGTGAACAGATTGTCGTCCAACGAAGCTGCTTCGGTCACATCGAGCGCATCGTTTTCGTCAACGCCGTCGCCATCCGGACCGGCCATCGCGTGTTCGTCTTCGATGTATTCCGGAGTGACCTGAGTCTTGGAGGCGACCACGGCACGAATGCGTTGCAGCTTTTCGGCGACGCTGTCGGTCACGGCGGGGGCTGGTTCGGCCACCACGTTGTCCTCAACCACGTCGCTCTCTTCGACCGCTTCGGCGCTTTGCTGCGCGATCAGGTCGTCAATGCTCGCTTCTTCTTCGTCGTCCGCATCAAAGGACAGGACATTTTCTAAGCTGATTGTATCGTTGTCGTTGTCATCTGTGTCGATGGACAGGTCAGTCAGATCGACCTCGGAGTCATCGACATCATCCGACAGGTCGAGGTTCGACAGATCGACCTCGGTCGTGTCGATGGATGTATCTTCGAGGTCCTCTGCGACAGGAGTGGTCTCTTCCTCAGCTTCGACAGGAGCGATCTCAGCCTCTGCCGATTGGGCCGCGACAGCCAGTGCAGTGGCAGCCACTCCGGCTGTCGCGTCCTCTTTGGCTGTGTGCCTTTGAGATTCCGGCGCGACATCCCCATGCGGCGGCTCGGCATCTTCAGAGGCACGCAGAACCAGGTTACCTTTTTCGAAACGGGCTTCAACTCGACGCGCGATTTCACGCTCCGCGATCCGGGCCAGCATTTCTGCATCCGGGGTGGGTGGCTCCGCACCAAAATATCGGTCATCCTGCGCAAGATCGCGAAAGTATTCCGCGATTGCCTTCATCGTGTCGAAGGAATTATCAAACCCCTCGAGCGTACATGAAAAGGTCCCGTAGGATACCGTGAGTATCTTGTTCGAACTCACCATAACATCACTCACTTCCAAACTTCTGCGTTGATCTTGCTAGCACGTTTACCAAGACCAAAGCGCATCGAATCTGTGCCCTGTACGGTATCATTTCATGTCCTGATTGTGATCTGTTTCGCCTTTCGTCATTAATCCGCCATGAATGATCCAATTGTCCGTTCTCAGGAACCAGTCCTGCTTGTCGGTGGCGCGCATGGCGACAATGCGCAGCTTTTGTCCTTATTGAACGAGGTCGGTACAGTGGTTGCCGCAGACAGCGGAGCGGATTGGCTGCGTGCTGTCGGATGCGTGCCGGATGCACTGATCGGTGATCTGGATTCGGTCTCGGCCTCAACTCGCGCTGCGGTGCCACCGAACGCGGTGCATCATATTGCAGAGCAGGACAGCACCGATTTCGAAAAGGCGATCCGTGCGATCGACGCACCATTGATCCTTGGTATCGGGTTTCTTGGCGGGCAGGTAGATCACCTGCTGGCGGCAATGACCGTTTTGGCACGCTATCCAGATCGTGCCATTGTGCTGATCGGAGACACCGATGTCGTGGCGCATTTGCCGCCGCATATCAACCTGCCGCTGGCGGCGGATACCCGTGTCTCACTCTATCCGATGCGTCCGGTGATGGGCGCGTCAACGGGGTTGCACTGGCCCATCGACGGGCTTGAGTTGTCGCCGGGTGGGCGTGTCGGAACGTCGAACCGCGCGGCGGGTCCGGTGTCTCTGACCGTTCAATCGACGGGTATGCTGATCATTCTGCCGGTGTCGGAACGCCACCTTCTGAAACAGGCGCTCGTTGCGTCTGACGACCGATGGCCTGCTCTCTGAACACGATGTAGAGGCCCGACGCGATCACAATGCAAATCCCGACCGTCGCCATCGAGTTTGGCAAATCGCCGAAGACGGCAAAGCCGATGATCGTGGCGATGGGGATTTCCAGATATTGCATCGGGGCCAGCGTGGCAGAAGGTGCATAGCGCAACGACCAAGTCATCAGCAGATGCGCCAATGTGCCCGAGAGGCCAATCGCCAACAACAGCGACCAAGTCGACATTGGGAGGCCTGAATCCCACGCAAGGATCGGCGCGGCGCTGGCCGGGACCAGGAAAAGTACCGGTGACATAAGGACAAGAGCGATCATACCAGACACCGCCTGAAGCCCAATCGGATCGGTTTCCTTGGCGATCTTGCGCGTCACCAGCATGAAGAGCGCGAAGTTGACTGCGACGCCCATCGGTAGCAGGGCGGGCCAGCCCACCTCTTGGAATGAGGGCTGAACAACCAGCATAGTGCCAATAAATCCGACCGCGCAGGCGAGCATTCGGCGCATCCCGACCTCTTCACCCAGAACATAATGCCCAAGAAGAAGCATCATGAAGGGCATCACGAAGGCAATCGCGATGGCATCCGCCAGCGGCAGGTAATACAGCGCTGACACCATCATTCCGATCCCGACGATGTGCATCAGGGTCCGCAGCACAGTTAGCATGAACACCCGTTGCGACATGCGCCAGATGCGGCCCGTGAGGGCAATGATCGGGATGAGCACAGCCGCCTGTACGCCAAACCGCATAAAGAGCAACTGTCCAAGCGCTACTTTGTTCGAAAGGATTTTCGCAAGCGCATCTCCCATCGGAGCCACGACGCAGAAACCCAGCATGAGCGCGATTCCGAGGGTAGGGCGATCTTGAGTCATAAGGGACGCTACTATTGGTTGAGTTTCCCTGTCAACGCTCTCCTTACCTGTACGGAAGCTGATCGATAATGCCACAAAACGCGTTTGATTTCAAAGGGATCAGCAGTTGGGGATGTTCACCGCCAAGCCGCCCAATGACGTTTCCTTGTATTTCTCATGCATGTCCGCCCCGGTTTGACGCATGGTCTCGATCGCCGAATCGAGCGGGACGAAATGTGTGCCGTCGCCGCGCAGTGCAAGGCTGGCGGCACTGACCGCTTTGATCGCGCCCAGCCCGTTTCGTTCGATGCAGGGCACCTGCACCAGCCCCTTGACCGGATCGCAGGTCATGCCGAGGTGATGCTCCAGCGCGATTTCGGCAGCGTTCTCGATCTGCTCTGGTGTCCCGCCCAGAACAGCGCAGAGTCCCGCAGCAGCCATCGCACTGGCACTTCCCACCTCGGCCTGACAGCCGGCTTCGGCGCCGCTGATCGAGGCGTTGAATTTGACCAATCCCCCGATAGCGGCAGCGGTCAGCAGGAATTCCGGCACGCGCGTGGTCGTGGCACCGGGCACATGGTCGAGGTAGTAGCGGATCGTGGCGGGCACCACACCGGCCGCGCCGTTAGTGGGCGCGGTCACAACCTGACCCCCGGCGGCGTTTTCTTCGTTCACCGCCATCGCGTAGACGCTCATCCAATCGTTGATTGTATGCGGTGCGGTCAGGTTCATCCCGCGCTCGGCCAGCAATTTCTCGTGGATGCCTTTGGCGCGGCGTTTGACCTTCAACCCGCCCGGAAGAATTCCGTCATTCTCAAGCCCGCGGTCAATGCAATCGTTCATCACTTGCCAAAGACGGCGCATTCCTGCGTCCAGATCAGAAACAGAGCGGCGGGAAATCTCGTTCGCCCGCTTCATCTCGGCGATGCTAAGACCGGATGCCTTGGCCATCTCCAGCATCTCGGCGGCCGATTTGAAGGGGTAGGGCACAGGCGCGCCTTCGTCGGTGTCCTTGCCCGCGTCCAGTTCGGCTTGGGTCATCACGAACCCGCCGCCGATGGAATAATAGGTCTCTTGCAGGATCACGTCGCCCTGCGGGTCGGTCGCGCTCAGGATCATGCCATTTGCGTGGCCCGGCAGGTTGGGGCCGAAATCGAAGATCAGATCGGTTTCGGGATCAAAGCGCAGCGCAGGCAGGCCGTCGGGGGTGACGGTCTTGGTCGCTTTGATCTCGGCCAGCGCGGCATCCGCCTTGTCCCGGTCATAGCTCTCGGGAACGAAACCGGCGAGGCCCAGGATTGTGGCGCGGTCGGTTGCGTGACCCACCCCGGTAAATGCGAGCGAGCCATGCAGCGAGGCTTTGACCCCGGCCACCGAAAACGGCGCCTTGCGCAACCGCTCCAGAAAGCGCGCGGCGGCCACCATCGGCCCCATCGTATGAGACGAGGACGGGCCGATACCGACCTTGAACATGTCGAAGACGGATAGAAACATGGTTAAAGAGCGCTCCCTTCGGGTGGCGTGGCTGGATGCGGATTTGAAAACGGCGTCGGACCCAAACCCTCTGCCTGTGCAGCGGCCAAGGCAGAGCCGCGCATCTCGATCCTTTGGGCAAGGGCGTTCAGGTTACGCCAGCGCGCCAGGTCGAACCAACTGCGATCCGCCTCCACGGGATAGAGCGCGGACCAACGCAAAAGCACGGCAAGGTAAAGGTCGCAGATCGTCAGGTCGCCAGAGTCCTGTCGGATGTTCAGGAGGTCTAGATGAGCCGTCAGTGAGGTCTGGATCTGTTGGCTGGCAACGGCTTGGTGCTCCGGGTCCGTCCCAGCGACCAGTTGGGGATAGAACAGGTTGCGGAGTTCGGAGTGTACGGTGTTCGACAGGAAGAACAGCCAGCTCAGGAACTTTCCGCGAGCGGGATTGGACAGATCGGGAGAGAGGTGCAGCCCGTCCCGGTGCCGGTCAGCCAGCCAAAGGCAGATGGCGGCGGTCTCGAATAACGGACCGTCCGGCGTTTCAAGCGCCGGGATACGGCCCACTGGGTTCAGCCGTTTGTAGTGCGCGCCGCGTTGCGCAGACGCACGGCGGTCCACCAGCGCCGTGCGATAGGGCAGGCGCAATTCCTCGAGCACAAGTCGAACGACCAGCGAGGCATTGTCAGGGGCATAGTGCAGCACATAACTCATGATGCGGGTGTATCGTGCATCATTCCAGACGCAAGCGGCGAAAGCGGCGCGTAGCGGCAAAAAAGCGATGCGTTTAACCCTGTCTTTACCCGCATCGGTCACGTTGTTGGCACATATGCTGCAAGCAGACGGCTGACATGATGCGAAAGGGAAGTTTATGACGACCTATCTGAACAAACTTGCGTGGTTGGTGGCCATGCTCATGATCCTGGCATGGGCTTTTGTTCCGCGCACCGCGTTGGCGTTTCCGGTGATGTTCCCCAAAGCGCCGGGCGTGGAGACACTCTCGCTGCCGCCGGTTCCGTCCAATGACATGGTCGAGACTGACCAATAATCGTTTCCGGCACGCCGGACATCATCAACAGAAAGAACGCGAATTCGGTCTCGCCCCGCGCAACGTGACGTCCTATAACACGGACACGTCTGACCGAGGAGCCGCACATGACCGGAGAGCTGTCGCCCATCGACAAGGCCAAATTCGTCGCCGCAAAACGCGCGGCCGAGATGGTCGAAGATGGTATGCGCGTCGGCCTTGGCACTGGGTCGACCGCAGCTTGGCTGGTCCGCCATCTGGGCGATCGTGTGCGCGACGAAGGGTTGCGCATCAAAGGTGTCCGAACCTCTGCCCGCACTGCGCAACTGGCAAAGCAGGTCGGGATTGACGTGATCTCGCTGAACGAGGCCGGAACGCTCAACATCACCATTGACGGGGCCGACGAATTCGACGGCAAGCTGAACCTGATCAAAGGCGGCGGTGGCGCGCTCCTGCGCGAAAAGATTGTGGCTGCGGCCAGCGAAGAAGTGGTGATCATCGCCGACGCCGCCAAGGAAGTGGGAACGCTCGGTGCCTTTCCCTTGCCGGTCGAGGTGGTCCCCTTCGGCTGGACCACAACACAGATGCTGATCGAAGAGCTGCTGGTCTCGGCCGACGTCATGGGCCGCCGCATCACCCTGCGCATGAACAACGGCAAGCCCTTCGTCACGGATGAGGGCAATCACATCCTCGACCTGCACCTCAGCCGCATTGGCAACGCCCGCCAGCTGTCGATGGCGTTGAACCAGATGCCCGGCGTGGTGGAGAATGGCCTCTTCGTCGACCTCTGTGACAAGGTCATCATCGGCTACAGCGATGGCCGTGTCGAAACCCGCGACATCAACGAAGGCACGGTAAGCGAAGATCTTATCGACTTTGCCGAGACCGAAAACCTGTTCTCGGACATTTGAATGCAGGTCCGTTCGCGTCAGTGAACTGACAGCCCGTGTACGGCGTGGGTGCCGACCAAGGCGGGGCGGCGCAGGGCGAGCAAATGCTTGGCTTCCTCGTCCTTACCCTGCTTGAGCAGCGCGCCCAGCAAAGCAAACTCCAAAAGGTCCCGCTGCGCGCGACTGCCGCCAAGACGCGCATGGTCACTCATGGCGCCGATCAGCAGGGCGGTGGCCGCAGCCCAGTTCTGTTGTGCCAGTTGACGGAACGCTTCAGCCAGCGGTGTGACCACATCACCGGTGCTTGGGTTTGGTTCGGACATTATTTTCATCAGCGCATCGCCATCCCCGGCCATCGCATGGGCCAACGCCGCGTGGATGTCGACAAACCCGATCCCGGTTTTGGGAAAGAACTGCCGTGCATAGGCGCTGATCTCGTGCCAGAGGTGCTGCGGCACCTCAACCCCAGCCAACTCCGCGCGGAACAGCAGTGAGGCCGCATCGGTCAGCACGTTGATTGGCAGGCTTTGTGACACGTCTGGCAGAATGTCGGTCTCCATCCGGTGCCACATGGTTTGCGTGTCGCCCTGTTCCAGCGCCCAAAGAGCGGCGTGCCAAGAGAGGTGACCATGCATATATCCAGCGCGATCGTAAGGGCCCAACCAGTCCGACAGGTACCCGACCCCAAGGTCGATATCGCCGGTCTCATAATAAATGTGGCTGCGCACATGCGCGCCGTTCGCATTGCGCGGGTTCAGCGCAAGAGAGCGTTCGATGTAAGTATCTGCCTCAGCCAGATTGCCGGTTTCGCAAAGGGCAAAGGCATATTGGCTCAGGCACCACCAATCCTCCCCATAGTGCGGCAGCAGCTTGGAATTGTAGGCCAGCATTTCGGCCTCGCGCCCCGGTTTTCCAGAAAACCCGATCAGCCCGAAGACCGAAGTGCAGGTTTGCGCCAGCAGCGCATCACGGGGGTGTTCGTCCACATGCGCACGGATCGCCGGGTAGGCCTCTCCCGTCTTTCCCGCGATAAGCAGGTCGAAGGCGGCGATATGGCTGGCCTCGCGGTCGGTGCGGGGGCCAGTTGCGGCCTTCGCACCAGCCATCGCATCTTTGGCGGCCTGCATCTTGCCTTCGTATTGCAGCCCGCGCGCCAGCCCGACATGGGCAAGGGCAAAATCCGGATCGTTGTCGATGGCCTGTTGAAACGCGTCTGAAATACCGGGCTGGCCGGCCAGAAGCAGGTCAGTCGCAGCAATGTAACGATCGCGGGCAACGTCGGATGTGGTAGAGATTGGATTGTCGTATCTGTCGTACTTCATCGCAGCCTCCCAATCGGGAAAGCATAGTCAAAGAAGCCAAGTCCGACAACACGCACGTGACCGGACGTGAGTTTCCCTCTCTGGCCTTCCCAGCCTGCATATGAAATATCAATGCGCGACCATGAGAAGGAGCCGACCATGAGCACATTCGACTACGATCTCTTTGTGATCGGGGGCGGGTCCGGTGGGGTCCGGGCGGCGCGCGTCGCGGCGGGTGAGGCCGGGGCCAAGGTCGCGCTGGCCGAAGAAGACCGCTATGGCGGCACCTGCGTGATCCGGGGCTGTGTGCCGAAAAAGCTGATGGTGTTCGCCAGCGGCTATGGCGGCATGGTCGAGGAGGCCACCCATTACGGTTGGGACATGCTCAACCGGGGCTTTGACTGGCAGACCTTTTCGGGCCACCTGAACAAAGAACTGGATCGGCTCGAAGGCGTCTATCGCAAGCTCCTCGCCGGGTCTGGGGTGACCACATACGATGCCCGCGCGCGCGTGAAAGACGCACACACGGTTGAACTCTCAACCGGCGAGACTTTCACGGCAAAACACATCCTGATTGCCACGGGCGGACGTCCGGTGCGCCCCGATCTGCCGAACGCCCATCTGGGCATTGTGTCGGATGACATTTTCCATCTCGAAAAACTGCCCAAGTCGATCCTCATCATCGGCGGCGGCTATATCGCCTGCGAATTCGCGTGCATCCTCGCTGGTTTGGGCGTTGAGGTGACACAGTATTATCGCGGTGCGCAGATCCTGCGTGGGTTCGATGACGAGGCGCGAGGCCTGATCGCAGAGTCGATGCGCGAATTGGGTGTCGACCTGCACACCGGCACCAATATCGTCGAAATGGGCTGCTATCGCGGCGAAGATGACGAGGGCTTTGACGCCCCTGTCGAGGCCACACAATATGCGATGCCTGCAAGCGATGCTCCGCAAGAGGGGCCGCTCAAGGTGAAATCCACCAATGGCCATGTCAAAGTTTTCGACCAAGTGCTGTTCGCGACAGGGCGTCGCCCCAACAGTGACGACATGGGCCTCGAAGAGGTTGGCGTCACACTGGGCCGGGGTGGGGCTGTCGAAGTGGACGAATACAGCCAGACCAAGGTGCCGTCGATCTACGCCATCGGCGATGTGACCGACCGCGTGAACCTGACGCCGGTGGCAATCCGCGAAGGTATGGCCTTTGTCGAAACCGTGTTCCACGGCAACCCGACTCCGGTTGATCATGACCTGATCCCGTCCGCCGTGTTTACGCAGCCTGAATTGGGCACTGTCGGCCTGACCGAAGAACAGGCGCGCGATCAGGAGCCGATTGAGGTATACTGCACATCGTTCCGCCCGATGCAGACGGCTTTCGCCGACAAACCGGGTCGTGTGCTGATGAAACTCATCGTCAGCCAGGAAACCCGCAAGGTTCTGGGCTGTCACATCGTCGCGCCCGGTGCTGGCGAAATGATCCAGATGGCGGGAATCGCGATAAAAATGGGCGCGACGAAAGAGGATTTTGACCGCACGGTTGCGGTTCACCCGACCATGTCCGAAGAGATGGTCACAATGCGCAAACCGATGCGCACGGCTTGAATTTCCAAGCTTTGCCCACAGGTAAGAACGTGACATGAAAGACCGAATGTTCCGAGAGGGGAAGAGACCAGATGGCAGGTAACAGTGGCGGCCCGTGGGGCGGCGGCGGAAACAACGGTGGAAACCGTGGCGACGATCGCCCGCGCGGCGGCAACAATGGCGGCGGCCGGCGGCCAAGCGACGACAACCAACCGCAGATTCCCGAAATCGACGAATTGATGAAGAAAGGCCAGGAACGTCTTCGCGTTCTGATGGGCGGCCGTGGCGATGGCGGCGGCACCAGAGGCTCTGGCGGTGGCGGCGGTGGCGGCGGCGACGGCTTCAAGTTTACCCGCGGCACAATCGGTCTGGCCGCACTTGGTGGTCTGGCGCTTTGGGCGTTTTCCAGCTTCTACACGGTCCGACCGGAAGAACAGTCGGTCGAGCTTTTCCTCGGGGAATACTACGCCATCGGCAATCCCGGTCTGAACTTCGCACCCTGGCCCTTTGTGACGGCCGAAGTGGTCAACGTGACCTCTGAACGGACCGAAAACATTGGCAGCGGACGCGGCAGCGTTGGCGGTGACGGGCTGATGCTCACCACGGACGCCAACATCGTCGATATCGACTTCCAGGTGGTCTGGAATATTAACGATCCGGCGAAACTGCTGTTCAACCTGCGCGACCCGCAGACCACTGTACAGGCGGTGTCTGAGGCAGTCATGCGCGAAATCATCGCGGCAACCAACCTTGCGCCGATTCTCAACCGGGATCGTGGTCTGATTGCCGATACTGCACGCGAAAACATCCAGGCAACGCTGGATGAGTACCAGAGCGGCATCACCATCGTCCGGGTCAACCTTGATACCGCCGACCCGCCCGCCGAGGTGATCGACGCCTTCCGCGAAGTGCAGGCCGCCGAACAGGAACGCGACCGCTTGCAGCGTCAGGCCGACGCCTATGCCAACCGCGTTCTCGCCGAGGCGCGTGGTTCTGCCGCGCAGATTCTCGAAGAGGCTGAAGGCTACCGCGCCCGCGTGATCAACGAAGCCATCGGTGAAGCCAGCCGCTTTATCGCTGTGGCACAGGAATTCAACGAAGCGCCGGAAGTCACCCAGCGGCGCCTCTATCTCGAGACCATCGAAAGAACTCTAGGCGACATGGACAAGATCCTGCTTGACGATGCGGGCAACGGCGCCGGGCAGGGCGTGCTGCCCTATCTGCCCCTGAACGAACTGCGCCGCTCTGGCCAGACAACCGGAGGGTCGAACTGATGCGAAAATCCGCTTTCCTTCTTCCGATCGGTGTTCTTGCCATCGTCGGTATCCTTTCGTCGATCTTCATCGTGGATGAACGCGAGAAAGTGCTCGTCCTGCAATTCGGTCAGATCAAGCAGGTCGTCGAAGAGCCGGGTCTGAACTTCAAGATCCCGGTCATTCAGGAGGTCGTGCGTTATGACGGCCGCATCCTGTCGCTCGACACTGACACGATCGAGGTCACACCCTCCGATGACCGCCGTCTGGTTGTCGACGCCTTCACCCGCTACCGGATCGCAGATGTGGTCCAGTTCCGTCAGGCCGTTGGCATCGGCGGCACCCGCGTCGCCGAAGACCGTCTGTCTTCGGTTCTCAACGCGCAGATCCGCGAAGTGCTGGGTGCGGATCAGGTGACATCCGACACCATCCTGTCCCCCGCGCGCCGCGATCTCGCATTGCGTATCCGGGATCAGGCGCGCACCAGTGCGGCGGGCCTCGGGCTTGAAATCGTTGACGTGCGTCTGAAGCAGACCAACCTGCCCGAACAGAACCTTGCAGCCACCTTTGCGCGGATGCGGGCAGAACGTGAACGCGAAGCGGCTGACGAAATCGCCCGCGGTAACGAAGCGGCCCAGCGTGTACGCGCGGCAGCTGACCGGACCGTGGTGGAAACCGTCTCCAACTCTGAACGTGACGCCAATATCACCCGCGGTGAGGCGGATGCGGAACGCAACCGGATCTATGCCGAAGCCTATGGCAACAACCCCGAGTTCTTTGCCTTCTATCGCTCGCTCGAAGCGATGGAGCGGTCGCTGAACAAGGACAATTCCACAATGGTCTTCTCGCCTGACAGCGATTTCCTTGGCCAGATGTTCGGTGCCGTGCGCGCCGATGGTCTGGGCAGCATCGCCGCGACCGAGTTCGACGTGGACCGTCTGCGTGAAATGGCCCCAGAGGCGACGATCTCTCCAAACCTGCCCGAGGCCGAGCGTGAACGGCTTGAGGAAGAACTGGAGAACCAGGCACCGGCAGAGGATGCCTCCAATTGATCGAGACCGTGATCCAAGGGATTGCACTCGTGCTGATCATCGAGGGGCTGGCCTATGCGCTGGCCCCTTCGCTTATCGAGCGGATGCTCGAAGCGCTGCGTGCCATGCCCATCGACATGCGCCGCATGGTTGGCCTGTCGGCGCTGGCAACCGGCGTCGCCATGCTTTGGCTTGCGCAGGCCGTCTGACCGGGCCCGTTCCCAGAGTTTACGTCACGATCAAGTCACATAAGCTTGATCCGCCGCTTTCCTAATTGCGTGTTGCGTGGGCGCACCTACATTAATGCAATGACAGGCAGGTGCGGCCATCCCACCGCACCAAAGACGAAGGAGTTTCCCTTGACCTCACAGGCAGCAACCATCCAACGAGAACAGAGCACGCCTTTGCGCATGTTCTGGCTGACCTCGTTGTCCATGATTCTGATTGTTGCGCAGTCCCTCATGGGGCAAGCGCAGGAAAGTTTTGCGAACCTGGCCGAGAAAGTCAGCCCGGCAGTCGTAAACATCACCACCTCGACCACGGTGGCAGGTCGCACTGGCCCACAGGGTATCGTGCCCGAGGGTTCGCCGTTCGAGGATTTCTTCCGTGAATTCCAGGACCGCAATGGTGAGGGCAACCGCGCGCGCCGGTCCTCCGCGCTCGGCTCCGGTTTCGTGATTTCCGAAGACGGATTCATCGTGACAAACAACCACGTGATCGAAGGCGCAGATGAAGTCCTGATCGAATTCTTCGAAGGCTTCGAACTGCCCGCAGTCATCGTCGGCACCGACCCCAACACCGACATCGCGCTGCTTAAGGTGGAAAGCGAAACGCCGCTGAAATTCGTCAAGTTCGGCGACAGCGACACCGCCCGCGTCGGCGATTGGGTCATGGCGATGGGTAACCCGCTCGGGCAGGGCTTCTCGGTCTCCGCAGGGATCGTATCGGCCCGCAATCGCGCGCTCAGCGGCACCTATGACGACTACATCCAGACCGACGCCGCCATCAACCGTGGCAACTCTGGTGGCCCGCTGTTTGACATGAACGGCGATGTCATTGGCGTGAACACCGCGATCCTGTCGCCCAACGGTGGCTCGATTGGTATCGGCTTCTCGATGGCGTCGAACGTGGTGACCCGCGTTGTCGACCAACTCAAGGAGTTCGGTGAAACCCGTCGCGGCTGGCTCGGTGTCCGTATCCAGGACGTGACCGACGACGTGGCCGAAGCGCTGGGTCTGGCCTCGGCCAAAGGTGCTCTGGTCTCCGATGTGCCGGAAGGTCCCGCAATGGAAGCCGGTATGCAGGCAGGCGACGTGATCATCAGCTTTGATGGTCGCGACGTCGAGGACACGCGTGGTCTTGTCCGCCAGGTTGGCAACACCGAGGTCGGCAAAGCCGTGCGCGT
This sequence comes from Alphaproteobacteria bacterium, assembly GCA_030425145.1. Classification (GTDB taxonomy): domain Bacteria; phylum Pseudomonadota; class Alphaproteobacteria; order Rhodobacterales; family Rhodobacteraceae; genus Marivita. The sequence continues at coordinate 164,175 of JAUHVK010000003.1, read as the reverse complement.
TGTCGTCAATCGCGATGGCGCCACACAGACACTTCTGGTGACACTGGGTCGCCGCGAGGAAGCCGAAACCGCAGTTCCCGCATCCCAGCCTGGCCCGGAAGAAGAGGCACCGATGTCGATGGACCTGATGGGCCTGACTCTCAGCCCGCTGACATCGGAAATCCGCGAACAGCTGGAACTGCCGGAAAGCGCCAAGGGTCTGGCCGTGATGGACGTGGACGAGACGTCTGAAGCCTTCGAAAAGGGCCTGCGGGCAGGTGACGTCATCACCGAAGCCGGTCAGGCTCAGGTTCTGGCGCTCAGCGATCTGGAAGAGCGTATCGACGAAGCCAAGGAAGCTGGCCGCAAGTCGATCCTGCTTCTGGTCCGCCGCGCCGGTGATCCGCGCTTCGTCGCTCTGAGCATCACCGACGACGAGTGATCGTCAGCACGTATGACAATTGGATAGGGCGCCTTACCGGCGCCCTTTCTTTTTGGCTGTCTTGCTAATCGGGGGACCGTTCAGGCGGCGACCAAACCCAACGCGGCGTCCGATGCGGTGCCGTCATATTTGTTTGCGGGCGGCCAGGGGCGGGTCCGCCAATCCGGCTCAAACACAAAGCTCGACACCCGCCGTCCTTTGGGCAGCGCACCATTCCCAGCTCCAAGCGCATAATCATAATAGAGCTTCACGATTTCCTCACGCGTGACCTGCTGCGCCGCTGGATGCGCAAGACAGGCCTGCTGCCACTCGCGCACGCGGGCATAGTCTGCTGTGTCGGGGAGTGTGAATCCTTCGTAGTAGTCCAGAAACCAGAACCGCATGAACATCGGCGTGAACACCGCCTCGGCCAGTCCAAAATCCTCGAATAGGAAAGGTCCGTCCGGCGCATGTTGGGTCAGAAACGCGTCGATGTCCCGATACAGGCCCAGTATCTTCTCGCGATAGCTTTCGCGCGCGCTTGGGTCCTGGTTCATCACAAAGAGATACCCTGCCATCGTGAACGGTCCCTCACGGGCGATCAGCATCTGCTCGACCGCGTGGCGATACGGATCGCTTTGGCGGATCGGTTGGTCCCCAACGGTGCTGTCGAGATACTCCAGGATGACAAGGCTTTCCTTGATGATCTGTTCGCCCGGCAATTCAAGAACAGGCAAGGCCGTAGTGCCGCGCGTCTTGCGCAGCAGGTCGGGGTCACGCGGTTTGGTAATGTCTACTACCCGGAATTCCACCGCATCGCTCTGTCCCTTGAGTGCCAGCATGATTTCAAGGCGTTGCGAAAACGGGCAGACGGGAATGTGATAAACGATGGGGCGGGTCATGGCGGTCTCCTGCGTGACGGAGTCCCATAGTGGGGTGAAAGGCTGAGGCTGTAAACTGGTCAGGCCGGTTGGCACCAAAGCGTAACCCCGCGCCACAGGCGCGGGGTTTTTCCGTCAACGGAAAAAGGATGCGCCGGCGCATCCGTTCCCCGGCTTTAGCCTTTCGCGTAACCCATCGCCTGCAAGGCGACCTTGATCTCGTCCAGAATGGCCGGATCGTCGATGGTTGCGGGCATCTTGAACTCTTCGCTGTCCGCGATCTTGACCATGGTTGCCCGCAGGATCTTGCCGGACCGGGTCTTCGGCAGACGGTCCACGACCGCGCAGAGCTTGAACGCCGCAACCGGGCCGATCTTGTCGCGCACCAGCTTCACACATTCCTTGGTGATCTCGTCATGCGGGCGGTTCACGCCAGTGGTCAGGCAGACAAAGCCCATCGGCAACTGGCCCTTGAGCTGATCGGTCACGCCGATCACCGCGCATTCTGCCACGTCGGGGTGGGCGGCCAGAACTTCTTCCATACCACCCGTCGACAGGCGGTGGCCCGCGACGTTGATCACGTCATCGGTGCGCGCCATGATGTAGAGGTATCCGTCCTCGTCGATCATGCCCGCATCGCCGGTCTCATAATAGCCGGGGAAGTGCGACAGGTAGGATTTGCGGAACCGGTCCTCGGCATTCCACAGCGTCGGCAGCGTGCCCGGGGGAAGGGGCAGTTTGACCGCAATCGCACCCAGCTCACCCGGTTTCATCGGATGGCCCGCCTCGTCGAGGATCTGCACGTCGTAACCCGGCATCGGCACCGAGGGAGAGCCGATCTTGACCGGCAGCGCTTCGATGCCTGCCGGCATACCCGCGATGGTCCAGCCCGTTTCGGTCTGCCACCAGTGGTCATAGATCGGCTTGCCAGTGACCTTCTGCGCCCATTCGATCGTGTCCGGATCCGCCCGTTCGCCCGCAAGGTAGATCGCGCGCAGGCAGGAGATGTCATACTTGCCGACATATTCGCCCTTGGGGTCGTCCCGCTTCACCGCGCGGAACGCGGTAGGGGCGGTGAAGAAACTGCGGACCTTGTGTTCCGAAATGACCCGCCAGAACGTGCCGGCGTCCGGCGTGCCCACAGGCTTGCCCTCGAACACGATGGTGGTGTTGCCGTGCACCAGCGGCGCGTAGCAGATATAGCTGTGGCCCACGACCCAGCCGACGTCCGAGGCCGCCCAGAACACATCGCCCGGATCGACATTGTAGATGTTCTTCATCGTCCAGTTCAACGCCACCAGGTGGCCGCCGGTATGGCGGATCACGCCTTTCGGCGCGCCTGTGGTGCCGGAGGTGTAGAGGATATAGGCGGGGTGGTTGCCTTCGACCGGGACACAGTCTGCGGGTTCGACGCCGTATTGGAACCCATGCCAGTCATAGTCGCGGCCTTCTTCCAGATGCGCGACTTCCTGCTCGCGCTGGAAGATCACGCAGAAATCCGGCTTGTGGGTGGCTAGGTCGATGGCCCCGTCGAGCAGCGGTTTGTAATGCACCACACGTCCCGGCTCGAGCCCGCAGGAGGCGGCGATGATTGCCTTGGGTTTCGCGTCGTCGATGCGGACGGCCAGTTCGTTGGCCGCGAAGCCGCCGAATACCACCGAGTGGATGGCTCCAAGGCGCGAACATGCGAGCATCGCCTCCAGCGCTTCGGGCACCATCGGCATATAGATGATGACGCGGTCGCCTTTTTCCACACCCTTGGCGCGCAGCGCACCGGCCAGACGGGCGACGCGGTTGCGCAGTTCGGCATAGGTGATCTTGTGCAGGGTGCCGGTGATCGGGCTGTCATGGATGATCGCCACCTGTCCGCCGCGCCCAGCCTCGACATGGCGGTCGACCGCGTTCCAGCATGTGTTTGTCTGGCCGTCCGCGAACCATTCGTAGAGGTTCTCACCGACCTCGAACAGCGCTTTGCTGGGTTTGCGGTCCCAGTCAATCGCCTCGGCCTGCTGCATCCAGAACCCTTCCGGGTCGGATTTCCAACTCTCATACACCTCTTGGTAGCCCATCCCGATTTCCTCCTGTGACGTGTTGCCCATGGGGTACGGCGCGCTGAACGTTGCGGCAAGTCTCGCGATCCATCGCGCGGCAGAAGGCCGCAAAAACTTTGCAGTTTTGGCGCTATCAAATTGCAAACTTTTGCAAACTCGCCGCTGTTATGCAGAGTTTCTTTGCTTGAGCCTCGATTTTGCAAAGTTGCAAACTCTGAGGTGCAAACTTGCCTGAGCCGAGTCGTCCGATCACAACTGGTCGCGCGGCGTGGCCAGAAGGCCAAGGCTGCGGGCCGACTGGATCGACAGCAGGCCGCTCGGCAACCCGTTTGCGCTCTGGTAGCGTCGCACCGCCAGACGGGTCGGCACATCCATCACCCCGGTGATCGGCCCCCGGTACAGCCCGCGCGCGTCCAGCGCCCGTTGCAGGGTTGCGATCAGGTCGGGGGTCAGGACATCGGGGCAGGGGGTCTCGAAGATCAGCGCCTGCCGCTCGCGCAGGATCACCTGCGCGGTCTCGGTGCGGAACCGGGCCGGGGCGATTTTCTGGCCTGCGGCGTCAAACTGCGCGGGCGCCACTTCGATCTGGCGGGTGATGGTCTGCAATTCGGCCGGTGCCACATCGCGGACCCAGCAGCCATCCGGGCGCACGCCGGGGGGCGGGGCGATCTGGGCCGAGGCGAAATCGGGCACAGGCACATCCGCCACGTCGCCACCGTAAGGCTGCGGTCCGGCACAGGCCGCAAGACCGGCCAAGGCCACGGCCCACAGAGCCCGGATCGCTGACGGGGGAGGGGTCACGGAGGATGTGCGCCTGTTTGCCTGTTTCTGCTTGGGCGCAGTCTAGCCTGTTTGGTCCTCTGGCGAAAGCGCCTCTGGCTCCACCTCGGATGCGGGGGCCAGAAGCTGATCCAGCATTGGCGAGATGTCCTCGATCACCTCGGCGATCACATGGATCACGTCACCCTCGCTTTGCAGCCGCCCGGTGACGCGCAGCAAGCGCCCTGCAATCACCGCGCGGCGGTAGCGTTCGTAAAGCCTGCGCCAGACGATCACGTTCACCACCCCGGTCTCGTCCTCAAGCGTGAGGAAGATCACCCCCTTGGCGGTGCCGGGGCGCTGCCGCAGGATCACCAGCCCCGCCACCGTGATCCGCGCGTTGTCGGGCGGCAGGCGCAACTGGTCGGCGCACAGGCACGAGGGCGGACGGGGCCAGTCGGTTCTGCTGGGGCGGGGGGTGACAACTCGCATGTGAACAAAAGTAGAACATCTGCCGTGCAGTGCAAGCCCGCAATTTCTGCGGAATTCGGATCGCGTCATCTGGCGTAAATGACGCAAGGCCCTGCCGAGTGAGTAAGTGAGGACCGCCAATCCATGGGATGCAAGGCGCATTTTTTGACCGTTTGGTAAAATTCATGACGGCGCGGAACTCGACAATCCAGAGACGCAAAAGAACGCCACCGGAAGACCGCGTCGCTGCGCGGAACCGTGCCGAAACGCACGACAGGCCGTGGGGTAGGGCTATGACAGTGATTTGAGGACGAAAGGGGCTGGCAGGTTCGGGTCTGCCAGACTAGGTATGTCACGATTTATGAGACGGAGAGTGCTGGAATGGCAAAGATCACCTATATTGAGCATGGCGGTACGGAGCATGTTGTGGACGTGGCCAACGGCCTGACCGTGATGGAAGGCGCGCGCGACAATGGCATTCCCGGTATCGAAGCCGATTGCGGCGGCGCATGTGCCTGTTCGACCTGCCATGTCTATGTGCATCCCGACTGGGTGGCCAAGCTTCCGGCGAAGGAAGACATGGAAGAAGACATGCTCGATTTTGCCTTTGAGCCGAACCCCGAGCGGTCGCGCCTGACCTGCCAGATCAAAGTGACCGATGCGCTGGACGGTTTGATTGTCCAGATGCCCGAAAAGCAGATCTGATCCGATGTGGGTTCCGCGCCGCCTGATGCAGTCTTGGGCTCGCGGCGCGGCTGTCTGGCTGTGTGCCGGGCTCGCGTCACAGGCCGCGGCGCAGGAGATCGTGTCTGCCCGCTATGACGGTCCGACCACACGCTATCCGCATGGCGTTTTGGGCGACGAGGTCGAGTATGACACCCTGACAGTGCGCCTGAGCGATGGACGGGAGATGTCGGCGCGCTGGGCACAGGACATCGTGTTCGAAGACCTGTCCCCCCGCGTGGTGGATGTGGATGGCGACGGCGCGCCCGAAGTGGTGGTGGTCGAAAGCCACGAACGGCAGGGCGCACGGCTGGCTGTCTGGGGGCTGGTCGATGGCACGCTGGCTGCCAAAGCGACGACACCTTTTATTGGAACGCGGTTCCGCTGGCTGGCACCCGCCGCTGTGGCGGATCTGGATGGCGACGGGCTGGTGGAACTGGCCTATGTCGATCGCCCGCACCTTGCGAAGGTGCTGCGCGTCTGGCGGTATGAGCCACTGGGCGCGGGGCAGGTCCGGCTGAGCGAAGTGGCGTCGCTGGGCGGTGTGACCAATCACCGGATCGGCTGGGATTATATCGCCGGGGGTCTGCGTGACTGCGGGCAGGGGCCGGAGATGGTGTTGGCCGATGCGGGATGGTCAAACGTGGTCGCGGTGCGGTTTGACGGTGCGGGTCTGACGGAAACCGTGCTGGGGCCATATACGCCCGATGCGATGGAGCGTGCGCTGGGCTGTTGAGGGCAAGCGCCTTGGAAGGCGCTTGATCCCGCGTTTTCGAAAACGCGGCCAAGGGCGGTCGACCGCCCTTGGCGCCGGTCTCAGAGTTGGGCCATGACCTCGTCAGTGGCCTCGAAGTTGGTGGTGACGCGCTGGACGTCGTCATCGTCTTCCAACGCATCCACAAGCTTCATCAGCGACTGCATCCCGTCGAGGTCAAGCTCGGTTGTGGTGGTCGGCTTCCAGACCAGCTTGGTCGAGTCGGATTCGCCAAGCTCGGCTTCGAGCGCGGTGGCGACCTCGTTCAGATCGGTGTCGGCGCACCAGATGATGTGGCCGTCTTCGCTGCTTTCCACGTCTTCGGCGCCAGCTTCGATGGCGGCCATCATAACCGTGTCGGCATCGCCTGCATCGGCGGGGTATGTGATTTCACCCTTGCGGTCGAACATGAAACCGACCGAACCGGTCTCGCCCAAGTTGCCACCGTTCTTGGTGAAAGTGGAGCGCACGTTGGACGCCGTGCGGTTGCGGTTGTCGGTCATCGCCTCTACGATCACGGCAACGCCGTTCGGGCCGTAACCCTCGTACCGGATTTCTTCGTAATCCTCGCCCTCGCCACCGGAGGCTTTCTTGATGGCGCGTTCGATGTTGTCCTTCGGCATGGACTGACCGCGCGCTTCTTTCACCGCGAGGCGCAGGCGCGGGTTCTTGTCGGGATCGGGGTCGCCCATTTTTGCGGCGACGGTGATCTCTTTGGAGAGCTTCGAAAACAGCTTGGCCCGCATCTTGTCCTGACGACCCTTGCGGTGCTGGATGTTTGCCCATTTGGAATGGCCGGCCATGGTGTCCTGTCCTTGATTGTCGGATGTCGAGAAGTTTTGGCGTCTTTAGCGCAGAAGGCGGGGCGGGAACAAGTTGCGTTTTCGAGGTTTGCGTGTGGGGCGGCGTTGGGTATGAGATCGGTATGAAACCGTTTCTGATCCTGCAATTGCGCCCCGAGGCCGAAGCCAGTGATGGCGAATTCGCCGCATTCCTTGAAAAGGGAGGTCTCACCGAGGCACAGGTCCATCGCATCTGCCTTGACCGGGAGCCACTGCCAGACGGGTTGCGGCTGGGCGACTATGCTGGGGTCATCGTTGGCGGCGGGCCGGGCTGTGTGTCGGATGATCCGGCCACCAAAGACCCGGTTGAGGCGCGGATTGAGGCGGAGATCCTGTCGCTCATGCCCGAGATTACGGAACGGGACGTGCCGTTCATGGGCTGTTGTTACGGTATCGGCATTTTGGGGCACCATCTGGGGGCCGAGGTGTCCAAGCGGCGCTATGGCGAACCGGTCGGGCCAGTGACCTGCCGCGTGACGGTCGAAGGTGCGGTGGACCCGCTGGTGGCTGGGCTGCCGGGGGCATTCGACGCGTTTGTCGGCCACAAAGAGGCGGTGCAGGACTTGCCGGAGGGGTGCGTGCATCTGCTGGCGTCAGACCCGTGCCCTTTTCAGATGATCCGGTTCGGGCAGAACGTCTATGCCACGCAGTTCCACCCCGAGGCGGATGCGGGCGTGTTCGAGGACCGGATCCGCATCTATCGCCACAAGGGGTATTTTGCGCCCGAGACGGCGGATGACCTTATCGCCATGTGCCACGCCAGCGACGTGACCGTGCCTGTCGAAATCCTGCGCCGGTTCGTGGTGCGCTACGGCGTGTGAGGGTTCCGTCGACGGAACCCTCCGATGCGTCGACGCATCGGGCGCGTTAGAACGGCCAGATCAGCGGGATGAGGGCCGAGGCCAGCATGCCCACGGTCAGGTTCAAGGGCACACCGACTTTCAGGAAATCCGCAAACGAATAGCCGCCCGGCCCGTAGACCAATGTGTTGGTCTGGTATCCGATGGGCGTGGCAAACGCGCAGGACGCCGACACCATCACCGCCACCACCAGAGGTCTGGGGTCGATCCCCATCACCTGCGCCAACCCGATGGCAATGGGCGTAACCACCACCGCCACTGCGTTGTTGCTGACCAGTTCGGTGAGCAGGCTGGTCAGCAGGTAGATCGCCCAGACAATCGCCCAGGGCGGCAGGTTCATCATATAGGGGGCCAGACCTTCGACGATCAGCGTCACCGCGCCTGACGCTTCCAAGGCTGCGCCGATGGCCAGCATCGCAAAGATGAGCGCAAGGAGCTGGCCTTCGACAAAGGAAAACGCTTCGTCCGAGTCGACACATTTCGTCAGCAGCACCACCGCTACGGCGATGATTGCCAGCGCAAGGATCGGGGCCACACCGAAGGCGGCCAGCAGAACGAGGCCCGCGAGCGCCGCAATGGCGATAGGGGCATGGCTGCGGCGGTAGGCGCGAGCCGAGGGTTTGGCCACATCCACGAGGTTGAGTTCTTCCGCCATACGCTGGATGTCCTCGGGTGCGCCTTCGATCAGCAGCGTGTCGCCCACGCGCACCACCAGATCATCGAGTTGTCGCCCGATATTCTGATTCCGCCGGTGCACCGCCAGCGGGTAGACACCATAACGCCGCCGCAGGCGCATCGCACCCAGACGACGGCCTACCATCTTGCAGACCGGAGTGATCAGCACTTCGACCGTGGTGGTTTCCACCGCCGAAACCTGATCCACCCGGCGCAATTCCTTGTTGCGTTGCAGGCTCAGGAGTTCGGTCATCTGTGTGCGTAGCACCACGCGGTCACCCACCTGAAGCGTCACGCCATCAAGGTTACGGCGCAGCGAGGCATCGCCGCGGATCACGTCGATCAGGCGCACCCCGTCGCGTTTGAAAAGCTGTACGCCCTGTACCTCACGGCCGATGAGGTTGCTGTCGGGCGGGATCACCGCTTCGGTGAAGAACTTCATCTTTGACCGGTCTGACAGCATCGCAGCCATACTGGTGCGTTCTGGCAGAAGGTAGCGGCCAAAGGCCCAGAGATAGAACATGCCCCACGCGATCAGAACCACCGCCAGCGGGGTCACTTCGAAGATGGAGAAGGGCTCAAGCCCCTGCGCGCGGGCCACACCATCGACCAGTAGGTTCGTGGAAGTGCCGATCAGGGTCAACGTGCCGCCGAGGATGGCGGCATAGCTGAGCGGGATCAGCAGTTTCGACGGGGCCAGCCCAAGGGTTTTCGCCAGTTGCACGAAGAGCGGCAGCATGACCACCACGACAGGCGTGTTGTTCATGAAGGCCGAGGCGACAATGACCACACCGATGATCCCCGTCATCGCGCGTTTTGGGCTTTTCTGCACCGCCGATTGCGCGGCATTGGTAAAGGCGTTGAGCGCACCTGTGCGCACCAAGGCGCCCATTACCAGGAACATCGCCGCGATGGTCCAGGGGGCGGGGTTCGACAGAACGTCCAATGCGTCACCGTAGGGCAGAACCCCTGTTGCCAGAAGAAACGCCACCCCACCGATGGCCACGACTTCGGTCGGATAGGTCTCGCGCACAAACAGCGCGAACATGACTGCCACTGTGCCAAGGGCCAGCATGGCCTGCGTGGTCTGGTCGAGGTCGATCAGTGCAGTGAGCACGGGGTGGGGTCCTTTGTTTCAGGGAGCTTTAGTTTGAACGGAGGCGTCTGTCGGGACAAGCACTGCTTTGGGTCGCGGCTGGACCAGTGCCAGACCGGCGAGCATCACAGCAAGCGCCGCCCAGAAATAGGGCGAATAGCTTTCATTGAGAAAGAGCATCGCCCAGGTGACGCCGAAGAGTGTTACGAAATAGCTGATCTGCACGGTAAAGACCGGGCCCGCGCGTCCGACAAGCCAGACATAGGCTACATAAGCCGCGGCATGCAGCAGCGACGACGCCACGATCGCAACATCCGGGGCGCCCCAAGGCCCGCGCGGGTCGATGAATTGTCCGGTGAGCAGTGCCAGTGGCAGGGTGATCAGGGTACCGACCAAGGAGGCGCCGCAAAGGGTTTGCACCGGGTCGAGCCCGCCCAGCCCCCAACGGGCGACCACGTTGCTTTCTAGCGCATAGAATAGCGATGAGATCAGTGCGACGACGACCCAGATCACCGACACCGAGGTGGGCAGGCTGGTCTCGGGCAGGATCAGCAGGCAGATGCCGGTGAAGCCAAGGCTCAGGCCCGCCAGTCTGCGCCACCGGAAGCGTTCCAGCCCGAAGGCCAGCGCGATGGGGAAGGCGATCATCGGGATACTGCTGAGCAGGATCGACAACACACCGGATGGCAGGTGGATCGCCGCTGAGTAGGAAGAGATGCCCGGCAGAACCGAGCCGATCAGGGCGAGAACTGTATACAGCGCCATGTCCCGCCGGGTGAACCGCAGGCCGGTCCCACGCAGCACGCAGACCAGCCCTAAAACCGCGGCGCCGATCCCCATTTGCCAGAAAAGGATGCCGAAATGTCGATACCCTTCGCTGACGGCGGTTTTGGCAAGCGGCTGTGTCGCCCCCCAGGCGGCCCCTGCGAGGATCAGAACGATCAGCGGCAGGGCGCGTGTCATGGGGCGCTGGCCTGAAGCCGTCCGCCGTCGCGGACCATGTGGATCGCGGTGGCCTTGCCGGTCCGGTCGTCGGTCTCGACCAGCACGCCCGACAGCGTGGCCTCGCCCAGAGCAGGCTGGAAGCGGCCCTTGCTCATACCGGTCACAAAGCGGCGCATCGGTTCGGTTTTTTCCATCCCGATCACAGAATTGTAGTCGCCGCACATCCCTGCATCGGTCAGATAGCCTGTGCCACCGGGCAGGATCTGCGCGTCGCCGGTGGGCACATGGGTGTGGGTGCCAACGACAAGGCTGGCGCGGCCATCGCAGAAATGGCCCATGCCCATCTTTTCAGAGGTTGCCTCGCAATGCATGTCGACAAGAATCATCTGCGCCTGACCGCCTAAAGGATGGGCGCGCAGCACCGCATCGACGGCCGAAAACGGATCGTCGAAGGCGCGTTTCATGAACACCTGTCCCAGCACCTGCAACACAAGGATCTTGCGGCCCCGCGCATCGGTAAACAGGCGATGGCCGCGACCGGGGGCGACCTTCGCAAAGTTCAGCGGGCGCAGGATGCGGGGCTCGTTTTCGATGTAGGACAACATGTCTTTCTGATCGAAGGCGTGATCGCCGAGCGTCAGGCAGTCGACCCCGGCTTTCAAAAGCGCGTCGGCGTGAGGGCCGGACAGGCCAACGCCGCTTGACGCGTTTTCACCGTTCACGACGCAGAAATCGACCTTCAGTCGCGCTTTGAGGTCGGCCAGCCGTTCGGTGATCGCGGAGCGACCCGCACGGCCCATGATATCGCCAAGAAAAAGTGTTCTCATGCCCAGAGGATTAGAGCGGGAGGTGGCGAAAGCAAAGAGGCAAACCGGCGCCAGAAGAGAACGCGTTTCGAAACGCGTTGAAAAAGCCCATGCACATGGGCTTTGAAGCGATTTCGAAATCGCTTCCGCGCGTTGGTTAGAACAGCGATCCCTGTTCCGGTGGCTTAGGCTTGGCCTTTGTCGCTGGTTTCGTGCCAGCCGCCCCGACGGTCATGCGCCCATCGGCAAACTCGATCTCCAGCGCAGTTGCCTTTTGAGCCGCGACCTGCGTCGTCACCACTGCGCCGTCACCGCGAACCACGGCGTAGCCGCGTTTGAGAGTTTCCTTGTAGCCGAGCGTTTCGCGCAGCCGATCCAGTGCTGTCAGCCGGGATTGCCAATCCTTGACCTGTGCCTGCCCGGCGCTGGACAGCCGCCGGGTCAGCGCCTCCAGTCTGTCACGCTTGGCGGCCAGATCGCGTTCGATGGGTTTGACCGACAGTCGGTCTGCGCGGCGCGCCAGTGCCTCGCGCTTGGTCTCGACCACGCGGCTTAGGCCCGGCGCGAGCCGGGTGGCGCTTTGGTCGAACCGCCGCCTCTGTTCGGCTAAAGCGCGGGACAAAAGCGACGGGCGCAGGGACGCGGCCGCTTCGATGAGACGTCCGCGCCGGAGATCGACCGAGCGGGTCAAGGCGCGCGGCAGGCGGTCGGCCATCAGGTCAAGCCGTTGGGTCGGTCCGGCAAGCAACGCGTCGGGTCGGGGGAGGGCGCGGGCCAGATCGCGCAGGCGCTGGTCGCGGGTCTGCATCCGCTGCGACACAGCGCGGGCCATGCGCGCCTGTTGGTCGCCGACCCAGCCCAGCAGTTCCAGTCTTACGGGCACTGCGATCTCCGCCGCGGCAGTCGGCGTGGGCGCGCGTTGGTCGGACACGTAGTCGATCAGGGTGGTGTCGGTCTCGTGCCCCACCGCCGAGATGAGCGGTATGTCAGAGGCCGCCGCCGCCCGCGCGACGATTTCTTCGTTGAAGCCCCAGAGGTCTTCAATGCTGCCGCCGCCTCGCGCGACGATCAGCAAGTCGGGCCGGGGCAGGGCTCCACCGGGTGTCAGTGCATTGAAACCGGCGATGGCGCGTGCGACCTCAGGCGCGCAGGCTGCGCCCTGAACGGCCACCGGCCAGACCAGCACTTTGCGCGGAAAGCGGTCGCGCAGACGGTGCAGGATGTCCCGGATCACCGCACCCGAGGGTGAGGTGATGACACCGATGATGTCCGGCAGGTACGGCAATTCCTTCTTGCGCGCCGGATCGAACAGCCCTTCGGCGGCCAGTGCCTTTTTGCGCTTCTCCAGCATCGCCATCAACGCGCCTTCGCCCGCGACGGTCACCTCATCGACGTTGAGGTTGTACTTGGACTGCCCGCCGAACGCCGTCATGCGCCCGGTGACGATGACCTCCAGCCCTTCCTCGGGGATCACCGACAGGCTGGAGACCTGACCTTTCCACGTCGTGCAGGCCAGAACCGAACGGTCGTCCTTGACGTCGTAATAGAGGTGCCCCGAGCGCGCGGTGAACACGCGGCCCACCTCTCCGCGCACGCGTATGCGGCCGAACTGGTCTTCCAGCGTCTTTTTCACAGCACCCGAGACTTCGGACACGGTGTATTCGGGCATGTTCTGCCCCGGACGCGGATCGTCGATCAGATCGGACATTTGGCCTCGCTTGCGCTTTACTCGCCCTGACCCTAGAACGCGCGCAACCGAAGGTGAAGACGGAGCGTGCGCCATGAACATTCTCATCCTTGGAAGTGGCGGGCGCGAACATGCGCTGGCATGGGCCGTGATGCAGAACCCGAAATGTGACCGGCTGATCGTGGCACCGGGCAATGCCGGGATCGCGATGATCGCGGATTGCGCGGCTCTGGACATCGAAGACGGCGGTGCGGTTGTCACCTTCGCCGAGGAGAACAGCATCGACTTCGTGATCGTCGGCCCCGAAGCGCCACTGGCGGCGGGTGTTGCGGACCGGCTGCGCGATGCGGGTCTTCTGGTTTTTGGCCCATCGGCCGAGGCGGCGCGGCTGGAAGCCTCCAAAAGCTTCACCAAAGAGATCTGCGATGCGGCCAACGCGCCGACCGCAGCCTATGGGCATTTCACCGATGCGGATGCGGCCAAGGCCTATGTCCGGGCGCAGGGTGCGCCGATCGTGGTCAAGGCGGATGGTCTGGCCGCTGGCAAGGGTGTCATCATCGCCGAAACCGTGGCCGAGGCCGAAGCCGCCATCGACGACATGTTCGGCGGCGCGTTCGGCGGGGCCGGGGCCGAGGTGGTGATCGAGGAATTCATGCAAGGCGAGGAAGCGTCGTTCTTTGTGCTCTGCGATGGCACCGACGTGCTCCCCATCGGCACCGCGCAGGACCACAAGCGGGTGGGCGAGGGCGATACCGGCCTCAACACCGGCGGTATGGGGGCCTATTCTCCGGCACCGGTGCTGACCGATGCCATCGCGCAAAAGGCGCTCGACGAGATCATCAAGCCGACGATGGCCGAAATGGCCAAGCGCGGTGCGCCCTATCAGGGTGTGCTCTATGCCGGGCTGATGATTGAAGACGGCCAGCCGCGGCTGGTGGAATACAATGTCCGCTTTGGCGATCCGGAATGTCAGGTGCTGATGATGCGCTTGGGTGGACAAGCCATGGATCTGCTGCACGCCTGTGCCGAAGGCCGTCTTGGCGAAGCGCGGGTGAACTGGGCCAACGACCATGCCATGACTGTGGTACTGGCGGCCAATGGCTATCCCGGCAGCTATGAGAAGGGCAGCGTGATCGGCGGGTTGGATGATCTTCCCGAGGACAGCTTCCACATGATGTTCCACGCGGGCACCACCGAAAAGGACGGCAAGATCACCGCAACCGGGGGGCGCGTCCTGAACGCCACCGCGCGCGGTGCCACGCTGCAAGAGGCCCGCGACCGGGCCTATGCCATGGTCGATCAGGTGAACTGGCCCGAGGGCTTCTGCCGCCGCGACATCGGCTGGCGGGCGCTGTAAATGACAGCAGCCTTTGCCGGGTTTGCGCTCGGCTTTTCCCTGATCCTCGCCATCGGTGCGCAGAACGCCTTTGTTCTACGGCAAGGCTTGCTGAAATCACACGTCTTTGCGGTGTGTCTGACCTGCGCGCTATCCGATGCCATACTGATCGCCGCCGGGGTGGCCGGATTTGGTGCGCTGACACAAGCGGTGCCGGGGCTGGAACTGGCGATGCGCCTGCTGGGTGCGGTATTTCTCATCTGGTACGGCGCACGCACGTTGCTGAGCGCATGGCGCGGCGGGCAGGCCATGCCAACAGGTCAGGCGGCAGGATCACTGCGCACCGCGCTGCTCACCTGCCTTGCGCTGACATGGCTGAACCCGCATGTCTATCTTGACACAGTGGTGTTGCTGGGCGCAGTTGCGTCACAATACGCCGACCGGCTGTTCTTTGCGCTGGGCGCGATGACCGCGAGTTTCGTGTTCTTCTTCTCGCTTGGGTATGGCGCGCGCCTGTTGGCGCCGTTTTTCGCCAAGCCGCGCGCGTGGCAGGTTCTCGACGTCATCATCGGCATCGTGATGTGGGCCATCGCGGTGAAACTTCTGCTGATGTGAGGCCAATCGGTCGTCCTCGGGCTTGGCGCGGGGACCTGAATGGCCGGAGATCCTCGGGTCGAACCCGAGGATGGCGTTTTAATCACGTGACGCACGACCTCTTGCACTTCCCGACGCCTTCGGCTCCATTGGCGGCATGACCGCTTCGTCGTCACCCCAAAACATCGGCAACCCCGTCAAAGGCATCTTGTGGATGGTGGTCACGGGCATCTGCTTTGTGGCGGTGACGGCTTTGGTCAAAACGCTGGGCGGACGTATTCCCGCAGCCGAGTCCGCCTTCCTGCGCTACGTGATCGGCCTCGTATTCCTGATCCCGGTCTGGCGCGAACTGGTGGCGATACGTCTGACACCACGGCAGAAAAAGCTCTTTGGTCTGCGCGGGATCGTGCATTCGCTGGGGGTGATCCTGTGGTTCTACGCGATGACGCGAATTCCGATCGCCGAAGTTACGGCGATGAATTACCTCAACCCTGTCTATGTCTCGATCCTAGCGGTGTTCCTGCTGGGCGAGAAGATGGCGCTGCGCCGGGTGTTGGCGGTGATTGCGGCGTTGATCGGGTCGCTTATCATCCTGCGTCCCGGTTTCCGGGAACTCGACCCCGGTCACATCGCCATGCTGGGCACGGCGTTGCTCTTTGCGGGAAGCTATCTGATTGCCAAGATCGTATCGGGTGAATTACCGGCCAGCCTCGTGGTGGCGCTGTTGTCGATCACTGTGACCATCGGCCTTGCCCCATTTGCCATCGCGGTCTGGGTCACGCCGAGTTTTGCAGACCTATTGGTGCTCG
This sequence comes from Alphaproteobacteria bacterium, assembly GCA_030425145.1. Lineage (GTDB taxonomy): Bacteria > Pseudomonadota > Alphaproteobacteria > Rhodobacterales > Rhodobacteraceae > Marivita. The sequence goes on along the minus strand of JAUHVK010000003.1, from coordinate 148,486 downwards.
CAGCCATCGCCTGTTTTGCTACAGCAGGGCACTATACGATGACGTTGTCTTTTGCAGCGGCCCCCGTGACCGTCACGCAGCCGGTGACGTTTTTGCAATTGGTGTGGTCGGTGCTTCTGGGTGCGCTTTTCTTCGGTGAGCCGGCTGATCCGTGGGTGATCCTCGGAGGTGTCATAATCATGGCATCGGTGATCTTCATCACCTGGCGCGAAGCCCAGTTGCGCAAATTGCATCGTACCCCTTTGGTAAACGAAACAAAGGGTTAGGTTGACCCTGCGGCAGCCTGCGTCAGTAATCTGATGCAGGAGGCGAGCCATTGTTTCGAATTCCGCAAAAAACCAAGATCACAGCGCAAATTGGTCACAATCCGCGGTGATAAAGGGGGCAGGTAATGTACGAGGAACACCCATGTTTGCCGAAAACATCTCCCGCCCGGATCTGGGCCAACTGCGCCATTTCCTTGTGGCGGAACGTCAGAAAACACTGTCGGATGCTGAATGGAAATTCCGCATGCGCGGCTATGGATACCACGTCAAGCGCGTCGAAGGCGGCGTGATGGTCGCGCGGATCCCCCAAAACGAGATTCTGGGCTGCGTGAAGATGTGACCTTTTGGTCGCCCGAAAGGGGCGGCCTTTTGTCCATCTGTACTATCTCGCTCTGAAGACCGGGTTTTGCTATGCCCGGTTTATGAAAAACTTTTTCGATCTTCCTCCGGTCTGGCTGGCCGCCGCGTTGGGCGTGGCATGGCTGCAAAAGACCCATTTCAGTCTTGGTCTGAGTTTCGGACCGGTCTGGGCCGATCTGCTGGGCGGTTTGCTGGTGGGCGGTGGGATCGTCCTGATCGCGCTTGCCGCCTATGAGATGCGGCGGCACCGCACGACGATCATACCGCACCGAGTTCCTGATGCGCTGGTTACCAGCGGCATCTTCAAACGCTCGCGAAATCCCATCTATCTTGCTGATTCGCTGATCCTTACGGGCATGATCCTGTATTGGGATGCGGTGTTATCGCTCCCATTGATCCCGGTCTTTGTCTGGTGGATCGAGAAACACTTCATTCTTGGTGAAGAAAAACGACTGCGACGAAATTTTCGTGCGAATTTTGCACGATACGAGAAACAAACGCGACGTTGGCTCTAGCCGACAGGGTACATCTGTTCTAGAGGAGCGGTTCGCGGGTGGGTAGCATTGTGCGCTTTAGGTCAGCAATGTAGACCCATCTTGGAAAAAACTGCCGCTACGGCACTTCGCAACCAACCATAAGGGGGACGGCTCAGGTGAAAATCGGGACGCCAAAAGAAGTGATGAAGGGTGAGGCACGTGTTGCCATGACCCCGGATTCAGCCCGCCAGCTTCAAAAGCTGGGATATGAGTGCATCATTGAAAGCGGTGCAGGCGACGCAGCAGGCTTTAATGACGCCACCTACAAAGACGCTGGCGTCGAGGTTGTCAAAACCGCCGCGGCGCTTTGGAAAGCAGCCGATGTGGTTGCCAAAGTGCGCCCGCCGACCGAAGCCGAACTGAAGAAGTCGCGCGAAGGCCAGCTTCTGATCTCGTTCTTCTACCCCGCGCAGAATGAAAAACTGATGCAGCAGGCCGCCGATCAGGGCGCTTCGGTCATCGCGATGGACATGGTGCCGCGGATTTCGCGGGCACAGAAGATGGACGCACTGTCCTCGATGGCCAATATCGCGGGTTACCGCGCTGTGATCGAAGCTGGCAACAACTTTGGCCGCTTCTTCACTGGTCAGATCACCGCGGCGGGCAAAGTACCCCCGGCGAAGGTTCTGGTTGTCGGCGCCGGTGTGGCCGGTCTTGCTGCCATCGGCACATCGACATCGCTGGGTGCGATCACCTACGCCTTCGACGTGCGCCCCGAAGTGGCGGAACAGGTCGAGTCGATGGGTGCGGAATTCGTCTTCCTTGATTTCGAGGAAGAGCAGCAGGACGGCGCAGCCACAGGCGGCTATGCGTCTGTTTCCTCGCCCGAATTCGCAGCGGCCCAGCTTGCCAAGTTCCGTGAACTGGCACCCGAAATGGACATCGTGATCACCACCGCGCTGATCCCCAACCGTGAAGCGCCCGAGCTTTGGACCAAGGACATGGTCGAAAGCATGAAGCCGGGTTCGGTCATCGTCGACCTTGCCGCCGAAAAGGGCGGTAACTGCAAGCTGACCGTGATGGACGAAAAGATCGTCACCGACAACGGCGTGACAATCATCGGCTACACCGACTTCCCGTCGCGCATGGCCACGCAGTCCTCCACTCTCTACGCGACTAACATCCGTCATATGATGTCTGACCTGACACCGGAAAAAGACGGTCAGGTCGTGCACAACATGGAAGACGACGTGATCCGCGGCGCGACCATCGCGCACGAAAAGGCCGTGACCTTCCCACCGCCCCCGCCCAAGGTTCAGGCGATTGCCGCCAAGCCCAAGGAAAAGGCCAAGGAACTCACGCCGGAAGAAAAGCGCGCGCACGAAGTGGCCGCGTTCAAGGCGCAGACCAAGCAGCAGGTTACTCTGCTGGCGATTGGTGCCGCCCTTGTACTGGGAGTCGGTCTCATCGCTCCGGCGAGCTTCATGCAGCACTTCATCGTCTTCGTGTTGTCGGTGTTCATCGGCTTCCAGGTGATCTGGAACGTCGCACATTCGCTGCACACGCCGCTGATGGCTGTGACCAACGCGATCTCGTCAATCGTGATCCTTGGCGCGCTGATCCAGATCGGGTCCAGTTCGTTCTTGATTACGCTTTTGGCTGCGTTGGGCATCTTCATGGCCGCCATCAACATCTTCGGCGGCTTCCTCGTTACACGGCGTATGCTCGCCATGTTCCAGAAATCCTAAGGGGGCAGGCACCATGGAATTCGGATTCACCATCGCGGCCTATGCGGTCGCAGCGGTTCTCTTCATCCTGTCACTGGGTGGCCTGAGCGGCCAGGAAAGCGCCAAGCGCGCGGTCTGGTACGGCATTGTCGGTATGGCCATCGCTGTGGTCGCCACGCTGATTGGACCGGGGCAGGGGCTGTTTGTGGTCTCTCTCGTGCTCATCGCATTGGGCGCAGGTGTGGGTTATCAGCTCGCCACGCGCGTGCAGATGACCCAGATGCCCGAGCTTGTGGCAATCATGCACAGCCTTGTCGGTCTGGCAGCGGTCTTTGTGGGCTTCAACGCCGACATCATGATCAACAACATCTCCGACATCTACGAGGCCAACAACCTCGTGCTCGGAGCGGTTGCAGAGGACGGCTACACAGCCATCGGCCTGCCGAAAGAGGTTTATGACGGGCTGTCGTCCTTCGGCAAACTGATCGCCAAGAAGACCAGCATCGAGATCAACATCCTCAAGGTCGAGCTTGTTCTGGGCATCTGGATCGGTGCCGTGACCTTCACGGGTTCGGTCATCGCCTATGGCAAACTGGCGGGCAAGGTCGACACATCGGCCAAGAAACTGCCGGGCGGTCACCTGCTGAACGCGGGTGCTGCGGCGCTCTCGCTGCTGCTGGCAATCATGTATCTGGGTGGTTCGGGCAGCTGGACCCTCGTTCTGCTGACCCTGCTGGCGCTCTTCATCGGTTACCACCTGATCATGGGCATTGGCGGCGCCGACATGCCGGTCGTGGTTTCGATGCTGAACTCCTACTCGGGTTGGGCGGCTGCGGCGATTGGTTTCTCTCTCGGCAACGACCTCCTGATCGTGGTGGGGGCGCTTGTGGGCTCCTCGGGTGCGATCCTGTCCTACATCATGTGTAAGGCGATGAACCGCTCGTTCATCAGCGTGATCCTGGGTGGCTTTGGTGGCCCGGCGGGCGAACAGATGGCCGTCGAAGGTGAACAGATCGCAATCGACGCTGACGGTGTTGCCAACGCGCTGGAAGAAGCCGACAGCGTCATCATCATTCCGGGCTACGGCATGGCGGTGGCACAGGCGCAGCAGAACGTGGCGGAACTTACCCGTCGCCTGCGCGCCAAGGGCAAGGAAGTGCGCTTTGCGATCCACCCGGTCGCAGGTCGTCTGCCCGGCCACATGAACGTGCTTCTGGCCGAAGCCAAGGTGCCTTACGACATCGTGCTCGAGATGGACGAGATCAACGACGACTTCCCGGATACGGATGTCGCGATCGTCATCGGCTCGAACGACATCGTGAACCCGGCGGCACAGGACGATCCGAACAGCCCTATCGCCGGTATGCCGGTTCTGGAATGCTGGAAGGCCAAGCAGGTCTTCGTGTCAAAGCGCGGTCAGGGCACCGGTTATTCGGGCATCGAGAACCCGCTGTTCTTCAAAGAGAACACGCGCATGTTCTACGGTGACGCGAAAGCCAGCCTCGACACGCTGCTGGGCAAGATCAGCTAAGTTCGGTCTTTGACCTGATCCATGAAACCCCGCATCGCAGGATGCGGGGTTTTTTCATGCCGTGATCTTGGACACCCACGTATCGACCTGCGCATTCAGCGCGTCCCAATCGGTGTATTCTTTGTCCCAATCAAGATCGGCCTCCGGGTCTTTTGCTGCAACGATCCGGCGCATCGCAAAGCGGCGGAACACGTCGTATTGAGACGGCGTATAAGCCCCGGCGACCTGCATGACCTCAGTGGGTGTCCAACCTGTGGCTTCGGCAAAGTCGGACAGGATTTTGTCCAGCCCGCGCCAGTCCTCGGCGTCATGCCCTGCGGCCGCAAGCGAGACCGACAGCAGCAGTGTCGGCATAGCCGAGAGCGCAGCCAATTGCGCCTCGACGAAGTCCGTGAGCGCGGTCTGGTAGTGCCCGATGTGAATCGATGCGCCCAGAATGGCGCCGTCGAACTTTTTGAGATCGACCGGGCCCGCCGCACCGAACGTGGCCAACTCGACGCTATGGCCTTGGTCGACAAGACGTTCTGCGATGTGTCGGACGATCTTTTGTGTCTGACCTTCCGTGGTTGCGTAGCCGATAAACAGTTTCATGGTCCGATCCTTTGCTGCCGAACTGCCACAGCAGGCGAACCCTGCCGGACAGCCGCAATCCTAACCGCAAGCGTGCGACTGCGCGTTGACCTGCCGCAAAAACCGTTTGAGATCATTGATCTGCCGGGTGTGCACTGCGAACCGGACCGTCGGCAGTGGCGGTTTAATTAGGCGCTGATGATGAATTGCATACTGTAGAATACTGGTAAAATACTGAAATAACAGGAAATTTCCTTTACTTGACAAATCCGGAAGCCTAAGTCTTGGCCATATTTGAAAGCCCGAGCCATGCCGCCTATCGAAGATCACCCCCTGCGCTATGCCCTGTCGAACGAATTGCACGCGCGTCCGTTTCCCTCGCTCGAGGCGCCTTGCCGCGCGGTTTATCTCGCGCTGAAAAAGCCCAAGGCGGCGGCGGCGCGGGACAAGTCGCTCGACCTCGACCATCTCAAGGTTCTGCTGGATCGTTACGGCACCGCGCATCCGCAACCGGGGGCGACGCACTTCTCGGGGCAGATCGGCCAACACACACTGAAATGGGAACAGCACACCGAGTTCGTGACCTACACGGTGTTCCTGAACGGGTTGACCGACCGCCCCTTCGATCCGTCGGATATGGACGTGTTCCCCGACAGCTGGCTGGCCTCGGCCCCCGGTGTGCGCATCACCTCAGCACTGATCCGAGTGGAGAACAGGCCAGAGGAAGACAGGATTTCGCAATACCTGTCCGATTGGTTTGTGCCGGAAAGCCTCGCCGTCAGCTGCGTGTTGGATGACGACGCCATTTGCGCCGGGGATTTCCGCATTGATCCGGCGGGGCATCTGCGGTTCGCCTGTTTCGTGAATAATGGCATCGGCCGCCGTCGGGTGGGTCGCATCGTACAACGCCTGTGCGAGATCGAAACCTACAAGACGATGTCCATGCTGGGCTTCACCCGGGTCCGCGAAATCGGGCCGCGCATGGGCGAGATCGACAACGAGTTGAACCGGCTCATGGCCGCGATGACCCATGGCGACGGTCAGGAAGAGGATCGGTTGAAATCGCTGCTATCGGTTTCGGCTGAACTCGAAAGCCTGTCGGCGCAGACCTCTTTCCGCTTTGGTGCAACAGGGGCGTACGAAGCCATCGTGGAACAACGCATATCGGTCTTGCGGGAAGAGCGGTTTCAGGGGCGTCAGACCTTCGCCGAATTCATGACCCGCCGCTATGACCCGGCGATGCGCACGGTCAAATCCGCCGAACGCCGCCTGTCGGCGATGGCGGAACGGGCAGTGCGTGCAGGTGACTTGCTGCGCACGCGGGTCGAGGTGGCACGCTCGGCGCAGAACCAGCAACTGCTCGAAAGCATGAACCAGCGTGCGGACATGCAATTGCGGCTGCAAAAGACGGTCGAAGGGCTCTCGGTTGTCGCGATCAGCTATTACGCCGTGTCGCTGGCTGGGTACCTGCTGTACCCGGTGGCGGATATGATGGGCCTTTCGAAGGGTGCCGTTACAGCCGCCGCGACGATCCCGGTGGTGTTGCTGGTCTGGCTGGCCATTCGCCGCATCCGCCGTGTGGTAGAGCAGGGTGGTCCTGACCTTTGAATTTTACCAATTGGTAAAATGCCGGGTGCGCGTTTCCGTCGACGGAAACGCCGGACGCGTAGGCGCGTCCGTCAGCGCTGGATCACCACGTCAGTTTCGGCGCCAAGGGAGGCCGCCAACGACAGGAACCGCGCCTCGGCCACCTCGCCGTAGAGCGGGACGGAATCCTTGGTCAGTTTTAACCGCAACAGCTTTTTGCGCGGTTTCCACTCAAGGGCTGTCCCATCCGCGCTCGCGTCCGACATCCACAGCATCGCACCAAAGCGGAGCGCCTTGCCCAGCACTTCTGCGTCGAGCGTGGCCTTGGGCGATAGCAGCCCTTCCATTTCTTCAAACCGCGTGCCTTCGCGCTTGTTCTTGTAGCGGTGCAATAGCGCCAGCCCGAGATAGACCCGCTCGGAGTGCTTCAGCCCACCCAGATTGGCGCGGGTGGCGTTGTCGAAACAGGTCTCAGCCCGGTAATCGGGATGCGCGCGCCAGCTCACATCGTGCAGAAGGCAAGCCGCCTTGACCAAGCGCATGCGCGGTTTGTCATTGCTGGGAAAGAGCGGCGCGACAAAGCGGAACAGCTTTTTCCCGAACCCGGGCAAGCGCGCATCCTTGGCTTCGGCAAAACGGCAGGCTTCGATCAGCGGATCGCGGTCACGCAATTCTTGCGGCATCTGTTCGTAAAGCAGCCCTTCGCGGATCCCATAGCTTGAGATGGCGATGTCCTTGGGTTTGAAGGTCTGCACCAAGCGCTTGAGCACATCGACCGCGTAGGGAACGAGGTCCATCCGTGCTGAGGACACGCCGCAGGCCGAGCGCAACTCTTCGAGATTGCTCGACTTGATGTATTTCACCGTCTGGGACACGGCTTTCTTGTCCATCCGGTATTCGTGCAGGACATGCAGCGGATAGCCGCGACGATGCATGTCTATACGGGCAATCGCGCGCCACGAGCCACCGACCAGAAACAGTCGGTCGCGCTGCACGCCCATATGCGCAGAGAGGGTCTCCATGACGGCCTTGATGTGTTCGTCGCGGCCTTTTTGGCCGCCTTTGAGATCGCGCAGTTTGAGCGGCCCGAGGTTCGAGCTGATCCGTCGTCCGACGCGCCCACCCGAGATTTCGGCCAACTCCATAGAAGACCCACCGATGTCACAGACCAGCCCATAGCTGCCCGGCCAACCCAGCATAACGCCCTGCGCAGACAGCCGCGCCTCTTCCTCGCCGCCGATCACCCAAATCCGCAGTCCGGTTTCGCGCAGCACATCTTCGCGGAACTCCGGTCCGTCCTCGGCCTCGCGCACGGCAGCGGTCGCCACCACGGTGAGCGGGGGCAGGTTCATCCCTTCGGCCAGTGCCTGAAACCGCTTGAGCGCCTGAAGCGCGCGCGCGCGGCCGCTGGGATTGAGACGTCCGGTGTCGGACATGCCAGCACCAAGCGCGCACATGAGTTTTTCGTTGTAAAAATAGGCCGGAGACCGTGCCGCACCGTCGAAGACGACAAGGCGAACTGAGTTCGATCCGATATCGACCACACCCACCCGGCTTAGTGCGCGGGCCTTGGGATCGTTGAACAGAGGGCGACCGAACAGACCCATCGGATCGTGTTCGGCGTCGGCGTTCCCGTCCATGTGACCTCCCGATCAGGTTGCGCGCACCGTGTCAAAGCGCACGGGGAAGGTCAAGAATCCATGGTGGCAGATTTGCGGTTCAAGCGGTTCGAACGCGCCTTTCCGCCGGGTTTGACATCGGTCAGACTGACCCCGATCATGTAAGAATACCGGGGGAGATATCACATGCGCATCGCAACAATGGCAACGGGCGGTATTGGTGGGTTTCTGGCGGTCAAATTGGCCAATGCGGGACATGACGTCGCAACCATCGCGCGGGGGGCGCATCTTGAGGCGATCCGCAAGAACGGGTTGCGACTGGACCATGCAGACGGGTCCGAGGTGGCTCATCCGATGATCGCCACCGACCGTCCCGAAGAGGTGGGGGTCGTCGATGCCATAATCTTTGGCGTCAAAGGTGACGGACTGGAAGACGCAGCGCGGGCCTGTCTGCCGATGATCGGCCCCGAGACAGTGGTGGTGCCCTTTCTCAATGGTGTCGAAGCGTCGGATCGGCTGACCGAAATCCTGCCGGAAGGAAGTGTCGCGAATGGTGTGGCCCGCGTTTCGACCACAATCGCGGAACCAGGGGTGATCAAACAAACGGGGGCGTTCCAATCCTTCATCTTTGCCGAGCGCGACAGCCGTCCGTCCGCCCGCATCGAAGCGCTACAGGCGGCAATCAATGCGGCGGGGGCTTCGGCGCCCGTGACGGACGACATCGACAAGGAGCTTTGGTCGAAATTCGTGCTGTTCTCGGCGATGTCCGGCGTCACTGCCGCCGGGCGCTGCACCGTGGGCGACATCCGTTCTACCCCGGAGCTGGCGGCGTTGTTCAAACGCGTGATGTCTGAAACCATGCAGATCGGCCGTGCCATGGGCTTGGCGCTGGATGCGGATCTGGAAGCCAAGGTCTGGGAGAGCGTAATGGCTTTTCCACCGCACGGACGCGCATCGACCGCGATTGATCTGGAGCACGGGCGGCCCTTGGAAATCGACTGGGTGTCGGGCGCGGCTGCGCGGCTGGCCGCCAAGGTCGGGGTCGACGCACCGGTCAACACCGCGCTTTACGCGATCCTCTTGCCGCACAAAAACGGGCGCTGAGCCCGCGCTATTCCTCGGTATGGGTCAGCTTCGGCACGTCGGAGGCCCCGGCCGAGCCGCGACCTGACAGCGACGGATTCTCCATGAAGAACCTATGACAGTTGAACGCGAAATCGCCTTCGTCCCATGTTGTGCGTTCAAACCGGCCATCCGGCTGCATGATCCAGCTTTGCGCAACGTCGGCCAGATTGGCAGCCATGATCTGGCTTACGATCTGGGCTTTCACTGTGGCATTTTCGATCTCGACCAGCGTTTCTACGCGCCGTGTCAGGTTGCGGCCCATCCAGTCGGCGGAGGACATGAAGACCCGCGCTTTCTTGTGGGGCAGGCCATAGCCATTGCCGAAACAGATGATCCGCGAATGTTCGAGGAAGCGCCCGACAATGGATTTCACGCGGATGTTCTCGCTCAACCCCTTCACGCCTGGGCGCAGCCCGCAGATTCCGCGTACCACGCAGTCGATCTTAACCCCGGCCGCGCTGGCTTCGTATAGTGCGTCAATCATGTCCGGTTCGATCAACGAGTTCATCTTGAGCCAGATCTGCGCCGGTTTTCCCGCTCGGGCATGGTCGGCCTCGGCAGCGATCATTTCGAGCATCTTGGGCTTGAGGGAATGCGGTGAGATGCTGAGGTTTTCCAACCCATCGGGCAGGGCGTAGCCCGAGAGATAGTTGAACACCTTGGTGGCATCGTGCCCGAGCGATGCATCGCAGGTGAAAAAGCTCAGATCGGTGTAGATGGTCGCGGTGATCGGGTGGTAATTGCCGGTGCCGAAATGGGTGTAGGTGACGAGCCGGTCGCCCTCGCGCCGCACCACGATCGAGATCTTGGCGTGGGTTTTCCAGTCGAGGAACCCGTACACCACATGCGCACCTGCCCGTTCGAGGCGGCGGGACTGGCGAATGTTCGCGGCCTCGTCGAAACGCGCCTTCAACTCGACCAGCGCGGTGACGGATTTGCCGTCCTCGGCGGCTTCGCAAAGCGCAGCCACGATGGGGGATTGGCGCGAGGTGCGGTAAAGCGTTTGCTTGATAGCCACAACGTCCGGGTCGCGTGCGGCCTGTGTGAGAAAGCGCACCACCATGTCGAAGGTTTCGTAGGGGTGGTGCAGCAACATGTCTTTCTGCTTGATCGCAGCGAACATGTCGCCGTCGAAATCCTGCACCCGCTCCGGCACGCGTGGGGTGAAGCTGGGCCAAAGCAGATCGGGGCGGCTGTCGAGCACCAGTTCCTTCAGGTCCGCAGCACCGATCATGCCGGTGAGTTCGATCACGTCGTCTTCGCGGGCGCGCAATTCGCGCATCACCGTTTCACGCAGGCCCTTGGGGGCACCTGTGGTGATTGTCAGTCGTACCACCTCACCCCGGCGGCGGCGCTTCAGCGCGACTTCGAATTCGCGGACAAGGTCTTCGGCCTCGTCCTCGACTTCGATGTCGCTGTCACGCAGCACGCGGAACCCGAAATGGTCGCGCAGCTTGTAGCCGGGAAACAGCCGGTCGAAATGCAGCAGGAGCAGGTCTTCGAGGAAGATGAACCGATCTGACCCGTTGCGGTTGGGTAGTGCCACGAAGCGCGCCACCTGTGCCGGGATCGGCAGCAACGCCTGCAATCCCGTCTTATCCTTGCGCCGTTCCAGTTGCAGCGCGAGGCAGTAGCCGTTGTTGGCGATGAAGGGGAAGGGGTGCGCAGGGTCGATGGCAAGCGGTGACAGGACGGGGAAGACCTGGTTCAGGAACACGTCTTCGAGATGGGCACGATCTTCGTCATCCAGCGCGTCGCGCGACAGGATCGAGATGCCTTCGGCCTCCATCTGTTCGCGGAGGTCGGCCAGGACGCGTTGCTGGGAAGCCATCAGTTTGCGGGCGTCCTCGTTGATCAGAACCAGTTGTTCTGCGGGTGTCAGACCGTCGGCAGCGGGGGTCACGTTTCCCGCCTGCGCCAGTTCGCGCAGACCGGCGACGCGCACGGTGTAGAATTCGTCCAGATTGGTCGCCGAGATCGACAGGAACCGCAGCCGTTCCAAAAGCGGCACACGCGGGTTTTCCGCCTCTTCCAGAACGCGCCAGTTGAAGCCCAGCCACGACATCTCGCGGTTGAAGAACCGCCTCGGTCCGGTGAGGTCCAGATCAGGTAGTTCGGCGGGTTCGGGAAGCGGTGCGTTGAGGAAGTCGGCGCTGTTCATGATGCTCCTTTAGCGGCGGCGCGTGACAGTTGGGTGACGCCGTGCTCCAGGTCATCACTCGGACTTTCTAGTCTGACGCCGTTTCGTCCTGAAATTCAAGGTCGGACAGCGCGTTACGGGCCAGTGTTCGGGTCACACCTTTGGGAGTGCCAAGGGCTTCGGTGTCCAAATGTGCCACGACCTGACCGGCTACTTCGAATGAGCGGGGCATCCAGCGCACGAGATAGGGGATCACGTCCGGCATCGGCACGATCTGACGGTCAGCAAAGAGCTTGGCCAGTACCGCAGACAGGAGAATGTCGTCGGGTGTGGTCAGTTTGGCGACCGTGGTGCCGGACATGCGGCTGGCCAGATCGGGCAGGCGGATGCCCCAGGCCGTCGGCGCGCGGCTGGCGGTCAGCAGCATGAAATGGCCGTTGGCCAGAACGAGGTTGTGCAGATGGAACAGCGCGTTCTCGGCGGCGGCGTTGCCTGCAATATCTTCCACATCCTCGATACAGACCGGCCCGTCGGCCAGAACCGGCACGTCGTCTTCGCTGATGTCTTCTGCCGCAATCAGGCGGCCACCGGAATCCGAACACCACACATGGGCCAGATGGGTCTTGCCGGACCCGCGCGGACCGACAAGCGCCAGTTTGCCATTGGGCCAGTTCGGCCAGGTGTCCACCAGCCCCAGCGCCACTGCGTTGCTGTGGGTGACGTAAAAGTCCCCGCGTCCCAGCGCGGTGCGCGCCGGAATGTCGAATTTCATCTGAAGAGCCATTATTCCGTGTCCTGATCACTCAGACCGCGGTACAGGCGGCTTTGAAGATACTGTTGCGCGGCAAAGCGCGTTATCACGCCGATAGAGGCGGCGACGGGCACTGCCACCAGCATCCCGACAAAGCCGAAGAGCGTGCCGAAGATCGACAGAGCAAGGATCAGCCAGACCGGGTGCAGGCCGACCGACGACCCTACGAGTTTCGGTGTCAGCACATTGCCTTCGATCACCTGTCCTAGAACAAACACGCCCGCCACCATACCGATGGACAGCCAATCACCCCAGAACTGGAACAGCGCAAGGCCAATCGCCAGCGCCCCGCCGATCAGCGCGCCAAGATAGGGGATGAAGGTAACCAGACCCGCGACGAAGCCGACAACCAGTCCGAATTGCAGCCCGATCAGCATCAGGGCTGCCGCGTAATAGGTGCCCAGAATGATGCAGACGGTACCCATGCCGCGAATGAAACTGGCCAGCGTTGCGTCTATGTCGGCCGCCAGTCTGCGTATCGTGGGTGCGTGGTCTCGGGGCAGCAGTTGGTCAATGCGTGCCACCATGTTGTCCCAGTCGAGCAGCAGGTAAACCGCCACCACTGGCACGATCACGAACAGCATCACGATATTGATGATGCCCGCAGCCGAACTCAGCACGGTGTTGAGCAATTCTCCCCCGCGCGATTGGATGGTTTCGCCGACCGAGACAAGCGACTGGCGCAGCGGGCTTTCAGTGTCCATCAGGTCGGGGAAGCGTTCGATCAGGAAATCACGCAGATTGGCGAACAGGGTGGGGGCCACGTCGAACAAATCAAGCGCCTGGTTCACCAGCGACGGGATCACCCAGAGGAGCAGAAGCACAAAGGCCAGAACGCCGACCACCGTGATGATTGCCGTGGCCATGACCCGGCTGAACCCCATCCGTTCAAGCCGATCTGCAACTGGATCGAGGAAATAGGCAATCGCGCCACCCAGCACGAAGGGCAACAGAACATCGCCGAGAAACCACAGCACCACAGCAAACACCGCCGCTGCAATGCCCCAGTACTTCAGCTGATCCCGTGCGGGAAGTGCCATACCAAATGCCCCAAAAACCTTGCCCCTACATTGCCTGTCCGACACCGGGTTTCAAGAGAGCACGCCCCGCTTTGATGCGCCTGGGGGCAAGCGTGAGGGGAATTCCCAGGAAAGAACGCGCACGCAGGGTAGCCGAAGTGTCGGCTAAGAAGGGCTATTCAGCGCGTGTCAGGTGTCCAGCGGCATGGTGATCGTGGCCACAACCTGCTTGCCATCTTTCTGACGGTCGATCTCGGCCCCGATCTGAAGCGCAAACTGCTGAACGAGTCGTTCGCCGGTGCCCGAGCTGTCGATGTCGAGCCGAGTGGCCTCTGTATTGAGGTCGGTGTTGGCGACAGTGAATTTCAGCATGTTGCCGTCAACAATTGAAAGGTCGAGTGTGACCGGTGTTCCTTTGCGCGGTGCCCCATATTTGATCGCATTTGTCAGCAATTCATTCAGCATCAGGCTGAGGGCGATGGCCGTATCGCTCTTGAGTGGAATCACCTCTGAGGGGTGATTGAAGACCATCGCTGTTTCCGGCAGTTCCGCGCTTTTCCGGATGGATTGAACCAGTCGGTTGAACAGGTTGACGAGGTCGATCCGGGCAACATCGTCGTCAATCTGAATTGCAGCGTGGACGTCGGCAACCGCACGTACGCGCGATTCCACGGCGCGCAAGGCGTCTCGCGCTTTGTCGGCAGCCGGGCCGCCGGCGACCATCAGTTTGCTGGATTGCAGACGCAGCAGCGATAGCGCGATCTGAAGGCTGTTCTTGATCCGGTGATTGGCCTCGACCACCAGCGCCTCGCGGACCTTCACCGCCTTTTGCAAGTCGCGCCGCGCGGTTTCGATATCGGTCAGATCGACAAAGGTGCCGACCAGTTTGGCGCGCCGGTCCACCGGGTCGGTTGCGATTTCGCCACGGATACGGACAAAGCGCTCTTCGCCCGAAGGCAGCGGCACGCGGTAATCGAAGGAGGCGATTTCGCCATGCGGCGCGGCCAGTACGCGGGCGACTTCGGCATGAACGGCCTCGATGTCGTCCTTGTGAACCCGCTCAAAGAAGGGAGCGGCATAAGGTCCGGCCTCGTCAGGCTCAAAGCCGAACATGGCGTCGATGGCGTCGTGTCTCAGGAACAGATCGGTTTCCGGGTCGTAGCTGAAATAGGCGACCGACGCTGTTGACGTCGCAGCGCGTCGGTGGCTTTGCGCCAAACGCGCGGTCAGCGTGGCCTCGGTTACGTCACGCGCGGTCTGGAGGATTGCAATGATTTTGCCGTCCTTGTGGATCGGGGCAAAATGCATCTGCCAGTGATGTTCGACGTAGTGGCCTTCGTCGTTCAAAAGGTCGAACCGCGCTGGTCCCACCTCCTGCGGCTCGCCGGTGTTCATGATTTCGCTGGTGGCAATGCGGATGAAATTCACAGCATCCGAGCCTTCGGCATCCGAACTGGGGGGGAATGCCTCGAACATGCCCATGCCCGATATGTCGACTCCGACTGAGCTGGACATCACCGCATGCGCCGAGTTGCGCCAAAGAAGTGTCAGGCGGTCATCCGGGAGATAAAACAGCGCGGCAAATGGAACGGCTTCGAAACCCAGTGCCAGGATGTCTTTTATGGTACTGTTTTCGTCGGAAATACCTGACGCAAAGACATCGGTGCTCATTATTGAGTGGTCCCCCACGAACTCTTCACTAAACCCCAAGCTGGTTGATTTAGTTGGTAATGTCTACAGGTCAAAGGGGGTCGCTGTGCGGCGCTTCCGACAGGTCTGGTAAACTGCGTGTTTCGGCGCTTTCAGGCGTGTCGCACCCGCTGTTTTCAGGGTCTTTTCGTTTCAGCGCTGCGGCACCGCGCCATTGGTGCCATTTTTGGAGCAGGGTGTCGGCATCTGTGCTGAGGGTCCAATGCTGTGGCGTTCTGATCCGCTCAGGCAGGATCACGCTGTCGTCGCCGAGACATTGGTCGATCTGTGATTGGTTGATGGGCACCAAGCTGAGATCCACCTGCGTAAGCAGGGTCTGCTGGAAATTCGTCTCCAGCACAGACGTATATCCGTCAGCGTCGGGTTTGGAGAAGATCACCCCGCAAACCTGTGCCCGGTGAAAAGCGGCCCCGTCGAGCCGGGCTTCGAAAAGATCAACGCCATGCAAGAGTGCCGCGCCAAGATCTGCCCCGTCCAGTCTCGCACTACTGAGCAGCGCGCCGTCCAACCGGGAGTCCCGCATGTTGGTCCATCTTAGGCTTGCTTCCCGCATGTCGGCACCGTCGAGGCGGGATTGGTAGAGGACGGCGCTGTCCATCATGGCTCTAAAAAAAACAGCGCCTTGCAAGTTTGCCTTGTAGAAAGAGGCGACCTCCATTTGTGCGGCGTGGAACTCCGCGCCTTCGAGCCGCGCGTATTGGAAGTTGACCCATTCCAAACGCGTATTGCGCAAGTCCGCGCCTTGCATCTCTACGTTTCGCAAACAGGCCCCTTCGAGTCGTGCGCGACGCAGATCGGCTCCGCGCAGCCGGGCATTGCGGAGCTCTGCTCCCTCCATTCGTGCGCCGCGCAGAATCGCACCATCTAGAAGCGCCTCTCGCATCACGGCACCCTCAAGTCGTGCGCGGTCCAGACGGAAGCCGCTCAGGTTCAGGCCCGACAGGTCGGCCGCCTGAAGATTTGTATCCCGCAGGTCGGGGCGATACCCTCGATAGGCCGCCAGAGTGTCTTTCCAGCCGCGAAGGTCAGCTTGGAACTGGTTGATGTGTGCGATATCGTTTTTCGCCACTGCGCCACATGGCTCAAGCTCGGGGCAGGGCGTGTCGAACACCGAGACACCCGGCGTTTGCCTGTCCGATGATACGGCGGCTTCGGCCACGCATTGATCCCGCGTGCGGCGACCGATGATGCGCAATGCCAACTGTATGTCTTTGCGCGGGGGCGTCAGGTTCATGGCCCAGTCACGTGCATTGGAGTTCACCAGATTGGCAAACCGGGTGTCCCGTAGGACCAAATGATGAGCCTTCTCGTCTTCTGTCGGCGTGTCGCCCAGAGGCTCCCAGTCGGGCAAAGGATAATCGCTCGCTTTCGCAGCGGGGGCAGCCTCGCGGACAAAAGCGCAGAGAGCCTCCATCGCGCGGATATGCAAATGTCCGGCACCGTGGCGCACCGCGTCCTGTGCAATGCGTTCTAACGATAGCAATGCGTTGATCCGGGTGTCGGTCCCGTCCGGCACTTTCGAGCCAATGGGTTCACACTTGTGCAACTGCTGAGTGGTTCGGGCCAGGCGTCTGGCCAGTCGACGCTTTGTAACGGCACGGCGGATAAACATTACGGGCTTGGGCGCCGCTGCGCCCTTTGAGGAGACCTGTTGTCCCGCGCGAGTCCGCGCCCGCCCCCGGCCCGCAAGGGCGACAAGCCCAAGCACCCCGGCGATGCCGACCCCCTGCATCGCAAGCTGCGACACATGCAGTGACAAAGTCGCGGTCTCGCTCATTCACATCCCGATCGTGATGGCCGATCGTGGTGGCAATCGGCTCCGGCCTTAACCCCATGCAAAGACCGTACCAATCACCTGCATCGCGTCCGGCACTTGTCGGTGCCGATGCAACCCGCTAGGACGGGCCAAACCACCGATCAGAGGTCCCAGATGCGTCTGTCCCGCTATTTTTTGCCCGTTCTCAAGGAAACCCCCGCCGAGGCACAGATCGTCAGCCATCGGCTGATGCTGCGTGCCGGCATGATCAAGCAGGCGTCTGCGGGCATCTATTCCTGGCTTCCGCTGGGCTATAAGGTGCTGCGCAACATCGAGCAGATCGTGCATGAGGAACAGGTCCGCGCGGGCCATATTCCGATGCTGATGCCGACGCTGCAATCGGCAGACCTCTGGCGCGAATCCGGGCGCTACGACGATTACGGTCAGGAAATGCTTCGCATCACCGACCGTCACGGTCGCGACATGCTCTACGGTCCCACGAACGAAGAGCTGATCACAGACATCTTCCGCAGCCATGTCGGCAGCTACAAGGACCTGCCGCTGACGCTCTACCACATCCAGTGGAAATTCCGCGACGAGATCCGCCCGCGCTTCGGCGTGATGCGCGGCCGTGAATTCCTGATGAAGGACGGCTACAATTTCGACCTGACCAAGGAAGACGCGCTGCACGCCTATAACCGTCACCTTGTAAGCTACCTGCGCACCTATGAACGCATGGGCCTGCAAGCGATCCCGATGCGCGCCGATTCCGGCCCCATCGGTGGCGACGACACCCATGAATTCCTTGTGCTGGCTGAAACCGGCGAGTCCGAGGTGTTCTATGACAGCGAGATCACCGATCTGAAATTCGGCGACCGTGCAATTGACTATGATAGTGTAGAACAGTGCCAGGCCGTGCTCGAAGAGTTCACCTCGCGCTACGCCCGCACCGACGAAACCCATGACGTGGCTGAATTCGCCAAGGTGCCCGAAGAGCGCCGCCGCACCGCGCGCGGCATCGAAGTGGGCCAGATCTTCTACTTCGGCACCAAGTATTCCGACGCGATGGGCGCAACCGTGGCCGATGCCGAGGGCAACAAGGTTCCAGTGCATATGGGGTCGCACGGGATCGGCGTGAGCCGCCTTCTGGGCGCGATCATCGAAGCCAGCCATGACGACAACGGCATCATCTGGCCCGAAGGCGTGACGCCGTTCCACTGCGGGATCGTCAACCTCAAGCAGGGCGACAATGAAGCCGATGCCGCCTGCGACGCGCTCTATGCCAGCCTGACCGCGCTGGGCCTCGAGCCGCTGTACGACGATCGCAGCGAACGGGCCGGGGCCAAGTTCGCCACGATGGACCTGATCGGCCTGCCGTGGCGGATCACCGTCGGTCCGCGCGGGCTCAAGAACGGCGTTGTCGAACTGACCTCGCGCCGCACGGGCGAAAGTGAAGAACTGCCGCCCGAACAGGCGATCGCGCGGATTGCCACCATCTACGGCAAAGCGACCGCTTGAAGCACACCCACCCCTTGAACGGGGCGGAGCACATTTGTTAGCCAGAAGGCATGACACGCCTTCTGGCTTTTTTGTTGGGGTTCGGTGCGGCACCACCGGTTGTCGCGTCTGATCCCGTGGCTTATTTCCAGTCCTGGGCGCACAAGGCGGGAGCTGACACCGCCTTGATGCAGGTGATGCGAAACGGAGTGGCGGCCGAAGCACTGATGCCAGACACCCCGCATGACTTGGCTTCCAATTCTAAAGTTGTCACCGCGCTCTGTGTGCTGGCGCTTGTGGACGAGGGCACGCTGGCCTGGGACATGACGCTGACGGATGCGTTGGGGCAAGACGCGCCCTCGGGGACGGTGGCTGAACTTGTCACCCACAGCGCCGGGATCGGATGGGACTCGACCCAGCTTCGCATGGGGTTTTGGCTGAACGAAGTCGAACCCCGCCATGCCCATGTGACAGACATTGTCCTGAACCGCGGTCGCCAGCGCGGAACGCGAGGAAAATTTGTCTACAACAACGAGAACTATGCGCTCTTGGGCCGGATCATCGAACAGGCCACTGGTGAAACATATGCCGATGCCTGCCGGGCCCGGGTTTTCGACCCCGCAGGCGTGTCTGGAGACCTGTCACTGCGTTTCGGAGGCTTTGCCGCTTGGGGCGGTTGGCGGATGACAATGGCGGATCATGCGGCGCTGCTCTGGCACTGGTTCGGGCTGGAAGGCCGGGTCGGGCGCGATCCGCTGGCGCTGCCGCACATAAAGCGCGCCGAAGGCAGCTTTTACGGGCTGGGCATGAACTACGAGGCTGAGGAGACCGGGTTCCGGATGTCCCACGCCGGGGCAATTGCGATCCCGTTCGGGCCAAAGACCGGTGCCTTCGCCTTGGTCTACCCATCCGGCGCGGTGGCGGCGATGGGGTATGACAAACCAGTGGTCAAGCCGGCGCAGTTCCACGCCTTAGCAAATGGTTTGGCGTCGTTTCTGCGTGACCGCTGACGCTTGGCTCCGTTTGCGTCAACGCAAACGCCGGATGGGTCGACCCATCCGTGCCCCGTTCAGACCGATGCTGCGACCTCGGCCACGATGCCATCTACCACGTCGATCAGCAGCGCTTCGTCCTCACATTCCGCCATCACCCGGATCAGCGGTTCGGTCCCCGACTTGCGGATCAACAGACGACCGCTGCCATCCAGCCGCGCTTCGGCTTCGGCAATGGCAGCCTTGACCGATGCTGCCTCAAGCGGCGCAACTGATGGATCATACCGCACGTTTTTGAGCAATTGCGGCACCGGATCGAAACTGCGGGCCAAGGCGCTTGCGGGTTTGCCGGTGCGGCACATCTCTCCGAGGAATTGCAGCCCGGCCATGAGCCCGTCGCCCGTGGTGGCAAAATCCGTCATCACGATATGGCCGGATTGTTCGCCGCCAAGGTTCCATCCCCCGCGCCGCATCGCTTCGACCACATAGCGGTCGCCAACGCCGGTGCGTTCGAGCCGCAGGCCCTTGGCGGTCAGGAAACGCTCCAACCCCAGATTGGACATCACCGTCGCCACGAGCACGCCATCGCGCAGGCGGTCTTCTTCAGCCCAGCGGGCGGCCATCAGGGCCATGATCTGGTCGCCATCTGCAACCTGTCCGGTTTCGTCGATCAGGATCACCCGGTCGGCATCGCCATCAAGGCAAATCCCCACATCCGCGCCATGTTCCACAACCGCTGCAGCGGCCAATTGCGGGTGGGTCGAGCCGCAGCCTTCGTTGATATTGGCACCGTTTGGCGAAACTCCAAGCGGGATCACCTCGGCGCCCAATTCCCACAGCACTTCGGGCGCTGCGCGGTATGCGGCGCCGTTGGCACAGTCGATCACTACTTTCAGTCCGTCCAGGCGCAAATCCGACGGAAAGGTCGACTTCACCCGCTCCTGATAGCGGAAGCGCCCGTCGTCGATCCGTTTCGCACGTCCGATGTTGTCGGCGTCCGCTGGCGCGACGCCCGTTTCGATCAGCGCCTCGATCTCTGCCTCGTCCGCATCCGACAGTTTGAACCCGTCCGGGCCGAAGAACTTGATACCATTATCGGCGGCTGGATTGTGGCTGGCCGAGATCATGATCCCGAGATCGGCGCGCATGGAGGGGGTCAGAAGACCCACAGCGGGCGTCGGCACCGGACCAAGCAACAGCACGTTCATCCCCGTCGAGGTCAACCCGGCGGTCAGCGCATTTTCGAACATATAGCCTGACTGCCGCGTGTCCTTGCCGATCACCACCCGGTGTACACCTTTGGAATCGCGCCGGAAATGCCGCCCAACGGCTGCACCGATCCGCAGCGCCATATCGGCGGTCATTGGATGAATATTTGCCGTGCCACGCACGCCATCGGTACCAAAAAGCTTACGCCCCATGGTCGAACCCCCACTCGATTGCACGCCAGAGTGCCAACGCTTGGCGTGTTTCTTTTACGTCGTGTACCCGTATGACTTGTACGCCCTGCATGGCTCCATGCAAAGCCACACTCACCGATCCTGCGACACGTGTGTCTGCCGTGCCAGCCGCCGAGATCGTGCCGATGAATTTCTTGCGCGACGCGCCCAGCAGGATCGGGCATCCCAGTCCGTGAAAAAGCGCAATATCGCGCAGCAGGGCAAGGTTGTGATCCAGCGTCTTGCCAAATCCGATGCCCGGATCGACGAGGATCTGATCTCTGGCAATCCCTTGGGCGACCAGCGCTTCGACCCGCTCTGACAGGAAGTCGTAAACATCAAGCCGCACATCGTCGTAGCGCGGCGCGTCCTGCATGGTTTGCGGATCGCCCTGCGCGTGCATCACGCAAACCGGCACCTGACGGTCCGCGCACTGCGGCGCGAGCTCTGCATCATAGGTGAACCCAGCGACGTCATTGACCAGCGCTGCGCCTGCGTCGAGCGCTGCCTGTGCCACGGGCGCTTTGCGCGTGTCGATTGAGATCGGCACGGACAGGTCCGCAGCGATTGCCGCAATCGGATCACGGACGCGGCGAATCTCTTCGTCGACGGGGACGGTCTCCGCCCCCGGTCGGGTGCTTTCGCCGCCCACATCAATGATCCCGGCACCGTCTTCTGCCATGCGTCGGGCCTGTGCCACGGCTGCTTCAGGGTCGAGGTAGCGCCCACCATCGGAAAAGCTGTCCGGTGTGACGTTGAGAATACCCATCAGGGTCACGCCGCCCATGTCCAACCCGGCAATCGGGGCGCGCGGCGCAGTCAGGCGCGACAGAACATCATCCGGGATGGCCTTGGCGGGAACAAAATGTGGTTTGGAACCGCGCTTCAGCGCTACGGCCTGCGTGAACCACAACGGTCCTCCCGCAAGAGAGACCGCGTCGGACGGGCGTAGAGCACCACATTGGGGGAGGGGGCGAAAATACGTCTTCATGGCGTGTGAATGAATCGCAATTCGCGGTTTGACAAGCGTCTAAAGCGCGGTTTCGCCGATCGGTTTGTTGCGAACTGAAACATTGGACAGGGACGGGGCCTCGTCGCCAATCACCAGCAATTCGCTGGCGTCCATTTCCTCGGCAAACCAACCTGTAAGCGCAACCGTATCCGTGACTGGTGCGTCAGGTCTCTCGACCGCGTCCAGCACGATTTTCGACGGCGCCCAGACGCAGACCTGTCCGTTCTTCATCGCCCAATCAAGTTCGGTCCGGGTGGCAACCACCTTGCAGCGATCGTCCCGCGCGGCAAGGGCCCAAGCGTTCTGCTCAATGGCCAACAGATCAATCCGGCGTTGGGCCATCCGGTGCGGCACCTTGGTGCGCGCTATGTCGGGCAGTCCGACGCAAAGGATCAATGGCGCGCGTTCGGCGGACAATTGGTCGATCCAGCCTGCCAGATGATCGGATGCCATGGCGGCATTGGTCAGATACACCACGCGCGGATGCGGACGTTCTTGGATCGCATCGTGTGCCGCGCCCTCCAGATCACTGTGCGACCGCACGATCTCGACACCCAGAGCGCCGGGACCACGGTCCAGCTTTTCGATCCGAACAAAAACCCGTAGCGCTTGCGGCTCCAGCAGGATGCGGTCCGCGATCCGTTCGGCCAGCGTTTCCAGAAGGTTCAGGCGTTCCGCGCCAAGCTCGGTCGCGATCGCCTCGGTCACACGGTCATAGGACAAGATGCGATCCACATCGTCGTCGATATTCCCAACGATGGGCTGTACTTCGACCACCACGTTAAAGGCGATACGCTGGCGTGTGCCACGCTCAGCCTGAAACGCGCCGATTTCCACGTCGACAATGTGGTCACGCAGGGAAATGCGATCTACGGGGGCACCATCCGCAGTCGCGATGGCCCGTTCGGTCGGATGAGCGAAAGCAAGTCGAATTTCAGAGCTCATGGCGCATCCCTCCCTGTCAGCTGCATCCGGGCTATCAGAGGATGACAGAAACGAAAATGCCGCGGAGGGGCATTTTTCGCCCCACCCGCGACATCAACTGTGTCTGTTAGGTCTCTGATCAGCTGTTCGAGCTGACCCGCCAGGTGTGGCGGTAGAAGACGTGCACACCGATCGAAGCCGTTTTGGTGTAGGTCCGCGACCAGCGCGGGCGTACGGCGGTGGTGTGATAGTGGGTGGCGCCATCGGTCAGGTTCATCGGCGCGCGACCGTCGAGAATGGCGCGGGCCACTTTTCCGACGCGTTCCCAGGCTCTCGGCTCGTGGATGCGCTCGGGGAGGCCGTCACAGGTATAGGTGAACTGGCACTGGTATTTTCTGCCTGTGCCCTGATTGATCACGCCGCAGACGCTATTGGGGAAGCGTGCGCTCTTGACCCGGTTCATGATGACTTCGGCCACGGCAAACTGGCCTTTGATGGTTTCGCCACGCGCTTCGAAGTAGAGCGCTTCGGCAAGGCATTCCCACTGCGCGCCGCCCGAAGGGGCCTGTTGGGAGTTGAGCCAGGAGGCGTTGTAGATAGCGCCTTTGCGGGACACTGGGGTGACCAGTGATGTCAGATGGGATTGGCCTGCAGAAGCCAGAACGGATTTTTCTTGGTTCAGAAGCTCTTGTGCGGCTTCTTTCGTGCGCTCTGCCAGAGTCGGATTCGCCAGGGTGACGGCAACCAGAAACAATGCAAACAATCTCGTCATACCGAGTGTCGATCTCGCGGCGTTGTGGGTGGCAGCGCAATGCACAAAAATGCATCAGCGCCGCGCAGTCGACGGGCTGTTACAGAAATATTAATGTTTTCACAAGTTTTGCGGCCATGCGCGTGGCGCATGGCTGATGCCCAGATCGGTTTTCTGGCCATATTTAGGCCAAAACGTGTCTAAAACTACCTGATTTTGTCGGCCAAGGCAAGCTGCGCTGCGGCAAGACGTGCCACCGGAACCCGAAACGGAGAACAGCTGACATAATCGAATCCGGCGGCCCGACAGAAGGCAATTGATTCGGTATGAGCCGCATGTTCCCCGCAGATCGACAGCACGACATCGGGCCGTGCCTCCCGTCCGCGGACCACGCCCAGACGCAGCAATTCGCCTACGCCTTCGGTATCCAGGATGTGGAACGGGTCTTCGCTGAACACGCCCTGGCGCACATATTCGGACATGAACCGCCCGGCATCGTCGCGCGACAGGCCATAGGTCATTTGCGTAAGGTCGTTGGTCCCAAAGCTCATGAAGTGGGTGTGCTCGGCGATGTCTCCGGCCCGCAGGCAGGCGCGGGGGGTCTCGACCATGACGCCCAGACGATAGGTGAAATCGGCGGCGCGCTCGGTGCGCACCGCTCCGGCCACGGCTTCGACACGGGCGCGCACCAGCTCGACCTCACGCTTGGCTGAAACCAGCGGCACCATGATCTCGGGTACGATGGTGATGCCTTCTTCGGCCGCTTCGACCGTCGCCTCAAAGATCGCGCGGGCCTGCATGTCGTAGATCTCGGGCACCGAGATTCCCAAACGCACGCCGCGCATCCCCAGCATGGGGTTGTATTCCGCAAGACTTTCGATGCGGCGGGTGACATCGCTCACCGGAATGTCCAGCGCCTCGGCCAGTTCGCGCTGTCCCGCGCGGCTGGTGGGCAGGAATTCGTGCAGGGGTGGGTCGAACAGGCGGATACACACCGGCTGGCCTTGCATGATGCGGAACAGCTCAAGGAAATCCGCGCGCTGCATCGGCAGTACCAGTTCCAAGGCTGCCTGCCGGTCCTGCGGGTTCTGCGCAAAGATCATCTCGCGCATCGGTGTCAGGCGTTCGGCCTCAAAGAACATGTGCTCGGTCCGGCAAAGGCCGATCCCCTGCGCGCGGAAATGAAGCGCCGTTTTGGCGTCGGCAGGCGTGTCGGCATTGGCCCGCACTCCGATATCCCGTTCCGCATCGGCCCAGCTCATGAAGGTGCGGAAGGTCTCGTCCAGCGTCGCCTCGATCATGTTGACCGATCCGGCAAGGATCTGGCCATTGGTGCCGTCCACCGTGATCTCGTCACCTTCCTTGAGCACCCGGCCATCGGTGGCCACCAACTGCTTGCGCTTGACGTGGAACCGCAGATTGGCCGCGCCCACAACGCAGGGCAGACCCAAACCGCGCCCGATCACCGCCGCGTGGCTGGTCATGCCGCCCCGTTCGGTCAGCACGGCGCAAGAGACATGCATGCCACGGATGTCCTCAGGACTCGTTTCGCGGCGAACCAGAACGCAAGGCTCGCCTCGCGCCGCACCCGCCTGCGCTGCCTCGGACGAGAATACGATCTTACCCGTCGCCGCGCCCGGACTGGCCGCAATGCCCGAGCCCAGAATGTCCCGCTTGGCTGTCGCCGCCACCTGACGGTGCAGGAGTTCGGACAGCGCGCGTGGTTCAATCCGCATCACCGCCTCTTGCCTGGAGATGATCCCGTCCTCGGCCAATCGCAACACGATTCGCAACGCGGCGCGCGCACTGCGTTCAACGCGCACGCCGTCGAGAATGTGCAGATTCCCATTCTCGATGGTGAACTCGATCTGCATCTCTTCGCGCAGTTTCGCGCGCATCAAGGCGGCATGGTCTTTCAGCGCAGCAAAAGCTTTTGGGGCCAATTCTTCCAAAGACGCCCCTCGAGGGTCTTTTTCGAGAAAGATCGAAGCTGCCCCGCCATCCAGAGCCTCGCGACCCTGGCTTTGGCTCAGGTAGCGGCCCGTGATCTGCGGCAAGCCGGTTGACGAGTTGACCAGTTGCAACACGCCGGATCCACATTCACCGCTGCCCAGACCCAGCGCCATTTCCTGCACCACGAGGCCCAGCCCTGCGTCCACCGGCGCGCCCTTGGCCTGCCGCAACAGTCGTGCCGTAGTGCCTTCCCATGCCCGCGCCATGGAGCGCAGGATTTCGGCCAGTTGCTCTGCAGGGTCTTGCGGAAACGGCTCTTCCGCCTCTTCTTCGTAAAGCCGAAGCGCTTCGGTCAGCGCATCATTCCCGTCGCCGTCGATCTCGTCGAACACTTCGGCATCCAGACGCGCCACGTCGATTGCGTAGTTCATCACAAAGCGCAGGTAGATTTCGGTCGCCGCAGCTGTGCCGATCTGGTCGCACAGATCGACATAGCGCGCGTCGTTCATCCCGATATTGAGAAACGCGCCGGGACCACCCCAGTCGGGGTCCTCGGAAGAGGGGCGCACGCAGAGCAGGGCGCTTGGATCGAACTCCAACAGAATGCCCGTTACGTCCGGGCGATACCCTGATGCGATCTGGTGTACCGTCGAAAAGGACAGGGCCACCGTGCGCGGCACGGGAAGATCAAGCCGCACAAGACGCTGCAAACACTTGGCTCGCCCGCCATGGGTAGGAGTGGACATGGGCGAGCTCGGTGTGATGAGGGTCACATCCGGGTTGTCAGGACTTGGTTTCTGCACCGCAGCACCTCTTTTATGTGCACGCAGCATACGTCCGAGGGACGCTCTGACAAGTGGCGTTTACAGCGCAGGTGTTATCCCTCGATCTTCGTCAGATCTGCGACCTGAAGACAGGTGGTACGGATGCTGCTCAGCAGGTTGAGGCGATTGCGCCGCAGAACCTCGTTGTCGGCATTGACCTGCACAGCCTCAAAGAACGCATCCACCGGCCCGCGCAGATCTGCCATCGCGGCCATCGCGGTGCTGAAGTCCTGCGCTTTCATCGCCGGGGTGATCTTGGCCTCGGCTGTGGAGAGGGCGTCGAACAGCGCGGTTTCGGTCGGGTCTTCCGCAAATTTCGGATCGCCTCCGAACGAATATTCCACCCCGTCCTTTTCCTCGGCCTGGGTCAGGATGTTGTTGGCGCGCTTGAACCCTTGAACAAGGTTCTCACCGTCTTCGGTGTCCAGAACTGTCTGCAATGCCTTTGCGCGTTTGACCAGAAGCGCCAGATCGTCGTTGCCCGGCATTCCAAGGCAGGCGTCAATCACGTCATGGCGCACGCCTTGGTCGCGGAGATAGACTTTGAGGCGGTCGTGGAAGAACGACAAAAGGTCGACTGATTTGTCGGGCACTTCCCCGTTCATTGCGTCCAGCCCATCCGTCGCGCCTTCGCGCTTTTCCTTGATCGTGCGATAGGCGGCACCGAACACGCCGTGCTGCGCGATCTCGTGGATCAGGTCTTCGACGTCTTCATCGCTGACAGCTTCAATCAAGTGGCCCTTGTGGCGAACCAGTTGCAGGTCAATGAACTGATCCAGCGACAGGTTCAGACCATTCTCCAGAACCAAGCGGATCACACCCAGTGCCGCACGACGCAGCGCAAACGGGTCTTTCGAGCCCGTAGGTTTCTCGTCAATCGCCCAGAACCCGGTCAGAGTGTCGATCTTGTCCGCCAGTGCGACGGTGACAGAAACAGGTGCAGAAGGCACATCGTCGGACGGACCAAGTGGCGAATAATGCTCTTGGCAGGCCGCGCCAACTTCAGACGGCAAGCCGGCAGCGTCGCTGTAGTAGCGGCCCATGAGACCCTGAAGTTCGGGGAATTCATACACCATTTCCGACGCCAGATCGGCCTTGGCCACGGTGGCGGCCTGTGCGGCGATACCCGCATCCGCGCCCACCACAGTCGCCAGTTCGCGCGCCAAAGCCGCGATCCGGTCGATCCGGGCTTTCTGGGAACCCAGCTTGTTGTGGAAAGTCACGTTGGACAGGCTGTCCGTCCACGCGGTCAGGCCTTCGGACTTGGCGACGCGCAGGTCGTTTTCCCAAAAGAACTTCGCATCCGACAGACGCGCAGACAGAACCTTCTGGTTGCCCGCAAGGATGGTCGAACCATGATCGGCGGTTTCGCGGTTCGCCACGGTGACGAAGCGTTCGATCCGGCTCGTCTTGGGGTTCTTCACCGAAAAGAACTTCTGATGTTCTTTCATTGAGGTCTGAAGCACCTCGGGCGGCAGACCAAGGAAATCCTCACCGATTTCGCCCATCAGCACCACGGGCCATTCGACCAGACCCGCCACTTCGGCCAGCAGCCCTTTATCCTCGACCACCTCAAGCCCGTTGGCGAAGGCTTGATTGGTGGCATCGTGCCAGATCGCCTCGGCCCGTTCAGCCGCGTCCAGCACCACATAGGCGCGCTTTAGCTTGGCTTCGTAATCGTCGAACCCGGTCACATCGAACGCGCCCGGCGCCATGAAGCGGTGGCCTTCGGTAGCGCGGCCCGACACGATGCCGTCCACGTCCAGCGGTACAACCTCGGACCCGTCCTCACGCGACAGAAGGCAGGTGATGCGGTGCAGCGGACGCACCCAGCGCAAAGATCCAGCGCCCCAGCGCATCGACTTGGGCCAAGGGAAGTTGCGGATCCCATCTTCAAGCACCTCTGCCACGATCTCGGCGGCAGGGCGGCCCGGCTTTTCGATTACCGCATAGAAAACGCGGCCCTTCTTTTCGTCCCGCTCGATCAGGTCTTCGCGGCTGACACCAGCACCACGCAGGAAGCCTTCGATGGCTTTCTCCGGCGCGTCGGTGCGCGGGCCTTTGCGCTCTTCCTTGATGTCTGGCGACCGTTCGGTGAGCCCATCCACCCGCAGCGCCAGTCGGCGTGGCGTCGAATAGGCGGCCGCGCCGGCATAGGTGAGGCCCGCATCAACCAGTCCATTGGTCACGCGCGACTTGAGGTCGTCAGCGGCCTTGGCCTGCATCCGTGCCGGGATTTCCTCGGAAAAAAGCTCGATCAGAAGGTCGGGCATCAATTGCCTCCAGTTTCACGTTCCGGGCAGTCTTCGCCCAAGGGGGTGCCATCGTAGGCCTTGTCCCCGCATTCGTTGATTTCGTGCCAGATATAGCCGTGCCCGTCTTCGGTGATGGCGACCACGCGGTCGATCCCGAATTCAAGGTTGCGTTGGCTGGTAAACACCAGTGCGCGGCCATTGCTGATCTCGTCGCCAATGGCCTCGGCATCAAAGCAGTCGAACCATCCCGGCGCATTACGCGGCGCGGCACCCATGTATTGCTCATAGGTCGATTTCAGCGTCGAGAGCGGCGTTTGCGTGGTGAAGCACGCTCTGAACCTGATGGGTGAGCTTTCGGCGTCAATCGCTTGAAAATCCTCATAAAGAATTGTCTCACGTGTGCCGTCCAATGTGGTCAGCTGCACATCATCCACACCGTTCGGCGTGACCGTTTCGTAATAGGCGTAAACCTGCAGGTAATACATCGCGACGCCAGCAATCAGCGCGCTCACGGCGATGACGATGGTAAGGATCTTGCCGGTCATAGCCTATTTCCAATCCATGTTGACGCGTGGTTGAGTCATTGTCGTGGCCCGCGCCCGCAGCGCATCGGTGCGTACAAGAAGGTCGGGGATGCGGCTTTCGTGGGTTTCGGCGAAAAGATGCCCGATCCGATTTTTTACCGGATGGTCAAAAAGTGCCTCGAGCAGCGGAACCTCAGCCCCTTCGATGTCCATCTTGATCACCGCGATTTCACCATCCAGCCCCTCAAGGAAGGCGGGAAAGTCGATCACTTTGACATCCACCGCGCTGGCGGTGTCGATGTTGCGCTTCTGCGCCATCAGAGAGGACGACTGCGATTGCTCGACTGGATCGGCATCGAAGGAAGAAGTCCGGTAAAGCGGAAAGGTCCCGTCCTCGGTCCCTGCCGCTGCCTCGATCACCTCGACATTCGACACATCCGCCAGTCGTGTGCGCAGCTCAGCCGCCGTCCACGGGTCCGGCTCAAACGCATAGACCTTGGCCGCATGGGCCGCCATCGTTCGCGTGTGCTGGCCCAGATTGGCCCCGAGGTCGATGCAGATCTTCCCACTGGCCCCAGCCAAGGCATTCCGAAACTCCGCCTCTGCCGCGGGCGCATAAAGCTTGCGCAGCTTGCGGCGGTATTTCAGCCCAAGCTCTCCCGGTAGGTGCTGCAACAGGCCGTATTTCGCCCGCCGCAGTGGCGTATTTCGGTTGGCGGATGCCATCAGGCGGCATACCCCCCGGCTTCGGTCAGCACGAATGCATCTGCACAGCGCTTCGCCAGCGTACGCACGCGGCCAATGTAGCTTTGACGTTCGGTGACCGAGATAACACCGCGTGCGTCCAGCAGATTGAAGATGTGGCTGGCCTTGATGCACTGGTCATAAGCGGGATGCGCCATGACGATCCGCTTGCCGGTCTTCGGATCATCCTCGGCGTGATCCAGAATCCGCGCACACTCGGCCTCGGCTTCTTCAAAGTGGCGCAGCAGAACGTCCGTATCTGCCACGTCGAAATTCCAGCGCGAATATTCCTGTTCCGTCTGGCGGAACACGTCGCCATAGGACAGCGCAATCGGCGCATCCGGGTCGTTGTACGGCATGTCCATGACGTGATCGACGCCCAGTACATACATCGCCAGTCGTTCAAGCCCGTAAGTCAACTCACCAGAGACCGGATGGCAGTCATGCCCGCCAACCTGCTGGAAATAGGTGAACTGCGACACTTCCATGCCGTCACACCAGACCTCCCAGCCCAGCCCCCAGGCGCCCAGCGTCGGGCTTTCCCAGTCATCCTCGACAAAGCGGATGTCATGCAGCGCCATGTCGATCCCGATGGCCCGCAAAGAACCGAGATAGAGCTCTTGCAGGTCGGGCGGCGACGGTTTGATCAGCACTTGGTACTGATAGTAGTGCTGCAAGCGGTTCGGGTTCTCGCCATAACGCCCGTCTGTCGGACGGCGCGACGGCTGCACATAAGCAGCGGCCCACGGCTTTGATCCCAGTGACCGCAGTGTAGTCGCCGGGTGGAACGTACCCGCGCCGACTTCCATGTCATAAGGCTGCATCACGGCACAGCCCTGACCGGCCCAATAGGATTGCAGGCGGAGAATGATCTCCTGAAAACTGCGCGGCTTCGTGATGGTCTGATCCATGGCGTTGTCACCCCGGTTTGCACTCGCGCCTGATTAGGCGGATGGGACACGGGGGTCAATTGCGTGCGAGGCGCAAATTTTCGCGTTCCCGTGACGGCACAATCTTGTTAGAGCAGGGGATTGAAACAGGTTTTTTGGGCAGGTGGCATAAGAATGGTGCGCAACTTTTTGTTTTCGGTGATCGCGACCCTGTTGTTGTGGGGACAGTCGGCTTTGGCGCAGGACAGCGTCTATGTGCAGATCGAAGCCCAACCAAGCCTGACCGCCGCCGAAGACCGCTTGCGTGACTATGCCTCGGAACTGTCTGATGTGAACGGCTTTGATCTGGGGCGAGGCTGGTACGGCATTGCCTTGGGGCCTTACCCGCGCAGCGACGCCGAGAACGTATTGCGCAGCCTGCGGGCGCAGCGCCTGATCCCCGGCGACAGCTATATCGAAGGCCCCGAGCGTTACGGCCAGCGGATCTGGCCCATCGGCGCAGGCCCGGCCACCGTTCCCGCGATCAGCGCGCCAGAGATCACCGCCGCACCGGAACCCGAACCGCAGCAGGCCGACGAAACCCCGCGCGAGGCCCGCGCCTCCGAGGCGTTTCTGACCAGGGAAGAGCGTGAAGCGCTGCAAATCGCCCTGCAATGGGCGGGCTACTATAATTCTGCCATCGACGGTGCGTTCGGGCGCGGCACCCGATCCTCTATGGCCGCTTGGCAAGGCGACAACGGGTTCGAGGCGACAGGCATCCTCACCACCGCGCAGCGCGCCGAGCTGTTCCGCCAGTACAACGCTGTGCTTGAAGGTATGGACATCACCCCAGTGCGCGATACCCGCGCCGGGATCGCCGTCGACCTGCCGCTGGGTGCCGTGTCCTTCAGCCGGTACGACAGCCCCTTTGCGCATTTCGACCCGACGGGTGCTGTAGACGGCGCGCGTGTCCTGCTGATCAGTCAACCGGGGGACCGCGACCGTCTGGCCGGTCTCTACGAGATCATGCAGACGCTGGATATTGTTCCGCTGGAAGGGCCGCGCGATCGCAATCGTGACGGCTTTACCCTTACCGGGCAGAACAACCGCATCGTTTCGCACACCGAAGCGCGGCTGTCGGATGGCGCGATCAAGGGCTTCACGCTGGTCTGGCCCGCAGGCGACGAAGACCGCCGCACGCGCGTTCTGGCAGCCATGCAATCCAGCTTCGCGCCCATCGAGGGCGTGCTTGATCCGGCGGTGATCGCTGAGGACAGCCAGAGCGTCGATCTGGTGTCAGGTCTGGCGATCCGCAAACCCAAACTCACTGCCTCGGGCTTTTTTGTCGACCGTCAGGGCCGGGTGGCCACCACAGACACCGCCGTCGCCAATTGCGGCCGCATCACGCTGAACAGTGATTACAACGCCGAGGTGATGGCCACAGACCCTGCGCTTGGAGTTGCCGTTTTACGCGCAACGCAGTCCTTGGCGCCAAATGACGTGGCACAATTCCGCGATGGCGCGCCGCGTCTGCAATCCGAGATTGCCGTGGCAGGCTTTTCCTTCGGTGGCGTACTGCCTTCGGCCACGATGACCTTTGGCCGACTTTCCGACCTTAGCGGTCTGAATGGCGAAAACACCCTCTCCCGACTGGCGGTCACCACGCTTGATGGCGATGCAGGCGGGCCGGTTCTGGATGACGGCGGCGCAGTGATTGGGATGCTGGTGCCGCATGATGCCGGAGGGCGCCAACTGCCCGACAACGTGAACTTCGCGACCAACAGCGCGGCACTTCAGCAGGTGCTGACCCTCGCGGGCGTGTCGCCTCAGGTCACGCCGGGTCTGGCGCGGCTTGACCCCGTGGACCTTACCGAAAAAGCCACGGCCATGACGGTGCTTGTCAGCTGCTGGGAGTGACCCGGCGGCGGAACAACCGATTCAGCGCGCCCCACTGGCTCACCAGAACGCCCAAAAGGATCAACCCCATCGCCAGCAACAGGCTGGGGCGGAACGGCTCGTCTAGCACAAGGATGCCAAGGATCACCGACCACATCGGGACTTGGTAACTGACCAGTGACATGAAGACCGGCCCGGCGCTTCGGATCACCAGAATGCGCAGCATATTGGCCCCCGCCGTGGGGATCAGTCCCAGCAGCGCGACGATCAGAAGCGTGTCCCGGTCGGGCAGGGGCGGTGGCCCTTCGACCACGAATGCCACCGGAATGACCAGCATCGACCCAAAGACCAGCGTCATCGCCGCCAGTCCAAAGGGAGCGATCGGTGGCAATCGGCGCATCAGCACCGAACTGATCGCATAACAGGTGGCGGCCCCGAAACAGGCCAGTCGTCCGAATGGCTCCATCGGATCCCCGCTCGACACAAAAGCCTGCCCGCCCAACAGAACGGTCACCCCGGCAAAGCCAACCCCCATGCCGATCAGACGTCGCAGGGTCATCCGCTCTCCGGGAACAAACACATGCGCCAGCGGCAACATGATCAGCGCACCGGATGCCATTGACACCCCGGCAAAACCCGATGTCACCGTCTGCTGCCCCCAGCTGAGCAGCATGAAGGGCACCGCTGTATTGAACAGCCCGGATACAGCCAAGGCCCCCCAACCCGTGTCCTGTGTCAGAAACAGCCGCCCACCGCGCAGCTGCCAGACCGCAACGGCCAGCATAGCGGCAAAGCCGATCCGACCCGCCGCCAACCAGAAAGGCGTGATCCCTTCCAGCGCCAACTCGATGAACAGGAACGTGGCGCCCCAGACAAGCCCAAGCGTCGCCACCATGCCCCAGCTGGCCTTGGTGATCTCAGGAGGTGTTTGCATAGAAAGATGGCATCCCAAACCGTCTGTCCCGAAAACGCAGCCCGGGTGGTCGCATCAGTGACAGGAACGGGGGCTGTGTAGACCTGCTTTGGCGGCTCGGCAACGCCGGAACGCAAAGAGAAAATACTCAAGCCGAGTTCAAATCAGGCGCGGTTCATTATCCTGAGACCGTTCTCTCGGCCTTGCTGGCCTCTTGCAGTCTGCAGCTCAAGGATGGGGTGTAAACGGTCCGGCTAAACGTTGGCTTAGGCCATGCCGCAGCCCTGCGCTTCTTCGGTTCGAAAATACTTCAGGGGGGTGCGGGGGGACAGCGTCCCCCCGCATGGATCGGACGGGCATAGCCCGTCCGAAACCGAGATCAGTTCTTCGACTTGTCGACCATCTTGCCCGCCGAAATCCACGGCATCATGCCGCGCAGCTTTTCGCCGGTCGCTTCGATCTGGTGCTCGTCGTTGATGCGACGGGTGGCCTTGAACATCGGCTGACCCACGGCGTTTTCCTGCATGAAGTCGCGCACGAAACGGCCGGTCTGGATGTCGGTCAGAACCGCTTTCATCCGCGCCTTCGTCTCGTCGTAGGGCAGGATGCGCGGGCCAGAGACATACTCGCCATACTCGGCCGTGTTCGAGATCGAGTAGTTCATGTTCGCGATGCCGCCTTCGTAGATCAGGTCGACGATCAGCTTCACTTCGTGCAGACACTCGAAATACGCCATTTCCGGCTCGTAACCGGCTTCCACGAGGGTCTCGAAACCCATGCGGATCAGCTCGACGAGGCCACCGCAGAGAACCGCCTGCTCACCGAAGAGATCGGTTTCGCACTCTTCGCGGAAGTTGGTCTCGATGATGCCCGAGCGGCCGCCACCGATGGCGGAGCAATAGGACAGACCGATTTCCAGCGCGCGACCGGAGGCGTCGTTGTGAACGGCCACAAGGCAGGGCACGCCGCCGCCTTTGGTGTATTCGCCGCGCACGGTGTGACCCGGGCCCTTGGGCGCCATCATGATGACGTCGACACCCGGCTTCGGCTCGATCAGGCCGAAATGCACGTTCAGACCGTGGGCGAACGCGATGGCTGCGCCTTCTTTAAGGTTGTCATGTACGTATTTCTTGTAGGTCTCTGCCTGAAGTTCATCGGGCATGGTGAACATGATCAGGTCGCACCAGGCTGCCGCTTCGGCGATGCCCATAACCTTCAGGCCTTCGCCTTCGGCTTTCTTGGCCGACGCCGAACCTTCGCGCAGGGCGACGACAACGTTTTTCGCGCCAGAGTCGCGCAGGTTCAGCGCGTGGGCGTGGCCCTGAGAACCGTAGCCCAGGATGGCCACTTTCATGTCTTTGATCAGGTTGATGTCGCAATCGCGATCGTAATAAACGCGCATGGTATTTTCCTCGTCTGCGTTTCGATTGATTGGCACAATAGGGAATTCCCACGCAGACAGGCGGCGAACTGAGCGTTCCTTTGTGGAAATGCGGGGATTTCATTCTCCAATTTTGCATGATACGCAAAAATCATGCTTGATGCCACCGATCACCGAATCCTGCGCCAGTTTCAGGCGGCCCCCGATCTGCCCATGGCAGACCTGGCCGACAGGGCAGGGGTCACAGCAACCACACTTGCGCGCCGCCTCGACAAGATGCGCGCGGCAGGCGTGATCCGCGCCGTGCGCGCGGTCATCAACTGGCCCGCCCTCGGCTACACAGTCGAAGTCTCGCTGCGTGTCACGCTCGACAAGACCCAACCGCGCGCCTTTGACGAATTTCTTGCCGAGGCGCGCAAGGTGCCTGAAGTGATCGAGGCACAGACCTTTCTGGGGCAGGTGGATGCGCGCCTGTCTGTCATTGCCCGCGACATGCCGCATTACCAGCAGGTCTACCGCGACAAGCTCCTGACCCTTCCGCACATCGCGGATATCGAAGCGCTGATGCACGTCGCCCGTGTCAAATTCGACGAGACCCTGCCGCTGTGATCGACCTGGACGATATCGACCGCGCCATGATCCGCGCTGTGGCTGCTGATGCGCTTATCAGTGCCGGAGCACTGGGGCGCCAGTTGGGCCTCAGCCAACCCGCCGCGTGGCGCCGTTTGAAACGCTTGCGCGATGCGGGTGTTTTCCGTGGCTCGCGCCTTGATCTTGACGCGCAGGCGCTTGGGTTCAGTGTGACCGTGTTCCTTGGCGTAAAACTTGCCACCAAGGGGCGTGTGAGCCTTGAAGACTTCGAACGCGCGGTAACTGCGATCCCCGAGGTTCAGACGGTGGAGCATGTGCTGGGCCTGTATGATTACCGCCTGCGCGTCATCGCCCGCGACATTGCCGATTTCGAACGTGTTCTGCGCCGTCGGATTATGACTCTGCCGGGGGTCGGGAACATCGACGCCAATGTGCTCTTGTCCGAAGAGCGCTTGCCCGGCCCGATCGGCTGATCCCGTCAGGTATCGGCTGATCCCGTCAGGCCGCCGCACTCAGCAGCGCAATCGCTTCGTGCCGTTTCAGCGTGTAACGGGCCATCTGCGCATTCAGGATCAGTTCATCGGTCTCCTGTAATAGACCGATGATCTCGTCACGCGCATCATCCTCAACCTGGTTCAGCGTCATTGAGCCGGGATAGAGCGTTTCTGCCGGACACCCTTCGGCAAAAACGACGTGATGGTTGTCACAGAGGAAATGCCAATACTCCACCACCGGACGGGGGTCGGGATAGATGGTTTTGTCATTGATCAGATGCTTGGCCGCAACAAACACCTCGTCTTCGCCGAACATCAATTCTGCCTTTGAGCCGCGCAGGACCATCCTGTGGTTCGGTGATACCCAGAGATCCCGGATGTTCCCCAATGCGCCGCGCTTGATGCAGATCGGTGTGTTCACTCCGTCACCCGGCACCCGCACTTTGCCGATCCAGCGAATGGGTTGTGCGCCCGCGTCCAAAGTCGTCACCTCGTCGCCCTCGCGCAGCGAGTCCACATAGCGCGGGCCTCCGGGGGTATCGATCAACGTGCCAGCTGCAAAACAGATGACAAAGACTGCTTCGGCAAAGTCTGAGGAAAACGCGGCATCGGCTGCTTCATCTGGGGAAATGATGCCGTCGCCATTGATGTCGAAATCTTCGTTTGTGGGTACTTCAAGCGGGCCGTTTTGGGTCGCCAGTGTTTCAAAGATGTTCACACCGGCGATCGCAGCGACATCGCCCAAGACCGGCGCGCCCGCATCGCTCGAGGTCAGGCCGGATGCGTCGATCTCGAGGTACCGATCACCCATTGTCCTGCGACCGATATCCACATCCGCTGTGCCGGTATAGGTGTATTTCGCAACGTCGTTGTAATAGTCAGACGCATTTTCATACACGATGATGGACGTGACGACCGAGTCGTCCGTCAACACGCCATCCGTGGTGACGTTGTCCACGACATAGACAATGATGTCATTGTCCTCGAACAGCGCAGTCGCGCTGTGCAGCATATATTCACCGCCATTCGACGCGTTGGAGTTCGTCGTCTGTGGGTCACCTACAACACTGAAACCGTTTAACAACAACGTGGTTGTTGCCATGACTGCTCTGCCTCTCGGGGTCTGACGCCCCTTTTTTTGATGGATCAAAAGCTACAATCTCAGCTGACCCAGGGTCAATTGTTCATGATTTTGAAACAATATCGAATTCAGAATGTGTCCTGAGCGCACCTCTCGCGCCGCGGGCCAACCGTGGCGCCCGCGACCTTTTGCACTTAATGAGCCTTTGCCAAATGCGGGCGGCGGGGCTACCCAAAGCGAAATAGAGGGAGGCTCTGCCATGGCACTGCTCGATACGGTTGACCCCACGGGTCTTGAAGAATTCTCGGTCGTGTTCACCGACCGGTCGCTGAACCACATGTCCAATACGTTTCAGACGGTGATGACCGACATCTCGTCGATGCTGAAAGAAGTCTACAAAGCCGACGCGGTGGCCTTGGTGCCCGGCGGCGGCAGCTACGGGATGGAAGCGGTGGCCCGCCAGTTCGGGCAGGGGGCCAAAACGCTGATCGTGCGCAATGGCTGGTTCTCCTACCGCTGGACGCAGATCTTCGACGCCGGCCAGTTCGGCGGCGACACGGTTGTGATGAAGGCACGCCAGACCGGAAACGAGCCCACCGCGCCTTTCGCACCGGCACCCATCGAAGAGGTGACCTCCCGCATCCGTGAAGAGAAACCCGATATCGTGTTTGCACCGCATGTGGAAACCAGCGCGGGTATCATCCTGCCGGATGACTACGTGACTGAACTGGCAGCCGCGGCGCATGAGGTCGGCGCGCTGATGGTGCTCGACTGCATCGCCTCGGGCTGTGCCTGGGTCGACATGAAAGCCACCGGAGTCGATGTGTTGATCTCGGCCCCGCAAAAGGGCTGGTCGGCAACCCCCAGCGCGGGCCTCGTGATGATGTCCGACCGCGCGGTTGCGCGGATGCAGGACACCACGTCAAACAGCTTTGCCGTCGATCTCAAGAAATGGCACCAGATCATGATGGCCTATGAAAACGGCGGCCATGCCTATCACGCCACGATGCCGACAGACGGGCTCAAGGCGTTCCGCGATACGATGCTGGAAACCCGTGACTACGGCTTCGAAAAGCTTAAAGACGCGCAATGGGCGCTCGGCATGGCTGTGCGTGCGATGCTGGCCGAAAAGGGCATCCGCTCGGTTGCCGCAGAAGGCTATGGCGCACCCGGCGTAGTGGTCAGCTATACAAGCGATCCGGAGATCCAGTCCGGCCGCGCCTTTGCCGCCCGCGGCATGCAGATCGCTGCCGGAGTCCCGCTGCAATGCGACGAACCTGCGGGGTTCTCGACCTTCCGTCTGGGTCTCTTCGGCCTCGACAAGCTTTACGATGTCGATGGCACCGTGGCGCGGCTGAAATCCGTACTGGACGAGGTTCTCTGACCCGGACGGCCGCCTGAACCGATCCGGTTCAATTGCATATTTATGAAAAGAAGAAGCAGGGGGCGGTGCGCTGTCCCCTGCTTCTCTTTTTCAAAAATACGCTTTCGCGGCATTGGGCATCAGGCCGCCCATGAAAAAGGCCGCCCGGTGGGCGGCCTCTGTCGACACACCTTGTGCCAGGCTCACTTGAAGTTGCGGCTTTCCTTGATCTGGTCCCAGGCCCAGACCACCTCCTGCAACTGTTCTTCCTGCGAACGGTCGCCGCCGTTCATGTCGGGGTGCAACACCTTGATCAGCGCCTTGTACGCCTTGCGCACCTCGGCTTTGGACCAGCTGTCCTTTGCCTCGAGGATTTCGATCGCACGGCGTTCGGTCGGCGGCAGACGCTTGGTGTGACCGGCGGAACTGCCGGCCTTGCCGGGGTTGCGGGTGGCATTTGCACCCAGAACCTGATGCGGGTCTTCAATACCCAGCCGCGCCCAGGCCTTGGCCTCTGGATCGCGCCATTCCTTGGTTGGTCGTTCCCACACTTTGTCGGACGACGTCTGCGCGTTCATTTCGGCTTCGGTCTTGCCGTCAAAGAAGTTCCACCGGTTGTTGTACTCGCGCACATGCTCCTGGCAGAACCAGAAGAAATCATCGAGAACATCCGGCGCTTTCGGCGCGCGGAATTTGCCTGCTTCCTCGCAGCCCTCGTGATCGCACACGCGGGTTGAGGTCTCAGACGCGCCGGACATGCCCCGTCGGCCGCGGGGGTTTTTCTTCTTCGCCGACTTGATCGACATATCGAAACCGAATGGATCTGATTTGCTCATAACCTGCCCTTTTCGACTCGGAGGCGTGAGTGTAGACCAATCGAGCGCAGAGGTAAGCCCTTGGAGGCGAAAAAATGACTCGAACCGAACAGATTGAAACACGACTGCGCGAGGCGCTGGACCCCCGCGAACTGACCGTGCGCGACGACAGCGAACGCCATCGTGGTCACTCTGGATATCAGGAGGGGGGCGAGAGCCATTTTCACGTGATTATCCGGTCGGGTGCGTTCGAAGGCCAGTCCCGCATCGCCCGCCATCGCATGGTGCACAGCGCGCTTGGCCCGGAATTGGTCAAGGCGATCCACGCGCTTTCCATGGATCTCGACACGTAGGGAGCAGGCGGGCCTTACGCGGGCCGCGTCTCTTCGTTGCCTTCTTCGAAATCCGGGTCTGCTTCGGTTTCGGCTGTTTCCTCCGCCTCGGCCACACCGTCGCCTTCGGGCACCATGGAGGATACCGCGGCCGATGCCGCAGCTGCTGTCAGCATTGGCTCGACTCGCGCCATCAGGGAAGGGGCAGTCGCCACCTCTGGTGCAGCGCTTTCGGCAGTCGCCCGTCGGAACACCATCAACGTCCGCCAATGTGTCTCCGACCCGGTCAGGCCGACGCGTTCAGTCGATGGCAACACGTCCGAGCGTAGATATTCCCAGCCCTCAGACGCCAGCTCGTTGATCGCCTGTTCGATCCCCAGCGCAAACCGCGCCTCGGGTGCCTTGACACCCTTGGCCTTGATCCCCTTCGCGGGGGCCGGAACCACCTTGTATTCGTACATACACACCGCCTTACCCATCGGGACCAAGCAATCGCCGGGCCGTGACCCGACAGACTATATTACAACCCCAGCTTTGCCGTCACGATCTGGTTGACCGCCGCCGGGTTGGCCTTGCCGCCCGTGGCCTTCATCACCTGGCCCACGAACCAGCCTGCAAGCTTCGGGTTCTGCTGGGCTTTTTCCACCTGCGCCGGGTTCGCCGCGATGATCTCGTCCACGGCTTTCTCGATTGCGCCAGTATCAGTCACCTGCTTCATGCCGCGCGCTTCAACGATTTCCGCCGGGTCGCCGCCTTCGGTGTAGACGATCTCAAAGATGTCCTTGGCGATCTTGCCCGAGATGTCGCCCTTCTTGATCAGTGCGATGATCCCTGCCAGTTGCGCGGGCGACACCGGGCTTTCGGTGATGTCGTGGTCTTCTTTCTTCAAGCGCCCGAAGAGTTCGTTGATCACCCAGTTCGCCGCCAGCTTTCCGTCATCGCAGCCTGCGACCACCTCTTCGAAATACCCGGCATTCGCCGTATCCGCCGTCAGCACGCCCGCGTCGTATTCGGACAGGCCGAAATCGTTGACAAACCGTGCTTTTTTCTCGTCCGGGAGTTCCGGCAGGTTGGCCGCGATGTCGTCCACCCAATCCTGTTCGATTTCCAGCGGAAGCAGGTCGGGGCAGGGGAAGTAGCGGTAGTCATGCGCCTCTTCCTTGGACCGCATCGAGCGGGTCTCGTTCTTGTCCGGATCGTAGAGCCGGGTTTCCTGATCAATCGACCCACCAGCTTCGAGGATGCCGATCTGGCGGCGCGCCTCGTAGTCGATGGCCATCTGGATGAACCGCATGGAGTTCATGTTCTTGATCTCGCAGCGCGTGCCCAGATGCGAGAAATCCTGCGTTTCCTGATACTTCTCGTACTGACCCGGACGGCAGACCGACACGTTTACGTCGGCGCGCAGGTTACCGTTCTGCATGTTGCCGTCGCAGGTGCCGAGATAGCGCAGGATCTGGCGCAGCTTGGCGACATAGGCCGCTGCTTCCTCGGGGCCGCGAATGTCGGGGCGGCTGACAATCTCCATCAGCGCCACACCGGTGCGGTTCAAGTCAACAAAGCTCATTGCCGGATCCATGTCGTGGATCGACTTGCCAGCGTCCTGTTCGATATGGATGCGCTCAATCCGCACCCGGCGCGCGATGCCCGGCTCCATATCGACGATCACTTCGCCTTCGCCCACGATCGGGTGATAGAGCTGGCTGATCTGGTAGCCCTGCGGCAGGTCCGGGTAGAAATAGTTCTTACGGTCAAACGCGCTGACGAGGTTGATCTCGGCTTTCAGGCCCAGACCGGTGCGCACCGCCTGTTCGACGCAGAATTCGTTGATGACCGGAAGCATACCCGGCATGGCCGCGTCCACGAAGGCCACGTTGGAGTTGGGCTCGGCCCCGAATTGGGTCGACGCACCCGAGAACAGCTTGGCCTTGGAGGCGATCTGTGCGTGCACCTCCATCCCGATGACCAGTTCCCAGTCATGCTTGGCCCCGGCAATAACCTTGGGTTTCGGGGCTTCGAAGGTCAGGTCCAACATGGCAATTCCTCTTGGCGTGAACGCCGCGTGGAATACGCCAGAGGGGGGCAGGGGGCAAGGGGGCGGAGCCGGTTTCCCGACCGTCAGGCGTCGGGAGACTTGGGCGCGGTGACTGGCGGTAGCCCGCGCGCCCGTCGTTCGAGTGCTGCCATGGCGCGTTGGCGGCCTTTGGCAAGCCTGTCCTGGTCTTCCAACCGGTTGGCCCAGACGCCTTTGGCGGCGTACCAGATGCGGGGATGCACCTCGCGCAGATGGTCGGCCACGATCCAGTCGAAACATTCGGCGATCTGCGACCGTGCGGTGCGGTTGACCCCGTCGGATTCAAGCGCTGTGCCAGTATAGGCGGCAAAGGTATTGGCCGTATGCTGATCGCCGCGGCGCGTGATGATGTCCTTGATCCCTTTGCAGAAAAGCGCGCCATCCAGCAGCGCAAAGGCGTCGTCATCGACGGTCAGTGCATCGAAATAGGTCCAGGTATAGCCACCGGCGCCCCAGACATCCGACGTCCGCTCCATTGTGCGGCGGGCCTCGTGCTCGAGCCGTTCATAGCTGCCGAACCAGCGCGGCAGCATATGATTGCCAAGGGCGCGCATGTATTTTGCGGCTCCCGGTGCGAGGTCGATCAGATCTTCGTAGTCGTCGCTCGCGCGGCTGCGGGGCTGGGTGTCCGAGGCCAGCAGGGCACAGCGCACCGAGGCAAGCAAAGGGGAATCAAGTTCAAACGCATCGTACTGGTCGATCAGTTCGCCGGCGCTGCGGAAGTGACGGAAGAACGCCGCGCGATGGGCGGCTGGAATGTCCTGCTGCCAGCCTTCGCCGCGCCAGGCCCATCCGATATCTAGATGCGCCATCGCAACCACATAGGCGACACCGTGATCCTGTGGTGTTTCCTCAAGAACCAGTTGCATCTCATTCATGATCGAGGCGGCAGCAAGCTCGTCGCCATGGGCAACGGCCCGGGACGCAGCCGTGACCGCATCGGCGCGGGCGCCTTCGGCAAGGATTTCCGCTTCGGGAACGCCTCCGGGTGTCATGGCACGGGTGGCGTCTGCTTCGCGGATGCGGTCGCCGAGCGTGGCCCACGCATCCTGCCGCGCGAGGAACAACCCGGCTTCGAACAGGGCGTGATGCTGGTCTTCTTCGTCGCTCGAAAAGCGGATCGGCAGATCGGATTTCGGAGGCGGCGCGATTGCGTCGATGTTGAGAACATGTCCGCGCGGTTCAGCGTCTGGCGCAGCGCCACGCGCCAAGCGGATCAGATTGGTCAGGTTGTTCATTACAGGCATCGGTCGGGCTTTCGCAGGGTCCGGCAAGGGCCGAAGAGCAGATTGCGTAGAACCTTGACCAATAAAAATGTCGCAAATCAGGCGGCAAAACGAATTCGTGTAGGTATTCCCGAGGCGATTAGTTCTCTCAGGGCGACAATCAGCGAAAAACGGGCAGAACGCGCAAGAATTCGCCTGTTTTGGAAGCCACCTACGCTTTCTGTTGATTTTTTGCGCGAAACCTACACTGCTGGCGCGATGTCACGCTGGGGGATCATATGCGTGGCGGTTTTGGTGCTCGGTATGACCGGGGCTGTTTCTGCCAAACCCGCCGCAATGGTTGAGGCTAAATCAACCAACGCGCTGACCGTGTCGCTTCGACCGGTAGCGCGCACATTTACGCCCCTTCCCGAAATGCGTTGGAGCCACCGAAGCGAAGCCGATCGCTGGTCGCGTGATGCTTTGGCCGCGCTGCGCAGCCATGCCAGCGTGCTGCCCCGAAGTGTGCCGCGCGATATTGGCGATTGGTGCCCGGCCTACGCAACCAATGACACCTCTGCGCGTGAGGCGTTCTGGATCGGTCTGCTGTCGACGCTTGCCAAGCACGAAAGCACCTTCCGTCCGACGGCGGTGGGGGGCGGCGGCAAATGGTACGGGCTGCTGCAAATCCTGCCGGCAACCGCACGCGGATATGGCTGCAGAGCCAGTTCCAAGGACGCGTTGAAGCGTGGTGGAGACAACCTGCAATGTGCACTGCGGATCATGGCCGTGACGGTGCCGCGTGACGGCGTGGTGTCGCAGGGGATGCGCGGTGTAGCCGCCGATTGGGGGCCGTTCCACAGTTCGAAAAAACGCAAGGACATGATGGCCTGGACCCGTGCGCAGCCTTATTGCACAGGGCTTTCGCGCTCTCTACGGCCTGTGGCCCGTCCAGTCCAATCGCCGTGGGGTGGCGTGGTGTCGACGCGGGGCAACTAAGCCCGACGCGCCGGAAACCGCGTGGCATCCAGCAGAGAAACCCCCTGTTTTCGCGGCTCTCCAAGGGCCAGCGCCGCCCGCCGCAAAATCGCGATCCCTTCTTCCGAGTTGTCGGGCAAGGCTTTGGGCGAGATCGGTTCACCCACACGGACCTCGTAGGGTTGCCGATCCTTGTTCAATGTCTCGTGGAACAGCGTGATGTCGCGCAGCGTCGGGTGGATGGCGTCGAACAGGTAGAACAGCGCGGAATTGCGGGCCTGCAAGTGGATCGGGATCACCGGGAGATCGAACTTGCGCGCCAGCATGGCCGCCGAGGCCATCCACGGACGCTCGTGCAGCCGCGCGCCACGACGCTTTGCCAGACGTCCCGATGGAAAGATCACCCCCAATCGCCCGTCCCGAACCGCGCGGCGCGTGAATGCCATGGTTTCGCGCGTCTTGGCATGGCTGCGCCGCTCTTTCCGCCATTCGACGGGCGCGATCATGTCGGCCATCTGCGGCAGCACCTTCAGAATGTCGTGATTCGCAAAGAAATACGCGTCAGGGCGCAGGTCGCGCAGAACGGAATGCAGGATGATACCATCGGCGATGCCGGTCGGGTGGTTGGCCACAATCAGCGCCGCGCCATGTCGGGGCAGGTGTCCAAGCCCCGCAACGGTTACATCGCGCGCCAGCCTTTGCGCCATGACATCCATAATCTCACGTGAGCTCAAATCCTTGACCGCGTCAGCAAGGCTCACGGTGCGATCATATCCCAACGCGCTGTTCAGGATCGGCCGCGCCAGTGTGGTGGCCAGTGTCGGGCGAAACAGCCAAGGCGCGCGGTCCTCGATCAGCGGGTCAATGCGATCTTTCATGCGGCCCCTCCTGACAGAGTAGGATGACAATGGCATGACAAGCGCAGGACATTCGGCACCGGGAGGCAAGTCATAATTCCGGGGCGTCATGTTTTACGCAATGTCATGCCACTTGTTCTCAAACGTCGGCGGGGGCTTGCCGGTTCCCTCTGTGTCAGGCTTTTCTCGGCGCACCCGAACGATCCCGCATAGGGACCGTCCGGGCAGCGCGCTGGATCAGCCCAGGATGCGGCTGACCATTTCGTCGGTGTCGCGGCTCAGCTTCGGCTTGGCCTTGATCCGTTCCAACTGCGTGCGAATGAGCGCCTGACGGTCGGCATC
Organism: Alphaproteobacteria bacterium; assembly: GCA_030425145.1. Taxonomy (GTDB): domain Bacteria; phylum Pseudomonadota; class Alphaproteobacteria; order Rhodobacterales; family Rhodobacteraceae; genus Marivita. The sequence continues at coordinate 103,683 of JAUHVK010000003.1, read as the reverse complement.
ATAGCGTTTCCATGTCTGGAACACCGAGCACATACGTGCCGTGGTTTGCGGGTTCTTGTCGTCCAGCTTGATCAGCCAGTCGGCAAGGAACGCATAGCCCGCGCCATCCTTGCGGTGGAACCCGGCATGGTTCATCGCAAACCCGCCCAGCACCGCGCGGAAGCGATTGGGGTTTTTCCAGTCGAAATCGGCGTGGTCGGACAGCCGATGCGCGACATCAACGGCAACGTCCGGGTCAGCTGCCCCAACCTGGATTCCAAACCATTTGTCCATCACCAGCCGGTCGTCCCGCCATTGATCGTAGAAGCGAGACAGCGGCGCATCGCCCTTGCCAGCCCGGATCAACTGGGTCAGGGCGGACAATTGCAGCGTCATGTTGTCGGCACCGTCGAACTGTCGCTGCGCCTCGGCGCCGCCGTCCAGTTGTGTCGTCAGCGACAACAAGGCCGACCCGAGCGCCCGCTTGCCTGTCTGCTCGGCATCCGGACGGTAAGGCGCATCGACCCGAACGCTCTCGGCCACGTCGGCCAGCCAGCCCTGCCACTTGGTGGCGATGTGTTTCCGCAACCGCTCTGCCGCGGCCCAGATCGCATCGGGGTCGGGGGTCAACCCCTGTTCGAACAACGTCTGCGCCAGCTCCGACTGCGACGGCCCGGACAGCATCAGCTGGCGGTAGTCGGGGTCAAGCGCGTCATCCCGCACCACCCGTTCGAGGCTGTCGAGCCAGGCATCGTCGGGGGCCGCGCCGGTCGTAATCATGTCGATCAGGCAATTGCGCGTCAGGCTGCGGTTCGCTTCCCATCGGTTGAACGCATCTGTGTCATGCGCGAGAAGAAACGCGTTTTCCTCGCGGCTGACTGTACGGTCGAGCACGATAGGGGCCGAGAACCCGCGAAGGATCGACGGGACCGGTTTGCTGGCCAGCCCGTCAAAGGTGAAGGTCTGTTCGTCTTGCGTCATCTCGAGCACCTGCGTCGGCACAACCTCGTCGCCATTGGGGTTGAGAAGACCAACGGCGATGGGGATGACTTTCGGGTCCTTCACGTCCTGCCCCGGCGTGGGCGGTGTCTGTTGTTTGATGGTCAGTCTATAGGTGCCATCGTCCCAATCCTCGGCAACGGTCACACGCGGGGTGCCGGATTGTGAATACCAGAGCTTGAACTGCGCAAGGTCGCGGCCCGTCGCATCTTCGAACACGGTGAGCCAGTCCTCGATGGTGCAGGCCTGCCCATCATGCCGGTCGAAATAGAGATCGAGCGCCTTGTAATAGGCCTCATCCCCCACCAGCGTCTTGAGCATCCCGATCACCTCTGCGCCTTTTTCATAGACGGTCGCGGTGTAGAAGTTGTTGATTTCCTGAAAACTCTCAGGCCGGACCGGATGTGAAAGCGGCCCCTGATCCTCAGGGAATTGACGCGCACGCAGGTCGATAACGTCATGGATGCGCTTGACCGCTTCGCCACGCATATCGCTGGTGAACTGCGCATCGCGGTAAACCGTCAGGCCTTCCTTCAGGCAAAGCTGGAACCAGTCGCGGCAGGTGATCCGGTTGCCGGTCCAGTTGTGGAAATACTCATGCGCGATGATCGCTTCGATCCGTTCAAAATTGCTGTCGGTCGAGGTTTCGGGAGATGCCAGAACGCAGGAGGAGTTGAAGACGTTCAGCCCTTTGTTCTCCATCGCGCCCATATTGAAGTCGTCGACCGCAACGATGTTGAAGATGTCCAGATCGTATTCTCGCCCGTAAACCTCTTCATCCCAAACCATAGATTTCTTGAGCGCTTCCATCCCGAAGGCGCATTTGCCTTCGTCGCCGGGGCGGACCCAGATATTCAATTCCACCTCCCTGCCGGACATGGTTTTGAACGTGTCGGGGTGGTTCACCAGATCACCCGCAACAAGGGCAAACAGATAGGCCGGTTTCGGCCACGGATCGTGCCATTCGGCCCAACCATCGCCGCTGCCAGTCGGGTTGCCATTGGACAGCTTCACCTTTTCTGCGCCCTCGATCCGCACGGTGAAAGTGCTCATCACATCAGGGCGATCGGGATAGTAGGTAATCTTGCGGAAGCCTTCCGCCTCGCATTGGGTGCAATACATGCCGTTCGACATGTAGAGCCCCTCCAATGCGGTGTTGGTCTGCGGGCTGATCTCGACTTCGGCCTCCCAGACAAACGGCGTGTCCGGCACGGCGCAGCGCAGCCCGTCGTCAGTCAGCTCAGATGTCACCTCTTGCCCGTCGATCTTGGCCCAGATCAGCGAAAGCTCTTCGCCATGCAGGAAAAACGTGTTGTCCGTCGCGTCCGGGTTCGGCGCAAAGGCGATCCGGCTGACCACCCGCGTTGACTTCGGTGCCAACCGAAAGGTCAGGTGAACGCTTTCCACCACAAAGCCGAAGGGCGTGTAGTCCTTGAGGTAGATCGTTTTGGGTGCAGCGTCTTTCATCGAAAGCTCCGGAAGTGTGTCATTGCGAATTGAGGTAATACCTACGCCGCGTTTTGGAAGAAGGGAAACGGGTTCGCACCACTGGTCGCGCCCCGCGTTCTGCCTAGATCCGAGGGCATGACAACGCTCCTCTGGTTCAAACGCGATCTGCGCATCCACGACCATCCGGCACTGGCTCTTGCCGCGCGGGATGACCGCGTCGTGCCGCTCTACATCGCAGAGCCGGACTACTGGGCGCTGCCTGATACATCCGGTCGCCAGTTTGCGTTTTTGCAGGAATGCCTTGCCGATCTGAAAACCGCGCTGCGGGCGCTGGGCAGTGATCTGGTGATCCGCGTCGGTGACGCAGTGATGGTGTTCGAAGAATTATACCAAACGGTAAAATTCGACCATCTGGTCAGCCACGAAGAAACCGGCAACGCCTGGACCTTTGACCGCGACAAGCGCGTTGGCGCCTGGGCACAAGGGCAGGGCATCCGGTGGACGGAACTGCCGCAATCGGGCGTAGTGCGCCGTCTGCGCGGGCGCGACGGCTGGGCGGGACAACGCAACGCGTTTATGGCGCGGGCACAGGTTGAGGCTCCAAAGGCGTTGCCGCCCTGTGACCTGCCATCGGACCCGGTGCCTTTGCTCTGCGCGCCCGATCCCTGTCCAGCGAGGCAAACGGGTGGGCGGGGCCACGCGCTGTCTCTGCTCGGTGGCTTCTTGACCGAGCGCGGGCAGACCTACCGCAAAGACATGTCCTCACCGCTGGAAGGTTCTGTCGCCTGTTCCCGTCTCAGCCCGCATCTGGCGCTGGGCACCATCACGATCTGCGAAGTGGTTCAGGCCACCGCCGCCCGACAGCGCGAAGTGAAAGGCGGACCGCGGGATGGTTGGGCGGGTAGCCTCAAATCGTTCCAGTCGCGCCTCGCCTGGCGCGACCACTTCATGCAGAAACTGGAGGATGAACCCGCACTCGAACACCGCTGCCTGCACCGCGCCTACGAAGGGATGCGCCCGCTGGAGCCGGACCACAGCCGCCTCACCGCATGGGAAAACGGAGAAACCGGATTGCCCTTTCTGGATGCCTGTATGCGGTCATTGGGGGCCACCGGGTGGCTCAATTTCCGGATGCGGGCGATGGTGGTGAGTGTGGCCAGCTACCATCTCTGGCTCGACTGGCGCAGCACCGGGCCGCATCTGGCGCGGATGTTCACCGATTACGAACCGGGTATTCATTGGAGCCAGATGCAGATGCAATCGGGTACCACGGGCATCAACACGCCTCGTATCTACAACCCGATCAAACAGGGAGCGGATCAAGACCCGACGGGTGCCTTCACCCGCCGCTGGCTGCCGGAACTGGCTGATGTGCCCGACAAGCACCTGCAAACGCCGTGGCGGTGGGACGGGGCAGGGCAGGTGCTGGGCAAGACCTATCCTGAGCCGATCATCGACGTGGCCGCCGCCGCCCGCGCGGCCCGTGATCGCATTTTCTCCATGCGGCGCAGCGTCGACCGGTCCGAGACTCAGCGCGTGATCCACAAACATGCCAGCCGCAAAGACAGCACCGGGCATTTCGTCAATGACCGCGATCCGCGCCGACGGCGTCGGGCAAGACCTGATGACGCACAACTGAAATTGGACCTGTAGTGCCCAAACACCGCAAGAAATCCGACCTGCCGACCAAGACCTGCGCCACCTGTGGCTTACCTTTCACATGGCGCAAGAAGTGGGAAAAGGTCTGGGACGACGTGAAATACTGCTCGGACCGGTGCCGCAAGGCGAAGAGTAAAGCTTGAGTGACAAGGGACTCGAAACGGTGCTGGCGCATTGTCAAAAATCCCCAAACGTCCTTTTTGGTCAGATTACCTGACCAAACCTGTTGCGGATCGGAAACTTTCTTTCTAATTGAGTACCACAGTATACAGCGAGGGGAGAGGACATGGCCACGCGCATCGACCGCCACGGATTGCAGATCGACCAGACGCTTTTTGACTTCATCGAAGGGCAGGCGCTGCCCAGCACCGGTGTTGAAGCCGATGCCTTCTGGGACGCTCTGTCGACCCTCGCACATGAGTTCGGCCCGAAAAACGCGGCGCTGCTCAAGACCCGCGAAGATCTTCAGACCAAGATCGACGAATGGCACATCCGTCATCGCAACCAGCCACATGACCATGAGGCCTATAAAGCGTTCCTGTCGGAAATCGGCTACCTGCTGGATGAAGGGGATGATTTCGAAATCGAAACCTCCAACACCGACCCCGAGATCGCATCCGTCCCCGGCCCGCAGCTTGTGGTGCCGATTACCAATGCCCGTTACGCGCTGAACGCAGCAAATGCCCGCTGGGGCAGCCTCTATGACGGGTTCTACGGCACCGACGCGATGGGTACTCCTGCGCCCAAGGGCGGATATGACAAAGGCCGGGGCGCCCGCGTTGTCGCCCGTGCCCGTGTGTTCCTTGACGAAGCGTTCCCGATCGAAGGCGGCAGCCACGCCGATGTGAGCCGCTACTACATCCACAATGGTGCGCTGCTGATCGACGATATGCCGCTGGTACAGCCGGAAAAGTTCATCGGCTACAAAGGCCACCCCAAAGCGCCCGACGCGGTGCTGCTGCGCAACAATGGGCTGCATGTCGAACTGGTCTTTGACCGCACCCATTTCATCGGCAGCCGCGATCAGGCGGGTCTGGCCGATGTGCGCCTCGAAAGCGCCGTGTCCGCGATCATGGATTGCGAAGACTCGGTTGCCTGCGTCGATGCTGAGGATAAGGCACTGGCCTATTCCAACTGGCTTGGCCTTATGAAGGGGGATCTGGCTGACACGTTCGAAAAGGGCGGCAAGACCGTCACCCGCGCGCTCAACCCCGATCTGAGCTACACATCGCCGGATGGCAAAGGCGAGGTCACCATCAAAGGCCGCGCGCTGATGCTGGTGCGCAACGTGGGCCACCTGATGACCAACCCGGCGATCCTGCTCAAGGACGGGTCCGAGATTTTCGAAGGTCTGATGGACGCGATGATCACCACGCTCATCGCCAAGCATGATTTGTCCAAGACGAGTGGCGCGCGCAATTCGCATCAAGGCTCTGTCTATGTCGTGAAGCCCAAGATGCACGGGCCGGACGAGGTGGCCTTTGCCGACGAGACCTTCACCTTCGTCGAAAAGGCGCTGGGCTTGCCGCAATACACCGTCAAGCTGGGCATCATGGACGAGGAACGCCGCACGAGCGTCAACCTCAAGCAATGCATCCGCGCTGCCAAGCACCGGGTTGCCTTTATCAACACCGGCTTCCTTGACCGGACTGGGGACGAGATCCACACTTCGATGGAAGCGGGCCCGTTCAGCCGAAAGGACTTCATCAAGCGCAAGGCGTGGATCGGCGGCTACGAGAACCGCAACGTGGATATCGGTCTTGAATGTGGCCTGTCGGGCAAGGCGCAGATCGGCAAGGGCATGTGGGCCATGCCCGACATGATGGCGGCAATGCTCGAGCAGAAGATCGACCACCCGAAATCCGGCGCCAACTGCGCCTGGGTTCCGTCGCCGACAGCCGCCACGCTGCACGCGCTGCACTATCACAAGGTCGATGTGTTCGCCGTACAGGCCAAGCTGCGCAAGGGCGGCCGCCGTGCGCATGTGGATACGATCCTCGATATTCCGCTGGCGGCGTTCCAGAAATGGTCGAAGGACCAGATCACCCGCGAAGTTGAAAACAACGCGCAGGGCATCCTTGGCTACGTAGTGCGCTGGGTCGATCAGGGTGTGGGATGTTCCAAAGTTCCGGACATCAACAATGTCGGCCTTATGGAAGACCGCGCCACCTGCCGCATCAGCGCGCAGCACATCGCCAACTGGCTGCACCATGACATCGTGTCGAAAGACGAGGTGATGGAGATCCTGCAACGCATGGCCGCGGTAGTGGACGGGCAGAACGCCGGCGATCCGGCCTACACGCCGATGGCGCCGGGCTTCAGCACGATCGCCTTCAAAGCCGCCTGCGATCTGGTCTTTGACGGCCGCGTGCAGCCCTCGGGCTATACCGAACCGGTCCTGCACCAGCGTCGTCTGGAACTGAAAGCTGCCAGCTGAGGCTAGGCCTTTCGGTCGACCGAAACGCAGGATGCGTCGACGCATCCTGCACCATCGGTGACCGCTGCAAGAAACAGGGGCGCAGAGCAAGATTTGCATTTGCGCCCCCATACCCTTCTGCGTATAGAGGCGTCAGGCACCCGTAGCTCAGCTGGATAGAGCGCTGCCCTCCGAAGGCAGAGGCCAGAGGTTCGAATCCTCTCGGGTGCGCCATATTTCCCTCAAATTTGGTATTTTGCTGTCGTGCGACGGTGACGCTGGCGCCTTTGCTGTGCCGTCTGGAGAGTCAGAGGCGGGCAGGGAGGGCCGTGACGGGTTGAAGGCTGGAGGAGAGGCCTCCGGTGCCCGTCGTGGAGGTTTCCCAATGAACACCGAGATTATCGATGCCGGGCGTGATATCAGCGGAGGCTACAAGGTGGATGTGTCGCGTGGCGCGAATGTGGACCGGGTGTCGTCCGAGTGGTTCTCGCGGCCGGATGACGAGCGCTATCTGTCGCTCGACGATCTCTTCGCCTCGGTCAAGGGCCGGGCGGAGCGGAGCCGGACGCGCACGGTGGAGAGCGCGGCGATCCGGGTCGAGGCGCATCGCGACAATTCGGAGAAACTGGGGCTTGTCTTGCCCGGCGGAGATGAGCCCATCGCGCCGACGCATTGGTCCTTCGGCCAGCTCTCGAGCCTCGTCGGCGCGCCAGCGGCCTGCCCCGGCGCATTCGGCGGCGGCATGGCCCCGGTACTCGGAAATGAAGTACAGGGCGCAGAAAATGCAAGTCCCGGCGTATTTTCGACTATTTTCCGGAGCAGGGGTTGCCGCACTCAACTTTCAAACGGTATGCGCGGCCACCCATCTTGACCGACAGTTCGGTCTCCCCCCCGGGGGGCGTCGGAATGCAGCAGTGCCACAATGGTCTGCATCCAAGTGGTTCCGAATTTCGGCGGAGTGCCTACGATGACATCATCATATCTGATCGAGACGCTGCCCCGGCGCCTGCTGTCGGTCAAAGGCCGAAGTGAAGACGTCTGTCGGCCGTGAACAAACCCTCGGCGTCAAACGCGCCCCCAAGAGACGCGTTCGAATGCTCACCCAGACGGCGGCGGTGCGGCATAAGGCACAGCCCGACTGTCCTTGTTGAGGCGGTTTCGAATTCGCCTGGTCACGTCCGGTCGAGCATTTCAGATCGGGAGGGTCACCCGAAGTCGAACGGGTTCTCCATAACCCCGACCAACGGCATCAAGAACTCACCATTCAATGGGTCCAACGCCGCTGAGTACATGTCGTCGATTGCGGCAACGGCATCGAAAACGCTGTTCTGTAGGCCATTGTACAATTCCATGACCGTCGACGCATTTTCCGTATCTGACATGCCCCTATGAACCGCAAAATATGCGCCGATGTCGGTCTTGTTCGATAGGTGAAGTCGGTCCAGCGCTTGCTGATCCAGGAAGCCCTGGGTGGCTCCGTCATGGGGCTCAGCTTGAGCGCCCGCGAGAACTTCCAAAATCAATTGATCCTGATCGACCAATCCCGACTCCAGCATTTCCACCCAAAAAGTCCGGCCCTCGGTATCAGGCTCACGGCTAAGTACGTTTTGGTAGACGATGTCGACCAGTTCACCACTTGTCAGATCGCTTGGATATATGGCGGCCGTCTCGTCTTGCTGCATGAACAGGGCAGCGATATCTGAAAAAGTCGCACCGCTTGAAAGGGCATTGGCCCAAAATGAGAGACCAATGGCATCCGGTGCTCGGTTGAAATACGCGACATAGAGCTCAATCAGGCCCTCTAATTCGTCAGCTCCGACCCCAGGTTGCCGCCCGAAGAGATCAAGGTCCATCGGGGAACCGCCGAACATATCGAGTTCTGAATTGAAATCTAAGAACTCGATGTGCATCAACCTATCCGTGTCGTCCCCACCGGGGCGACGATCGACGATCGCCATGCCATCCTGGCCAAGCAATAGTGTGTAGCTGCTCTGCGGCCCGGACAGGAGCACTGTGTCCACGCCCGTGCCACCATCAAGAAATTCGACAGGTTGGCCCGGCGCTAAAATCACTTCACCTTGGTCCCCGAAATCCAGCGGACTGGTCTCAGCCGGAGGAGTCTCATCGTAATTCGACCCGCCGGAGATCGTGTCATCGCCCGCACCTGCGTAGATTTCGTCAAGCCCCAAACCACCCTCAATCCAATCGTCCCCAGATGTACCAAATAGCTCGTCATCGCTGGGCGTCCCGGTGATTTCGAGAGCCGCCAGCTCTAAGAAGACTCGGTCATTCAATACACCTAAGCTGGAACTCAGCATTTTTTCTCTCCCTTTGTAGAGCGGTGACCCAAGGGTCCATCATATTCCACATCAAGAATGTGATTTTGACGTCGGACCATAATGATCTGGATCAATCGACCGGAAAAATTTTGCACGGCTACCAAGCAGCCATGCCTTACTGGCAGCGCAGCCAAAGAAGGACCAAGTTAAAGCCTAACTGTGTTGGTCGCAGATCGGATTCTGATGAATGCACCTGCAGCAGCTCAGCAACTTCGTCCAGATACATCCTGTAATTACCAATTAAAAACAAATTGTTATGGTGAGTTTGAAAAACTTGAACTGCTATTGATTTGGATCAATCGCTCATATTCGGAATCAGCGATACATTGCCGTGGAAACGTGTGAACTTTGGGAGATAACGCTGTGGCTGAACCAATTATTCCAGGAAATGAAGTCGATTTTGACCAACCTATCAACGATGATCCGAACGCATACTCTGTTGTTCACGTCTTCAGCACCGATGATATCACTGCAACTTTTGCGGGTGACACTCAGGGCGATCCCGGAGCGACCTTTATCGACTTTGGCGCGACTCCCAAGGTGGGGAAAACAATCAATGGGGACATTGATCTCTTTCCCATAGACAGTGAGTTCGGATTTGTCGTCACCGATTTTTCAGGTGCCGAACAAAAGACAATTGATGGCCTGCATACAGAAGGCTGGGCCGGGGATTTGCTCATCGGCGGCGTTCAGGCCGGGCTTGTTGTATCGGATTCACCAACCGATACTTTCAAAACTCCAGCGGTGCTTGGTACATGGCTCTCCGGGCTCGGGGGAAACTCGGTCAAAGCCTCCACGGAGCACTATCATGTCATGCAAAACGTACTTTCGGATCAGAAATATGCTGGCGATCCGGATGCCGTTTACCCGCTTGATGATGATCTGATTCTCCTAAGCCAGAATGCGGCGTGGAACAATCAGAAGGTGAGCGATCTTTTGGCCGCCCCAGTGACATTTGGGGTGACCGACGCGAACGAAGATGGTGTGCTCGACATTCAGGATTTGCTGAATCCGAATGAAAGCACGATCGAGTACGATATCGCGTATGGGGCTGACTATTCGGTCACGATGAAAGATGACGGAAAGTTGCTCTATCGCTGGGGCAACACGATCAAGCGACCGAATGATGTACGCATTGAAGCCGAATTGCCGCTGCCGGATGAATTCGACTACATAGATCAGGCTACCGGTCTGAAACAGCTGTTCCGCATCACAGATGCCGAACTGATCACGCATCACACCATTACCAACAACCCGAACGATCAGATCAGACCGGAGGATTTCGAGAACGAATCCGCCATTGGTACTCTGCCGACATTCGTTATTGACCCCGCCTACAACGCCGATGGATTGGGAGTGCGTGAAGTCTGGCTGACAACAGATGACTATTATGCCGGTGACGGGACACTGTATCCCGCCGGAACGATCTTGCGCGATGACCTTCTCGCATCGTCTGTTTCTGGTTCACTGACCGATCTGTCGACGTCTCCGATGTTTGACATCGGCACTGAGTCCACAGATGTGGAACAAGGGTTCACCAACGCCTGGTACACCACCATGGACCGCGAACCGTTTGAACCGGTTCTCACGCCAGAAGGTGACTACGAGACAGGTCCGCGCTGGCGCTTGCTGCCCGACAAATATGGGCAGGATCTCCCGGGTGTTGTCATTCCCCTCGATCCAAGCGCCCCACTGCCTACTCAAAACGGCGAAGAAAAATACGAGGTCGGCGCTGAAACACAGACCGTCATCAACCTGTTGGATTGGGCATCGCCAACCTCGCCGCTCGCGATCAGCGCCGGATGGCAAAACAACGCAGGCACTGTGTCCGGTAATGGCCTGAACATGACCAATAATTTTGATGTGGCGTTCTACATCAAAGGCGACATCAAGCCAGCAACGATTTATAGCACCGAGCTGCTCATGAGCTACGAGGCCGTGGATCTGAACGCAGCAGGGGTCCGTGTTGATGGCGGTGCGGAATCCGACTTCCTTGTTGGTATCAACGGCAACACGTTCAATGGTGGAGCGGGTGAGGACCTCTTTGTGCTCTCCTATGCGGTATCTGCCACCGGTCCGGAGTCCGTGACAGCCAGTGTGATCGAGGATTTCGAGGTTGGCGTCGATAAACTGGGGCTGATTGGATTTGACGCTCTTGCCGGCTTCGATGTCGATGTCTTGGCAGATCGACAGAAAATTCAACAGGCTGCGGTGGGCGATGACTTGACCGTCTCCGTTGACGGTGTGTTGGTCGCCACGCTCACAGGTGTTGCTGCTGATCTCGGCGTTGCAGGCGGTCCGACCACGGACGTTGATCCGGGCGAAGGGCTTGATCTGCTCGAGAGCTTCCTGATCACCAATCCAGGTGAAGGCGTGGCACCGCCGGTGGGTGCAGCTGAATGGTCAATCACCGGTGATGTCGGCGTTGCCGAAGGTGGGACCGCAAACTACACCTTAAGCCTCGTCAGTACGCTGAGTGTCGGAGGAACGGCGACTGTTGATCTTGCGCTAACCGACATCGATACAGACGCTACAGATTACGCGAGTTTCGTTGATGCGGTGAACGCCGCGATTGCTGCTCGTCCCGAACTGGCGTTTGATGGAACCACCCTGACCTACACCAGCGATGGAACGGCCATGGCAGATATCGTCATTGCGCTCGGCGCCGTGGATGACGGGGTTCCTGAAGGATTTGAAGACTTCAGTGTTTCTCTCAGCAATCCGGGGGGAACAGGTACCGTTACGGTCAATTCTGCCAGTGCCAGTGTGACGACAACAATCAGCGAAACCGACCCACTCAATCAAATCATCGGGACCGAAGCTTCTGAATTCCTCAGAGGAACAGAAGAAGGCGACATGATTTTTGGTTTGGGCGGGAACGACTACCTTTTCGGGTTGGGTGCAGACGACGTGCTTATCGGTGGCACGGGCTCCGACCGACTGTATGGTGGTGCCGGTTCAGACACGTTCGTCATGCATGAGGGCGGAGGCATTGATTACATCATCGGGTTCGAAGACGGGATCGACAAGATCGGGTTGGACGACGGTCTCACCTTTGCCGACGTGACGATCACTTCAAATGCCTTCTACATCAGCGTTTTTGCCGATGACATTGGGATGCGAATTTCGAACGTCACCGGGCTCAGTATCACTGCTGACGACTTCGCTATTGTCTGAGTAGTATCGGAGCGGCGAGACCGCGCCAAATCACGAAACAAACTAATCAAACCGGACTGGTCAGTCCGGTTTGATTGTTTTCGTAATGTTGGCCTCGGCTCCAAGGACGTAGGTTCTTGGAGCCGGCGGCAGGTGATACAAGGCGGGATGTAGCCGCTGGGAGTGCTTGAGGCGGTGTGTAGACTGTCTACCATTGTCCTTCCTGATCCAGTTCGTTCGAGATCACACTTCGCCCTTGGTCCGGTTATGGTCCGTAAACCCGACTTCAAACCGGGCCAAAGCCAATCCAAGTCGTTCATTTCCCTTTGAAAAAAGTGATTTTTTCCTCCGGCGCTGCATTCCGAATGCAGAGGCCAGAGGTCCGAACCCTCTCGGGTGCGCCATTTTCATTTTATTCTGACTGCTCGCGCCGCCTTGTCCGGGTCGGCATGCTTTTGTCGAAACAGCGTTGACGAAGGCCGCGGCTTGGGGCGAAGTCGCGGCATGTCCGCTCCCGAAGGAACTCCATTGACACAATCGTTTAAAATTGACCGGGCTGAGCTGCGAATGGTGCATCTGCCGTTGCTGACGCCCTTCGTCATCTCCACCTGCACGATGACGCACAAAACCTTTCCGCTTCTGATCCTTGAGGCGGATGGCATCACTGGGATCGCCGAGGGCGTGATGGACCCGCTGCCCGACTATCTGGAGGAAACCACCGCGGGCGCGCTCGACCTTCTGCGCAATGTCGTTCTGCCCAAGCTGGTAGGGATGCGGATCACCAGCCCGTCGGACATCGACCCACTGCTGGCCCCCTGGCGAGGCAACCGGATGGCCAAGGCAGTTGCGGAAATGGCGGTTTGGGATCTCTGGGCGCGGTCGCTCGAGCTGCCGCTTTGTGCGCTGCTGGGCGGGGTGCGGGACCATATCGAGGTGGGTGTCAGCCTTGGCATCGCGCCTTTGGATGTGACGCTCGACCGGATCGCCGAGGCGCAGGAGCAGGGGTATCGGCGAACCAAGCTGAAGATCAAGCAGGGGCATGATCTGGACCTTCTGGCCGGGGTGCGCGCGCAGTTCCCGGACATCAAGCTGACGGTGGATGCCAATACCGACTATGGCCTGGCCGACTTGGCCACGCTGCGCCGGATGGATGCCTTTGGTCTCGATTACATCGAACAGCCTTTGGCCTTCGATGACATTCTTGACCACGTGCAAGTGCAGGCGGCTCTGCAAACCGCGATCTGTCTCGATGAAAGTATCCGCACTGCCAAAGACGCGCGGATCGCGTTGCAGATGGGCGCGGCGCGGGTGATCAACATAAAGGTGGGTCGCGTCGGCGGCATTGCCGAGGCGCGGGCGATCCATGACGTTTGCGCCGCATTCGGCGCTCCGGTCTGGTGCGGCGGAATGCTCGAAAGCGGGGTAGGGCGGGCGCACAACATCCACCTCGCTACCATGCCGAACTTCACCAAACCTGGCGACACATCCAGCGCCAGCCGCTATTTCGCGCGGGACATCATCAACGAACCACTGGAAGCGACCGACGGGCTGATGCCCGTGCCGCAGGGGCCGGGTATCGGGGTGACACTCGACCGCGCCTATCTCGACACCGTGTCGGAACTGGTCGAGGTCTGGACCGCATGAGGGATCTGATCCTGCGCGACCTTGCCTCGCTTTCCGAGATGAAGGCGGCCGAGGCGTTCCAACGGAGCGTCTGGGGTGAGGACGATCCTGCCGACAACGCCGACCTGATGATGGCGATCCAGCATGAGGGAGGGCTGGTGGCCGGGGCGTTTGACGGCGACCGGATGTTGGCTTTTCTCTTCGCTTTCCCGACAAGTGACCCCACCGCGCAGCATTCGCATCGGCTGGGGGTGCATCGAGACGCGCAGGGGCAGGGCTTGGGTGTTAGGATGAAGCTCTACCAGAAAGACTGGTGCCTTGAGCGCGGCATCACCCGCGTGCGCTGGACCTACGATCCGGCGCGGCGGGCCAATGCGGTGCTCAACATCCACCGGCTTGGGGCGACGGCCAACACCTATTACCGCAACTATTACGGCGAGATGGAGGGCATCAACGCCGGTGTGCCCTCGGACCGTCTGCTGGCCGACTGGGACTTGACCCAAGCCGAAGGGGCTGGCATCGAAACCGTGGACACGGTCCCGATCCCCGCCGATTTCGCCCGACTGGTCGCGGATGATCCGGCCGCGGCTCTGTCCGAACGGCTGCGTATCCGCGCGGCTTTGGAAGCCGCCTTTGCAACCGGTCTGCACATCGCAGGATTTCACCGCGACGCAAACGCCTACCTTTTGGCGCGCAGCGCCTAAAGGCTGTCGCGGAACGTGGTCAGGAACGCTTCGGCGTTGTTGCGCAGCGACGGGCCAAGATAGCCCCCTTCCTGGATAAGAACCGTTGGGAGGCCCATCGCGGCGATGCGTCGGGCCATTTCGGCAAAGCCGTCGGCATAGACCTGGACCGCCGCCAGCGGATCATCTGCCGCCATGTCAAATCCCAACGACACGACCAACGCCTCGGCGCCGAAGTCCTGAATGGCGGCGATGCCCCGGTCGAGCGCGGCCAGAACCTCGACCTCACCATCCCCTATGCTCAGCACCTCGTTGCGGGTCGTCCCAAGCCCGTCGCCCTCACCAGTCTCTTCGGCATAGCCCAGATAGAAGGTCGGATAGACCGCCGGGTCGGGATGCAGTGAGCAGAAGAACACGTCGCCCCGGTCATAGAAGATGTCGAGGCTGCCATTGCCGGTATGCACATCCACATCGAGAAGCGCGACCTTGTCCCATTTGCCCCGCAGGTGATGCGCGGCGACTGCGGCGTTGTTGAAGAAACAGAAGCCGTTGGCGCAATCCTTCATCGCGTGATGCCCCGGCGGGCGGCTCAGCCCATAGGCAACCCGCGCGCCCCCCATCACATCGGTGGCCGCGGCAAGCGCCGTTTGTGCCGACCAGTAGATCGCCTCGTACGTGTTTTCCGTCAGCGGTGTCGATGTGTCGGTCATCCACCAGCCCATCGCGCCGTTGATGTCTTTCGGACAGCGCCCCCGCCGCGATCCGGGATGACGGGTCGGGATGCCAAGCGCGCCTTCGGGAGCTTCGGCCAGAAACCTCGCATACGCGTCGGAGAAGAAATCCACGTAGTCTGGATCATGCACCGCCTTGACCGGCGCGATCCCGAAATCCTGCGGCGCCTCAACTGTAAACCCGTTCGCCAGCAGCATATCACGGATCAGGATCGCGCGCTGGGGCTGTTCGGGATGTGGCATAGGTGCGCCACCGCGATAATACACATCGGGTTCATGGCCCAGTTGGCGCTCGTCGAAATAGGTTTTCATGCACGCTCTCCCTTTGTGCTGCGGGACGGTTTCTTTGGCGTAGCACGGCCCGTCCCCCCTTGCCACGCAAGTCCTGAACCCTTTAGCTGTGCCCAAAGATTCACCGACATTGCGAAAGATGTGCCCCATGGACCTGCGCCCGAACTCTGACGAAGCCCGCGACATCGCCTATCACTTCCACAGCTACACCAATGCCCGCCTGCACGAGCAAAACGGCCCGCTGATCATGGACCGGGGCGAAGGGGTGCACGTGTTCGATAACCACGGCAACAAATATATCGAAGGCATGTCCGGCCTTTGGAGCGTCGCGGTTGGTTTCAACGAACAGCGGTTGATCGACGCGGCGACGCTCCAGATGCAAAAGCTACCCTATTACCACAACTTCGCGCACCGCTCGCATGGGCCGGCGATTGATCTGGCGGAAAAGCTGGTCAGTATGGCTCCGGTGCCGATGAGCAAGGTGTTCTTCACCAATTCCGGCTCCGAGGCGAATGACACGATCCTCAAGATGATCTGGTATCGCTCGAACAGCCTTGGCAAACCCGAAAAGAAGAAAGTGATCTCGCGCATCCGGGGCTACCACGGGGTGACGATTGCCTCCGCATCGATGACCGGGCTGCCCTATAACCACAAATCCTTTGACCTGCCGCTCGAGGGCATCCTGCATACAACCTGTCCGCATTACTGGCGCGAAGGCCGTGATGGCGAGAGCGAAGAGCAATTCGCCACCCGCTGCGCAGAAGACCTCGATGCGATGATCCAGGCCGAAGGGCCGGACACGATTGCCGCCTTCATCGCCGAACCGGTGATGGGCGCGGGTGGTGTAGTTGTCCCGCCCAAGACTTACTGGGAGAAAATTCAGGCGGTGCTGGGCAAATACGACATCCTGCTGATCGCCGATGAGGTGATCTGTGGCTTTGGCCGTACCGGCAAGATGTTCGGCTGCGAGACCTTCGGCATCAAACCCGACATCATGACCATGTCAAAGCAGATCACCTCGTCCTATTTCCCGTTCTCAGCCTTCATGATGACCGAAGAGGTCTATGCACCCATCGCGGACGAGTCCGGGCGCATTGGCGTGCTGGGCCACGGCTATACCGGCGGCGCACATCCCGTCGGCGCGGCGGTGGCGCTGGAGAACCTCAAGATCATCGAAGAGCGTGATCTGGTCGCCAATGCCGCCGAACGCGGTGCCGAATTGCAGGCTGGTCTACGCAAGTTCGTTGACCATCCGCTGGTGGGCGAGGCGCGGGGCGTGGGCCTGATCGCGGCGCTGGAAATCGTTGCGCCCGAAGGTCGGGCCGAGGAGTTCGCACCGGGCAAGCTCGGTGCGGGTCTGGGCGCGCATTTCCTGAAGAACGGGCTGATCTCGCGCAACATGACGGATGCTATGGCGTTCTGCCCGCCGATGATCATCGACTCCGCGCAGATCGGCGAAATCCTCACTGCGGTCGAGAAAAGCCTCGACGGGTTCCAAGCCGAACTCGCCGCCTGAATTGATCCCCGCGGCACCGGTCCGTGCCGCGGGGAATTCGCCTTATCGCGGTATCACCTAACGTCACTTCGCGTCTGAGGCACTGTTTTGCGTTGACTCGCGCCCTTCCGGGTCTGTTCTGTTGCCAGATGAGATGGTTGCAAACAACCGCCAACGGGAGGAATTTCAATGACGTTAAGGACACTCGCTTTGGCGAGCACGATGCTTACGGGGCTATCCAGCCTTGCAACCGCCGAAGAGCTGCGCTTCGATGATGTTTTCATCATCGGCGACTCGCTCAGCGATGCGGGGGCCTATTCCCAATCGGTGATCGCGGGCGGCATGGGCGCCTTGCCGGTCATCAACTACAAGTTTCTCACCAATGCGGCAGACGGGTCTTCGCTGACCTATGGCGAATTTCTTGGCCAGCAGCTTGGTCTGAACCTCGGGCCGAACGTCTATTCGGCGGTGCCCTTGGCGGGGCAGAGTGAAGTGACGCTGGGCGGCACGATCTATGCCGAAGGCGGATCGCGTGTGACCGATCCGCAGGGCATCAACTTCAACCCTGATCTGGGCATCACCACGCGGTCGCTGACCGTGCAGGTAGATCGGATGCTCGCGGACCGGCCTGAGCTGGGCAAAAACGATCTGGTCATTCTCTGGGGCGGTGCAAACGATGTGTTCGCACAGGCGGGTGCCGTGGGCGGCGGTCTGATCGCCCCCGAGGCTGCGGCTGCGAATATGGCTCAGGCGGCGACAGAGTTGGTGGGTCTTGTCGACCGGGTGCGCGATGCAGGCGCGGAATCGGTCATCGTTGTCACCATCCCCGATATCGGCACAACTCCGTTTGGCGTTTCATCCGGACCGCAGGGCGCAGGTCTGCAAACTGCGCTGACAAATGCGTTCAACAGCACACTTCTGGCCTCCATCGGTGACCGTGCTGTGATCGTGGACAGCCAAAAGCTCTTGGGTACCATTCAGGCGGACCCGGTCAAATATGGCTTCACCGCGGCCAACGCTGCGCTGATTCCGGCTTGCCCGGACACCTCGCTCAGCTGTGTTCAGGGCATCAACGCCAGCGACGACAGCGAAGACCGCGTCTTTGCCGACGGCGTTCACCCGACCACATCGGCACATGCGCTCTTTGGTCAGGCGGCATTCGCCGGGCTTCAGGCGGCCACGCAGACCGGTGCGATTTCTGTGGCGACCATGACCGCGCTGCGCCAGCACGGCCTCTCTATCGAGAACCGGATGAACCCGACCGTGCTTGTCACCACCGACGAGAACGGCAACCGCCGTCGCCGCGAAGTTGGCGAGGTTGATGTTTATGCCAGTCTTGATGTGGGTCGCTTTGAAGCCGATGCGCAGCAGGTGACGCCGGGGCTAGAAGGTGCAACCAAGGTGCTCAAGGCCGGTGCCGACGTCGCGGTTGCCCCCAACGCCACCATCGGTGCGGGTATCTCCCTCGATTACGGTGAGGTCGAATTCGACAATGACGCGGGTGGCTTTGACAGCGACCTGATGATCGGTGTCGTGTTCGGCCAGATCGCCCTGTCGCCGAAATACTACCTGAACGCGGCCTTCGGGGGCGGGCGGATCAATGTCGATGACATCACCCGCAGTTTTACCCTTGGACCGGCGACCGAGACCTACACCGCCGACACAGAGGGCAGCTACCGCTTTGCCCGCATCGGCGGCGGCGCGCTGTATTCCCTGAACGATCAGGTGCGCCTCAACCCGTTTGCGCATTACACATGGGAACGCGTGTCGATCGACGGCTTCACGGAATCGAACGGCGCGGCAAGCCTGTCCTATGGCGACACCGAGTACGAGTCGCAGCGCCTGACCGCCGGTCTTTCCGCGATCTTCTCACCAGCGAATATGGACGGTGTGACCTTCAACCTGCGAGGGTCCATCGAACATGACTTCAACGACGATCCGCTGGTCGTGTCGCTGGGGCCGACCTCCGACACGCTGGGCAGCGTGTCTGCACCGCGCCCGGACCAGACCTGGGGCTACATCTCGGGTTCGGTTGTCAAGGAGTTGGGTTCGGGGTCGTTCCTGAGCCTGACCGGTGCCAGCTCGATCGGGTCGGACGGGTCGCGTGGGTTCACCGGGGCGCTCACGTATAAGATGACGTTCTGATCGGGCAGGGGGCGCAAGCCCCCTCAGCCGGACCCGAAAACAACAAAGGCTGCCGGATCGGCAGCCTTTTCATGACTCGTAACATATTGAAAAGACGTGTTACCCGCCCCAGCTCCGCACCGGGCCGCAATCCATGTGCACGAAGTTCGACCCCGAGTACCGACCGACGCCACCCGCTTTGCAGGCCGACGCCGCACGCGCCATCTGGTTCACCGAACGCGAGCTCAAACGCAGGTCTGCTGCTTGGCCTTTGAGGTGCAGCGAGTTCTTCGCCACGCCCGAGCTGCGGCTGCGCAGCATCGCGTTGGTCTTCGGGCTGCGGTAACCGCTGAGAAGCATGTAAGGTTCGGACACATCCAGAAGATTGTGCGCCGCCGCCATGATGTCGATGGTGCGCAGATCAATGGATTTCACATCATTTGTGCGCCAATCCCGCATGAAATGGTGCACTTCCTTGACGGCATCGCTGATGTAGTCGCCCTCGATCCAGTAGATCATGTCGATCCGTTCACCGGTCCGGCCCGAGTACATTTTGATCCGTCTGATATCCCCCCCGCCGCGCAGGAACCCTGCTGCATTTGCGAAAGTTGGCGCCGCAGTGATTGTCGTCGCTGCAAATGCCGCGAGTAAACCACGGCGCGTGATGCCGCCAGATACCGTGTCAGTCATTGATTAGTGCCTGTCCCGTATTTCAGTTTTTCAGTCGCCCGCGTCGTTCCGCGGGCCTGCCGAATGCCTGTCGTGTGCGGACTATGACATATCCCGAATCTCAAACAAACCGAAAGTTCCCCAAAAATTTTCAGATCAAGGGTTTTCGGCAAATTTCTGCTTAAATCACCGAACTGTGTTAAAGTTACGCTACACCTTCCCCGTGCGATGCAGCGCTGCCGCAATCTTGCCATAAAACGCAAATCCAAACTTTTTGTGAATGGACAGTGCCACTGGCAGCAGGGACCATGGGAACCGAAATTGCGTGATTAGTGTTGAAGTTAAAGACTTTAGGAGACGATTGATGACCCACCGGACGTTTTTGCGCGGCGCAGCAGTGATCGCTTTAGTGGCGGCCAGCTACATCACGCCTCAAAGCGCCGGCGCGGTTCAGGTCACAGCCTTTCAGCAGGCGGTGGCAGAAAGTGTCTCACGCGATGACCAGATTGCAGCGTTTTACCGCGAACGCGGATTCGAGCCGATCTGGACAGGTGGCTCTCCGGCAGATCTCGAACGCCGCACGGCGCTTCTCGAAGCGCTGAGCATGGCGTCCTATCACGGGTTGCCCGCATCCAAGTACAATGCCGAGGCGCTTCTGTCGCGCATGGCTTCCGTGCGCAGCGGGTTCGACCGTGGCTCGCTCGAGGTTGCTCTGACCGAGCTTTTCCTCGATTTCGCCCGCGACCTGCAAACCGGCGTGATCGACAATCCCCGCCAGGTGCGCAGCGAGATCGTGCGCGAAATCCCTCTGCGGGAAACCAGCTACTACCTTGAGGGCCTCCTGTCCGACACGCCGCGCGCCTTCTTTTCGTCACTTGCACCGCAGTCGCAGGAATACGCGCGGTTGATGAAAGCCAAGATGCGGCTCGAACATACAATCGCCCACGGCGGCTGGGGCGCGCCCGTGCCTTCCGGCAAATACGAACCGGGCGATACCGGGGCCGGGGTTGTGGCTCTGCGCGACAGGCTGATCGCCATTGGGTATCTCGATCGTACGGTCACGGCACGTTACGACACGGCCATCACCGATGCGGTGCGGGAATTCCAAGGTAATCACGGTCTGACCGTGGACGGTGTTGTGGGCGGCGTCACCCTCGACGAGATCAACGCCACCCCGCAGGACCGTTTGAAATCCGTCATTGTCGCGATGGAGCGGGAACGCTGGCTCAACCTTCCCGGAGGGTTGGGGGAGCGGCACATCCTCGTCAACCTGACTGACTTCAACGCGCGTATCTTCGATCATGGCAAACTGACCTTTGAGACCCGCTCGGTAGTCGGGCATCAGGACCGCGACCGCCAGACGCCGGAATTCTCGGACGAGATGGACCATATGGTCATCAACCCGAGCTGGTACGTGCCGCGCTCGATAATCGTGAAAGAATACCTGCCCAAGCTCCGCAACAATTCGGGCGCGGTATCCCACCTTCAGATCACCGACAGCCGGGGCCGGGTCGTCAGCCGCGATCAGAGCTTTGCGGGCTATTCTGGCAACAGCTTCCCGTTTGCGATGCGCCAGCCGCCGGGCCCGCGCAATGCGTTGGGGACTGTAAAGTTCATGTTTCCCAATAAGTACAACATCTATCTGCATGATACTCCTGCGAAAAATCTGTTTTCGCGTGAGGTCCGAACCTACAGCCACGGCTGCGTGCGCCTGAACGATCCCCATGACTTCGCCTATGCGCTTTTGGCGCGGCAAACCGATGATCCGGTCGGCTTTTTCCAATCGCGGTTGCGCACAGGGTCGGAAACGCGGGTCAATCTGGATCAGCCGGTTCCGGTCCACCTGATCTACCGGACCGCATTCACCCACGCCAAAGGCCATACGCAGTTCCGACGTGACGTTTATGGGCGCGATCGCGATATCTGGAACGCGCTGAGCGCGGCAGGGGTGGAGATCGGCGGCATTCGTAGTTAAATCTCTCGCCAATCAGGCTGGAGGCTCCCATGTCGTTTACCATTGCGCAGATTGCGGAGGCTCTTGGTGTGCGCGCCGAAGGCGAGGTCGGCCTGTCCGTATCTGCGGTGGCCGAACCGGCGCAGGCCGGTCCCAACGATCTTGCCCTGGCAATGAAACCCGAATTTGCGGAACAGTTGTCTGACGGACAAGCGCGCGCGGCGATGCTTTGGGACGGGGCGGATTGGCAGGCGCTTGGACTCCGCGCCGCGTTGCTGGCACCGCGTCCGCGTTACGCAATGTCCGGTCTGTCGGCGATGATGGATCCGGGAGCGGGCTATGCGCCCGGGCGCCATCCGAGCGCGGTCATCGACCCGACCGCAAACCTTGCCGAAGATGTCTCTGTCGGACCCTTCGCGGTGATCGGGCCGGGCGTGACCATCGGCGCGGGGTCGGTCATCGGGGCGCAGGCCTTTATCGGGCAGAACACGTCGATCGGGCAGGGCGCTCTGCTGCATCCGGGTGTGAAGATCGGCCATTCCGTCACCATCGGCGACCGCTTCATCGCCCATTTCGGGGCCACCATCGGTGCGGACGGGTTCTCATTCGTCACACCGGAACCCTCGGCCGCCGAGAAGGTCCGCGAAACGCTGGGGGATCAGGCTGGGGCCACAGCGCAAAGCTATGCCCGCATTCATTCGCTGGGCAGCGTCAGTATCGGCGACGATGTAGAACTTGGGGCCAATAGCTGTATCGACCGCGGCACAGTACGTGACACGCGTATCGGCAATGGCTGCAAGTTCGACAACCTCGCGCAGGTGGGCCACAACGTGGTGATCGGCAATGACTGCCTGATCTGCGCGCAGGTGGGAATCGCCGGGTCGAGCCGCATCGGCAACAATGTGGTTCTGGGCGGCCAAACCGGGGTCAGCGACAACATCTTCATCGGCGACAACGCCATCACCGGCGGGGCCACCAAGGTGCTCTCGAACGTGCCAGCCGGGCGGGTGATGCTGGGCTATCCGGCGATGAAAATGGACAGCCAGCTTGAGATCTACCGCCAGCTTCGCCGCCTTCCACGTCTGATCGCGGATGTGGCAAACCTCAAGAAATCGGTTTCAAAGACCGACTCGAGCGACTAAATCACGGGCACAGACGCAACAGCCTTCGGAAGAACACCATGAGCGTGCAAGACCGGGTCATTCGCATCATCGCCGAGCAAGCCATGATCGAACCGTCCGACGTGGCGCTGACCGATACGATGGCGGACCTGGGCATCGACAGCATGGGCCTCGTCGAATGCATCTTCGCGCTTGAGGAAGAGTTCGACATCGAAGTGCCGTTCAATGCGAATGAGCCGGAAAAAAGCGATTTCGACATCTCGTCGGTGCAGACGGTTATCGCCGGGGTCGAGGCGCTGATCGCCCGCCAAAAGGCGTAAGCAGCCATGAAGCGCGTGGTCATCACCGGGGCGGGCACCGTCAACGCGCTGGGGCTGACCGTACCCGATACGCTCGAGGCAATGCGCGAGGGGCGTTGCGGAATTGGCCAACTGGCGTTTCAGGACGTGGAGCGTCTGTCAATCCAGATCGGCGCGCAGGTGCATGATTTTGACGAGACCGCGCATTTCAACCGCCAGCAATTGTCGCTCTACGATCGGTTCACCCAGTTCACCCTGATTGCCGCGCGTGAGGCGCTGACACAGTCAGGGCTGGAGTTTTCGGGCGAACTGGCCGCCAGATCCGGGGTTGTTCTGGGCAATTCCGGCGGTGGCATGACCACGCTCGATGAGAATTACCGAAGCGTCTACGAAGAGGGCAAGAACCGGGTCCACCCGTTTGTCGTGCCCAAGCTGATGAACAACGCCGCCGCCTCCCACGTGTCGATGGAGTTCAACCTCAAAGGACCGTCCTTCACCGTCTCAACCGCCTGCGCGTCGTCCAACCACGCCATGAGCCAGGCGTTCCAGATGGTGCATGGCGGTCTCGCCCCGGTGATGATCACAGGCGGGTCGGAATCGATGCTCTGCTTCGGCGGTGTGAAGGCGTGGGAAGGGCTGCGCGTCATGTCCAAAGACGCCTGCCGTCCCTTCAGCGCCAACCGCAACGGCATGGTGCAGGGCGAGGGGGCAGGCGTCTTCGTTTTCGAAGACTACGACCACGCCCGCAAACGCGGGGCCGAGATCCTGGCCGAGGTGGTGGGGTTTGCCATGACCTCGGATGCGTCCGACATCGTGATGCCATCGAAGAACGGCGCCGCACGCGCAATTGCCGGGGCGCTGCACGATGCCAAGCTCAACCCACAGGACGTGGGCTATATCAACGCCCACGGCACTGGCACGGCGGCGAACGACAAGACCGAATGTGCGGCGGTGGCGGATGTGTTCGGGGCGCATGCCGACCGGCTGATGATCTCGTCCACCAAGTCGATGCACGGCCATTGCATTGGCGGAACCGGCGCAATCGAGCTTCTGGCCTGCATCATGGCCCTGCGCGACGGAGTGATCGCGCCCACCATCGGTTACGAGGAACCCGACCCCGAATGTGCGCTGGACGTGGTGCCGAACGTGGCGCGAGATGCCAAGGTCGAAGTGGCCCTGTCGAACGCCTTTGCCTTCGGTGGTCTGAATTCCGTGCTGGCCCTGCGGCGGGTGTAACCGGGCGGGTGACGCGATCACGTCGTCCGCGCTTTTGACAACTCTTTGTCCTTTTGGTGGAAGCTGGCACTTTCATTGCCGCTTGGAAACGGCACTTCGGGAATGTTCACGTCGAGAAATCGGCAAAGTGGTTCCCAACCCGATCCAAGCTGATAGGTCAGCAAACGCTCCGGTCCAAAGGCGCTTTGAACGTCAGCAACATTCCGATTGTAAACTGCAATCACGTGGTCCTTGTCGGAGACGTCTCCTTCAAAAACAGTGTCCCGGAGCCGAGGCGCCATGCCTTCGGTTTTTTCCGGATCGCGAAGGAAGGTCAGAATGGTCTTTTCCATACTGGCGTACCAGCTTTCCGCATCGCGATAGGTCAACAGGATCTTTGCATCTGGAAAATGGGCTGCCAATTCGCGCCAGTAGCGGGCCGCCGGCCAATCCACAGTGGCCCGGAACCCGTCGAACACCGCGTCCCAATCCGGCGTGACGGTCCCGTCATAGATGCCTTGCCACATCTCGAACCGGTCTTTGTTCGGGATGACCTCGTACATGTGGTAGCACGGGCCGTAGCCCAGTATTTCGAGTGCGCGTTTCATAGACTCCGTGCCGGTTCGCCCGAAACCTGCGCCGATTATGTTCAAAGCCATGTGTGCACCGCTCCAAATGATTATGTGCTAAGGTCAAACCCTGCATGTCTCTCTTTGGGCTGTCACGGTTTTTATAGCGCTGCGGTGTGTTATACGGCGTCAGCCGTGTCCAACGCACGCAGGCTTTCCAAATCCTTAACGTCTGACACCGCATACCCCTGCCCACGATGCGCATCGAGCGGGAAGGGTCACTCCCATGCCGCGACACTTGAACTGACATCTCTCTTGTGCCCTGTGACGGGGGCGACCATGAGAAACCGGTTTCAGAAGGCCCCGACAGGGGTACAGGTCCCGGGGGAGACCCCGGCAGATGAGAGAACCGTCAGGCCCAAAGGGCGGCGCCGCTTCTTCTCCTTAAAGACACACCATCATCCTCGGGCCAAGACCCGAGGACCTCAGACCAAAGAAATCCTCGGATAAAGTCCAAGGATAACCCAGACGCGTGTCTGCCATTGCGCCCCATTGCACTTTCCTGAAACCCGTGGCCATCTGCGGCCATGAATTTTGCCAGCCGCATCACCCGACTTCCCCATGCCTATGAACCCGAACAGGGGGCCGATGCGCTCAAGGCGGCTCCTTGGGCGACAGGTGATCTGGCGCGGCTGATCGACGGGGCAGGCGGATGCAGCCCCTATCTCAAATCGCTGATCGACAAGGAAAGCGGCTGGCTCGAAACCGCGTTCGACGATCCCGAGGCAGCACTTCTGCAAGAGCATGACGCCCTGCGCGCGACTGCGCACGAGGCCCTTTCGACAAGGCTGCGGCAGGCCAAGCGGCGTGTGGCGCTGCTGACCGGCTTGGCCGATCTGGCAGCGGTCTGGCCGCTCGAAACCGTGACACAGGCGCTCACCGATTTCGCCGATCTCTCGGTGCATCTGGCCATGCGGGCCACCACCCTGCACGAGATCAAGCGCGGCAAGCTGCCGGGCCAGACCGAAGACGACGCCGAACAGGCGGGTGGTATGGTGGCCCTGGCGATGGGCAAGATGGGTGCCGGAGAGCTGAACTACAGCTCGGATGTGGACCTGATCTGCCTCTTCGACGAAACGCGCTTTGATCCATACGATTACCACGAGGCGCGGTCGGCGCTGGTGCGCGCCACACGCAAGTCCTGCGCCATGCTCAGCGACCTGACCGGCGACGGCTACGTGTTCCGCACCGATCTACGGCTGCGGCCTGATCCCTCGGTCACGCCGGTCTGCCTCGCGATGGAAGCCGCCGAGCGGTATTACGAAAGCCTTGGCCGGACATGGGAACGCGCCGCCTATATCAAGGCACGCGCCTGTGCGGGGGACATCGCGGCGGGTGAGGGGTTTCTCAAGACGCTGACGCCCTTTGTCTGGCGCAAGCATCTGGATTTCGCGGCCATCGAAGACGCGCATGACATGGTGCGCAAGATCCGCGACCACAAAGGGCTGGGCGGGCCAATCACCCTGCCGGGGCACAACATGAAGCTGGGGCGCGGCGGCATTCGCGAGATCGAGTTCTTTACCCAGACCCGCCAGATCATCGCCGGCGGGCGCGATCCTGATCTGCGGGTGCGGGGCACGGTGCCGGGGCTCGCGGTACTGGCCGAAAAGGGCTGGGTGCCACAGGATGTGGCCGACACGTTGACCGACCATTACCGCGCCCATCGTGAGGTCGAGCACCGGGTGCAGATGTTGCGGGATGCGCAGACACATGACCTGCCGCAATCCGAGGACGGGTTCGACCGGCTGGCCGCCTTTATGGGCACCGACCGCGCGGCGCTGCAAAAGAACTTGCGCGCGCGGCTCGAGGAAACACACACCCTGACCGAAGGCTTCTTTGGTGGTGACAGCGCACCCGCGCGGCGCAGTGTGGTTCCGGAAGAGTTGGAAAACTCCGAGATCGTCAGCCGCTGGCGCACCTATCCCGCGCTGCGTTCGGCGCGGGGCAGTGGCATTTTCGAACGGCTCCGCCCCGAGATCCTGACCCGTCTGGCCAAGGCGTCCCAGCCGATGGAGGCGCTGACCGCTTTTGATGGGTTCCTCAGCGGTCTGCCCGCCGGGGTACAGGTGTTCGCGCTCTTCGAGGCCAATCCGCAACTGATCGACCTCTTGATCGACATTGTCGGTGTGTCGCCCGAACTGGCCCGCTACCTGTCGCGCAACGCCACGGTATTCGACGCGGTGATCGGCGGTGATTTCTTTGCTGATTGGCCAGGGCGCGAAGTGTTGCAGACTGCCCTGTCCGAGGAACTGGCGCGCGAAAGCGATTACGAGAACAAGCTCAACACCGCGCGGCGGTGGGGCAAGGAATGGCATTTCCGCATCGGCGTGCACATGCTTCGTGGCCTGATCGGGGCCGAGGAAGCGGGGGCGCAATATGCCGATCTGGCGGATGCCACGCTCACTGCGCTGGCCCCAGAAGTGCAGGCTGAGTTTGCGCGCAAGCATGGGCCATGCCCCGGTCGTGGCGCGGTGGCGGTCGGCATGGGCAGCCTCGGGTCACGGCGTTTGCATTCGCGCTCTGATCTGGACCTGATCGTGATCTATGATCCGGGCGATGCCGAAATGTCCGAAGGCCGCCGTCCTCTGGCGACACGGCCCTATTACGCGCGACTGACGCAGGCGCTGATCACGGCGGTGACGGCACCTATGGCCGAGGGTCGGATCTACGAGATCGACATGCGGCTGCGCCCCTCGGGTAATCAGGGGCCGGTGGCGACCAGTCTGGAATCCTTCCGCAGCTACCAGAAATCCGACGCCTGGGTGTGGGAACATCTGGCGCTCAGCCGGGCGCGCTGCGTGACCGGGCCTGACGATTTGATGGCGGATGTAGCAGCGGTGCAGACCGAGGTCATGGCGGCGCCGCGCGACCGCGACGCGGTGCTGCGCGAGGTGGCGATCATGCGCAACCGGATCGCCGCGGCCAAAGGCGGTGGCGGGCCATGGGAGGCCAAGTTGGGGCAGGGGCGGTTGCAGGATATCGAGCTTGTTGCACAAGCCGCCGCTCTGATCGCGGGCCAGCCCTTGAGCAGCGTCATCGGCGCTTTGGAGCATGGGGCGACGTGTGGTTGGCTGTCGGGTGAAGACGCCGAAGCCTTGATCGAGACTTACCGCCTGTGCTGGTCGCTGCAAATCGGGTCCCGGTTGATTTCCGAAACGACGCTGACTCCGGATCGTGATATCAGTGCCGCGTCAGAGTTCTTGTGCCGGATCACAGGCACCGAAAGCATCGACGGGCTGCAAACGCTGTTGGACAGCCGCACCCGCCGCGCCGCTGACATCATCGCGGCGGCGTTGCCCGATGTACGGAAAGAGGAGTGAGCCATGCGTAAGGGGGACGCCACCGACCCTAAGGGGCTGATCGCGGAATCCTTCAAGATCGACGGCATCACGTATGAGGAATGCCGTTCGATCTTTCTGGATTGGGCACTGGCGGTGCCGGTGGATGCCGACAACGCTGCACTGATTAAGGAACTTCTCGACCGTCACCCGATCGATGGCCATCCGATGACGCAGGTTCTGACCGAAGGGTTGAGCGCTTCTGGCACGCCCAGGCGGCGGGGCGGATGGAAGGGGCGGCGTAGTTAGGCGTCCTGGCAGGCTTGCGGCTGTTTCTGCGCCAGAATTCCCTGCTTCTGGGCGATAATCAGCGCCTGTGTCCGGTTCGTTGCACCCAGCTTTCTGCATAGGGTTCGGACGTGCAATTTGACGGTGGATTCTTTCATGACGAGGCTCTTCGCGATTTCCTTGTTGGACAAGCCCAAGGACAATTGTTCAAGCACATCCAGCTCTCCGGTTTTGAGCTGGGTTACCGTATCATTTGGTCCATCTGCGCCACGCCCGTGGAAGTCCGCAGGTATAAAGACCTGACCGGATGTCACGAAACTCAAGACGCTTTCGAATGCCTTGAGCGAGAGCGATTTCGGCACAAAGCCGAACGCACCGACCTTAACGCAGCTATCTACAAAGCTTCTGGTCGCAAAATCAGAGAATAGCAGGACCTTCGCCGGAGCCGCCTGCTTCACAATATAGGCGACGTTCTGGAGCGACGTCAGTGTGTCCAGATTGGTTTCCAAAAGGATGAGATCGAAACGCGGGGCTTTGGGGGCTTCAAGTAATTTAAGCGCTTCCTTGTAGCTCCCTACAGACTCAGTATTGTATTCACCGACGGCCGAGAATGCCGACTTGATCAGGTCAGTCAGCAGACGTTGCCGATCGACAACAAGGACGTTCGTGGTGATGTCGGCCACGACATTTACTCCAATCGTGAAAGATCAACTACATTACACGGACATGGTCCGCGGCTCGAAAGATGCCACTTGGTGTTAGCTTTTGAGACAATCCGAGGTGATATAAAGATGGCACAAACGATCTTAAATGCCAAAATTTGAATATTTTTGACTTTTTGCATACGTTTTCGTGATGTAAGCTCCACAAAATTAAACATCGAGTACAATGTAGGGCCTTTTGGCAGCTTGGGCTCCGAATCGACCTGCTCCCACAGCCTTTTTCTCAGCTTGCTGGACAAATTCCTGCCGCCGTCTAACCTCTGACCGACTCAACAGGGTAGGACGATCAGACCAATGAAAACCGTTGTGACTTCCGCACTTCTTCTTGCTGCTACGTCGTCGATGGCCTTGGCCGCCGGGCATGGCAGCTGCGCCACCGGACTGACGCTGGAAGAGAATGTCTTGACCATCGCCACCGGAAACCCGGCCTATTACCCGTGGGTGCTCAACGACGCGCCCGAAAGCGGTGAGGGCTATGAAGCGGCCGTCGCCTATGCGATTGCCGCAGAACTCGGCTTCGAGGCTGACGCGGTGAAATGGGTCCGCACCTCGTTTGACGAGGCGATCCAGCCAGGCGCCAAGGATTTCGATTTCAACATGCAGCAATACTCGATCACGCCTGAGCGTGAGCAGATGGTTGATTTCTCGCTGCCCTATTACACCTCGGCCATGGCCGTGCTGACCACGCAAGGCGTTGTCGATGCAGGGGCAACAGCCACGCTCGACAGCCTCAAGGGGCTGGTCTGGGGAGCGGATGCCAGCACCACGGCGCTGCCGATGTTGACCGAAATCGTGGCACCCGAGAAAGACCCGCTGCTTTACGGTGACAACACCGACGTGACCGCGGCGATGCAGGCCAACCAGATCGACGCCGCGCTGTTCGATCTGCCGACCGCGCTCTATCTGTCGGCGGTAGTGGTCGAAGGTGGGGTGCTCTTGGGCCAGTTCCCGGCGGACCGTTCCGAGAACCCGGACCAGTTTGGTCTCCTGTTCGAAGAGGGCAACCCGCTGCGTGACTGCGTGAACACTGCAATCACCGCGCTCACCGACAGCGGCAAGCTGGCCGAGATCGAAGCCATCTGGTTGCAGAAAGCCACCGGCGTTCCCGTGATCGAGTGACATGACCGACCAGACACGTTCGCAAAGCGGGTCAGCGCCAGCGCTGACCCGTCGCCAAGCCTATGAACAACGCCTGCGGCGACGGTCGATCACCATCGCTGCCGGCTCAACTTTGGCGGTGGTGCTGGCCGTGGTGCTGCTGGTGCCACTGTCCCGGGGCTGGGACGCGGTCAAACGCAGCTTTTTCAATGGCGAGGTCTTCGCCAAGACGTTTCCGGGCTTGCTGGATGCGTTCCTGATGAACGTCGCCATCTTCCTCTGGTGCGCGCCGATTATTGCCGTTCTGGGGCTGTTGATCGCGCTTTTCCGCGATGTGCGGTCACCGGCGCTTTATCCGCTGCGGCTCTTCGGGGCGATCTATACAGACGTATTTCGCGGCCTTCCGGTGATCCTCGTGATCTACCTGATCGGGTTTGGTGTTCCTGGCCTAGGCCTGCCGCGACCTTGGAACTCTCCTTATATCTGGGGATCGCTGGCGCTGATCCTTGTCTATGCGGCTTATGTCGCCGAGGTGATCCGGTCGGGCATCGACTCCATCCACCACAGCCAGCGTGCAGCGGCGGCGTCTCTTGGATTGTCGGACGGTGACACCATGCGGTACGTCGTGCTGCCACAGGCGATCCGCAACGTGGCCCCGGCCAACATGAACCTCTTTATCGCGCTGCAGAAAGACGTCGCACTTCTCAGCTTCATTGGCCCGGTCGAGGTGTTCCGGCAGGCTGGGGTCTACAAGTCTCTGCTGGCGAATTTCACACCCTATGTCGGCGCAGCGGTGATCTTTCTGGCGCTGACAATTCCGGCCACGCGCTATGCCGATTACCTGATGCACAAACAGCGGCGGCGGCAGAGCTGATGGCTAAGCTTGATCTGAAGGGCGTCACCAAGAGCTTTGGCGACAACATGGTGTGCCGGGGCATCGACCTGTCGGTAGACGAAGGTGAGATGGTCTGCCTCATCGGCGCGTCGGGGTCGGGCAAATCGACCCTGTTGCGCTGCATCAACCTGCTGGAACCCATCGACGATGGGTGCATCCTGCTTGACGGTGTGGACATCAGCGAACCGGGGCTGGACCCGCAGCCCATCCGCGCGCGCATCGGGATTGTGTTCCAATCGTTCAACCTCTTTCCCCACATGACCGCCGCCGAGAATGTCATGCTTGCCCCGCGCCGGGTGCTGGGCAAAAGCCGCGACGCGCTTGAAGGGCCGGTCAAAACTCTGTTCGAGCGGTTCGATCTGGGGCAGCGGATGCACCATTACCCAGACCAGCTGTCAGGCGGGCAACAACAGCGCGTGGCGATCATCCGCGCGCTGGCAATGGCGCCCGAGATCATGCTGTTTGACGAGATCACCAGCGCACTGGATCCCGAACTGGTGGGTGAGGTGTTGGACGTGCTTCGGCAACTGCGGAGCGAAGGCATGACGATGATCCTGGCCACCCACGAAATGGCCTTTGCGCGCGAACTGGCCGACAAGGTCTGTTTCCTCGACGCTGGGCGCATCCTTGAGGAAGGACCACCTGACACGCTGTTCGCGGACCCAAAGGAACCCCGCACGCGGGCGTTTCTCAAGCGGGTGCTCTGAGGCCAGACAAACCCATCGACAGCGGTGCGGAAACATGCAGCTTTGACAGGCAAGTCGGGGAAGGGCGCCATGCAGAAACCATCGGACAAGGCGGTGCTTGGCATCCTTATCAGCATTGCCGCGCTGGTGCTGTTCGACCTGATGGGTCTTATCATCAAACACCTGTCACCGCGTTACAGCGCGGCAGAGCTTTCGGCCTACCGCAATGCGTTTGGCCTGTTGCCCAGCCTGATCGCCCTTTGGATGACGGCAAGCTGGCGGCGGGGCACTCGGTCGCTGCGCATCCGGCAGTGGAAGCTGGCCGCGTTGCGTGGGCTGTCGGTGACCTTTGCGCAGCTTATGTTCTACCTGTCTTTGGGCATCATGGCCTTTGCCACCGCCACCACCATTTCCTACACCACCGCGCTGTTCACAACGGCGCTGTCCGTGCCGATCCTGCGTGAACGCGTCGGCTGGATGCGTTGGCTCGCGGTGGCGATCGGGTTCGTCGGGGTGATGCTGATCCTGCAACCGGGGGGCGATGCCTTCACCTGGGCGCTGGTGCTGCCGGTTGGGGCGTCCTTCCTTTACGCGTTCAGCGGAGTGACGGCCCGGCTGATCGACGACGATGTGCCGACCCCGCTCTTCAACCTTCACTCCTCGGCCTTCGCGGCGCTGGGATCGTTGCTGCTGGCTCTGATCGCAGGTGGGTTTACGCCTGTGGCCAGCGCGCAGGATTTGGGTTTCATCATTCTGATGGGGCTGTTCGGAGGTTCGGCGGTGCTCTGCCTTGTGGTGGCTTACCGGATGACCGAACCAAGCAACCTCGCGCCGTTCAGCTATTTCGGCATCCCCATCGCCTTCCTGCTGGGGTGGCTCTTCTTTGACGAAGCACCCGTGGACGACCTCTGGCCGGGGGCGGGGTTGATCGTGGTCGGAGGGCTGATGATCGTCTACCGCGAACGCCGCTTGCGCCGCCCGGTGGCCAACAAAGGGTAAGGCAAAAAGAAAAGGCCGCCCGAGGGCGGCCCTGATCCATGTGATCCTGTCGGAACTTAGCCGTTCGACGCGGCTGCGGCAGGCGCAGCGGAAACGGGCTTCTTGCCACCGTTGAGCGGATCGTCCTGACGCTGCACCGAGCCTTCGAAATGCGCACCGGATTCGATGGCGATGGTCTTGTGGATGATGTCACCCTCGACGCGTGCCGTCGCGGTCAGGCGCACCTTGAGACCGCGTACACGGCCCACAACGCGACCGTTCACGACCACATCGTCCGCCACCACTTCACCCTTGATCGTGGCGCTTTCGCCAACGGTCAGCAGATGCGCGCGGATGTCACCTTCGACGGTACCTTCGACATTGATGTCACCGGTTGTCTTGAGATTGCCGGTGATGTGCAGGTCGCTCGACAGGATCGACGCCGCCGGCTTGGCCTTGGGGGCAGACGCCTTGAATTCGGTCGACGTGCGCGACGTGTCCGGCATGGCGGGTTTCGGTGCGCTCGCCTCGTCAGCCTTGGGGCCGGGCTCATTGATTTTGCTTTTAGAAAACATCGTTTGCAGCCTTGATGTAGATCATGGGGTTGACAGGTTTGCCGCCGACACGGACTTCGTAATGCAGATGGGTGCCGGTGGAACGTCCAGTGTTCCCCATAGCAGCAATTCTATCTCCGCGCGAGACCCTTTGACCCTTCTTCACGTAGAGTTTCGAGTTATGCGCGTACCGGGTCTCGATGCCGAACTCATGCTGGATTTTGACGAGCCTACCATATCCTGACTGCCAGCCCGCAAAGGTCACAACACCGTCTGCGGTGGCGTAGATCGCCGTGCCATGTGCGCCGGCAAAATCGGTGCCCGCATGCAGGCGCCCCCAGCGATAGCCGAATCCGCTGGTAAAGCGGAACGAATCCTTGATGGGCATGGCGAAGGGCGCTTTTTCGGCAGCGATCCGATACAGGTTCAGCCGGTCCATCTGGTTCAGGATGCGGTTGGCGCGCAGCACGTCCTCAGAGGGGTCTTCGCCACGGGTCGAGAAGCTCAGCGGCATCAGCGGGCCACCTTGACCGGAATAGCCACGGCGCACCTGGTTGAGGATGGTGTCGGGGTTCATGCCCGCCGCTTCGAACATCTTGTCGAGCGGTTTGACGGACACGGTCATCGCTTCTTCGAGCTGGCGGAAGATCGTGTCGTTCTTTTCTTCCATCAGCTTGATTTCGGTCGCCATTTCGTCGGCGCGGATCAGGGCATCCTGCGCGTCAGCGACAACCTGATCGCGCTCTTCGGCGGTGCGGGCCAAGGCAGCGGACAGGAAATCCAGCGTGGTATTGTCAATCTCGCCGCCAGAGGCGAGGGCGGTTCCGCCCGAAGAAATCTGATCCCGCAGGGCCACAAGTTCGGTGCGCACATCTTCGCGGGCGCGGATCGCATCGCGCAGCTTCAGCTGCACCGCTTCAAGACCGGCTTCCAGCTCGACCCGGCGGGTTTCGGCATCAAGCAGCTTGGTCTGCATGACCGAGACCTGTTCAAGCGCCGTGTTGAACCGTTCCTGAGCCGCGATTGCCTCGGAGGCGCGGGCGTTGCGCTCTTCCGACAGGATGTTCAGACGAAGCTGATAGGTTTCCAGATCGCGCCGCGCCTGCTCACGGAAGTTGCCTGAACCGATCGAGTCCATCAGCAGGATGGCGGTGGCAACAATGCTCCAGGCCAAAACAAGAGAGGCGCCGCCAAAGGCGAGCGCCTGTGTGCTGGATTTCAGTCGGATGAAACGTGTGTCTGTGTCAGAGCGAAGAAACAGACGGCGTTCCGGAAAAAAGCGTTCGAGTGTGGCATGCAGTTTGATCGCAAGACGTGTGCGCACCTGTATGTTCCTCTT
This sequence comes from Alphaproteobacteria bacterium, assembly GCA_030425145.1. Lineage (GTDB taxonomy): Bacteria > Pseudomonadota > Alphaproteobacteria > Rhodobacterales > Rhodobacteraceae > Marivita. The sequence goes on along the minus strand of JAUHVK010000003.1, from coordinate 69,014 downwards.
CCCGTCCCTGGGTCGCGCCTCTTGAGCCCCAACTCCGGGCGCGTATCTGTTACGGCTCTAAAGACCGATTCATGAATTGGCAACGTTTTTGGACCAATCCGGTCTGGCCTCGCGCAATCCGCCGCCGAATTGGCAAGATTTCGCCGATCTCGTGGGAGTTTATGAACTGATGCTCAAGCGCAACAGGGCGCCGCTGGTCAGAGCGTTTCGGTCAAAGGCCAGTAGAAATCCGGCGGAAGCCCGGCTTCGGCGCGTTTTTCTTCATTGAAAGGCGGCTTCAGCGCGCCTTTGAAATAACGCCGGACCAGCGTGTGAAACGCATCCTTGGGGTCTTCCTCATGCCGCCCACAGAGGAAGTGAAACCATTTTGAGCCATAGGCGACATGGCCGACTTCCTCGCCATAGATGGTCTCGAGCGCGGCCACGGCGCTGGTGGCATCGGCCTTGCGAAAGATCTCGATCATGCCGGGGGTCACATCCAGGCCCCGTGCTTCAAGCACCATTGGCACCACTGCCAGCCGGCCCATGAAATCGTCCACCGTGTCCTCGGCGGCGCGCCACATGCCGGCATGGGCGGGCAGCGCGCCGTAAAAGCTGCCCATCTCTTCGAGGCAATCGCACATCAGGTTGAAATGCTTGGATTCCTCATCCGCCGCCTTGACCCAGTCATCATAGAACCCCATCGGCATCCGGATATGGGCAAAGCGCGGGATGATGTCCCAGTGCAGGTCGACCGCGTTCAACTCGATATGCGCCACCGCATGAAGAAGCGCGATGCGCCCCTGCGGGCTGCCGGGCTTGCGCTTCGGCACGTCGCGCGGGTCGAGCAGTTCCGGCGCAACGGGCCGTGACGGACGCAGCGGAGGTGTGGCTTGACCGATCTCAATCGGCGCCCCGGCGTCACGCGCAGCAAACCACTGTGCGGCATAGTCGCGAGACTTTGCAGTCTTCTCGCGCCCGTCTGCGGTGGTCAGCACATCCACCGCCATATCACATAAAGTCATCATGGCCCCTCATTGCGCGCTCGGCGTTGAAGATCAAGGCGATGACCTGTGCTTCTCTGTTTTGAAAATACCTCGGGAGTATGAGGGCAGAGCCCTCATGCGCGCCGCAGGCGCGCCCCGGTCGGATCGGGCAAAGCCCGATCCGAGACTAGGACGCTCAAAGCTCCTTTGCCGCCTCGAGCACCTCTTCGGCATGGCCGGGCACTTTGACCTTGCGCCATTCCCGGGCGATCCGGCCCTCGGCGTCGATCAGGAAAGTCGATCGTTCGATCCCCATGAACTTCTTGCCGTACATGGATTTTTCCTTCCACACGCCAAAATCCTCGGACGCGGTGCCGTGTTCGTCGGAAATCAGCGGCACGGTCAGCTTTTTCTTGGCCATGAACTTTGCATGGCTTTCGAGGCTGTCCTTGGAGATGCCGAACACCTTGACGCCGATCTGGGCGAATTCGCTGCCCAAAGCTGTGAAGGCTTCGTTTTCCTTGGTGCAACCCGATGTGTCGTTACGCGGGTAGAAGAACAGCACGAAAGGAGTGCCGTGCAGGGCTTTCAGCGAAACTTCGCTGTTGTCGCCGCCTTGGACGGGTAGGGTGAAGTCCGGAGCCAATTCCAGTGTATCGCTCATGGCGCTATCCTTTAAGAAGATGAAAACCGTTCGGGGGTGTCCCCGGCTGGGCAGAGAATAACGCAAAAGGGCGCGGCTTCCAGTGACCGAGCAGGACCAGTCTTCTTCTCCGACCCCCGTTCCGCGCCGCAGGCGGCGGGGGCGCTGGGGTGTGCGTGTCGTGCTGGCGCTGCTGCTGGTGCTCTTGGGCACCGGCTTTTCGGTGGTAGGGCGGAGCCTCTCGGCCCCGGATTGGGTGCGCGACACGGTGGAAGAACGCCTCGCGGCGGCCTTGCCCGGCTTTGAGGTACTCTTCGGCGATGTGCAATTGCGGCTGGAACGGGACGGGCGGACGCGCGTCATTCTGCTTGACGTGGATGTGCAGACCGCAGCCGGGACGCCCGTCGCGGTGCTGTCGGATATCGAGATCAGTCTGGCGCTGCACGATCTGATCCGGCGGCGGGTGGTGTTGCGTGATCTGAGTGTCAGCGGTGCGTTTGTCACGCTCACCCGCAACCGGGCGGGCCAGTTGGGGCTGGCGCTGGGGGATGCCTTTGCTACGGATGGCAGCGCGCCCGATGTGCCGACACTTGTCCGCCGGGTCGATGCGCTCTTGATGGATGACCGGCTGTCGCGCCTGCAATCGGTTGAGGCCGATGCGCTGACGTTAAGGTTCGAAGATGCCCGCGCGCGGCGCGGGTGGACGGTGGATGGCGGGCGGCTTCGGCTGGAACGGCAGAACGACATCTTGCGCCTCTCGGGCGATTTCGCGCTGCTGGGGGGCGGGGCGACGGCGACGCGGTTGCAGTTGGATGCCTCGTCGACCATCGGCGACACGGATGTAGCCTTTGGGGTGTCGCTGGACGACATGCCCTCGCAGGACATCGCCACCCAAGGCCCGGCGCTGGCGTGGCTGGGCGCGCTGCGGGCCCCGATCTCAGGTTCACTGCGCGCCGCGATGCGCGAGGACGGGTCACTGGGTCCGCTCAACGCCACCTTGCAGATCGACGCGGGGGTTTTGCAGCCCACGCCGGATACGCCGCCGATCCCGTTCAATTCGGCGCGCAGCTATTTTACCTACAATCCCGACCAGTCGCAGATCACCTTTTCCGAATTGTCAGTGGACAGCGATCTTGTGCGAGCCGTGGCCGAAGGGCGGGCGATGCTGACCGACCTGCGTGACGGTATCCCTTCGCAGATGCTGGGGCAGGTGCGGTTCAGCCGGATCGAGGCAGCGCCGGATACACTCTTTGACGTCCCGTTGTCGCTTGACCGGGCCGAGGCGGATTTCCGGTTGCGGCTTGATCCGTTCGAAGTTGATCTGGGTCGGGTCTGGATCGACGACGATCAGGTGCCGCTGCGCCTGAGGGGCAAGCTGCGCGCCTTGGAGGATGCGTGGGATTATGCGCTGGACGGCAGTGTCGGTGAACTGACCCCGGACGCGCTGTTGCATCTCTGGCCGGTGGCTTTGGCGCCGCGGGCGCGGAAATGGGTGGTGGACAACATCCAAGGCGGTGTCATTCAGAGCGGGCAGTTTGCCCTGCGTTCGCAGGAGGGGCCGCGCCCGGTGGTTTACCTGAACGCGGCTTTCGATCAGGCGCAGGTGCGCTATGCCCGTACGCTTCCTGTGATCACGCAGGGCGCGGGTACGCTGACCTTGAACGGCACCCGCTTTGCGGTGCGGATGACCAAGGGCCGGATCACGCCACCGCAAGGGGGCGCCATCACGTTGGATGGCAGCAGCTTTGTAATCCCCAACACGCGGCAACGCCCGGCGGACGGGCAGATCAGCCTTGCCGGATCGGGTCAGATCGAGGCGCTTTTGTCCTATCTCGACAGCCCTCCGATGGAGATCATGAAAAAGGCGCGCCGCCCTGTGGATCTTCTGTCCGGGCAAGTGCGGTTCGACGGTACACTCGCCCTGCCGCTGCGGCGCGGGGTGCGGCTGCCGGACATGGTGCTTGATCTCAATGGGCGCGCGACGGCGGTGGCGAGCGAACAGATCGTTCCCAACCGCGAATTGACGGCGCGGGCGCTGGATGTCTCGGTGACCAATGAGCGGTTGCAGGTGTCTGGTCAGGCCGAATTGTCGGGCGTTCCCTTTGACGGATCCTGGACCCTGCCCATTCCCGAACCCGGCCAGCCGCAGACTGGCAGTACGGTGGACGGGATTGTGACCCTCTCGCAAGAGGCTGCGCGGTCCTTTGGTGTGTCCTTGCCCGATGGCATGGTGAGCGGCTCGGGCCCCGCCGATCTGCGCGTCGATCTGCGCCGAGGGGTGCCGCCTGAATTCAGGCTGACCTCGCGGCTTTCCGGGATCGGGTTGTCTGTTCCCGCCATCGGTTGGACCCTGCCGCGCGGCACCGCTGGCACTTTGGAAGTGGTTGGGGTGCTGGACAAACCGGCGCGTGTCGACCGGCTGGTGCTGGAGGGGGCGGGACTAGAGGCGCGTGGCAGCATATCGCTGAACAAGGATGGCTCTCTGGGCAGTATCGATCTTGAGCGTGTGCGGGCTGGCGGCTGGCTGGATGCGCCAGTTGTCCTGACCGGGCGTGGGGCCGGAGTGCCCCCGGCGGTGCGGATCAGCGGTGGCAGTGTCGATCTGCGCAATGCGCCGTTTGGCCGGGGCAGCAATGGTGCGACTGGAGGCGGGGCCGTGCCGCTGACACTGTCGCTCGACCAGTTGCAGATCTCGAACAATATCCGGCTGACCGATTTTCGGGGCGATCTGCAATCGGGTGGGGGTCTGACCGGCAGTTTTACCGCCAATGTGAACGGTGCGGCACCGATCACCGGAGAGGCCTTGCCGCAGGGCGGGGCGACAGCGTTCCGTATCCGGTCCGACGATGCTGGTAAGGTGATCCGCGAGGCGGGCATCCTCAAGACCGTGGCCGGGGGAGACATGACACTGGCGCTTGCCCCCGTTGCGGGGCAGCCGGGCAGCTATGACGGCGCGCTTGATGTGGTGAACACGCGGCTGCGTGAGGCACCCGGGATCGCGTCGCTTCTGGATGCGATCAGCATTGTGGGCCTTTTAGACCAGTTGGAGGGGCCGGGCATTCTGTTCAGTGAGGTCGAGGCCCGGTTCCGATTGACCCCTGACCAGCTTGTCCTGACGCGGTCGAGTGCGACCGGACCGTCGATGGGGATCTCGATGGACGGAACTTACAATCTTGGCGCGGGTACGCTCGATTTTCAGGGCGTGCTGTCGCCGATCTTTTTTCTGAACGGGATCGGCAGCATCTTTACCCGCAAAGGGGAGGGGCTTATCGGGTTCAACTTCAAACTGACAGGCCCGGCAAGCCAGCCGAATGTCAGTGTGAACCCGCTGTCGGCGCTGACGCCGGGGATGTTCCGCGAGATTTTCCGCCGACCCGCGCCGGAGGTGGGGGAGTAAGGGGGGTATGTGCTGCTCTATATCTCGCATCGTTCCAAAGTCGGGAACGCGGGACTAGCGGTCATTTCTCCTCTAGATGCGGTAAGCCACTTTGGGCAGCCGCGCCCAGACAAACGCTGTGGCAATCATCAGCATCACTGCCAGGGTAGTAATGACGGATTTGGCGATTGTCGCAAAGCTGGCGGCATAGACCAACGGACCCGAAACATCTGGCCAACTCCAAATCATCGCCATGATCCCAAGGTTTTCAACATAGTCGAACAGCGCGCTACCGACCGCGAGGGTAACGCCAAGGCGCACAAGGCCACTGTTTGGCATGCGTCGCCCAAACCAGCAAATTGTGCTGCTCAATGTCAGCGCCAGCAAGGCCGGATAGAGAGTATCCAGAGGTATCTGGCGAGTGAGGTAGTATTTGCGCCCATCTATGCCCAATCCGCCGAGAAGCTCCGCGGCATCTGCGGGTTTGTAGCCGAAGGGTCGCATGTCGAAGGGCGTCTGTCCCGAAATGAATTCGAGATGTGCGAGAGTGACGCTGATCATCGCGACATAAACCGACGCTGCAAGCAATGCTGCACCAATCGCGATCTTTCCAAAGTGCTTTGACAGATTTCTGAACATCATTTTGTGATCTCCTTGACCTGTGCCACACATGCCCATCGACGCAATCATCCGCATTATCATTTGATAAGGCTCGCCAAAATGAATCTGAGGACGTTTTTGACGAAATCGCATGACCTGTCAGATGTGGGTTGCGTGGAGGGTTTTGTGGCTCACTGGAAACCATTGCACCTGAGCAAGGAGGAACAGGTGAGCCGACAGGGACACCCCGAAGCAGACGAGTACATTGTCTTGGAAGGACGCCTGGCGAGTTGTATTTGCGGCAAGGACGGCAAAGAGATCTGCGTCGGGTTTTATGTGGGCCCCTGCGTTATCACACCTAATATCGCGAGAACACGGGATGGAGAGTCGCTCGTATCTATTGTGGCAACGACCGATGCCTCACTTGTCAGGATGGACAGTGACCTGCTTTCAGAACTGATGATTTCGTCTGAACCTGTCCGAAATTGGGCCAACGGTATTCTGAGGGAGGCTTTGAGCCGGAAAGTGGATCGAGAGTGGTGCCTCGCCGCACTTAGCGGGGCTGAACGGCTTGCTTGGTTTCGCCGAGAATTTCCAGGCTATGAAGATACGTTTCCCCATAGTCTGATCGCTTCCTTTTTGGGGGTCACACCTGTCACAATGAGCCGCCTGCGGGCCAAGGACAAAAACCAATAGTTGGCTGACCTTCGAACACCTTGCAGCATTAGTAACTGTGGGCTCAGTCCGGCCATACGCGTCAACCTGCTGGACGCCCATTCCAGCTTATCGCTTGATGCACTCAGCATGCACTCAGCGAATTGCGCGCTCCCTGCTTTCGCAGCGCGCCCAAGTGCGCTATCGGCTGCGCCGACACTGGATCACCGGACCGACCCCATGAAACTGAGCGATTTCGATTTCCACCTGCCTGAAGAGCTGATCGCGACGCGGCCCGCCTCGCCGCGTTCGTCAGCGCGGCTTCTGCACGCCGAGGCGGGGGGCATCGCCGACCGGATCGTGAACGAGTTGCCGGACATCCTGCGGCCTACGGACCGGCTGGTGCTGAACGACACCAAGGTGATTCCGGCACGGCTTTTTGGGGTGCGTCGGCGGATGGGCGACACCGGGCTGACCGAAGCCAAGATCGAAGTGACCTTGCTGGAGCCTCAGGCGGATGGCACATGGTCGGCACTGGTAAAGCCGCTCAAGAAATTGCGTGACGGCGAAGCGGTGGAATTCTCGTCCGACCTGTCGGCCACCCTCGAAGGGCGCAGCGATCGGCAGGCGCTTTTGCGGTTCAACCTTACTGGCGATGATTTCGACACGGCGTTGGCCGAGGCTGGAGCGATGCCCTTGCCGCCGTACATTGCTGCCAAGCGGCCTGCGGACGAGAAGGACAAGGAAGACTACCAGACCATCTGGGCGCGCAATTCCGGCGCGGTGGCGGCGCCGACCGCATCGCTGCATTTCGACGAGGCGCTGGTGGCAGAGTTGAAAGCGCGCGGGATCGGCATGAGTTTCGTCACCCTGCATGTCGGCGCGGGGACGTTCCTGCCAGTCAAGGTCGAGGATGTGACCACCCACAAGATGCATGCCGAATGGGGGCGTGTGTCAGAGACTGCCGCTGCCGAGATCGCCGCAACCAAGGCGGCTGGCGGACGGGTGATCCCGGTCGGCACCACGGCATTGCGGTTGATCGAAAGCGCGGCACGGGCTGGCAGCATTCAGCCGTGGGAAGGTGACACGGATATTTTCATCTATCCGGGTTTCGAATTCCACGTGGCAGACGGTCTGATGACCAATTTCCACCTGCCGAAATCGACCCTGATGATGCTGGTCTCGGCGCTCATGGGACAGGCGCGGATCAAGGAGATCTACGCCTATGCCATCGAGCACCGCTACCGGTTCTTTTCCTATGGCGACAGTTCACTGTTGATCCCGTGAGATCAGCACGCCTGTCGCCATAGAGGTGTCGTCAGCGCTTACCCGAAGATTTGCCGCCGCGACCCTTGCCCGCTTGACCGGAGCCTACGCTAGCGTCGAGCTTGCCGCGCGCGTTCCGCACCATGGCGCCGCGCATTTCGTCTTCGCCCGGAGTATCGACGCTGCGGCTTTGGTTTTCGTCGTGATACTGGCTGAGAACGGTGTCGTCTTCGGTGGCCCACGGGTTCGCGTGGTCGGCCATCGCGGACGCACTGACAAAGCTGACGGTGGCTGCAATCAAGAAAGCGTATTTCATCGGAAATTCCTGCTCGTTAAGGTGTGTCGTGGATAAAATATTCCAAGGGTGGAATATTAAGTCATGGATTAAACATTCCGAATATGGAATATCAATATGTCGTTAGTATGACCCCGGACTATCTTGCGATATTCCGCCGATGTAGCCATTTCAGCCGCGCCCGCACCGATCCGAACCCAAGCGAAACGGGAAAAAAGTCGCGCATGTGGTTGCGGGCGTCGCTGCGCTGATCTAGCGGGGGAGCGACCCGTGGCACACGGGCCAGACTGTTATGAGCCAGAGGATATGCCATGCTGACAGTGATCCGAACCTCCTGGCCGCTGCTGCTGGGGATGCTGTTGCTGATGCTGGGCAACGGCTTGCAGGGCTCGCTTTTGGGGGTGCGCGGCTCCACGCTCGGGTTTTCGTCAGTCGAGATGTCGCTGGTCATGTCTGCCTATTTCGCTGGCTTCCTGATCGCGTCCCGGGTGACGCCGATCATGATCCGGCGGGTGGGCCATGTGCGGGTCTTTGCGGCGCTGGGATCATTTGTGTCGGCGGCGCTGCTGCTCTTCCCGACCATTCAGGACCCGATTGCGTGGATACTCGGGCGGGTGGTGATCGGCTTCTGCTTCTGTGGTGTCTACGTGACGGCCGAGAGCTGGCTGAACAACGCTGCCACCAACGAAACCCGGGGGCAGGCACTGTCGGCCTATATGATTGTTCAGATGCTGGGGATCATCATCGCGCAAGGTCTTCTCGTGGTGCCGGACCCGTCGGGCTATCTACTTTTCGTGATCCCGTCGGTGCTCGTCTCCATCGCATTTGCGCCGATCCTGCTTTCGATTTCACCGACACCGGCCTTTGAAAGCACCAAGCGGATGACGCTGATCGAGCTTTACAACACGTCGCCGCTTGGTTGCGTCGGCATGTTCCTGATGGGCAGCGTCTTTGCGGCGCAGTTCGGTATGGCGGCGGTCTACGCAACCGAAGCCGGGCTGAGCATTGCGCAAATCCCGATTTTCACCGCGGCCTTCTATGTTGGCGCGCTGATCTTTCAATATCCGGTTGGCTGGCTGTCGGACCGGTTTGACCGCCGTATGCTGATCGCGCTCTCGGCGTTGATCGCGGGGCTCGCGTCGCTAATGGGGATGTTCCTTGGCGGGAGCTTCTATGTGCTGGTTGCAGCGGCCTTCCTGATCGGCGGACTGTCAAACCCGCTCTATTCACTACTCATCGCTTACACCAACGACTTCCTTGAGCACGAGGACATGGCCGCCGCCTCGGCCGGGTTGTTGTTCGTGAACGGGGTAGGGGCGATCACCGGCCCGTTGATCATCGGTTACGCCATGCAGGTCATGGGACCGCCGGGATACTTCATCCTGCTGGCCTTTGTGCTGCTCACGCTGACGGGCTATGCGGTCTACCGGATGACACAGCGCCGAGCGCCGTCCGCAGATGACACCCATGCCTATCAGAGCATGATGCCAACCGCATCGCCGGTGACGGTGGAGTACGCTTCGGAATGGGCGGTCGAAACCGCCGAGGCGGAAGCCGATACGCCGGAAGATGACGAAGCCGCAAAAGCGGGCAGAACTGCGGCCTAGCTGCCATAACCGGCTGAAAAAGCGTCATGTGTCGGCGCTGACATCAAAAGTGACTGTTTCGCGATTCGTTTCTTGAGTAGCGTCACCCAAGGTCAAGGGGGGACTGCGCGTAGGATCGGGAGATAGGGATGATTACGCCTGACGACATATTGGGGTTCTGGCTGGACGAAGTCGGACCCGATGGATGGTACAAATCCGACGAGGCATTGGATCAGGAGATCCGCGATAAGTTCGGGGCCGCATGGGACGGTGCCATGGAGGGGCGTCATGCCCTATGGCTCACATACCCGAGCGGTGCGTTGGCCTATATCATCCTGCTGGACCAGTTCTCGCGCAATATGTTCCGCAATACTGGCAAGGCGTTTGCGTCCGACAGGATTGCGCTTGCGGCGGCCAAGCAGGCGATCAGCAAGAATTGGGATCTGAAGATCGACGAACCGGCACGGCAGTTTTTCTACCTGCCTTTGATGCATTCCGAGAACCTCTGCGATCAGGACCGCTGTGTGCGACTGATGCTGGAGCGGATGCCCAGCCATGGGGCCAGCAACCTTTTGCATGCCCGCGCGCATCGCGAGGTGATCCGCAAGTTTGGTCGCTTCCCCTATCGCAATACCGCGCTGGGGCGAAATTCGACCGCGACCGAGATGACTTATGTCAGTGGCGGCGGCTACGGCGCGACGGTTGAGGAATTGAAGAAGGCGGGGTGACCGCGCCGCCTGTTTCGGCGGACTGACCGATCAGAATTCCGAGAGGCCAGCCTATGACAGGTCAGACGCGCGCCCTAATGCCGGACTATCTACGTCTGATGGCGCTGTTCGGTATCGTCGTGGTCAATGTGCAGTATATCGCCTTTTCGCTGCTCAGTGGTCTTGTCACCCCGGTTGCGGACTCCGTATCCGATTTGGTCACGGTTTGGCTGGTCGACGGGCTTGCGCTGTATAAAAGCTATTCACTTTTTTCCTTCATGTTCGGGGTTGGGCTGGGCTTTCTCATGCGCTCGGCAGAGCGCAAAGGGCACGCGTTCGGCAAGCTTTACCGCAACCGCATGATCGGGTTGTTCCTGTTCGGCGCGCTGCATGGGTGCCTGTTTTTTCCCGGCGACATCCTGCTGGTCTATGCCATCACCGGGTCGATCCTGTACCTTTTGCGGAACTGGCAGCCAGGGCGGATGACCAAGCTTGGCGCGGCTCTGGTGATCCTTCCGACGCTGGCCTTTGCGGTCTTCATGTCGTCCCCCGGCGATATTCCTGAGGACATCACGGCGCTGGAGCGTCAGGTGATGACCACCGGCGGCTTTGTCGAGACCATCGTCTTCCGCGCCATTGCCTATGGCATCATGTCGCCTTTTGTCTTGGTGTTTCAGGGGGTGGCCGCGTTGGGCTGGTTCTGTCTCGGGCTGGCAGCGGTGAAATCCGGGCTGATCGACCAGTTGGACAATCCGTTGTGGGTCCGCGCCCGTCGCTGGTGCCTCGTTCCGGGCGTCGCCATAAGTCTGCTGGCGTCATGGCTGCTGCACGCAGACGGCATGAACGCGGCCGCTGCTGTGGTGATGCTTGCTGCGCCGGTGTCGACGCTGGGCTACTTGGGGGGCATTGCCGCCATATCGCGCCCGCCGGGTCCGATCCTGTCACGTTTGCTGGCGGCCGGGGGATCGAGCCTGAGTGTCTATCTCGGGCAGTCAATCATCCTGTCGACGCTGTTTTCCGCCTATGGGTTCGGACTTTGGGATAGCCTGCCGCGCGCCGCTGTGGCCTTGATCGCCATAGGCGTGACTTGCAGTTTGATTGTCGCCTTGGCGATCTGGCGCAGCTACTTCCGGCTCGGGCCGTTCGAATGGGTGCTGCGGCGGATCACTTATGCCGGGCAGGCCAGCCGTTGATGCGGTGGCGGGCCAGGTGCCCGCCGATCGCATTTTTCATCACTTCGACGCTTCGAAAATCTTGTCGATATTCGCACCAAGAGCGGCGTTGAATTCGTCGTCCGATTGCTGCTTGGAAAGACCTTCGGCCAATGCGCGCGAGAAGCTGGCGATCATCTTGGGGTTCCGGGCAAGCCGTTCGCAGGCGTCGTCTGTGGTGTAGCCACCCGACAGGGCGACAACGCGCAGCACCTTGGGGTGATCGGCCAATTCGACGTAAAGTCCATCCTCGGTCGGGATGGTGAGCTTGAGCATCACCGCCTCGCCATCGCCCAAAGCGTCGAGATGGGTCGCGATTTCCTGTTTCAGGATTGCTTCGGCCTCGGCTTTGGTGGGGCTGTTGATGTCAACTTCCGGTTCGATGATCGGCACGAGACCGGCGGCGCAAACGGTCTTGGCGACTTCGAACTGCTGGGCAACCACGGCCTTGATGCCGGCGGCATTGGCTTCGTGGATGACTGAGCGTTCCTTGGTGCCAAAGACACCCATCGCCTTGGCATCGGCCAGCAGCGCCTCGAGGCCCGGCATTGGCTTCATCACCTGAGCGCCGTTTTCCTTGTCTTCAAGGCCTTTGTCGATCTTCAGGAACGGCACCACGCCACGGTTTTCCCACAGGTAGGTGGGCACCGGCATACCTTCGACTGTGTCGCGCATGGTGCGCTCGAACAGGATTGCGCCGAGCACCTTGTCGGAGGTGAAGTCGGGTGCTGTCATGATGCGGCAGCGCATTTCATGGATCAGCGAGAACATTTCGGCATCGCCGTTATAGGCGTCTTCCTCGATGCCGTAGAGGCGCAGCGCCTTGGGTGTGGAGCCGCCGCTTTGGTCAAGCGCGGCGATAAAGCCAGCGCCGTTTTTGATACGGTCTGCCATTGCAGTGTCGGTCATGAGGATTCCCCAGGCTGGAATGAAACGATTGCGGTCGTCCTAGATCAGCCGTTTTCAAAAAGATAGAGGCAGGTCAGTAGGTTAGCGCTAACCGTCCGAGTCTGTGTCGACTCTGCGCCGGGGTAGGGCATTCAGCCAGATGCCATCACGGGCGCGGACGGTGAGGTGGGCCACGGGTTGCGGGAACTTGCCGGGCACGGGGGTGACTTCAACCGAACGCAGGAAGAGCGACAACAACAGCGGCCCTTCCGCCATGGCAAAGCCCGCGCCGGGGCAGACGCGGGGGCCGGCGCTGAACGGCATATAGGCGTCGCGGGCCGATTGGCGTGCGTCGTCGCTTTGCCACCGGGACGGGTCGAACGTGTCAGGGGCATCCCAGAGCTTTGTGTGCCGGTGCATGTGCCACGGGCTGAGCACCAGTTGCGCGGCTTTCGGAATGGCGCGTTTGCGGAAGGTCTCGGGGCGCGTGGTTTCCCGCACCATCATCGGTACCGGGGGATAGAGCCTCAGGGTTTCACGGAACACGTCACGGCTGGTGGTGAGGCGTTTAACCTCTTTCGGGTCGGTCAAGGCGGCGGCTTCCTCCGCGATGCCGTCCTGCCAGTCGGGTGCAGCCGCGCAGCAGTAAAGTGCCCAGCCAAGCGCGCTGGCGCTGGTTTCGTGTCCGGCAAGGAAGAAGATCGCGACCTGATCGACCATTTCGGCGGCGGTGAAGCACTGGCCGGTTTCGGGGTCAGGGGTGATCATGATCCGGGTCGCCAGATCATCCGGCGCGGTGTTGTTCGCGATGGCTTCCCGCCGTTGATCCACAAGCTGCGTGATCAGTACGCGGATGCGTTTTGCAGCGCGTTTGGTCTCGGCCCGGTGAAAGCGGGGAAACCAACGGGGCAAGCGGATGAACGCAGCAAGGTTCAGGATCGGCTGGCTGCGCTGGTAGGCGCGGAATTCATGGAAGACCTGCGCCGCGATGGCGTCTTCGATGGGGATCGAAAACAGCGTGCGGAAAATCACGTCGGCGGCGGCGTGGCTTGCGATTTCCTCGATCTCGATCTCTTTGCCATCGCCGATCTGATCGAGAACACGGGCCACCATCGCCTGACCGGCGTCCCACATGGCAGGCAGGCTCTGGGCAACGCGTCCGCGCTCGAACGCGGGGTCGATGATGCGGCGCTGGTGGTCCCAGACAGCTCCGTTGGTCAGGAATACCGATTGGCCCAAGAGCGGTCGTAACCCTTCGCCGATGCGGTCGGATTTCGGGAAATCGCGCGGGCGGTCGCGCAGGATCGTCTGCACCAGCTGGGGATCATTGGCGAGGTAGGAGCGAAAGAACGGCGTGCGAAATTCGGCCATCCACGCGCCGTAGAGCCGGTCGGGCTGGGCCGACAGGATGTCCTGCCGGAAGAGCTTCAGATATCGCCAGAGCGACACGCGATCTGGGCGGGATATGGGCTTGGGCGGTGTCACGGGGCGGTGTTCGTGTATTTTGAGACCGACACATCAATACGGCTGGGCGAGGGCGCGCGGGTGGCATAGCGTTGGCCGAGGGTCAGTGGGCCTGCGGTAATCTGGAAGTAATCATAATCCGCCGGGTTCTCGAAAGCGCAAAGATACTGGAAATGCAGTTTGAAATACTGCCGCCGCTGCGCTTTCCAGCGTTCGGGCGCCATCGTACGCGAGAATTGCGCCGAGAACACCACCGGCCATTGCTTGTCCCGGGTGGCGACGCCTGACACGCCGACCGGGTCACACAGGGGAAAACAGCACCCGTCGCCCTGTGCTGTGACGTCGATCCAGACGATTTCGTCCTGTTCGGACAGGAATTGCAGGTCACGGCGCAGTTCCCAGGCATTGGGCAGGAAGGACACCATCGGGATCACGTGGCCAATGCTCAGGAAAGACAGTGCAGGTCGCGCGGGCAGGTCGGGTTTGTCGCGCAGGATGTCGGCGAGGATCGACACCGCCAGATGCGCGCCCGATGAATGGCCGACCACCAGAACCTCATCATAGTCTTGCAGAAGTGCCGTGGCGATTGTGCCGCGAAACGCGTCCATACGGGTTTGCAGGGCGGGGGGCGTCGCGCCTTTGAGGCCAGCCGAAAACGCGTAATCGTGCATCAGGTAATAGGCGTAGATGCGGCGGTCCTGCGATTGGAACCAGCGCAGGACCAGCACGACGATCACAAATAACGGCGTCCAATAGAGCAGCGCCGCGCCCCAGTTCAGAATGGCACCCGGGCCAAGCGTCCAGAGGATTGCTGTCGAGAAGAGCGTACTCAAGCCCCAGCCGACCAGATGCGCCAGAAGCAGTGCCGCCAGCAGTTGAAGGATCAGCACCCCGATTGGGTAAAGCGCCGCAGCCAGTGGTCCTTTGGGCAAGACCGCCAGACGGCGCAGAGTGCCGCTGGCGATGTAGATCCAACTGGTGCGGATCAGTTGCCAATAGGTGGCAGGAATGCTGTTCGACATGCTGTCGCGCACGATGTCCGACCAGAGCAGCACCTCGAAATCGGCGGTCACGCGGGTGTCGTCTATCAGGCCCGAAGCGTGCCAGCCATAAGGACCATCCTGAGCGGCGGCCTCGACATTGAGACCGTAGCCCGAGATCTCGGCCTGCTTGGTGCCTTCGGTGCGATACAGCTCGCGATACCGGCGGGCCGGGAAGGGATCGTAGCCGGGAATGTAGAACACCTTGCGGCGGCGTACGGTCTGGAGCGGGGCGGGCATGGCGGACTGCTCTTGCGTTTTGGGGAGTGTAACAGTGACAGAAAAATGCGCCAATTGTTTGGTGAAGTGCGGGAACTGTGGGCTATGTGGACGGTTAACGCCGCACAGCTAGAGGATCACCATGATTGATATTCTGAACGCCATTACCGCACTGCTGACCATTGCGCTTGGCACGTTCGGGATGCTGGCGCCTCGTTATACGGCCGGGGTTCTGGATTTGAAGACCGGCGAGACGACGATGGGTTTGTCGGAACTGCGTGCGTCGGTAGGGGCTTTGTTCGTGATCGTCGGGGCCGCGTGCCTTTGGCTGGATACGCCCTGGGCTTATGCGATGATGGGGTTTGTCTATCTGGGAGCGGGGCTGGGGCGCGGGTTGTCGCTGCTGCTCGACAAGCCGCCTTTTCCCAAGGCGCATCTCTATTTTCTGTTCGAGGCGGTATTTGCGGCCTGGCTTTTGATTGTGAACCTGCCGATGGCTCAGGGGCTGTCCCAGTAACGGCGACGTTCCCGCCAGATTTTCTCGCCGATCAAACAGTCTGTGGGATCGAGCCGCATGGATTGCGCGGGGATGATCTGCGCCTCGGGTGGCCGTGAGACCATTTCGAGCACCAGTTTTCGCTGTACGGCATCAGCGAAATCGTCCCAGTCAAACACCGGGATGACGAAAGAGCCCGGTCCGCCGATGACGCAGGTTTCATAGTAGATGTCGAGATTGTCGAGATGCCAGGACAGGTCCATGCCCTCGCGGGTCAGGAGTGGCAGACCATTGATGATAATGCCTTCGGCCAGAACCGCATCGCGGGCCACTGTTACGGCGCGGCCTTGGTTGTTCGGGCCATCACCTGATACATCAATAACGCGCCTCAAGCCTT
The DNA here is from genome assembly GCA_030425145.1 of Alphaproteobacteria bacterium. Lineage (GTDB taxonomy): Bacteria > Pseudomonadota > Alphaproteobacteria > Rhodobacterales > Rhodobacteraceae > Marivita. Next base: position 53,207 of record JAUHVK010000003.1, on the reverse strand, counting down.
TGTATTTGTTGCTTGAGATAAGAAATTCAGCAAAGATCAGCGCCTCGGAAATCGAGGTGCGCCGCAGCGCCGGATCAAAGCGTGAAGTAAGGATTTCGGCAAAGGCGTCAAGGTCGTCGCGGGTTTGCAGAAGCCGCCAGTCGATGACCACTTCTTGCGTGCCAGCCCATTCCACATAGGTGATGGCGACGGTTTGCAGCAAACCCGACCGGAGCGCGGCGAACACCGCGTCCGAGCGCAGCGCCTCGGCATAGCCTTTGCGCTGGATTTCCAGTTCGCGTTCGGTCATCGACCGCGACACGTCGACCAGCAGCACCAGTTCGAGATCGACTTCGATCTCCTGCGCTTTGGCGGCGTGGGGGACGAAGAGACCAACCGCAATCAAGAGGGCAAGAACGGCTTTCATACCGTCAGGATGCCCATCTGACCCCGGTCGGTCCAATCACATGTTGCGCGAGCGGCGTTATTGCCGGTTTTACTCAATTCTTCATCGGGCAGGTGTTGATGCCGAGAATGGAATAAAGCGGGCAGATGCCGATCAAGCCGGTGGCGAGTGGCACGATGCCGACCAGGCCCCACATTGTCTGCGGTCCGATAAAGACGAGCGACAGCAGGACAAGGCCTACAATTACACGCAGCGCGCGGTCGATGGTTCCTTCGTTCTTGGTCATGGTTGGTTTCCTTTTCATGCTCCTGAGGGGAGATTAGCAAAGGAACCGCATGATCGGCGGTGACAGAGTCACCGGGGATCTGCGGCAATCTGTTCCAAAGCGCGCCTGTCCTTTATCGCGATGCCGTCGGGCAGTTGTTCCACCACGCCATTGCGTGCCATCGCCGCCAATCGCCGCGAGACATAGGCACGGCCCGAGGCGGTTTCGGCGGCCAGCGCGGAGTGGGTGGCGTGGACGGTGCCATCCGGGTCGGCCAGTCGCAGCAGTGCCTTGGCCAGCCGCGCGTCGAACCCGGTCAGGGCGACATCCTCGACCAGCTGCTGGTACTCGGAAAAGCGCAGGGCAACGGAGCTGAGCACCTTCTGGCGGAACTCGGTGTCCTCTTCCAGTTGCTGGCGGAATCGCGCGGCGGGAATCAGCGTGCCTTCGATATCCGCCTCAACAATGCCTTCGGCACCGTAGGTGTGGCCGTCGACAAGGCAGGAGAAGGTTTGCAGGCAGACCTCTCCGGGGCGGACACGGTAGAGCACCACTTCGCGCCCCGACGCGCCGGTGAGCATCACCCGGATCGACCCTTTGGTCAGGTTCAGAAAACCGGGACATTCCTGACCGGGTTGAAACAGCGTCTGGCCCTGCTTTGCCGTGAACGGGCGTCTATCAGTCACGTTTTACCTTTCGAAACAACAGGCAAAGCTCACACCACCCTTGCGCTGGATGCAAGGAAAGCTTGGCTGGAAGGGCGCGACAAGGGTCAGCCGCGCCGCGCTGCGTCGATGGTGGCGATGTCGATCTTGGTCATTTGCATCATGGCGTCGAAAGCGCGTTTGCCTTCGTCACCACCCGCCGCCAGAGCATCAGTCAATGTGCGCGGGGTGATCTGCCAGGACAGCCCCCATTTGTCCTTGCACCAACCACAGGCACTTTCCTGTCCGCCATTGCCGACGATGGCATCCCAATAGGCGTCGGTTTCCTCTTGCGTGTCGGTGGCCACCTGGAACGAGAACGCCTCGCTTTGCGGGAACATCGGGCCACCGTTCAGGCCAATGCAAGGGATGCTCAACACGGTAAACTGCACGGTGAGCACATCGCCCGCCTTGCCCGATGGAAAGTCACTGGGTGCATGGAACACGGCATCGACATGGCTGTCGGGGAAGGTCTGCGCGTAGATACGAGCCGCCGCTTCAGCGTCGGTGTCGTACCAGATGCAGATCGTGTTCTTTGCGGCCGTCATATTGATCACTCCAAAAGGGTCAGGGCAGGCCGACAACCACACCTTCGCGGATCACAGCGGGGTCGTAGGCCTTGCGGGCAAAGACCTCGCGCACCATCGGTTCAAAATGCTCGAGCGGTTTCATCGGGTAGTCGGGGTCGAACGAGGACTGGTCCCAGCGTTCGCAGAAATCGGCGCAGGATTGGAAGCAGGGGTGGTCCTTGAAGCGGTCCCGCGCATTGCGATCCCAGCCATAGTGGTGGCCGTAGTAGAGCATCTGGAAGATGCCGTGATGTTCGACAACCCACGCGACCTCCCAGCGGACGAAGGGGCGGATCACTTCGGCAGAGAAGCGATCGTGATTCTGCGGTGCCAGCCCGTCGCCCACATCGTGTAGCAATGCGCCCACGATCCAGTCGATATCGGCGCCATCGGCCTCGGCGCGGGTCGCGGATTGCAACCCATGTTGCAGGCGGGTGATGCGGTAGCCTTCAAGCGTGGTTTCGCCTTGACGACGCAACTCGTCGAGAACCCGGTCGGGGGTCAGCGCGAGATAAGGTTTTTCGAGCTTTTCCAGAAGCTCGTAATCTTCCTTGGTGCCATCTTTCATCTGGGTGAAGGAGACGGTTTTGGCGTCGCTCATTGGCTTGATCCTCTTGCTGAGGGCATCATGCGCCAGCTTGTGCGATTACGCCAGATGCCCCTTGAATTCGCGCCGCGAAACCCCGATATTCGTCATGTCCCCTCGGGGACTATGGACATAAACGCGCGTTCAATAAGCGGCTCGGACCCGGGGGCGGTACCCGGCGGCTCCACCAACACCCTGTCATTTGCAGGACCATGGGGCCGAAACAGGATCGACGAACGTCTAAACACGTTAGCTTTGTCCCGGTGAGATACCACCGTTATCGGTTCAAACAGTATAGTTGCAAATGACAACCATGCTCCGGTGGCAATGGCTGCGTAAGCAGTCGGATCTACCGATCTTTAAGCCCTTGCGCCTAGCCGCGTAAGGCGGGGTTCGCAGGCACCTGGCAACAGAAGCCTGCATTTTCAAATCAGTACAGTTCGATCTTCACCTATTGCGTGAAGTCTGTGATGACCGCCGTTCCCGGCGCCGTCGGGCCGCGCATGGCCGCCAGTTCGGCACTGGCCTCCGACAATGTGACCTCGCGCGACACCATCGGGCGAATGTCCACCTGTCCGCGTTCGATCATGTCGAGCAGCGTGGGGTATTTCCAAGCGGGCATCCCGCGTGTGCCGAAGAAGGACAGTTGCTTGCCGTAGATGCCGCGCATGTTGACGGTCATCATTCCGGTTTCCCCTGCGGGCATACCGACCTGAACGTGGCGGCCAAGGATGCGCAGACAGTCGATGGACGCGTTTGTGGTGGCCTCGATTCCCAGTGCTTCGATCGACACATGGGCACCGCCGCCGGTGATGTCATGGATCGCGCTGGCGACGTTGCCTTGGGTGGCGTTCACCGCCGCGTCAGCACCAAGGCTTTTGGCGTGCTCAAGCTTTTCATCCACCACATCGACCACCACGACCTGCGCGCCCAGCATCTTGGCCAAGAGCATCGCCGAAAGCCCAATGCCTCCGGTGCCGTGGATGGCCACCCATTCTCCCGCGCGGACATTGGCGCGATCGGTCAGGGCGTGCCAGGCGGTTGTGACGCGGCATCCCAGACCGGCCGCCAGAGCGGGTGACATCGACTCGGGCAGGGGAACAAGGTTGTGATCGAACGGCACCGCCACCAGTTCAGCATAGGCGCCCGGTGTGCCGAAGCCCGGCACAATCTGGCTGGCGCAGGTGTTGGACACGCCTGTTTGGCATGCCGGGCAGGTACCGCATGACAGGATGAATGGGGCGATCAGGCGCTCGCCCACCTTGTGTTTGGCAAGCGGCCCGGCCTCGACCACGGTGCCGCAATATTCGTGTCCCAGAATGTCGCCCGGTTTCACTTTGGGGTGTTCGCCGGTCCAGCCGTGGAAATCCGACCGGCAGACGCCGCAGGCCGCCACTTCGAGGACGACACCATTCTCGGGGCAGGCCGGGTCGGCAACGGTTTCGATGGACAAGTCTTCGTTGAACGCTCGGATCACGGCTGCGCGCATGGTGGTCTCCTCCCTCTTTGCGACGCATATGAATTCGGCATCGCGCCAAGATCAAAGGAAAAAGTGTCAGGGGGCAGGTGGCTATCACATCTCTTTTCCTTGACCTCGCGGGGGTGGGCAGGGTCACCTGATGCGATGATATGGCGATGTCTTCTTGTATGTCTTTGTCTTGCGCAGCCTGCCCAAGCCTGCCGGACGGCGCTGATTCTGGCGATGGATGTGTCGCAATCCGTTGACCCGGGGGAGTACCGTTTGCAGATCGACGGTCTGGCCGCTGCGCTGCGCGATCCTGAAATCGCCGAGATTCTGGTGCGCGATCAGGTGGCGCTGAGTGTGATCCAATGGTCCGGGGTTGATGCGCAGGAGGTGAGCCTTGACTGGACGCAGATGATAAGCCCCGCTCATGTGCAGCTTTTCGCGGCGGCGGTGGAGCGGTTGCCGCGTGCATTTGTTATGTCGAACACAGCCCCGGCCGAAGCGATGTCCGCGGCCTTGCGCCATTTCGACCGCGGCCCGGTTTGTGCGCGGCGGGTGATCGACATGTCGGGTGACGGCACACCCAATGCGGGGGGCGAAGTCCGGCAGTTGCGCCGGTCCGCAGAACGGTCGGGGGTCACCGTCAACGGGCTGGCCATCGAAGGGCTGGGACGGGCGATCACGAATTTCTACCTGCGTAATGTGATCACAGCGGACGGTTTTGTTGAAACGGCGCGCGGTCACCGCGATTATGCCCGCGCGATCCGTCGAAAAATCCTGCGCGAAATCAGTTCGGTGTTCGGCTGACAGTTTTCTGCCGCTTTGATGACTTTAGGGCAAGCGTGGGCTTTCGTTTCCAATTTTATTTTATATGATCAAGACAGAGTCGGGAGAGGATGGGGATGACGACTGGCATCAATTATGGCAGCCTGATGCATCAGGCGATGCGTGGCTTGATCCGCACCGTTCTTGAGGACGTTCAGCGCGATGGTCTGCCGGGTGATCACCACTTCTTCATCACCTTCGATACGAGCCATCCCGACGCGGAAATCGCGGATTGGCTGTCGGACCGTTATCCCGGTGAAATGACTGTGGTTATGCAGCATTGGTTCGACAATCTGGAAGTGACCGAAGACGGGTTTGCGGTGACGCTGAATTTCGGCGATGCGCCGGAGCGGCTCTATATTCCGTTCGATGCCATCCTCACCTTTGTCGATCCTTCGGTCGAGTTCGGGTTGCGCTTTGAAAGCATGGAAGGCGAGGTGCTTGATGAGGGCGCGCTTGTCCCGACAGCCCGCCCAGTGCGGGAAGCCAAGGACATGCCCAAGGTCAAGGAACCGGAAGCGCCCAATACCGAGCGGAAAGACGCTGAAGTCGTCAGCCTCGACACGTTCCGCAAGTAGCCCCTGCGCCAGTTTGACAATTGCTCTGCGGGGCGCTTGCGGCTAAACGGCATGCAACTGCATACCGAGGAGGCCCAGATGGCTCAGACCCGCACCGAATCCGACAGTTTTGGCCCGCTTGAGGTCCCGTCCGAAAAGTATTGGGGGGCGCAGACGCAGCGGTCGATCATGAACTTTCCCATCGGATGGGAAAAGCAGCCCGTCGCGATTGTCCGCGCTTTGGGTGTGATCAAGAAAGCCTGTGCACAGGCGAACAAGGCGTCCGGCGATCTGGATGCCAATCTGGCAGATGCGATCGTTCAAGCTGCCGGCGAAGTGATCGACGGCAAGTTCGACGACAACTTCCCGCTGGTGGTCTGGCAGACCGGGTCGGGCACCCAGTCGAACATGAACGCCAACGAGGTTATCGCGAACCGTGCGATTGAAATTCTTGGCGGCGTGATCGGTTCGAAAGACCCGGTACACCCGAACGATCACTGCAACATGGGCCAGTCGTCGAACGACACGTTCCCGACTGCAATGCATATTGCTGCCGCCATGATGGTGCGCGACGTGCTGCTGCCGGGGCTGGAAAAGCTGGCGTCGGGACTTGAGCAGAAATCCGAAGAATTCAAAGACATTATCAAGATTGGCCGAACACACACCCAGGACGCCACGCCGCTGACACTGGGGCAGGAGTTCTCGGGCTACGCGCATCAGATCCGTCAGGGCATCGCGCGGGTGAAGGCTTGCCTGCCGGGCATCTACGAACTGGCGCAGGGCGGCACGGCTGTTGGCACCGGTCTCAACACCAATAAGGGCTGGGGCGAAACCGTGGCGGCGAACATGGCCGAGATCACCGGTCTGCCGTTTGTAACCGCGCCCAACAAGTTTGAAGCACTGGCCGCGCATGACGCGATGGTGTTCATGTCGGGCGCTTTGGCGACCGTGGCGGGCTCTTGCTACAAGATCGCGAATGACATCCGCTTCCTCGGTTCCGGCCCGCGCTCGGGTCTGGGCGAATTGATCCTGCCGGAGAACGAGCCGGGCTCGTCGATCATGCCGGGCAAGGTGAACCCGACGCAGGCCGAAGCGCTGACGCAGGTGGCGGCGCATGTGATGGGCAATGATGCGGCGATCAAGTTCGCAGGCTCGCAGGGGCATTTCGAACTGAACGTCTACAACCCGATGATGGCCTACAACCTGTTGCAGTCCATGCAGTTGCTGGGCGATGCGGCAGACAGCTTTACCGAGCGGATGCTCTTGGGCATCGAGGCCAATGAGCCGCGCATCGACAAGCTGATGAAAGAGTCGTTGATGCTGGTGACGGCGCTGGCTCCGACCATCGGCTATGACAACGCCACCAAGGTAGCCAAAACCGCGCATAAGAACGGCACAACCCTCAAGGAAGAGGCGATTGCGCTGGGCTTTGTTGACGAAGAGACCTTTGATCGCGTTGTGCGTCCTGAGGACATGATCGGCCCGAAAGGGTAAGCTGTTTCGAAACGGCTTGGGGCCAGTCCCAGAGTTTTTGCTAGGATAGAACAGGCTGTCGCGGGATACTGCGGCACCCTTTTTCTTTTTTTCAAAGTGATTTTTTGACATGACCAATGACCATATTTCCGTCAATCGCGGCGTCTGGGAGGCCGATGCCAAGAACTGGGTTGCTCTGGGGGAGAGGCTCTGGTCCTCTGACCCGCAATGGGGCATCTGGAATGTGCCCGATAGCGCGCTGCGGCTGTTGCCGGATGACCTGACGGGCCAAGATGCCATCGAGCTGGGCTGCGGAACCGGCTATGTCTCGGGCTGGTTGGCGCGGCGGGGTGCGAGGGTGACGGCGATCGACGTGTCCGCGGGGCAATTGACCACAGCGCGTCGGCTGGCAACGGAAAACGGTGCCGAAATCAACTTTCTGGAAGGCAATGCTGAGGCAACGGGCTTGCCGGATGCGGCGTTCGACTTTGCCATCTCCGAATATGGCGCTGCTATCTGGTGTCGACCGGAGGTCTGGCTGCGCGAGGCGTGGCGGCTGTTGCGGCCCGGTGGGCAGTTGGTGTTTCTGGGCAACCATCCTTTGTTGTTGGTCTGCACGCCAATGAATGGTGCACCCAGTGATCGGGTGCTGCATCGGTCCTATCGCGGCATGTGGGGTGCGGATTGGACCGAGGTGGAGATTGACCCGAGCGGGGTTACCTTCAACCTGACCATGGCGGACTGGGTCGCGCTGTTTCGCGAAATCGGTTTTGCGGTGGAAAATTACCACGAGCTTTATGCGCCGGAGGGGGCGAAAGAAGCACCGCCTTTCGTATCATTGGACTGGGCGCGGGACTATCCGAGTGAACAGGTCTGGGTGCTGAGAAAGCCGGTTTGAGTTGATGCGCGGCGGGAAAGGCTGGAATTCCTGCAGGCGGAGTGTCAGGATCAGCGTATGAGCAACGTCACCAACCTCAACCAGTTTCGCAAGACCAAAGCGCGGGCCGACAAACGCGCCCAAGCGGATGAGAATGCTGTGAAGTTCGGGCGGACGAAGGCGCAGAAGGCGTTGGAGAAAGCGCAGGCCGAGAAGGCCAAGCGCGATCTGGACGGCAAATCCACCACATGAGCGGACGGCCCGTGAAACGGTCACTGACCCTGCGGGGGCATCGCACCAGCGTGTCCCTTGAGGATGCGTTCTGGCGTGCGTTTCGAGACATTGCCGAGGCGCGGGATATGCCGATCAACGCGCTTGCAGCGGAGATCGACGAAGAGCGGGACATCGAGGTCGGGTTGGCCTCGGCGATCCGGGTCTACGTGCTGGCGTGGTATCGGGATGGAAAGTTGCCATCGCAATCGTCGAGCGCGGCAAGTTAATAGTGCAAGCGTGCGCCCGGGTGGGCGCGGAACGCGCCCGCCTTGGGGCGGGTGGACGCGTCGCCGCCGCTGGCGCGACGGCGGGTCTCATGATTGGCGATCTTACCCGATCACATTATGCTCCGGCCCATACGGGAAACCGGTGATGTTGGTCGCCCCATCCTCGGTCACGACCAGAATGTCGTGCTCGCGGTAGCCACCGGCTCCGGGCGTGCCTTCCGGAATCCAGAGCATCGGTTCGATGGAGACCACCATGCCCGGCTCCAGCACCGTGTCGATATCCTCGCGCAGTTCCAGACCGGCTTCGCGGCCGTAGTAGTGGCTGAGGATGCCGAAAGAGTGACCGTAGCCGAAGGAGCGGTATTGCAGCAGGTTTTCCTGGGCGAAGAGGCGGTTGATCTCGTCGCAGATCTGGGCGCAGGAGATGCCCGGTTTGATCAGGCTGAGGCCAAGTTCATGCGCGGCGACGTTGGCGTTCCAGATACGGAGGGACTCGGCGTCGGGTTCACCGAGGAACAGAGTGCGTTCCAGCGCGGTGTAATAGGCCGAGATCATCGGGAAGGTGTTGAGGCTGAGAATGTCGCCGTATTGCAGTTCTCGCATCGTCACTGGGTTATGGGCGCCGTCTGTGTTGAGGCCCGACTGGAACCAGACCCAGCTGTCGCGCATCTCGCTGTCCGGGAAGCTGCGGGCGATCTCGAGCTCCATCGCGTCGCGACCCGCCATTGCGATGTCGATCTCGCGGGCTCCGGCCCGGATGGCGTCACGGATGGCATAGCCGCCCACATCGGCCACGCGCGCGCCTTCGGTGATCAGGGCGATTTCGGCGGGGGACTTGACCATGCGCGAGCGCATCGTGTCGGGGGCGATGTCGATCACCTCGGGCGTGTTCAGGAACGCATCCAGCGTGGCACGGGAGGCGAGCGTCAGGTGGTCACCTTCGACACCGATGCGGCGACCGTTGCCGACCAGTGCCGCGACTGCGCGCCAGTAATTGTTGCGCTCCCAATCGGTGTAAATGACGTTGTCGCAGTGCGCCCTGCGCCACGGCTGACCGCCGTCGATATTGGCGCTGACGGTGGTGCAGGTGTCGTGGGTCACGACAAGGCCGTAGGGGCGACCGAAGCTGCAATAGAGAAAGCCTGAATAGTAGGCGATGTTCTGCATCGAGGTGAGCAGCACCGCATCCAGATTGTGGCTGGCCATGATCGCGCGCAGACCTGCGACGCGCTGATCGTACTCGGCCTGCGCAAAGGGCAGGGGTGCTTTTTCGCCATTGTGGCAGGTGAAGGTCTGGGGACGGTTGGGGGTATCGAACATAGTAAAGTCTCCGTGCATCTGCCGGGACTTCACAGCAAAACGCCCGGCAACACATCCGGGCGTTCAGGACGATACGCTTTCCTTGGGAAAGCTTGATGTGGGTCTTGCTCCGACGACGCCATCGTCGGCACATCTGTGCTTTCGATGGCGAAAGGTGATGAGTCTGTCAATCGGTTTTCGTGAAGGGTGCGTGAGATCACGCACCCTACGACTTAAAGGCGGCGGTTGATGGCGACAGTGCCAAGCACCATGTCGGTCAGACCCTGACCCCGTTCGGTGAGGAACATCATCGCGATCGAGATAAGTTGCAGCGGGAAGACTGCCATCGACACGGTGTAGCCCAGTGTGTGCATGAATGCCTGGCTGAAGTCGAAATGCTCACCACGGCTATCGCGGAATTCGATCGACATCAGACGCATGCCCCAAGTGGCCGAACGCCCGGTAATCGTCGCCACGCGGTAGATGAAACCGGTGACGAAAAACAGGAACGGCAGGAAGAATACTCCGATGAACGCCGTCATCACCACCACGGGCACCAGAAGGACCGCGATCAGGACCGCGTCAACCAGCCAGGCCAGACCGCGCTTGATGGTTACGCTGTCATAGAATTCGGGCTGGACCATCGGGTCAGGAAGATTGGGATAGGTGTCGGTGGCGTACATTGTCGAATACCGTTCTTTCACTGAGAGAGAGGTGTGGCCCCGATATGGGGCCACGGGTTGAGTGTACAAGGATCAGGCTTCCTCGGTTTCGCGGCTTTCCTTTGCGGCCTTGGCGCGTTCGTCCATGAACTGATCGAATTCGGCCTTGTCCTTGGCATCGCGCAGACGCTTGAGGAAGGCTTCGAAGTTTTCCTGCTCCTCTTCGAGGCGACGCAGGGTTTCGTTCTTGTAGGCGTCGAAGGCCGTGTTCCCGGACGACCGCATCGCGGCGAATTTGTGGGACATGCGGCGGCTGCTGCAGGATTTGTTGAACATGCGTTTGCTCCAGATCATGTATGCGAGAAGGGCGAGACCGACCGGCCAGAAGAAGATGAAACCAAGGACCATTGCGGCGATCCAGGCACCTTTACCTTTGTTGTCCAGCCACGCCTCAGCGCGGGAAAACCAACCCATGCGGGTCGGAAGAGAAGCGGGGGCGGCGATCGTACTCATTTTCAACTCCGTTGTTTGCGTGATGTGAATGCCTTTCACATTGAACAGATCGGAATTTGCCTGCTCGTTTGCAAGGAGTAATGTGAATGTTTTTTACATTTACTTTTTTTATGATGTGAAATCAGATATTTGCGCGGCGCAAATTTTCGGAAGATGGGCCGGATCAAGCGGGAAAACATGGCGCGGCGTGCCTGCTGCGGCCCAGATTACGTCGAATTCCAGCAGCCGGGGGTCAAGCCAGGCGCGGATCGGGTTGAGGTGTCCGATAGGGGACACGCCACCGATGGCAAAGCCGGTCTGAGCGCGGATCAGGTTGGCATCCGCCTTGCCGAGCGGCTCGTCTGCGCAGGCGGAGGCTTTGGTTGAATCGACGAGATTGCCACCTGCGGTCAGGAATAGAACCGCATCACCGCTGGTTTCGGCACGGAAGATGATCGATTTGGCGATTTGGTCGATGTGACAGCCCACACTGTCGGCGGCCTCCTGAGCGGTGCGGGCCTGTCCGACCTCGCGGATATCTGCGGGCAGACCCAGTGTTTCGAGGGCGGCACGGACGCGGGCAAGGCTTTTGCTCATGGGGCTCTTTTCTCTGCTTTGGGTTCCCGGACAGTCATAGGACGGTGAACATATGCAGAAAAGGTAAGATTGCCCATTGTGCTATCGACAGGTCTACCGTTATTGTAGCGGGTAGCCCAATCCGTTTCGCGGAATGCGGGCAAAAGAGTTTCGCTGTTCTGAGCGTCGGCAAAACGTCCTGAGTTCAGAGCACGCTGGTATGGCCCAAAAGGCCTTCTACAAACACCTGAGGTTTTTCCGAACATCAGGTTCGTAACGGATGCAGTCGCTACTTTGACATGCATCGGAGAAGAAACGCGATGAAACGCGCGCAGGACATGAGGCTAGAGCAACGGGGCAATTCGCCCCGGCCAGCCGCTGCGCACGCACTCGCCATGACAAGACACACCCGATCCCGGTCCCTTTCTGAACGAAGGGGGCAGCGGCGGCTGTGCGCACGGAATTTATGCCTAAGAAAATGCTTATCGATGCCACCCACGCGGAGGAAACCCGCGTTGTGGTGGTCGACGGACACAAGGTTGAGGAATTTGACTTTGAATCCGAAAACAAGCGCCAGCTCGCTGGCAACATCTATCTCGCAAAAGTAACCCGCGTCGAGCCGTCGCTTCAGGCGGCCTTCGTTGACTACGGCGGCAACCGCCACGGTTTCCTTGCGTTCTCGGAAATCCACCCGGATTACTATCAGATCCCGGTCGCAGACCGCGAAGCGCTGTTGGAAGAAGAGCGCGCCTATGCCGAAAGTCTGGCACGGCGCGAAGATGATGACGAAAAGCCCAAGTCGCGCCGGGGACGCGGCCGCAACCGGTCTCGTGCTGCCAAGGCCGAGGGCGATGACGCGGTCGCGACCAAAGAGGTTTCGGAAGAAATCTCGGGGATGGAGACCATCGACCTGACGGATGAGGATGGCGACGACACCGAAGGGTTGTCGCCGATGGAAACCGTCGCGGAAACCCCGGTCGAAGAACCCGAAGAAACCGAGGCGTCGGAAGCAGCAGCGCCGGCGGCTCTGGTCGACGAGGAAGAAGACGACGAGGACGACAAGTCCGAGCCCTCTGACCGCGATGAGAACATCGAAGCGGTGGCCGATGACGACACGCATGACGACATTCGTCCGCGTCGCAAGCCGCGCCCCAAGCGGTACAAGATTCAGGAAGTCATCAAGGTGCGCCAGATCCTTCTGGTGCAGGTCGTCAAGGAAGAGCGCGGCAACAAAGGCGCTGCCCTGACCACCTATCTGTCTCTGGCGGGTCGGTACTGCGTGCTCATGCCGAACACCGCGCGCGGCGGTGGCATCAGCCGCAAGATCACCAACGCGCCTGACCGCAAGAAGCTGAAAGAGATCGCCAACGAGATCGACGTGCCGAAGGGCGCGGGTCTCATCATTCGGACAGCAGGTGCCAAGCGCACCAAAACCGAGATCAAGCGCGACTACGAATACCTTCAGCGTCTGTGGGAGCAGATCCGTGAGCTAACGCTGAAATCCATCGCACCGGCGAAGATCTATGAAGAGGGCGACCTGATCAAACGGTCGATCCGCGATCTTTATAATCGTGACATCGACGAAGTTCTGGTCGAAGGCGACCGTGGCTACCGCATCGCCAAGGACTTCATGAAGATGATCATGCCGTCCCACGCGAAGAACGTGAAGCATTACGTCGACCAGATGCCGCTCTTCGCGCGGCACCAGGTGGAATCCTACCTGTCCGGCATGTTCAACCCGACGGTGCAGCTCAAATCCGGCGGCTATATCGTGATCGGCGTGACCGAAGCGCTGGTGGCGATCGACGTGAACTCGGGCCGGGCCACCAAAGAAGGTTCGATCGAGGAAACAGCGCTCAAGACCAACCTTGAAGCCGCCGAAGAAGTGGCGCGCCAGTTGCGTCTGCGCGACCTTGCCGGTCTGATCGTGATCGACTTCATCGACATGGACGAACGCAAGAACAACGCCGCCGTCGAAAAGCGTATCAAGGACAAACTCAAGAACGACCGCGCGCGCATTCAGGTTGGCCGGATTTCCGGCTTTGGCCTGATGGAAATGTCGCGCCAGCGTCTGCGTCCCGGCATGATCGAGGCGACGACACAGCCGTGCCCGTCCTGTCATGGCACCGGTCTGATCCGGTCGGATGACAACATGGCGTTGCAGGTGCTGCGCCAGATCGAGGAAGAGGGTGTGCGCCGCCGGTCGCGCGAGGTGCTGGTCAAGTGTCCGGTCTCTATCGCCAACTTCCTGATGAACCAAAAGCGTGAACACGTGGCCCAGATCGAGGCCCGCTACGGCTTGTCCGTGCGGATCGAAGGTGACGTGCATCTGGTCAGCCCGGATTTCACCATCGAAAAGTTCAAGACCGCGACCCGCGTTGTTCCCGAAGCCGCTCCGGTGGTGTCGGTGGACATGTCGCTCATGGATCAGGTCGACGAAGACGCGGCGGAGGAAGAAGAAGATCAGGTCGATGACGCGACCGAGACTTCGGATGAGGAAGAGACCAAGCCGAAGAAGCGCCGTCGTCGTTCGCGTCGCGGAGGCCGTGGTCGCAACCGAAACCGGGATCGACAGGACGACGAGGATACGTCGACAGATAATGGCGACTCCGAGACCGATGGCGAGAAAGAGCCCGTTGCTGAACCTGCGGCCGCAGACGCTGTGACAGAAGAAGCAGCGGAAGAGGCTCCTGCCGAAGAGGCACCTGCCAAGCCGAAACGGGCGCGGAGCCGGTCGCGCAAGAAGGTCGAAGACGCTCCGGCCGAGGCAGATGCCGAGGCTGCTGCGGAGGCTGATGCCAGCGAAGCTCCGGCCCCGGCTGCCGAAGAGGCGGAAGCGCCGAAGAAGAAATCACGCAGTCGCTCGCGCAAAAAGGCCGAGCCGAAGGTCGAGGCCGAGGCGGAACCAGCTGCGGAGGCTGATGCCGCAGAGGAAGCGCCGAAGAAGAAAGCTCCGGCCAAGCGTACCCGCGCGAAAAAAACCACCAAGAAGGACGAACCGGCTGAGGTGACACCGACGGAAGAGACCGCGTCGGTGGCGGAAGTGGTTGCGCCTGAGACTGCGGAAGAACCCACACCTGCAGCCGAACCGGTTGTCGAGGCCGCGCCGGTTGCGGAACCGGAAGTGGCTGAAGCGCCGGAACCGGCTGCTGCGGAACCGGTCGCGGCGGAGCCAGAGCCGGAACCGGAGCCGGTAGGCGCTGACGCCGATGCGGCTGAAGAGGAAAGCTCCAAAACGAAACGTCGGGGCTGGTGGTCTTTGGGCCGCTGACCCGCCACGCGTGACAAACAATAACGCCCTCGCGAATTCGCGGGGGCGTTTTGCATTTCAGGGTCAGGCTTTGCGGATTACCCAGAGCATAGCGCTGTCGCGGGCCTCGCTACTGACCAGTGTGTGACCGGCTTCGTTGCAGAAATGCGGCATGTCGATGATGGCCGCGGGATCATCCGTCAGCACATGCAATTCGCTGCCCGACGGCAGGCCCATCAGGCGCTTGCGCGCCTTGAGAACAGGTAGGGGGCACAAGAGGCCGGTGGCATCCAATTCTTCACTCATGCCCGGGATTTAGGCTGCCCTGTGGCCACTGTCCACTGGCTTGGCACAAGGATGTGACCGCGCGTCGCGTGACAGCGCCCAAGGCTTGGCATATGTCGGGAACATGTTGGAATTCCAGATCATCGACGCGGCTCTGTTTCCGGCTATGAGCATCGCGCTTGTGGCGGGGGCGTTGTCGTTCCTCAGCCCCTGTGTGCTGCCCATCGTGCCGCCGTACCTGGCGTATATGTCGGGCGTGAGCGTGGCTGATATGGAGCAGGGCGGCTCGGGGCGCAGAAAGGCCGTGATTTCGGCGCTGTTCTTTGTGCTGGGTCTGTCGACGATCTTTATCCTGTTGGGATTCACGGCGTCCGCGTTCGGGGCGTTTTTCCTGAATTATCAGACGCAACTGGCGAAAGCGTCCGGCGTGGTCGTGATCCTGTTCGGGCTGCATTTTCTGGGCGTCTTTCGCATCCCGTTTCTCGACACGGAAAAGCGACTGGAAGCTGGGGACCACGGTGGGTCGGCGTTTGGGGCCTATGTCTTGGGCGTTGCCTTTGCCTTTGGCTGGACACCCTGCATCGGACCGCAGCTTGGCGCAATCCTGTCGCTGGCGGCATCTGAGGCTTCGGTGACCCGTGGCACGGTGTTGCTGGGCGTCTACGCTGCGGGGTTGGGCATTCCGTTTCTGCTGGCAGCGATGTTCATGACCCGTGCGATGGGGCTGATGAACCGCATCAAGAAACACATGCACAAGATCGAACTGGCGATGGGTGCGCTCTTGGTGATCGTCGGTATCGCGCTGGTGACAGGCGCGTTCACCTCGTTCGCCTTCTGGCTGCTGGAGACCTTCCCGGGGCTGGCGCTGCTGGGATAACCCGCTCAGCGCGTGGCGCGGGCCTTGAGCACCGATTGACCCAATGTGATCGTATAGGCTTCAAGCGTCGCAAGTGCACGGTCGACCGACGCCACATCCCGCCTTTCCAACCCGCTCACAATGGCGCGGTGCAGGTCGATGATTTCGGCCCGGCTGCGCGCTGTGAAGGTGATCATGTTCATCAGCGGCTGCATCGCCTCGACACTTCCGGCAAGGTGATAGCTGAGCACTTCGTTGCCCGCGCAATCGACCAGCGCACGGTGGAAGGCCACGTCAGAGGCGCAGAACGCCTCGTCTGACAGGTCGGGGGCCGATTGGGTCTCGATCTCTTTCCGCATCGTGTCGAGCAGGGCGTCGGTGCGCCGTTCTGCGGCCAGTGACGTGCAGCTGCGCTCCAGCGCATAGCGGGCTTCACAGGCGACCTGAAAGCTGATGGCGTTCATGCCCAGCAGAAGGGTGGAGGTCGTGACCTGCTGCGCGCGGGCTTCCTCGTATGACAGGTGATTGACAAAAGCCCCGCCAAACGCGCCGCGTTCGGTGCGGATCAGCGATTGCGCGGCAAGCCGTTTCAGCGCCTCGCGGACGGTGGCGCGGGACACGCCATGTTGTTCCGCGAGTTCCGCCTCGGACGGTAGGCGGTCGCCCACAAGCAGTCGGCCTTCGACGATATCCGCGCGGATGGTATCGGCGAGTGTGGCAGAGAGGCTGGGGGTCGAGGTTTGATTTTTCATTTGTCAGACATTTAATTGTCTGACATTCATGGCGTCAAGCTGAGTCTTGGAGTATCCCGCATGCAGGGGACATTGCGCACAATCGGATGGCTGTCGTTCTTTGCCGCCATTCTTGTGGCTTGGGTGTTCCTCTACATGATGGCCATCGGTATGGATCTGGACCTTTTTGGTCGCCCCGGCCCGATGGGAGAAACCATGCGCAACATGGATCCGCGCATGGACATGCACATGCCGATGGCGGAGTTCGGACCACTCTTTGCCATGTGGGCGGTGATGATGGCGGCGATGATGCTGCCGACCATGGTGCCGACCTTGCGCGCCTATGAAGACCTGATGGTCAGCGCCAATGGCACCCGGATCGGCTGGTGGGGTGTGCTGCTGGGCTATTTCGTCGTCTGGGCCGCCTTTGCTGCTTTGATCGCGGCGGTACAACTGGCGCTTTTGTTCGGCGGAGTGATCGACATGCTGGGCATCGGGCGCAGCGTGCTGTTCCAGGGCGGTCTGCTGATCGCCGTCGGCGCGTTCCAGTTCACCCGCGCCAAGGAAGTGTGCCACGGCGTGTGCCACAGCCCGATGACCTATTTCCTGACGCGCTGGAAAACCGGGTTCGACGGTGGTTTGCGTATGGGGCTTGGCCTTGGTGCATTCTGTGTCGGCTGCTGCTGGGGCTTCATGGCGCTTGGATTTGTCGGCGGCGTAATGAACCTTGCGTGGATGGGTCTGGCGACACTGTTCATGGTGATCGAAAAATTGCCCCAGATCGGGCATTATACAACGAAACCGATGGGGGTTTTGCTGATTGCGGCGGGAGTCGCGGTGATTGGCTGGCCCGTTGTGATGGGAGGATAAGATGGCCGTAAAGAGACGCCCCGACGCGGACCGGTTGCCGGTCAGCCAGAGGATCGACCAGCGGATGGACAACCCCAAGCGGCGCCGCATGACGCCGACCGAGTGGGCCATCAAGGGCGAGTTGTTCCTCAACTGCTCGTGTACAGTGTTCTGTCCCTGCGTGGTCAGCCTTGGTGCGCATCCTCCGACCGAGGGGCATTGCTATGCGTGGATGGCGATTGCCATCGATGAGGGGCACTACGAAGGCGAAAGCCTCGCCGGTCTGAATGTCGGGCTGATGGTCGAGATCCCCGGGCGGATGGCCGAGGGCGGCTGGAAGGTTGCGGCCTATGTCGATGAGCGCGCAAGCGGCAAAGCCTATAACGGGCTGCTGCAAATCTTCAGCGGTGCGGCGGGCGGTACAACCGGCCTTTTCACCATGCTGGTGAGCGACATCGTTGGGGCCGAGCGCGAGAAGGTCGAGATCGTCCGCGATGGCAAGAAGCGTGGGCTTTATATCGGACGCAAGATTCAGGGTGAGATCGAGATGATCGACGGCGCGAGCCCGGATCATCCGGTGATGATCACCAACTCCAAATACTGGATGGGGCCGGACATCATTGCCGCGCGCGGGACCAAGTCCAAGGTGCGCGACTATGGCCGGATCTGGGATTTCGGAGGCAAGTCGGCCGAGATCTGCCCAATCGATTGGCACGGGCCGAAGTAAGATGCGGGTGTTCCCGGAGTATTGCGTGGAGATGGCGCGGTACAATGCGTGGCAGAACAAACAGCTGCGCGCCGCCTTCGACACGTTGTCCGATGCAGAGTTGCGCAAGGATCGGAAGGCGTTTTTCGGGTCGATCTTCAACACGGCGAACCACATTCTGTGGGCCGACCGCAAGTGGATGGCGCGTTTGGGTGCCGGAGAGGCGCCGGATGGGGATCATCTGACCCTGACACCGACGCCGGCTGCTTGGGCCGGTGAGCGGTATAAGACTGACGCGCGCCTGCTGCATTGGGCAGAAAAGCTGAACGCTGTCGATCTCAAGAGTGTGGTCAAGTGGCGGTCGGTGATGATGGACCGGGAATTTGAGCACCCTTTCGATCTGTGTGTGACGCATCTGTTCAATCACCAAACCCATCATCGTGGACAGATCCACGCGATGCTGACTGCGGCGGGCGCCTCGGCCCCCGTCACCGATATCCTTTTTATGCCCGAAGACGGGCCTTGGTTGTAACCCATCGGTCTGCTGGACGGCGCTCGCGCGCTGCGCGTCGCCCCACCCACCATCCCGAGTTCTGTGCATGAGGTGTGCGCATGGCTATGATTTCTCCGTCCCGGCGGGTACGCCGGACCCCGTTCTCCGAGGGCAATGAGGCCGCCGGAGTTAAGGCGTATACGGTGTACAACCGGATGCTTCTGCCGACGGTCTTCCGGTCGGTGGAAGAAGATTACCGCCATCTGAAAGATGCGGTGCAGGTCTGGGATGTGGCCTGCGAACGGCAGGTCGAGCTGCGCGGACCGGATGCCGGGCGGTTGATGCAGATGCTGACGCCGCGCGATTTGCGGTCGATGCTGCCGGGGCAGTGTTTCTATGTGCCTATCGTCGATGAGACCGGGGGGATGCTCAACGATCCGGTGGCGGTGAAACTGGCCGAGGATCGGTGGTGGATTTCGATTGCCGACAGCGATTTGCTTTATTGGGTGAAAGGGCTGGCCTACGGGTTCCGGCTGGATGTGCTGGTGGATGAACCGGACGTGTCGCCGCTGGCGGTGCAGGGGCCGAAATCCGACGACCTGATGGCGCGGGTGTTTGGCGATCAGGTGCGGGACATCCGGTTCTTCCGTTACAAGATGCTCGACTTCCAGGGCCGGTCTCTGGCGGTCGCGCGGTCGGGCTATTCGCGGCAGGGCGGGTTCGAGATCTACGTGGAGGGCAGCGATCTGGGTATGCCGCTGTGGAATGCGCTGATGGAGGCTGGCAAGGATCTGGATGTCCATGCGGGCTGCCCCAACCTGATCGAGCGGATCGAGGGCGGGTTGCTGAGCTACGGCAATGACATGACCGATAACAACACCCCGCATGAATGTGGGCTGGGCAAGTTCTGCAACACGCAAACCGCCATTGGTTGCGTGGGGCGTGATGCGCTGCTGCGGGTGGCGCAGGAAGGGCCGATCCGGCAAATCCGGGCGATCGAGATTCATGGGGACCGCGTGCCGATCTGTGACCGTCCGTGGCCGCTGATGTCGGGCGACAAACAGGTGGGACAGGTGACAAGCGCGGCATGGTCGCCGGATTTCAACACCAACGTCGCCATCGGCATGGTGCGGATGACCCATTGGGACGAAGGCACCGACCTCGATGTCGTGCTGCCGAACGAGGTACGCGCGGCACAGGTCTGGGAGACCTTCTGGCTTTAAGCGCGATGAAGCTGGGGCGTGAGGGATTAGCCCGTCACGCTTCCCGGAGTTTTTGACAAGATGAAAAGGAGCAAGGCATGTTCAAGGCATTGATGGTCCGCAAGGACGAAGAGAGCGGCAAGACATCTGCGGCGGTGGAAGAGATCGGTCTCGAGGATCTGCCTCACGCCGAGGTGACGGTGTCGGTCGAGTATTCGACGGTGAACTACAAGGACGGGCTCTGCATCGGGCCGGGGGGCGGGCTTGTCCGCAAGTATCCTCATATTCCGGGGATCGACTTTGCCGGGACAGTCGAGTCGTCGGATGACGACCGCTACAAGCCGGGTGACAAGGTGGTTCTGACCGGCTGGCGTGTCGGTGAGGCGCATTGGGGTGGTTATGCCCAGAAGGCGCGGGTCAAGGCCGATTGGCTGGTACCGTTGCCCGATGGGATGGACACCCGTCAGGCGATGGCTGTGGGTACGGCGGGCTTTACCGCGATGCTGGCCGTGATGGCGCTGGAGGATCACGGCATCAAGCCGGGTCCGGTTCTGGTGACAGGTGCTGCGGGCGGTGTCGGATCGGTCGCGACGGCGATCCTGGCCAATCTCGGCCATAAAGTGGCGGCGGTCACCGGGCGGCCAGAGCAGGCTGCCTATCTGGAATCGCTGGGCGCGACGCAGATCGTGGCGCGGGAAGAGATCAACGAGACCGTGAAGCGGCCGCTGGAGTCCGAGACCTGGGGTGGCTGTGTTGATGCCGTGGGCGGCGCGATGTTGGCCCGTGTGCTGGGTCAGATGGAATACGGCGCGTCGGTGGCTGCCGTCGGTCTGGCGGGTGGTGCAAACCTGCCGGCGACGGTGATTCCGTTCCTGCTGCGAGGTGTGAACCTGCTGGGCATCGACAGCGTGATGCAGCCTTATGACAACCGCGTCCGCGCGTGGCAGCGGATTGCCAAAGACCTGCCGATGGACAAGCTGGACGCGATGGTGACACCGGCGACGCTGGCCGATCTGCCGAAGCTTGGGGCAGATATTCTGAAGGGGCAGGTCAAAGGCCGGGTTGT
The DNA here is from genome assembly GCA_030425145.1 of Alphaproteobacteria bacterium. Lineage (GTDB taxonomy): Bacteria > Pseudomonadota > Alphaproteobacteria > Rhodobacterales > Rhodobacteraceae > Marivita. The sequence continues at coordinate 32,534 of JAUHVK010000003.1, read as the reverse complement.
GGTCGACGTCGCGGCTGGCTGACGGGAGGTCTTCGCGAGGCGCGGTCTGAAAACGACCATTTCGAGACAGATACGCCGAAATCACCCTTTGAATTAAGGGTATTTCGCGAGAGTCGAATGTCGCAAAAACGACATGGATCGCCGCTCCGATTTGCATCGGGGCGGCGGTTCCGTTTAGGGTTGGATCATTGCGGAGTCCATAGGCACCGCAACCGGGGGCCAGCAGGCAAACTAAAAAGACGGGGGTCGCCCGTCATCCTCTGACCCCGAAGTCCAGCATGCCAGGCATTCTGGCAAGACACGCAGGAGGGACGAGAGTGTTCAAAAAAATCATGGTGCCCGTCGACCTGGCGCATGCAGACAAGCTTGACCGCGCGCTGCGTTGTGCCGCCGATCTGGCGCAGCGCTACGGTGCGAGCCTTGTCTATGTCGGGGTGTCGGCGGCGACGCCGGGATCGGTGGCACACACGCCGCAGGAATTCGCCCGAAAGATGGAGAGCTTTGCCGCTTCTCAGGCCGAGACCACCGGGGTGCCCTCGGAAGGGCTGGCGCTGACGAGCCATGACCCTGCGGTGGACCTTGATCCGACTCTGCTCAGGGCGATCGAGGATACCGGGGCCGATCTGGTGGTCATGGCAAGCCATATACCCAACCTGTCGGACTATGTCTGGCCATCGAATGGCGGGACGGTGGCGCGGCGGGCAAAGGTGTCCGTCATGGTGGTGCGCTAGCGCCAGAGGGGAACCGAAGCCGGTTTCAGGCGTAGGTCACGCGACATAATCACAGAGTAATTCAATCAGGGGGGCCTGTTCATGGCCGACACTTCAGCAAATCAGGGGATACCCGAACCGGAGGGGACGTCCCAGATCATTGAGACCGACTACGAGATCGGTCAGGACAATATCGAAACACAGATCGGGCCGTTCGGGCTTGATATTCATAACCCGGTCTTTCTGGTGTCCGGGATCAGCATCATTGCCTTCGTCTTCTACACGCTGGCGCTTCCGGAACAGGCCGGGGCCGCGTTCAGCTGGATGTTCAGCGCGGTCACCAAGGGATTTGACTGGTTCTTCCTCGGGTCGGCGAACATATTTGTGCTGTTCTGCCTGCTGCTGATCGTTTTGCCGGTTGGATCAGTGCGGCTTGGCGGTGCGGAGGCGACGCCGGATTACAGTTATGTGGGCTGGTTTGCGATGCTGTTTGCCGCAGGCATGGGCATCGGACTCATGTTCTACGGTGTGTCCGAGCCGATGAGCCACTTCGGTTCATCGATGGGGGGCACGGCGGCGGATGGAGGCGTGCGCACGGACTGGGCACCTTTGGGGGCGGCTGCCGGGGACGAGCAGGCCGCCATCCGTCTGGCTTTTGCAGCGACGATCTTTCACTGGGGATTGCACCCTTGGGCCATCTATGCCGTGGTGGCATTGGCGCTGGCGCTGTTTTCCTACAACAAGGGTCTGCCGCTGACGATCCGGTCGGCGTTCCATCCGCTGTTGGGTGACCGTGTCTGGGGCTGGCCGGGCCACGTGATCGACATTCTGGCGGTGTTTGCCACGCTGTTCGGTCTGGCGACATCGCTGGGCTTTGGCGCGACGCAGGCGAATGCCGGTCTGAACGAACTCTTCGGCGTGCCGATTGGCTCGACCACCGAAGTGATCCTGATCTCGGCCATAACGGCCGTCGCGCTGATTTCGGTGGTGCGCGGTCTGGATGGCGGGGTGAAGGTTCTGTCGGAGATCAATATGGGGCTGGCAGCACTTCTGCTGCTGTTTGTGCTGTTTGCCGGGCCTACGCTGGCCATCCTGACAGGTTTTGTCGATTATCTTGCTGCCTATCTGCAATACCTGCCGGCACTGTCGAACCCGGTGGGCCGGGAGGATGTCAACTTCAGCCAGGGCTGGACCTCGTTCTATTGGGCGTGGTGGATCAGCTGGTCGCCGTTTGTAGGCATGTTCATCGCCCGCGTCAGCCGGGGCCGCACCGTGCGCGAGTTCGTCATCTGCGTGCTGCTCATCCCGTCACTGGTCTGCGTGCTGTGGATGTCGGTTTTTGGCGGCGTGGCGATCCAGCAGGTTGTGCAGGACGGATACACGGCGGCGCAGGAAGCTCCGCTTGAATTGAAGCTGTTCAAGATGCTGGATGCACTGCCATTGGCGGGAATCACCAGCTTTATCGGCATCATCCTTGTGATCGTGTTCTTTGTGACCTCCTCGGATTCGGGGTCGCTTGTGATCGACACGATCACGGCAGGGGGCAAGGTCGATGCGCCGGTGCCGCAGCGGGTGTTCTGGTGCATCTTCGAGGGCGCCGTGGCCATCGTTCTGCTGCTGTCGGCGGGCGGTTTGCAGTCGCTGCAATCCATGGTGATTTCCACCGGTCTGCCGTTCACGGTCGTGCTGCTCATCATGTGCTGGGCGATCTGGAAAGGTCTGCTTGCGGAGCGCCGCGCGCTCTGAGCTGATCGGATCGGATCATCGCGCCCCGTCCCGGCGTGTGCCGGGGCGGGGTTTTCTGTGTCCGGTCTCTTGACCCTGCGCGCTCGGCGGGGTCACTTGCCCGCAAGGGAGATCCATATGCTTGATATCGACTTCGTCCGGGCACAGTTTCCGGCCTTTTCCGAGCCTTCGCTTCAAGGGCAGGCGTTTTTCGAGAACGCGGGCGGCTCTTATACCTGTGGTCAGGTGATTGACCGGCTGACACGCTTCTACCGCGAGCGGAAGGTGCAGCCTTATGCGCCCTATGAGGCGTCACGTCTGGGTGGGGAAGAGATGGACGAGGCGCGGTCGCGGATGGCGGCGCTGTTGGGTGTCGAAACGGACGAGGTGAGCTTTGGGCCGTCGACCACGCAGAACACCTATGTGCTGGCGCAGGCGTTCCGGCAGTTTCTGAAACCCGGTGAGGTGATCATCGTCACCAATCAGGATCACGAGGCCAATACCGGGCCGTGGCGGCGGCTGGCGGATGAAGGGATCGAGGTTCGGGAATGGAAAGTGGACCCGGACACCGGGCATCTGGACACGGATGAACTGGAGAACCTGCTGGACGAGAGTGTCCGGCTGGTCTGTTTCCCGCATTGCTCGAACGTGGTTGGTGAGATCAACCCGGTTCTGGACATCACCGCGATGTGCCATGCCGCAGGCGCGTTCGTCTGTGTGGATGGGGTGAGCTATGCGCCGCACGGCTTCGTCAATGTGGGTGAACTTGGCCCGGATATCTATCTGTTCTCAAGCTACAAGACCTATGGCCCCCATCAGGGCATCATGGTGATGCGGCGCGGGTTGGGGCAGCTCCTGCCGAACCAGGGTCACTATTTCAACGCGGATACGCTTTTCAAACGGTTTACGCCTGCGGGTCCGGATCATGCGCAGGTGGCGGCCTGTGCCGGGATGGCGGATTACATGGATGCGCTGGCGGCACATCATGGGGTGTCCGCGCATGGGGTGCATGATGTCATGCGGGCGCATGAGGTGGCTCTTTTGCAGCCGTTGCTGGATGCGGTGAAGGACCGCAATTCCGTGCGTCTGATCGGGCCGGCCGATGCGTCTGTACGCGCGCCCACGGTGGCGCTGGCGCTGAACCGCCCGGGCGAAGATGTGGCCGCCGAGCTGGCCCAGCATGGGATCATGTGCGGCGGCGGGGATTTCTACGCGGTACGTGCGCTCGAGGCGATGGGTGTGGAGATGAACAAGGGCGTGCTGCGCTTGAGCTTCGTGCATTACACGTCGGAAGCTGAAGTGGCGAAAGCGATCGAGGCTTTGGACGCGGTGCTGTAGGGGGCTCTGCCCCCGTCCGCCTGCGGCGGACTCCCCCGAGGTATTTTTGAAACAGAGAAGACCCTTGGTGTGTTTGACCTTTGACGCTGCGCGGCTAGGTCGCGGGAAAACGCTTTTCTGAGGGGCAGCAGATGACATCTCCGACACTGGTCTGGATCCGGCGCGACCTGCGGCTGAGCGATCACGCAGCTTTGACGGCAGCGGTGGCGCGCGGCGGGCCGGTCATTCCTGTGTTTCTGCGGGACGATCTGGTGGATGATTTAGGGGCCGCTCCAAAGTGGCGGCTGAGCCTTGGGCTGGGGCATTTTGCGGAAACGTTGGCGAGCAAAGGCAGCCGGTTGATTCTTCGGTCAGGCGATGCGCGCGCGGTGATCCCGGCGCTGGCGCAGGAACTTGGGGCGGGGGCGGTTTATTGGCAGCGGGCCTATGATCCGGCTTCGGTTGAGCGGGATACCGATGTGAAGGCGGTGTTGAAGGAGGCGGGTGTCGAGGCCAGGAGCTTTGCCGGGCACCTGTTGTTCGAGCCGTGGACCGTGGAGACGAAGCAGGGCGACTTCTACAAGGTTTACACGCCCTTCTGGAAGTCGGTGCGCGACCGGGCGGTGGAAGCGTCGTTGGCGGCACCGTCGTCATTGCCCGCGCCGGAGGCCTGGCCCGAGAGCGAGGCGCTGGAGGATTGGGCGCTTGGTGCGGCGATGAACCGGGGGGCGGACGTGGTACGCCCCTTTGTTCAGTTGGGTGAGCAGGCGGCGCAGTCCCGGCTGGGCGCATTCATGGCGAGCAAGGTGGCGCAGTATGACCGGACGCGGGACATTCCGGCGGTGGATGGCACGTCGAACCTGTCGGAGAACCTTGCGCTGGGCGAGATCAGCCCGGCGCAGTGCTGGCACGCGGGTCAGCGCGCGATGGAAGAGGGTAAAGCGGGGGCAGAGACCTTTCTGAAAGAGCTGGTCTGGCGTGAGTTTGCCTATCACCTGATGTGGCACACGCCGCGTATTCTGAGTGCCAATTGGCGCGAGGAATGGGCTGCCTTCCCGTGGAACGAGGATGAGCGGAAGGCCGAGGTCAAGGCTTGGAAGCAGGGGCGCACCGGCATCCGCTTTGTCGATGCAGCGATGCGCGAGATGTATGTCACCGGGCGGATGCACAACCGCGGCCGGATGATCGTCGCCAGCTATCTGACAAAGCACCTGATGTGTCATTGGCAGATTGGCCTGCGGTGGTTTGAGGACTGTCTGATCGACTGGGATCCGGCGTCGAACGCGATGGGGTGGCAATGGTCGGCGGGGTCTGGCCCGGATGCCACACCCTATTTTCGGGTGTTCAACCCGGTGACGCAGCTCGACAAGTTCGACAAGGATCGGGATTACGTGAGCCGGTGGATCGCCGAAGAGTACAGAGCGCCGCATGAAGACGCGCTGGCCTATTTCAAGGCAATTCCGCGTTCGTGGTCGATGTCTGCCGAGGATGCATATCCCGACCCAATCGTCGGGCCGGATCAGGGGCGCCAGCGTGCGCTCTCGGCCTATGAGAACCGGGATTTCTGACGCCGGTTTGGCGATAGCTAAGAATTCATCGCAAGGTGAACAAAATCCGTGACTTAACGTCAGTTCCGTCTTGCCTTTGCCGGATGGGGACTACCTTGGGTTAACACTTGCCTGGCTCGGGGGGCTTTGGCTAGTGTCATTTGCATTAGACAGTGGAAGGCTTGCATGATCCTGACATCCACCGAAACTCAATCCAATTTGCCGCGCTATTTCGCTCAGGTCTTTGCGATGGCAGACAGGCTGCAAAAGGGACGGATTGATTTCATTCTGCCGGACGGTCGCCATTTTCGGGCTGAAGGCAAGGAGCCGGGGCCGGTAGCAGAGGTTCATGTTCACAACAGTGATCTGTTTGCACGGCTGATCCGCGACGGGGATCTGGGTTTCAGCGATGCCTATCTGGAAGGCTGGTGGAGCACGCCGGATTTGCAAGCGTTCATGGATTTCGTGCATGGCGACAATAACGAAGTCTATGACGGCTTTCCGGGGATGAAGTTTATTCGCTGGTACGAGCAGATGCGGTTCTGGATGCAATCCAATTCCAAACGCCAAGCGAAGAAAAACATCAGTTACCATTACGACCTAGGCAACGATTTTTATTCGCTTTGGCTGGACGATACGATGACCTATTCCTCTGCCCTGTTCGAAAGCGGTCAGGAAAGTACGGAAAAGGCTCAGATTGCCAAGTATAAAAGTATGGTCGATCAGATGGGCGCGCAGCCTGGCGATCATGTCTTGGAAATCGGCTGTGGCTGGGGTGGATTTGCCGAATATGCCGCCAAGGAACGGGGGCTCAAAGTCACCGGCCTGACCATCAGTGAGGAGCAATATAAGTACGCGGTGGACCGGATTTCGCGGGCCGGTTTGTCTGATCGTGTGACATTCAAGCTGCAGGATTACCGCGATGAAAAAGGCCAATATGACGGCATCGCGTCGATCGAAATGTTTGAAGCGGTGGGCCAGAAGTATTGGCCGACCTATTTCAAATCGGTGAAGAATTGCCTGAAACCCGGCAAGCACGCGACGTTGCAAATCATTACAGTCGAAGACGCGCGTTGGGAAATTTATAATCGGGGCGTTGATTTTATTCAGAAATATATCTTCCCCGGCGGAATGCTACCTAGCCCCAATGTGTTGCGGAAGGAAATCGAGGCCGCGGGTCTAGACGTGGCGCGGTCGATCGAGTTTGGGGAAAGCTATAGCCAGACGCTGCGGCGCTGGCACGAGACGTTCAACGAGAAATGGGATCAGGTGGCCAAGCTTGGCTTCGACGAAAGATTTCGCCGCATGTGGAATTTTTATCTCACCTCTTGCGCGGCGACTTTCCATAGCGGAAACTGCGATGTGACGCAGATCACCATTACGAGACCAAGCTAAATGCCCACCGCCGCCAAAGCCGTTGCAGCTCTCTGCCTCGCCGCTTTGGGGTATCTTGCATCGGAAGTCGTCAAGACTCTTCTGCCTTCCAGCACATATTTCGGCAATTTCTCGATCTACAACGCCGTGATCGGTGCGTTTGTAGGTTGGATCGTTGTGGGCAATCGGGCTGGGCGGGGAACCAGGGATGCCATTGCCAATGGGTTGACCGGTGTGGCTGCTTTGCTTTTTTGGTGCATCTTTGTGCACGCCAGCCTTGAGATGTTCAACCTGTCGATGAAACGGCGGTATGATGGGCCGGTTGAGGCGTTTTCGGCGATATTCGAGATCGGCATTGAATATGCCGGGTTGCTCATCAATCCGATGATGATTTCGACCCTGCTAATCGGTGCGCTTCTTACAGGCTATTTCGCGGAATACGCGGCGCGGCGCTGGAAGTAATCCGTTTTGTCCAAGCTGTTTTTCTACGGCACCCTGTGCCACATTCCACTGCTGGAAGCCGTGTTGGGCAGTTCTTCGGAATTGCTGTCTGACCGTTTGACGGTTGGTGCCTTGCCAGATCACGCCGTCTATTGGGTCAAGGACCAACCTTATCCGATGATTGCCAAGGTGCCCGGACACGCGGCGCAGGGGGTCATTCTGGATGCTGTCACGGAAGATGAGGAGGCGCGGCTAAGTTATTATGAAGGCGCGTTTTCTTATCATTTGAGCGAAGTCACTGTTGCCACTGACGCCGGACCTGTCCGTGCACTGTGTTTCTATCCGATGTCGCAAGACCAGCAGCGTGGTGCGGATTGGGTATTGGGCGATTGGGTGCGCGGTTGGGGTGAAATGGCTGTTGGGGCAGCGCGTGACGTCATGGCGCGTCGGGCGCGATATGATGCAGAGACCGCCGCCAGCCTTCGGCCATTCCTGATGGCGCGGCATTGGTCGCGGATGCTGGCACGGGAAGGGGCTGGGCCGACGACACGGCGCCATCGAACCGAGGCGGGCGATGTCAGCGTTCATGATCGTTTGGAAGGGTATCGCGGGTTCTTCGAGTTGGCGGAATTCGAGTTTGATCACCGGCGATTTGATGGAAACCGAACCCCGCGTGTGACGCGCGAAGCGTTTCTGGCGTTCGATGCGGCTCTGGTTCTGCCCTATGATCCCGCGACGGATCACATTCTTCTGATCGAACAATTGCGTTTTGGCCCTTTATGGCGAAAGGACCCGCAACCGTGGGTTTTCGAACCGATTGCGGGGTTGGTGGATGCGGGTGAAGACCCAGCTGACACGGCACGGCGAGAGGCGATGGAAGAGAGCGGCCTTCACCTCGGGGCATTGGAGCCGATGGTTCAGGTCTATGCATCTCCTGGATACTCCACTGAGTTTTTCCATTGTTTTCTTGGGGTTGTGGATCTTTCGGACTACAGCGCATCGACCAACGGCGTTGAAGCCGAACATGAGGATATTTGCAGCCACGTCATGCCGTTCGACACCGCGATGGCGCTGGTTCAAAGCGGTGAGATCAATGCGGGGCCACTGATCATGATGCTGTATTGGCTGGCGGCAGAGCGCAGCAGATTGCGCGCCTCGGCTTGAGTTCCGCGGCCTGCGGGCCTACACCCTGAAAAAAACACATCTCACAGGGGATACCATGCGTTTTGCGGGCGAACTGGCCGAGGCTGTCGGCAACACTCCTTTGATCAAGCTGCGTAAGGCCAGCGAAGCGACTGGGTGCACCATTCTTGGTAAGGCGGAGTTTCTGAACCCTGGCCAGTCGGTTAAGGACCGCGCGGCGCTGTACATCATCAAGGATGCGATCGCGAAGGGTACGCTCAAACCCGGTGGCACGATCGTGGAAGGCACAGCTGGCAATACCGGCATCGGTCTGGCGTTGGTGGGCGCGTCGATGGGCTTTAAGACGGTGATCGTGATCCCTGAAACCCAGAGCCAGGAAAAGAAAGACATGCTGCGCCTCGCGGGGGCGGAGTTGGTCGAGGTTCCGGCGGCTCCCTACAAGAACCCGAACAACTACGTGCGGTATTCCGGACGTCTGGCCGAGGAAATGGCACGGCGCAGCAATGAGGGTGTGATCTGGGCAAACCAGTTCGACAACGTTGCGAACCGACAGGCCCATATCGAAACCACTGGTCCCGAGATTTGGGAGCAGACCGACGGCAAGGTGGATGGGTTCATCTGTGCGGTTGGCTCTGGCGGCACATTGGCGGGCGTTGCCGAAGCATTGCAGCCCAAAGGCGTGAAAATCGGTCTGGCCGATCCGATGGGGGCCGCGCTTTATTCCTATTACACGACTGGCGACTTCAAATCCGAAGGTGGGTCGATCACCGAAGGGATCGGGCAGGGCCGCGTGACGGCGAACCTCGAAGGGTTCAAACCGGATTATGCCTACCAGATCCCGGATGACGAGGCGCTGCCGATCGTCTTTGATCTACTGGCCGACGAGGGACTTTGCCTTGGCGGGTCTTCGGGGATCAACATCGCGGGTGCCATGCGCCTTGCGCGCGAACTGGGGCCGGGCCACACCATCGTCACCGTCCTCTGTGATTATGGCACGCGGTACCAGTCCAAGTTGTTCAACCCCACCTTCCTGAAGGAAAAGGGTCTTCCGGTTCCGCAGTGGATGGATAAGGCCCCGCTCGATATTCCCACGGTTTTCGAGAACGTATGACGCGGCTCTTCACAGCACTTCGGGCGGCGATCCTATCTTTCTTGATCGTGGCTTCTGCTGTCTGGGCGCAGAGCGCATCAATGAATTACGACGCATGGGAGGAAGTTGCCTCGCGTGTGGAGCAGGCTATTGATGCCGCCGAAACGTCCACGGATGACCTTGAGCGCCTGCGGACCGAGCTGTCGTCGTTTCGGGATCAGCTGTTCGCCTTGCACGATGCTGGTGATCCCCGGCTTACCACGCTGCAATCGCAGCTCGCCGCATTGGGAGCCCCGCCTGAAAGCGGGGAAGAGCCCGAAGAGATTGTGCAACGACGCGCGGATTTGCAGCGTCAGATCAACGAGGTACAAGCACCGCTTTTGCGTGCCGAAGAGGCCTATAGCCGTGCAGACGGGTTGATCACTGCCATCGACGAAATCATCCGCGCGCGTGAAACCGAACGCTTGTTGCGTCGCGATGAAGGCCCGCTCAATCCTCGGCTTTGGGCGCCGGCGATTGCCAATCTCTTCGATCCGATCGAAGAAATTACAGCTGAAGTCACGACGAACTGGAATAATGAAGACCTGCGCAAGTCGGCTCAGGATCAGTTGCCGGTGATTTTGCTGCTGATCGCGGTCGCGCTGCTCTTGCTGTTCCGCGCGCCCAAACTGATCGATCGGTTGGGGGTATGGCTGCGGTCAAAGACGCAGCGGGGCACGGGTGTCTGGAGTTCCTTACTGTCTTTGTTGCGGCTGACGCTTCCGACGGTTGGGTTGCTGCTTTTTGTTCTGGCGCTGACGACTAGTGGGTTATTGGGGACTCGAGGCACCCAGATCATTTTCGTTCTGCCCTTCATGCTCTTCGTCGTGCTTGTTGCGCGTTGGCTGGCGGCGGAAACCTTCTCGAGCGACGACAGCATCAATACGATTGCGCTGTCGCAGCAGCGTCGAACCGAAGCGCGGTACTATGTGAATTCCCTGTCCTGGCTTCTGGCTCTGAACGCGCTGTTTACCTACATGCTCGAGACAGGAGAATGGACAAGCGAGACCCGTGCGGTTGTCGGCTTTGTCATTCATCTGCTGTGCGGGTTGATTCTATTCCGGCTGGGACAAATCCTGCGTCGCACCGGGCCACAGCCTGATCCGGAAGCGGAGCCGTCCGACGAAACGCAACAATTGACCTTCCCGTCGCGACTGGCACGGCTTGCCGGGCAGGGGACGATGCTGGTCGGCGTGTTCGGGCCGATCCTGTCGGCAATCGGCTATTTCAACATTGCCGAAGGGCTGATCTTTCCGACGATTCTGACCTTGGGACTGTTTGCGCTGCTGCTTATCCTGCAGCGGCTGACCCGGGATCTTTATCATCTGATCACCGGGCACGAGCTTGATGAAAAACAAAGCCTGCTGCCCGTGTTGTCGGGCTCTGTACTTACATTGGTCGCTTTGCCCGTTCTGGCGTTGATTTCGGGCGCGCGAGTGGCGGACCTGACCGAACTTTGGTCGCGGTTCCAAGCGGGGTACTCGTTTGGGGAAACGCGGATTTCGCCAACCGACTTCCTGACCTTCGCCCTTGTTTTCGTGATCGGCTACATCCTGACCCGCTTGCTGCAGAGTGGGTTGCGCGGATCGGTTCTACCCAAGACCCGGCTCGACAAAGGGGGGCAGACCGCGATTGTCTCCGGCACCGGGTATTTGGGGATCTTCCTGTCGGCCATCATCGCGATCACGGCGGCGGGGATCGACCTGACAGCACTGGCCTTCGTTGCCGGTGCGTTGTCAGTCGGTATCGGTTTCGGCCTTCAGAACATCGTTCAGAACTTTGTATCGGGGATCATCCTTCTGATCGAACGGCCGATTTCCGAAGGTGACTGGATCGAGGTCAACGGACAGCATGGTACGGTACGCGACATCTCTGTCCGATCCACGCGGATCGAAACCTTTGACCGGACAGAAGTGATCGTGCCGAACGCCGATCTGGTGTCGACTTCGGTGACCAACTACACCCGTGGCAACACGCTGGGGCGTCTGGTGGTCGACGTGGGCGTCGCCTATGGCACCGACACCCGCAAAGTCGAAGAGGTCCTTTACAAGATTGCTCGCAACCACGAGATGGTTCTGATGAACCCGGAACCCTTTGTGCACTTCAAGGGGTTCGGCGCAGATTCGCTCGATTTCGATGTGCGGATGATCCTCTATGACGTGACCCAGATCAATGTCGTCCGGACGGAGATTAATCACCAGATCGCCGAAGTCTTCAAGCGTGAGGGCATCGAGATTCCATTTGCCCAGCGGGACATCTGGTTGCGCAACCCCGAAAGCCTGACCGGCGCGCGCCCCGCGTCGACCCCGCCTGCCGAACCCGAGGAACCCTCAAGTGACTGACGCCGACACCGCTCTATATCGTAGCGATGCATATGCCCGCGATGTGGCTGCCCGTGTGCTGGGCCACACCGAAGAAGGCGGGATCATTGTCGATACGGCACTGTTCTACCCCACGGGGGGTGGCCAACCCGGTGACAGCGGTTGGATCGACTGGGACGGGACAACACTCGCAATTGCGACGACGGTGAAGGGGCCGAATGGCGAAAGTGTTCTGGTGCCGTCAGAGCCGTCGCGGCTGCCCCCTGTCGGCGCGCATGTGGCGCAGCGGTTGGATTGGGATCGGCGCTACAAACACATGCGGGTGCACACGGCCCTGCACCTGCTTTCGGTTGTCATCCCTCTTCCAGTGACCGGTGGCGCGATCGGGCCGGGGCGGGGGCGTCTTGATTTCATGATGCCAGAGCCGCCAGAGGACCGGGACGCTTTGGAAGATGCGTTGAACCGACTGGTCGACCGCGATCTGGTGGTGAGCGACAGCTGGATCACCGATGCCGAACTGGATGCCAACCCGACCCTGGTCAAGACCATGTCCGTGCAGCCGCCTCGGGGTAGCGGACGTGTGCGTCTTGTGCGGATCGGCGAAGGCAGCGATCAGGTTGACCTTCAACCCTGTGGCGGCACTCATGTGGCGCGGACCGGCGAAATCGGCCGAGTGGTGTTCGGAAAGATCGAGAACAAGGGCAAGCAGAACCGCAGGGTCAATATCGCGCTGGAGGCATAATGCACCGCGGGATTTTCTGGCTGGTCGGGGCGTTCGTGATCTGATCGGATTGGTACTGTTCATTGCGCCACACAGCTATTTCCAGTTTTACGCGGCGAGCTACGATCCGGGGATGGATTTCCCCGCGCGCCGCTTTGCGCCCGCCGTCCTGGCGCTTGGTGCGGTGCTGATCTTTGCACGGCAGCTTGAGCCGGGCCGGTTTCTTGCCACGCTGTGTCTGATCTGCGGCTTGGCGTTTCTGGGCGTCGCCGCCACCGGGGGGCAGGTCTGGCTGGCGGGTGTGGTTCGACCGCTGATCCTCGGCGCTGCCGTGTCGGAGATCGTGATCGCGGGCGTGTTCCTTGTGCTTGGGATGCGAATGCGCAAGCTTTGAGCGAAACTTGTACAATATCCCAACAATCGCCCTTGCATCCCCCCAACGCTTTCTTCTAAACACCGCCTCGGACAGGTGGCCGAGTGGTCGAAGGCGCGCGCCTGGAAAGTGCGTAGGCGGGAGACCGTCTCGAGGGTTCGAATCCCTTCCTGTCCGCCACTTACCCTCGCGAAGGTCATGTCAGAGGAACTTCGCTCGAGCCGGGCAGGGGGCTTTCGTAGTCTCTAAAGATGACCAAGCGTTCCCCATTCAAGTATTTCAAGACCTGCCCCGAGATCATCCGGCTCGCGGTGATGCTTTATGTGCGGTTCCCGCTGTCACTCTGCAATGTCGAGGATCTGCTGCACGAACGTGGCATCGACGTCAGTCATGAAACCATCTGGTTTTGGTGGAACAGGTTTGGGCCGATGTTTGCCTCCGAGATCCGGCGGCGGCGTGTTCAGCAACTGCGCGCCTTTTCACGATGGCAGTGGCATGTCGATGAGGTTTTTGTGAAAATCAATGGTGAGCGGCACTACCTGTGGCGGGCCGTCGATCACGAAGGTGAGGTGCTTGAGAGCGTTGTCACGAAGCGGCGCAACAAGCGCGCTGCATTAAAAATGCTCAGGAAATTGATGCGTCGGTATGGTTCGCCGGACGTTTTGGTCACCGATCGGTTTGCTTCATACCGAGCCGCAATTCGCGACTTGGGGTGTGAAGATCGACAAGCTTGTGGTCGTTGGCTGAACAACCGGGTTGAGAACTCACACCTGCCATTCCGACGACGAGAGCGGGCGATGCAGCGCTTTCGTCGGATGCGAAGTTTGCAGAAATTCGTGTCCGTCCATTCCTCTGTCTTCAACCACTTCAACCAGGATCGCAGCCTCTCCAAACGAGATCACTTTAAGCAGAACCGAACCGCCGCTCTGGCAGAGTGGCGCGGTCTCTGCGCGGCATAGGAGACAGCATCACTGTCCCTGCGGAGACTGGTTAGAATTGGTCTGACACCACCTTGCAGACCGTGTTCTTGGGGGGCAAGAAAGGTTAAGTTTATGTAAACTGGCCAAGAAACATCCCGCACCGCAGCAATAGCGAAAGGTCACACAGGCACGGCGCCCATACTCGCTCCAACTGAAATTGAACAGTGCCCGCGGACGGGTGCATTTCCAGAAAACCGCTGCTTTGCGCTCCTGTCACGGCGCGGTTTCTATACCGGCCTTCTGCAGCCCCTCGCGAAGGTTTTCCGTTGCTGCAGGGTCAGCGAAGGGAAACCGTTCGAGATGGAAGACCTTCCAGCGCGTAGGAAGCAGATAGCTGCGGGTGGCCTTTAGCGCCAGCGCGTCTTCAAGCGCGTCGGCTTGCGCCAGCGCAGCAAGCCGTATGGCGATGGCGTCCGGAAAGGGCGACCGCCTCAAGTCGATCTCCGCCGCGGCCTCTCGGTAGCGTCCGAGCTGGTAGAGCGCCACCGCCGCGAAGACCGAGGAGTAAGACAACAAACCGGGTTCGTATTTCCGCGCCTTTCGGATCAGGTCCAGCGCCGTTTCGCTGCGGCCGAGCGCCAGGTTGATGATCCCGGCGGGCAGGGTGTTCATCGTGTCGTTGGGAGCAAGCGCCAGCGCCCTGTCCAGGGCACGTTCGGCAAGGTCGAATTCTCGCATCAGGCAGGCGGTCAGGGCCGTCGCGATCTTTGTCGGGTGGAAGTCCGGATTGGCCGACGTTGCTGCATCGGCATATGCGCGTGCGCTCAGGAGGCGCTCTCGGTTACCGGGCGACATAGCCCAACGCATCAGGTCGGCATAGGCCGCGATGTGATCCGTCCACCAGGTGTCAGGTTCTCGTTGCCGCAGGTGCGCTATGGCATCCTCAATGGATGCCGACCGAGTGGCAGCCGCGGTCACGGCCTCATGGACGAAGATATAGTTTTCGAGGTTGGACCGGTCCTTGGGCTCGCACCGCTTGGCCGTGGCGTATACTTGCCCGCGTATCTTCGTGGAAATCGTCCAGGCGAAATCGGCGGCGATGTCGTCCATTTCCTCGGCAAACTGTGCCGCCTTCAGTTTGTACTTGCGCGACAGGATCAAGCGTGCCGTACTTGCACGGGTCATCTGAAGCGTCACGTTGCCCGACAACTCGTTACAAATCAGCGAGCCGTCGACGAGGTATTCGCTGTCCTGATCCGAAGGCAACGGCTCGATGAACGGCGACTGTGACAGATGATTTGTCAGGGCGTCGGTCAGTGATCGGCTGTAACCCATGTCCAATGGCCTGTGGGACAGGCTGTGGAACGGCTTGATGGCAAGTGTGGGTCGGCTGTCGGTGATGGAAGCAAGTTCCGGCGGCGTCGTCCGTGGACCTGTCAGACCTGACGTCAGGGCTTTTGGCGGAAACAGGGCAGGCAGAAACTTGAGCCGCCCGCCGGTTTCTGCCGCGCGCAGGTGTCCGATGATCTCGGCCGCGAGTATTCTGAACTCGTCCCCTGCTTCGGTCAGCGCGATCGGCGTTGCGCTTCGGTCGACCAGATCGGCCCCTACCCAGTTTTCCAGCGATTTGATCCGCCGGCTGAGGCCCGAGACGGTGATGTTGCGCATACGCGCGGCAACGCCGAAGTTTCGCGTTTCCGCGAGGCAGAGAAAATCGCTGAGTGCCTTGATGTCCATGTGCTGCAAATTCCAAAAGGAGCGCCGGGATGCAAGTGGAGTATGGTCTCTCGCAAGGGTTTGCCCACCCATCCGTTGACGAATTCGCAATGGACCCGCGCCCGAGCCGAACAGTATTCGCGAAATGGAATACGGGCAACACACACCCAGACGTCATCGGTATGACCCGTCCCCGAAACATGGGCGGGTCTTCCGGGTCTGGGACGACAGGATCGAGGGACCGCCGATGGCACAAGGAATTCTGAACTCCGACCCGTACCTGGACGGACCTCTCGACAGTGACGGCAACCCGGACTTCTTCAAGATCAAATCGCGGCTAGACGGTAGTGATCCAGACCGTTGGAACTATATCCACTATGGCAACGATCTGTCCAATTACGATCTCATCAAGGGTGCTACGGGCAGAGACATTGATTTTTCAAAAACAAAGATCACAGAGAGTCTCACCTCCTATCTTTTCGGCGGGGACGATATACTGAAGGAAGACATCTGGAATCCATCGACAAACTACACGGTCTACGTCGAGGCCGGTACGGGGGACGACCAGGTCTTTCTTCTGACCAACCGCAGCAATACCGACACCGTCTACGGCCAACAGGGCGACGACCTGATCGTGATGAACGGCGGCGGCGACCTCGGCTATGGCGGCATCGGCAACGACATCCTCTATGGCGGCAAGGGCGGCGACTACCTCGAAGGTGGGGCTGGGGCCGATGTGCTCGATCCGGGCCTGCGCAACAACGGCGACATCGACACGCTGGTGGGCGGCGCGGGGGCCGACCTGTTCTTTTCCGGCAACGCGGTCGAGAGCTTCCGCGGCAGCACCTGGAACTGGGCGGATTACACCCTCACCCTGACCAGCTCGGCCGTCCGGACGGCCTTCAACGGCGTCGACGGCAGCGCGTTTCCGGATTATGCCATCTCGCCCATCGCGGCCTTTGCCGCCGGCTTCGGCTCCGAATTCCTTGGTGAAACGATCGCCAACCTGAGCGACGCCCGCGGCGACGAGCCGCCGACCGGCGACACGCCGGGGGGGGGATCATACCGAGGTCGCGGATTTCAACCCGAACGGCGACGTCGTGTTCCATACCGCGCTCGACGGCGAGGCGGACGGGCTGATGATTTCCACCGTGACCGGTGCGGGCGGGCAACCTTATCTTGACATCACCGCCGACACCGTCGTCGGCGGTCTTGCCGTCGTCGATCCGGTCCTGAAGATCGCGTTCGACGACGCCTTCTTCAGCGCCATCGATGTCACCGGGCAGACCGCGAACATTGCCCTCGCGCATAGCGTCATCGACTCGCTGACCGGGCCCGACCGTGTGCTCAGCTTCCGTGGGTTCGAGGATTCGGCTTCGGGCGCCACGATCCTCAAGGTCCGCGACAGCGCCGGAACCTACAAGACCCTCGCGGAACTCTCGTTGACCGATCCCGATGTGGCTGTGTCGGTCGCGGCAGTGTTCGACAGCATCGGCAGCTCGATCGGTCCGGGCGAGGCGTATTTCGTCTTCGGGTCAATGGGTAACGTGTATGTCGAGGGCAAGAACGCTGCGGCACCGATCCTCGACCCCACGACGTCGCGCAACGAGACCTTCGTGCTCGGCGGAGCCTATCACGATACCCTGCTGTCCGTCGGCGGAAACGAGCAATTCGGCGCACCGGCCGATGCCGAGACCATCGGCAATGACCGGGTCAACCTGTTCGGTCTGTCGGGCAACGACCTGTTGCTGGCGGCTGATGCCGATCCGGGCGACACCGGTCTCAGCCGCCTTTTCGGCGGTGCGGGCGACGATACCCTTGTCGGTGGCAGCGGCGATGACATCCTGATCGGCGGCGCTTCCGCGGCAAACTACGACACGGCGACCGACCGCTTCACCGGCGCCATGCAGTTCGCCGCGGATTACGGCTTTGACAAGGGCGCGGACGTTTTCGTGACCAGTGGCGGCCATGACGTCATCCTTGACTTCGATTTCGGCGACGATCCGGCAAAGGGCGGCGGTGACACGCTGCAGTTCGCTGCGGGAATCGTCGAGGGGGATGTGGTCTTTGCTGCGGATCCGGAAGGCGTGCGCGTCACCTGGGGGCAGGCAGACGCCTCGATCCTGCTGGTGGGGCACGCGCTGGACGCGACCACCGGCCGGCCGGAGGGCATGTATTTCAACACCCGGCTCGATTCCGGCGGCACGGTCCACACGACCCTCTCGGCCAGCAATGTCGCCCCCGGCACCGACTATGCCGATCACAGCCACTACATCCGGCAGCTCATATTCCTCGATGCGGCAAGCGGCGATGCCACCACCTACGATCAAGTCTACAACGACCTATACGTCAGGGAGTCGCTCCTGACGCCTGAGGGCGCCGTAAGCGCCAGCGTCACTGCCGGGGCGACCTATGTTCTGGAGGCCAACCAGAACCCGACGCTGGTGGTGGATCTCGACCCGTCGACAGGCGCGCGAAAGGTGCGCTTTACCTACACCAACAGCGAAGGCGACAGCTATACCAGGACCGAGACCCTGACACGGGTGACCTCGACCTACCAGACGGTTGAAAACGCGCTGTCGATGTTCGGCGCCAACGCCCGGTCCTCTCTCTTTCCGACCTGGTATGACCTGAGGACCGGCGACGGGATCTGGAGCGGTGCCTTTTCCGCCGACCATGCCGGTTTCTGGGACAGCACGCAGGTCTCGATCGAACTGGAGGTACTGAACGGCAGCGACCGGGTTCTGGAACGGGTCGAGGTACAGGTCCAGTTCCTTCCCGGCGACAGCTTTACCGGCGATCAGCCGCTGGTTGATGACCGGCAGGTCCGTTTTCTGACCGGCACCGAAGGCGATGATGTCCTGACCGGCTCGCTCAATCTGGACATCACCCAAAACATTGATGCGCTGGGAGGCGACGATACGGTTGTGGCGGGGGCCGGCGACAGCACCCTGACCGGCGGTGACGGCGTCGACCGCGTCGATTACTCGGCGTTGGGCGTGTCGGTGTCCGTCAACCTCGACACCGGGACAGCGACCAAGGGCAGCGGCGCCACCGCAAGGACCGATACTCTCATCGGGTTCGAGGGCGTCCTGGGCGGCGCGCAGGGCGACACGCTGCTGGGGCGGACCAATGCTGACGACCTGCTGCGGGGTAACGGGGGCGCGGATACGATCTTCGGCTTTTCCGGCAACGACACGATTTCCGGCGGCGACGGAAACGACTCGCTCAACGGCGGGTCTGGCTTCGACATCCTCGACTATTCTGACGCGACGACTGCGCTGAGTTTCGCGATCAACGCCAGCATGGTTTCGGTTGCCACCGGCAATACCGATACGATCAGCGGCTTCGAAGGCGCATGGTTGGGGTCGGGCGATGACACGGTGTCCGGCGATGCGAAGAACAACCTTCTTGACGGTAACGGCGGCGAGGACTCGCTGACAGGCGGCTCGGGCAACGACACGCTGATCGGCGGGGCCGGGTTCGACGTTCTTGACGGCGGGGACGGCAGCGACACCGCGGGCTACCGCGCAGCCACCACGGCGGTGACCGCCAACCTTGACGTGGGCACTGGTGTGGGCACCGCCCGCAGCACCGGGACCGGCACCGACGTGCTGCGCGGGATCGAGAACCTCGACGGCGGTTCGGGGGATGACACGTTTACCGGCGATGCCAACGACAACCGGCTGGCAGGTTTCGGCGGTAACGATTCCCTTCTGGGTCTCGACGGCGGCGACAGGCTGTTCGGCGGCGACGGGAACGACACGCTGGACGGCGGCACTGGGAACGACGATCTCGACGGCGGCACGGGCAATGACCTGCTGCTCGGCGGCGATGACGACGACACACTGGAAGGTGGTGGCGGAGACGACACGCTGACCGGTGGCGCGGGCATCGACACCGCCGATTTCTCGTCGTTCTTTGGTGACCTGACGATTAGCCTGCTCGATGGCACCGCCTCGGGTGACGGCAACGACACCCTTGGCGGGATCGAGCGGGTGCTCGGCGGCTTTGGCAACGACACGATCATCGGTACCGCGACGGCAGGTGACGAACTTATTGGCGGGGGCGGCAACGACCTGCTGATCGGTGTCGGCGGGAACAATACGCTGGTTGGCGGCACCGGGCGGGACCAGCTGACCGGCGGGGGCGGCAACGACCTGCTGCTGGGTGAGGAGGACAGCGACTACCTGCGCGGCGCAGACGGCAATGACACTCTCGACGGTGGCGCAGGCCATGACCGTTTGCTTGGCGGGTACGGGGACGACACCCTCATCGGTGGTGCGGGCGACGATGTGCTGGAGGGCGGCGTCGGCTTCGACACCGCGGATTTCTCGGCGGTCACCGCCGGGCTGACCATCGACCTTGTTGCTGGCACTGCGTTGGGCGAATACACCGACAGCATCACCGAGATCGAGCGCGTTCTGGGTGGCCAGTCCGGCGACGCAATCACCGGAACCGATGGTACGGGCGAAGAACTGGACGGCCAGGACGGCAACGATATTCTGCGCGGCAATGGCGGCAATGACACGCTGATCGGCGGCACCGGCGATGACACGCTGATCGGTGGTGCGGGGATGGACACTGCCGATTTTTCCGGGGCTGCTGTCCGTGTTCTCGTTGACCTCGTCGCGGGCACCTCCACAGGCGAAGGCGAGGATAGCCTCAGTGGGATCGAGCATGTCCTGGGCAGCCAGCATTCCGACTCGATCACCGGTACCGACGCGTACGACGAAGTGTTGGATGGCCAGCTTGGCAACGATACCCTGATCGGCAAAGGCGGCAATGACACGTTGATCGGCGGCGATGGTCGGGACCTGCTCTATGGCGGCGCTGGCGACGACTTTCTTGACGGCAGCGGCAACGATGGCGAACTCGACTTCGCCATGTATATCTCGGTCACCAACCAGTTGATCGTCGATCTGGCCGCCGGAACGGCAAGCGGCGAGGGCAATGACCAGTTGGTCGGGATCGAGGCAGTCGTCGGCGGCTCTGCCGGTGACATCCTGTCCGGCAGCGACGCGGTCGGCGAACTGCTCGACTCGCGCGGCGGCAACGACAGCCTGCGCGGACATGGCGGAAACGACTCGCTCTGGGGCGGAGCGGGCAACGATGACCTTCAGGGTGGTGCAGACGACGACTCGCTGGATGGTGGTGTCGGGGATGACAGTCTCGACGGTGGGGCCGGCGATGACAGGCTCGAAGGATCGGTCGGCGACGATACATTGACCGGCGGAGACGGCAACGACCAAGCATTCTACTTCGGACTGTCGACGAACTTTGCCTTTGCACTGGTGGACGGCGGAACTCGGCTGCGGGTGACGGATACAGACCTCTCGGACGGGAATGACGGAACGGATCTCGTCGATCTCGACGTGGAGAGCCTCGTGTTCCGTGATACCGTTCTGTCCACCGCCGCGCTGGCGGCGACGGTACCGGTTTCGAGTTCCGCGCCCGTACTCGACCCCGCATTGAGCCCAGCACTGACCGCGATCACCGAAGATGCTGGTGACGATGATGGCTCTGGCGCCGAACCGGACGACGATGCAACGGACAACGCCAACAACAGCGGCACAACGGTTGCCAGCATCGTGGTCGACGGCAGTATCACCGATTCTGACGGTGCGGTTGAGGCCATTGCGGTGACGGCCGTCGACAACACGAACGGCGTTTGGCAGTACTCCACAGATGGGGGGGCGAGCTGGACAGATTTCAGCGGGACCACCGGCGCGTCTGTCGATATCTCGTCTACTGCGCGCCTTCTCGATTCTGCCAACCAGATCCGGTTCGTTCCGGATGCCAATTACAACGGATCGGCGACGTTCACATTCCGCGGATGGGACAAAAGCTCTGGCTCCGTCGGAGGTACGGCAAACCCGGGCAGCGGAGGCGGATCGAGCGCCTTTTCGTTGGCGTCCGATACGGCAGGCGTTACGGTCTCGGCGGTCAATGATGCACCGACGATCACGGCTGGCACCACGAACCTGGGAGCGACCAACGAGGACACAACCTCCTCCGGGACGCTTGTCTCTTCCCTGCTGACCGACCGCAGTTTTGGTGATGTGGATACGGGCAACTCGAACGGAATTGCTGTCACCGGAGTCGGGGCTAACGGCACTTGGGAATACTCGGTCGATGGAATGGCCCCGTGGACAGCTTTCGGAGCCGTGTCCCCAGCCGCGTCGCTATTGCTACCTGCAACAGCGTCTGTAAGGTATGTGCCGGACGGAATTGATGGCGAAACCGCCACCTTTAGCTGGCGTGGTTGGGACCAGACGACCGGTACCGCGTTTACCAAATCAAGTTCTGCCTCGACTGGTGGCACCGACGCCTTCTCCGCCAACAGCGCCACCGCCTCTATCGCAGTGACGGCAATCGACGAAGCCCCGACGCTGACCGCATCAGGAAACGACCCTGATCATCAACCGGGCACGCCTTCGGATTTGTTCAACACGGTGACGGCAGACACCATCGAGCCAGGGCAAACCTTCACGTCGATGACGTTGACGGTGTCCAACCTGACCGATGGCTCGGACGAGACGCTGACGATCGACGGCAGCACCGTTGCGCTGACCGATGGAAGCCTTGTTGCGTCAACAACCACCAACGGTCTTGCTGTGGGCGTGTCAGTGACGACGGGAACGGCGACTGTCACCATCACGGGACCCCTCACGGAAGCTGAGCTTGAGACGTTGGTGGGCGGTCTGTCCTACAACAACGCTTCTGCCGATCCAACCTTGGGCGCGCGCACGGTGACAATCATCGAAATCGTGGACAGCGGTTCTAACACAGCGCCGAGTGTCAACACGACAAACCCGGCTCTACAATCGACTGCGGTTGTCGCCGAGACGCCTGGTCTCGTTGTCACTACAACCAATGACGTTGTTGATCGGTACGACGGTGAAACCTCCCTGCGTGAGGCGGTGGCATTTGCCAATTCCGACCCGGATCAGAGTACGATCACCTTCGCCAGCGGGGCAGGCGAGGCGTTCGAGACCGGTGGGACAATCACTTTGTTGAGCCAATTGCCGGCATTGACGACCGAACTGACCATTGATGGCGATGTGAATGGCGACGACGTTGCCGATGTCACTATTGACGCAGATGGTACGGGCCGCATTCTCGAGATCAATGCGGACACGTCTGATGTCATACTCGACAGCCTGAACCTGACAGGTGGCGTTTCGAACGAGGGTGGCGCAATCCGTGTCGTCACCTCGGGCGCGCATCTTTTGCTGCGAGACAGCAGTGTCTATGGAAACTCTGCCAGCAACGTGGGAGGGGCCATCAATCTGCAGTCGGGGACAACCCTGACCGTTGAGCGCAGCACCTTTTCTGACAACGTTGCGGGCACCAGCATCACGAGCGGTGGCGGTGGCGCGATCAATGCCGGAAACGCGACCCTGACCGTCTCCGACAGCACGTTCAACGGAAACTCTGTTGTGGCGACAGGCTTTTCCGGGGGCGCACTTCAGATCTCCGGCGGTTCGGGCACATTTTCGATCAGCAACAGCACTTTCTTTGCAAATGAAGCGGATAATGTCGGTGGCGCGATAATTGCGGCAGGCTCTGGAAGCCTGACCAACGTCACAATCACGAACAACACCGCGCCAGGAGGCGGGAGTGTATCAGTTCAGGGTGCAACAATAGACATCGCCAACTCGATCATTGTTGGCAACAATACGGCTGGAACCGGCGACGCCGATTTCCTGACTTTCGGCGCAACGGTCAATGAAACCGGTCCCAACCTGATCGGATCGGATGCGACATACGGCGAGGTTTTTGGAAGCAACAAACTCGCCGACAATGGCGGACCGGTCGCGACGATGGCGCTTCTGGCGGATGCGCGGAACCCGGCGCTCGATGCGGGCGACGATGCGCGGGACACGGCGCCCGATGCGCGTGGCGAGGCGCGGTTCGACCAAGTCTTTGCGGCCAACAACGGCGCGAACATCTCGGACCTCGGGGCTTACGAGCTGCAGGGCGGGATCGTGAACGATCCGCCGAGCCTCGATCTGACGCCGGTTCTGGCTGAGGTGGCCGAGAACACCACCCTGCCGACCCGCCTCAAGGTGGCGGATGTCGTCATCACCGAGGACGATGTTCCGGGCACCAACGTGCTGTCGCTGAGCGGGGCCGATGCGGGACTCTTCGAGGTGGATGCCACAGGGCTCTACCTGCGGGCGGGCGCCGTGCTCGATTTCGAGGCGAACCCGGGTCTGGACGTGGTGGTGGAGGTGGATGACACTACCCTAGGGGCAGGGGTCGAGGACAGCGACGCCTTCGCCGTCACCGTCCTCGATGTCAACGAACGATCGTTCCTGACGCTCACGCCCGTCGTGACGGCGCTCGACGAGAACACGCCGGTCCCGACCGGGCTCAAGGTGGCGAACCTAGCGATCGTCGACGATGCGCTCGGCCCCAACACACTCAGTATCGTGGGCCCCGACGCACCCCTGTTCGAGATCGTCGGGACCGGGCTCTTTCTCAGAGCGGGCACACTGCTCGACTTCGAGACGAACCCGACGCTCGAGATCGCCATCGAGCTTGACGATCCGACCCTCGGTGTCTCCTTCGAGGACCGGGAGGAGTTCGTTTTCAGCGTCCTCGATGTGAACGAGCCACCAGTGCTGGACCTGCGGGCCACGACCGCGCAGCTGGCCGAAGACACCGACACCTCCGAGCGCCTGCGGGTGGCCACGGTGGCGGTCTATGACGACGCGCTGGGGCTTGGTGACCTGTCGCTCTCGGGGCCGGACGTGGGCCTGTTTGAACTGGATGGCTTTACCCTCTTCCTGCGCGCCGGGGCGCTGTTGGATCTCGAGACCAACCCGGTGCTCGACGTGACGGTGACGGTCAGCGATCCGACGGTGGGCGGGGCCGGGGCCAGCCTGCCGCTGAGCATCGCCGTGACCGATGTGAACGAGGCACCGGACCTCGTTGTGTCGCAGACGGTGGCCGCGCTGCCCGAGGGAACCAGCGGTCCGGCGCGGCTTGCGGTGGCCAGCGTGGCGGTTGTCGACGACGGCACCGGCAGCAATCTGCTGAGCCTGGCGGGCGCGGATGCGGCGGCGTTCGAGCTGGACGCGGGCACGCTCTACCTTCGGTGGGGCGTGGCGCTGGACTCGGTGCTGACGCCGCAGCTTCAGCTGCGGATCGAGCTTGACGACCCGTCGCTGGGGTCCGGCCCCGAGGACAGCGTGCTGCTGTCCTTCGATGTGCCGGATACGGATCAAGCCGGCGGCGACACCGACGACCTGCTGATCGGCACCGCGATCGAAGACCACCTGTGGGGCCTGGGCGGCAATGATACGCTGGTCGGTCTGCAGGGCGACGACCTGCTCAACGGCGGACCGGGTGCGGCGGATGTCGCGGTCTTCACCGGCCCCGCCGGAGCCTATTCGATTGCGCTGACGCCGGAGGGGGTACGGGTCACCGACCGGCGGGCGGGGGCGACGGGAGCGACCTGCTGATCGACATCGAGACGATCCGGTTCGGGTCCAATCCCGCGGGGGCACCGGATGACGGGACGGAGTTCGATCTCGCCAGCTATGCACGCGCGACCGAGCTGAGCGCCGCGCAGCTGGAGGTGATCACGCAGTTCTACGTCGGCCTCTTCGAACGCAACCCGGATGCGTTCGGCCTGTTCTACTGGGCCACCCAGCTGGCCAACGGCGTCGACGAGGCGACGATCGCTCAGGCCTTCATCGACAGCCCGGAAGCGATCGCGCTCTACGGGGCGGCGCCAAGCAACTCCGAAATCGTCGAGGCGGCCTACCAGAATTTCTTCGACCGCGACGTGGACCTCGCCGGGCGCGTCTTCTGGACCAGCCTTCTGAACCCCGGGATCATCACGGTCTCGGAGTTCTTCACCTTCCTCGACGACGGCGCCGCTGCCCGGACCGGGTCGCCCCGCGACGCGCAGACCCTGCAGGACCAGGTCGATATCGGGCTCTATTTCGCGGTGATCAACGGCCTGTCCGATGTGTCCGATGCCACGACCACGCTGGCGCTCTATGACACCGCCGATCGTGAGGGGAGCCTGCTGGAGGTAAAAGAACAGATCGATGTTCTAGCCTCGGAGGCCAGTGCACTAGGAACCGGAGAGTTTCTGATTCAGCTCATCGGTGTGATCGACGATCCGTTTGTCTGAGATGAGAAAGGGAGAAGCTTGGGGTGGGGATACATACCCAATAGATGATGATCTCCGCGAGGGCGATGGCCGACAGGAATACCTTGGATCCTGTCAGGTGAACTTGGCTTGAGGGGTTGCAAGGCGCTGGCTAGCGTTTGCAGATCACAAAACGCAGCCCCTTCCGCTATTTCAAGACGATCTCAGAGATCATCCGCCTGGCGGTGATGTTCTATGTCTGGTTCGGGGACTTGGACCTGTATGCCCCCGCTCAGCCCCTGAATATCCGAAGGACGCCGATGAAAGCGTCCCAGAAATCCAGAATACGGGCAAGGAAATGCTCACGCGCCACGAAAGCGCTGTCCGCATCCGCCATGCAGTGCCGTTCGATCGTACCGAGAAGGCGCATGAGCCTGCGGCGGTGGATGCCAAACCGGGCTTGGAAGGGATCGGCAAGTATACCTGCGAAAGCCGAAAAAGTCGCGCCGATCGCGATCAACCCAGCGACTGCAACTGACACCAACCAGGCGGGCGTCTTCGGCGCGAAGACACTGTACCAGGCGCCGCCGAGCCTCTGGCCCAGCGGGAAGTCCGCGATGGCGGTCATGCGCGCAGCCGCGCCGGCGACGTCGGGTGCCATCGAGATCATGCCTGGTGTGAGGGCCTGAAAGACAATTGCGCCCACGATGATCACCATGAGGGTCGTGGTCATCTCCGCCACGGCGGTCCGCGCGCTGGCATACTCGCGCACGTCCCGCAGAATCCGCTCCACAATCGCCTCGGCGGCTTCGGCCGGCCGGTCTGCTGGGTGCATCGCGCGAAACCATGGCGCACTGACGATCGCGGCGGCAAGGGCTGGCCGACCCCGGTCGGCGCCGTCTGGGCCGCCGGGTAGATCCAGCAGATCGGTGAGAACGAGCGTTTCTACCCTTCGCGCGACAGAGGTGCGCAAGAGGATCTGTCGTGCCATGAGCCAGTTGGCGAAGTGATGAAGACCAGCGAGGCGCGCGACGAATGCCACGATGCGTATAAGCACGAGAAGGAGCGACAGTACCACGTTCACGGGCGCTCGAAGGATGTCGCACCCAATGGCCGCGCGATGGATGCAGAATGTCCCCGGCCAGGTGAAGTGCCGGTCGACGAAGCGGTCCACAGCCGCTCTGCGACATGCGAAACCGTCAAGCTCGAAGGAGCGGCTGACATCGGTCACCCCACGATCTGTACCGGATGATGCGCCCATCGCCGTGACCCACAATCGCCTTTTGCAAACCAGATGGTCCTTGACCGCCCGCCGTCGGCCAACCGCGCTCAGAGCGCTAACCTACTCAGTTAGAACTCGTATCGAGGCTGAGACATTACAAGGCGTTTGACTGGAACTTCTTCGTGAAGTTCGAGCCCAGTCGTGATAGCCGCTGACACCTAGCTGCAATCCGAACTCGTTGTTATTCAACGCGTTATGTGTTGTAGAAGGTTCGATTTTGGACCCGTTCCCTCCGCCACTTCCCCAGTCTCTGTTAGTAAACTGCTCTTTCCTTCGACTCCCCGTCGCGGCAGCGCAAAGCCAGCCTGCAGATCTGCTCTGGCTGAGTGGCGCGGTCTCTGCGCGGCATGATGATCAGCGTAACCGTCTTCGCAGAGACCGGTTCGCATTCGTCTGACAAAACCCTTTCGGGCATGACAATGCCGTAATCAGCTGTGCGCGACGATAATGTTGAGCGAGGCGGTTATCATTTCAAAGCCGGCAGGAACTGGCCGGTCTGTGACCAAGATATCACCCGAGCGCAGATTTGGCTGGCGCATGGCCGGTCGGCGATCTTGTGGTGAGAATTTGGATGCGTCGACGGCCATGATGGTGCGCGAGGCATTGCGCATCATCGCAGTGGCGATATCCACCTCACATTGTTCATGCACCAAAAACCCTTTTTGCGCATCCACGACTGAGGCTGACAGAAGTGCATAGTCAACCTGCATTCGCTCAATCACCTCAAAGGCGGATCGGTCAAACGCGGCGCCATCATGGTCGCGCAACTGTGTGCCTGCCATGGAAACGTTGTTGCCGGGAATCATTGCCAACGTGCTGGCCACGAAGGCGGAATTGGTGACGACCGTCAGGTTTTTGCGTTCGCGCAGGGCCTGAGCAGCGAAGCCTGATGTAGAGCCGGTATCGATCGCGATACTGTCCCCATCCTTGACCAAGCGTGCGACTTCACGTGCGATAGCGATTTTCGCGGCTCGGTTTTGCGACATGCGTGCCAGAAAAGGTGGATCAAGGGCCGAACGGTTGGATACCAGCGCCCCATGGACTTTGCTGATGTCGCCACGTTCAACCAAGGGTTTGACGACTCGCCTGATGGTCTGATCTGAAACCTGCAATTCATGGGCGAGGTCCAGCACGCTGATGCTGCCACGGAGATTCACGATCTCTATTATCTGCGACTCATATTTCGACATCGTTCTAGCTTTTTGATCGAAATATAGCGGGATTTTACTTGGCGTCATAGGGGAATTCGCCGTAAATCAACAAAAATCAACAAAAATATTGCACGTTTGTTGCTTTGGGTTATTTTGATCGTGTCGAATTCAGGGGCTGTGCGATGGCAAAAACGACGGTGAAGCATCTTATTGTCGGTGGAGGCATTATCGGCTGCTCCATCGCTTATCATCTGACGCGAAATGGTGAAAAAGACGTGGTCTTGCTGGAGCGCGCCGGCTTGACCGAAGGGGCCACGTGGCACGCGGCAGGTCTGGTCGGTCAACTTCGATCGTCGCGCAACACCACGCGCATGCTGAAGAAGTCGGTCGAGATGTATGACCGCCTGCAAAACGAAGAAGGTTTGCAGTTCGATTGGAAAAAGACGGGCTCGCTGCGGTTGGCGGCGACCAAAGAGCGGATGCTTGAAGCCAAGCGTCTGGCGACGATGGCGCGCAGTTTTGATCTTGAAATGTCGATCATCTCTCCGGCTGAGGCAAAAGAGCTTTTTCCATTGATCGAAGCGCATGGGCTTGAGGGGGCGGCGTATATTCCCTCCGATGGTTATGTGGATCCGGCGTCGCTGTGTCAGGCGGTCGCTGGCGCGGCCCGCAAACAGGGCGCTGTGATCAAGCAAGGCGTTGAGGTCACGGATTTCACTGTCAACAATGGCCGCATCACTGAAGTCATCACCAGCGACGGCATCTATGAGGCGGATACGGTGATCCTCGCGACCGGCATGTGGAG
The DNA here is from genome assembly GCA_030425145.1 of Alphaproteobacteria bacterium. Classification (GTDB taxonomy): domain Bacteria; phylum Pseudomonadota; class Alphaproteobacteria; order Rhodobacterales; family Rhodobacteraceae; genus Marivita. Next base: position 3,748 of record JAUHVK010000003.1, on the reverse strand, counting down.
CCGTGAGATTGGTGAAAAGCTGGGAATCCGAGTGCCAGCCTGCGCTGTTGAACACCAGTATATCATCACCGAGTCCACAGGCGGTGAGATCGGCCATTATCCAACCCTTCGTGATCCTGAAAGACTGGTCTATTACAAGCCTGACGTGGGTGGCCGTCTCGTGATTGGCGGTTACGAAGACGATACGCTGCCATTTGGCGATCCGAAAATTCCCGGCCGCTTTGTGCGTCAGCTATTGCCTGAGAACCTTGACCGTTTCCTGCCGTTGGCCGAACTGGCCGGAAAGGTGACGCCGATTGTCAACGAAGTCGGTATCCGTCAGGTGATCAATGGACCGATCCCATATTCCGCAGATGGCGATTTTGTCATGGGGTGGCAGCCCGGATTCGACAATCTCATGTTGGCGACAGGCTTCCTCTACGGCATCGCGGCCGGTGGCGGCGCTGGCGAGATGATCGCTGAATGGATTGTCGATGGTGCGCCGTCATTGGATTTGTGGCCATTGGATGTGCGCCGGTTTGGGCCGCATCACGGCACTCGGGCCTTCATGTATCCTCGGGCGGTGGAGCACTACGCCCACCATTACAAAATGCGCTATCCTGGGCAGGAGCATGAGACGGCGCGTCAGCTGCGACTGTCGCCGTTGTATCAACGCCTCAAGGACGCAGGCGCTGTCTATGGCTCGAAAAATGGGTGGGAGCGGCCGTTGTGGTTTGCTCCGGAGGGCATTGCCCCGGTTGACCAGCTCGACTTCCTCAACCCCGGCTGGAAGGCTTATGCGGCACAGGAACATAAAGCTGTGCGCGAACGTGTGGCCCTGATTGACCAGAGTTCTTTTGCAAAGTTCGAAATCCTTGGGCCAGGTGCGTTGGATCTGCTGCAAAGGTTGTGCGTCTCAAATATGGACAAGCCGCTTGGGTCGGTCATTTACACCCAGATGTGCAATGAGCAGGGTGGGACCGAGGCGGATGTGACCTTCATCCGTCTTGCGCAGGATCGGTTCTATATGGTTACCGGCTCTGGTTTTGGGGTGCATGACAGCGACTGGATCAAGCGCAATATGCCCAAAGATGGGACTGTCCACCTGATAGAGGTCACTTCTGGCAAGGCGGTGGTAAATATTGTCGGCCCCCGGGCGCGAGACGTTTTGGCAAAAGCGTCGGAATCGGATGTTTCGAACCAAGCCATTCCATTTTCCAGCGCGCGCGAAATCATCGTGGGCGCGGCGCCGGTTCTGGCCGCACGGATCGGCTATGTCGGGGAACTGGGCTATGAGTTGCACATCCCCACTGAATTTGCCGCCCATGTCTATGACCAGCTGTGGCAAGCCGGGCAAAGCGCGGGCATTGCCAATGTCGGCTACCGCGCGATTGAAAGCCTGCGGATGGAAAAAGGCTATATCTACTGGTCCGGTGATGTGACCCCAGACTATTCGCCGGTCGAGGCGGGAGTGGGCTTTCGGGTGCACTTGAAATCCAAGGGTGACTTTATGGGCCGTGCCGTTTTTGAACAGCAGAAGGCTGGCAACCTCTCGCGCAAGCTTTGCACGTTTGCGACGGAAGCCAATTTGCCGCTGACCGGGGGAGAGACCATCCTTGACGGCAATCGGGTCGTCTCACTGGCGACATCTGTGGGCTTTGGTCACAGCGTGGGTAAGACCATTTTGCGCGGCTACCTCGACAAGGATCACTGGGACAAAACAGACTTCATGCTGGAGGTCTTTGGTGAACAGCATCCCATCACCAAGGTTGAAGGGCCGTTGTATGATCCGGAAAACAAAGCGCTGAAAGACGAGGAGTGAACGATGACGGAACACGCAGAACAGGTGAAGGCGGCGCTGCGTAATGCCCCTGGATTGGAAAATGCCGAAGCGCTGACGATCACGCGACTTGGTGGAATGACCAATCTGGTGCATCGGGTTGATATGGCTGATCGCTCGGTTATCGTGCGTATCCCTGGCGCGGGAACCGAAGATTATATCGATCGTGGTGTCGAAGCTCATAACGCTGAGGCCGCCGCCCGAGCAGGTGTGTCGCCGAAGGTGATCCATGCTGATCCGGCGACCGGTTTGATGATCACCGAGACGGTCCCGAACATCGAAACAATGACCCCTGACCTGTTCAAATCGCGCGAAGGGTCTCCGGCGCGCGCTGGGGCAGCTTTGGCCAAATTGCACAACTCGGGCCAGACGTTTGAGTTTCGGTTCGAGCTTTTTGCGATGATCGACGATTATCTGAAGGTTCTTTCGACCAAGGAAGTCGATCTGCCAGTCGGCTATCATGATGTGGTAGAAGCCGCCAAGCCGGTCAAGGAAGTGCTGGCTAATGCCGATCTTCCGCTAAGCCCGTGTCACTGCGATCCGTTATGCGAGAATTTTCTGGATGACGGCACGATCATGTGGGTTGTCGACTGGGAATATTCCGGCATGAACGACCCGCTGTGGGATGTCGGTGATCTCTCGGTCGAAGCGGGCATGGATCGTCAGCAAGATGCGGAATTGATGCGGGCCTATTTCGGCCGGGAGCCGACAGCGGCTGAAACCGGTCGGATGATCATCTACAAAGCCATGTGTGACCTGCTGTGGACGCTTTGGGGCCTGATCCAGCATGCCGATGACAACCCAGCTGAAGATTTCTGGGCGTACGCGACGGGGCGGTTTGAACGCTGCAAGGCATTGATGCAAGACCCGAGCTTTTCGGGGCATGTGGAGGCGGTGCGTCGCGGCTAGGCCGTGACCAACGCCATAAGCTCTGCATGTAGTTCGGGGGTTGACGCGGTCAGGGTGCGACCATCGGAGTTCAGGGTCAGGGGGGCGCCGTTCCAATCGGTCATCACCCCGCCCGCTGCTTCGACCACTGCCGCAACCGGAAGGTAATCATAGGGTTGCAGATCGAAATCCACGACCGCATCAATCGAACCAGCTGCCACCAGCGCATGGGCGTAACAATCCGCGCCCATGCGGCGCAACTGGCCTGCACCGACAAGGCGCCTGAATACATGGGGCTCTTGCACGGCCAGTTTGTCGCCCTCATTGATAAAAAGTCGGGCCTCGTCGAGACGTGTGCATTGACTGACATGGATGGCCTCTCCATTGCGTGTCGCCCCCAGCCCGGGTGAGCCGGCATAAACCTCGTCAAGAGCGGGCATTCGAATGACTCCAACAGGTGGTTCTGAAGGATCCTGAAAGCCAAGCAGCATTCCGAACAGAGGCAGCCCAGCGATGAACGACCGCGTGCCATCGATTGGATCGATGATCCATGTGCGATCAGAATTCCCGGAGCGCCCCATCTCTTCGCCAAAAATGTGTTCGTCGGGAAAGCGTTTTGCCAGCAAATCGCGGATTCGACGTTCGGTTTCCCGATCTGCAATCGTGACAGGGCTTTCATCGGATTTGGTGTCAAATTGACAGACGCGTCTGAAGTGCCGCATCGCGGTTTGAGCTGCTAAGTCAGTGATTTCGATGGCTGCGCGCAGGCGCTCCTGGCGTGTCTGAGTGCTCATAAAATGAAGATCCCGGATTCTATTTGCCCCAAACTATAGCGCTTCCAGCGGCCAATCGACATCAAAACGTTGAAATTTGTTGATTTGAGCCGGGAATACTGTTGGAATTAGACCATAATAGCGCATTTATCCCGCCTTGAGCGGTGTCCAACTGCGCTGCGGCACACGCCAATCGATCCCTTCCAGCAGCATCGCCAATTGGGCCGCAGTCAGGGCGATCTTGCCCGCTTTCGCCGATGGCCACACG
>JAUHVK010000085.1 GCA_030425145.1 Alphaproteobacteria bacterium | reverse complement strand
CCTTCAGCCAGTGCGCCTTGACGCGCGCCAGCTATCTGGGAGCGCACGCGCCAAGGCGCCCGCCAGACCCCAGCCGTTGGGGATTATTCCACCGGTTCACTGACCCTTTTTGCTCCGGGATTGACACAAGAGCGGATTACGTCAAAGAATGTGTTGCCACAATTGGCAAAGCTTCCATCGTTGCGACGAATTTGGCTGGATGGAATACAGGTTACCGAAAACGAGGCTGCGGAACTAAGAGCACGCTATGAAAGCGCCCAAATTACATTTGTGACGTAGCGCTACAGCAGCCATTGGTGCAAGCGCAGCGAACGTCAGCTGCGTCCGCACTGCGGACCTTGGGGCCCTGAACTATGCTGCGCGGTGCCTTGAAGGTCCAGCATGGGGAAGCCGCGCTGCGGCAATGGTGATCCTGGCCAATGGCCGCAAAGGGCCGATCACGCCTCTGCTTCCGCCGACCATTTCGGACTCCCGGTGCCTGATGGTACTCTTCCCGAGGTGGCTGTCACTTCAGAAAAACAGGTCGGACGGATCGACGTTCGGAACGGCCGCTGCAGCGGAGATCTGCAGCATCGTAGTGTCGTCCTGTCGGTAGAAATGCGCCCATGCGATCTGATCGAGCCGCGCAGACCCGGCATCCAGACAGACGCGGCGGAAGCGGTCGACTGCATCGCCGTTTGCGAGGCTCAAAGTGCTGGCCGACAACGTGTGAGTGATCGCCGGCGAATGCCCGTGGACGACAAGGGTGCTCCCCCATCCATATCGGCTGGACCCGGCGTCCCAGGTCCATCCCCCCGACCATTCAAGGAAGCTGCGCCTGATCCAGGCCCAATGCAGGTCGTCATTCGAATGTGGACGACGGCGAGCAAGATGCACGTTCGGCGCGACGGACGGATCCAGGCCTGCGTGAACGAAGAGGATGTCTCCGACCACGAGGTACGAAGGCGCTGCACGGATGTGATCCGTGAAGCCTGCCGGCATGCTGCGCTCGACGGCACGCATCGCGTCGGCCCATGGAAGGTCACGCCAATCGCGATCCACCTCCTGCATAACATCTATCCCGCCGTTCATAAGCCAGAGCGACGGCATGCCGGCGACGGCGTCCGCGTACATGAGTTCATGATTGCCGGGTAGCAGGAGAGCCAAATCGGCCCTCGCAAGGTCCTTGGCTCGGACCACGAGGTCCGCGGCTTCGAGGCTGGCGGGCCCTCTGTCGAGGATGTCACCGAGGAAAATGATCGTGCGCCGCACGCCCTTGACCTGAGGCCGTGCCGCGATGTCGGTGAGGCAGCAACCGAGTGCGCCCGCACGGCCATGCACGTCGCCGATCGCAAAGATCTCCTCGTCCGCCGGGATCCAGGAAGGAACGGGCCGAGGTGGCAGCTGGATCGTTCGGTAGCTGTCTCGCATGAGGTCCAATTGCAGTGTGACTGTGACAGGCGCTCCGCGAACGGGGCCAGGAAGATGCGAAGCTATCGTGCATCACCCGTCAAGGCCACAGGCCGGTGACACCCCGCCGCAACTGATTCAATATTTACAATTTGAACGACCCCAATGCGAAAGCGAGAAATATCCGCGGCATCTGGCCATATGCTGCCGGATCGAAGCCCATCTCGAATTTCACTACTATCGTGTTTTTCGCAATGATTTCGTTTCCTTGCCGTTAAGGACCGCCCTGCCATCACGGTAACGGGCACTGTCCCATTCAAGCAAACCCAGCATTCGCGATACACGGCGCAGCCTCCTGCCGCCGTCCCTGTCGGAGTGTGCCGAAAGGAACGTCAGATGGCATCCGAAGAACAAACACGCCGTACCCTCAATCGGTTCATCCATAGTTTTCACCAAGCCTTGGCCGGGCCGCCTGCCGATCCGATGGATCCGGAGGTTGCGCACATTGAGCGATGGGAACCCGCAGTGGTGGGGTCGAACCTGATCTTGATTGGGCGCACCACGCATCATCCGCGGCTAGGGGCGGTGGATATCTGGACCTCGCGACTGATCCACATCACGGCTGATCTGAAATGGGCAAGGACCGTGAGCCGGTGGTATTCTCTCGGCAAGCCATTCTCTGCGGAACTGTCCGAGCTGCTGCCGGGGACCGAATACACAGGTTTGAGTGTTTCCGTTTCGCCCGGCCTTGTGACGGTCCCGATGGAAGTCGCGGTGCGCGCAATGCGGGATTGTCCCAACCTGATGACAAAGCTCGCTGCGGGCAGCTCATGCAAGGATCTTGTCCAAAAGTTCGAGGAAATCGAGGCGATGTGGCCACCGGCAGATAACCCTTATCAATCTGAAAAATAGAGAAATATTTCGAGGAGTGATGAGGATCGTGGAAAAAAGTGAGCTCCCGCCAAAAATTTTCGGCGAAACTTTCAGAACCTTCTCATAGCTCGGTATCGGCAGCGCAGACGTGCGTGCAGAACAAAATAGGAGACCAACGGAACAGCACCCCGGCGCCCTGAGCCCGGACCGACGTTCCCGCTCGCCCCGATAGGAAACAACCGGGGTCGACGGGAAGAAACACCACCAACCCACTTCGCAGCCTTCTTCTTTTCACAACCCGGCGAGTCCGGGAACCGGGAAGGCTTGCCCAAAACAAACGAGAACACACCATGTTTGACGACACCTACCTCCCCAGCCGCGCAAAGCGTAAGATCTCGAGGAGCTCCAAGCTGCATTTCGTTGGCGAGCTGACGTTCCTGCGCCGCGATGGACGTTCGCAGGCCGTCGGCTTCGGCAGCCTGCGTGAGCACGACACCGCCCTGTGCTGCATCTATCGCCCCGATTTCCTGGACATCGAGGAGCAGCTGGAAAAGATCATGGTCCGCAAGACCGGCACCGTGGCGACACCGTACTGGTTCGACTACCGCCTGACGTTGACCAGCGGGAGGCGCATTGCGATTTCCGTGAAGCCGGAACGGAAGGCACAGACCCTGACCTACCAAAGGACCATCGAGGCCGTGCGGGCCGTCGCAGTGCCTGAGATCGCAGACCAGGTGAACACCATCACCGAACGCAACATCGATCCGACGCACCTTGCGAACTGCAAGCTGTTCCACGCGGCGCGTTTCCCCGACGAGGCCCTCGATGATCGGGTCACCGAGGCTCTGAACCAGCTGGATCAGCCCATGCCGATCTGTATGGCCTTGGATCAGGCGGGTATCGGCCCCGATGGGTTCTGGAGCGCTGTTCGCGCGATCCGCTGGGGCGATGTCGAGGTCATGTCCCGTGGCATCATCGACGAGCATGCCGTGATCCGGCCCCTCACCGCGATTGGGGAGGCCCCATAATGCCGGTTCGTATCCTCGAAGAAGAAGAAGACTTCGACATCAGCTTTCTCGAAGTCGGATGCGTTATCCGTAAGGGCTCGCGCAAAGGCAAGGTCACCGAATTGCGTGACAATGGTGTCGTGGTCGACTGGGAGGAGTGGATCAACCCGGTAACCGCTAAGGTGAAAGACGCCGGACCCGATCTCTACAAGAATAAGGTGATCCATCAGGATTACCTTTACGGCCAGCTTGAGGTCATCAGCCGTCCGCGGTCCTTCGTTGGGTCCCGCTCCATCGCAGAGGTGCAGCGCGACGAGCGCGATCACAAGGAGACGGCGCGCATGCTCGTCCGCAAGGCTTGTGTCCTTGCCAGTGAAGAGCTGATCGCCGAGGGCCTGATGGGGACAACCCGTGTGGAGCACGAGCGCAACTCACTGCAGCTGGTGCATCGCGCACGCATCATTCACGCGCGCATCGCCGAAGCGGCGCGGGCGTCCAACCGCCCCCATCCGATCCTGTCTTCGTCCGGCAAGGCCCTGCACGGCTCCCAGACCGGCTTGAAGCCTTACACCTTCGATCTCAAGGGTGCGAACGCCAATCGCACGCGTGACGAGGCCAAACTGGGTGCAACGATCTACAAGTGGGCGCAGAAGCATCGGGATAAAGGCGAAGAGGGCCTGTACGACAAGTACCGCAACTGCGGCGCCAACTCCGGTCACACGGACGAGCTACGGGACTTCGTGACCAATGTCCTGATGGAGCTCGAAGATCAGGAACGTCAGTCACTGGCGAACCTGCATGAAAGCGTCAATTCCGCGCTTCTCGTCGAGAACTTCGACCGTCTGGCAAAAGACACCAACGCGGGATTGCTGCCGCCAAGGGTCAGCAAGGAGTTCGTGCAGACGCAGCGGGTCCTTATGGGGTACGTCAACCGTGGCATACGGAACCGGGGCTACGACGCTGCATACCGGGACATGCATGCGGGCGGCCTCGGTATCGTCACCTCCCGCGCGCTCGAACGGGTGGAAATCGACGAGTACACCATCGACTTGCAGCTCCTGATGAAAATCAGCGGTGCGTTCGACTACCTCTCGCCAACCGAGGCGAAGGCGATGGGGCTCGATGGTACTGCTCAACGCGTCAAGATTTCCGCCGCGATCGACGTCCATACCCGCTGCCTGCTGGCCCTGCTGATCGTCCCGGAAGGGACCACGAATTCCCTGGCTCTGACCCTGGAGATGATCTACTCGGACAAGTCCGATATCTCCGACGCCATGGAATGCACCTACAAGTGGTTGGAATACGGCGCACCCGAGTTGATCGCCGTGGATCGCGGCGGCGCCTATGTCACCGACCCGGCCTATCACATCCTGAATTCGCTCGGGATCACCAACATGGGCGTTCCCGCCGGAAAGCCTTGGCTGAAACCCTTCATCGAACGGGTCTTCAGGACCATGCATGAAAAGCTCCTCGCCCGGTTCTCGGGCAGGACGTTCGGGGACGTGGTCAAGCGCGGTGAAAACGATCCCCAGGAACGCGCAACCTTGGAGCTGTCGGAATTCCTGAAGTGGATGGTGCGATGGGCCGTCGACGACTATCACAATGACCGCCACAATGCCCTGGGAACCACGCCGCGCGAAGCCTGGCAGGAGGCGACGCGCTACAAGCGCCCGCGCACCCTCTCCAACAAGGAAATGCGCCAGGCCTTCGGCGAGGTCGTCCAGCGCCGCCTGGGACCGTCGGGCCTCGTCATCGACAACATCAAGTACCAGTCCGACAAGCTGATCGACATCTGGAGAACAGAAGGGCATCAGCTGATCGAGACGCGCCGTTGGAGCGGCAACATCGGCACCATCGACATCCGCAAGGTCAGCGACAACGGTCGCGGCAAATGGGAGACGGCTGTCGTCTGCGATCCGTATTGGCTCGAAAAGACAGCCTTCGACGTCCGGGTCTGGAACGCCAAACGGCGGGAAATCAACCCCGAGGCCGAACAGACACGCCTCTTGGAAATCTGGAAGCGCGATCAGCGGTCGAAGGACCTCAAGGCGCAATCCAAGCTCTTCGCCGTCCCGCGCAGCAAGACGACGGGCAAGGAGATGACCGACGAGCACTTCGACACCCATACCGACACGGCAGAGCGGCGTTATCTGGCCGGTGAGCGTAGGGAATTCCTGGAGGACGTGGTGGAGGGCGATACGGCGCCAACGCCAAGCCAGACATCGCCGCAACCCTACACGCCGCCAGACACCGGCTTCGACGACGATGGCGTCCTGGAGTAACCCTGCAATCCAACCTGAAGACGCCGCCCTACGTGGGCGGCGTTTTGCATGACCCCGCGAGCCTGGTTGCGTTCGAAGCCGACCACCCCGCCCTCCACCATGGTTGCGATCCAAAAGTAATGAATCTTGACTCTACACAGCGGAAGTTCGCTGCGCCCAGCAGCAGCGGCAGCAATGCGCAGGAAGCGGACATACCAATTTCAATTGGGACCGGAACTGGTGCGCCTCACGCGAAGCGCAGTGTCGGGCAATCAAGATGCGGGACGGGTGGAGGCGCATGTGCCAAAGCGTCTGAGACCGCCAAACAATCGGGCTGGATGAACATGCCCAAGGCCGGGTCCATGTGAGCTGGGCGTTGAGATAGTACAGCCCCGCGTCCATGTCATAGCGCTCGCCGATGAAGGCTTTGGTTTCAACCTCGTCAGTGCAGCTTGAGGGCTGGTCGTCGTAGGCGCCGAAGGGGTGGTGGCTGCGATTTACAATGTGTATGATCTATTGACCGCGACGATTTGATCTTGTGGGACAAGCTCAATCATCCAAGCCTCAATGTCCAGAAGCCGTTCTGTAACAAACTCTCCAGAATTTACAGAGCGTTCGCTAGGTGGAATGACGTGTGTCCGCACGGACTCTACAGCAATAATAAATTCATCACGAGCATTGGTACCTGCCGAAATAACGATGTTTGGGTTTTCAGATGTGGTTCGGCAGGAAATACTCCCTCGGGATTTCTCCAGAAACTTACATTTTGCACCTATGCTGATCGCTTTTGTCTGAATTTTCTCTACCAGTTCCGCCATGGTGGCGTCACTCACGTAATCTTTCCGGATTTGAATGGATGCGGAAGTCGACGTTCTTGCGCAGCCTTGAAGCCCAAGGGCAAAGATCACAAGGGCAAAATGAAGTTTAGAAATTACCGCCATGCAGTTTTCCTCGAAATGGGTCCATACTGTGATTAATTAATGGATTTACGGAGATAGGGGTATAGTATTCAACCCACCCAAAAGTACCCATGCCTGGAATCACGGCGTTTAAGCTGGAAAGAGGATCGCCAATTACAACATTATTCTTCATTTTGATGTTCCTGCCAATCATCCCCATCCAAACATTGTTGGGGATTTCTTGCAACGCATCCGTCACACCTGCCGCATTGAAGGTCTTGACATCACGGTGCGGGTTAACACGACGAATGCTTGCCGGAAGCGAGTTTGCGGCTTCCATAGCAAGGCCTCCCCCAAGGGAATGGCCTGCAAACGACAGCGGGCCCTGCGTTTTCCCAGACACGAGTGCAGCAAGGTCTTTCGCTTGGGTATATTGCTTGGACTCAGTTAGCAGACCTTGAACAGCGTTGTCTTCCCAGTCTTGAAGATCTTGCGTCCCCGCGTAGGCTATGATTACTTCACCAGTCTTCATGTTCTTGTAAGCGCCAGCTTGAAATCCTGTTTCTTTATCGGACCAAACTGCACCTGGATATCGCTTGTCACGCTCGGCGGGCGAAAGTGTCAATCCCGGAGCAAAAAGGGTCAGTGAACCGGTGGAATAATCCCCAACGGCTGGGGTCTGGCGGGCGCCTTGGCGCGTGCGCTCCCAGATAGCTGGCGCGCGTCAAGGCGCACTGGCTGAAG
>JAUHVK010000002.1 GCA_030425145.1 Alphaproteobacteria bacterium | reverse complement strand
CAAGCCCGCACCCTCTGGGTGATCCATAAAACGCGCCCCTCGCAGCCTTCAACACCATGTTTTATATAGGAAATATAATGGTCAGGACAGCGAAATCAGCGCCTTACTTGGGAAATGTGGGAATAGAGCGAGTCGGTCGGCATTGTCCGGACGTGATGACTTCGCCGCAAAGAGCCAAAAGGGAGAACTTCCAATGAAAAAACTTGCAGCTGCGACCGCAATTTCACTTGCGACGTTTCCAGTCATGGCCGATAGCGCCGACCCGATTAAGCTTACGCTACATGATTGGTCGGGTCAGTTGATCACCACCACCCTCATGGGCGAAGTGCTCAAGGCTGGCGGCCATAACGTCGAATATGTCCAAGCCGATTACATCGCCCAGTTTGCCGGGCTTGAAACCGGCGATCTGCATGTCGCCATGGAGATTTGGGAAACCACGGGTCGCGAAGCGATGGACGCGGCGACTGCCACAGGCAAAGTCGTGAATCTCGGGTCGACGGGTATGGATGCGATCGAAGAGTGGTGGTTCCCTTCCTACATGAAAGATGTCTGCCCGGGTCTGCCGGACTGGGAGGCTCTGAATGACTGTGCCGCAGAATTTGCCACCGCCGAAACCGCGCCTATGGGCCGGTATCTGGGGGGACCGGTCACCTGGGGCGGTTTCGACGATGAGCGTGTGGAAGCCCTCGAAATGGATTTCGAAGTTGTGCATGCTGGTACGGATGCCGCGCTTTTTGCCGAGCTGGAATCGGCCTATCAGCGTAAAGCGCCTATCGTTCTGTGGATCTACTCCCCGCACTGGGCTCCGGCCAAATATGATGGTGAATTTGTGAAGTTCCCTCCGTATTCGGTCGAGTGCTACAACGATCCTTCGGTCGGGATTAACCCGAACGCAGCCTACGACTGCGGTAAACCGACCGGCCCGATCTGGAAGGTTGCTCATGCCGGCCTGCAAGACAGCCACCCGGACGCGACCAAGGCGATCACCAATTTCAACATTTCCAACACCGATATGGGCGCGATGGTGGCCGAGGTCGATCTCAACGGCAAATCGGTTGAAGAAACGGTATCTGCCTGGATGGATGCGAACCAAGAAACCTGGAAGGCTTGGCTGAACTAAGCGCCTTCGTCAGATTGCGCCCGCCGGTAATGGCGGGCGCACACAAAACCTCACACCAATAGCGGCAATTCGGGTTACTTTTGAGCGACCGGAACAGCAGAGGCCGAGAGACCTAAGATGACCAACCAAGTCCTGTTGGATTGCCGAGATGTGTGGAAAATCTACGGCGCGAGGGCCGAAACGATTCTGCAAGAGTATGATCACCCGGACCCGGCGGCGTTGAAGGCCGCAGGTACCATCGGTGCAGTACGAGCGGCAAACGTGCAGATTCATCGCGGCGAAATCTTCGTGATCATGGGGTTGTCGGGTTCGGGTAAATCCACATTGGTGCGGTGCCTGTCTCGATTGGTCGAACCGACTGCCGGTTCCATCCATTTTGACGGTATGGATCTATTGAGCGCCTCAGCTGCTGAACTGATCGAGATCCGCCGCAAGAAAATGGGCATGGTCTTTCAGCAATTCGCTCTGTTGCCACACCTGACGGTCTTGGAAAACGTGGCATTCCCGCTGGATGTTCAGGGGGTTGACCGGAAGACCCGCGAAGCGCGCGCCCGCGAGGTGGTTGCGCTGGTCGGTCTGGAAGGGCGCGAAAACTATTATCCGCGAGAACTTTCCGGGGGGCAACAACAGCGCGTTGGGATCGCACGTTCTCTTGTCGTGGAGCCTGACCTGTGGTTTCTGGATGAACCGTTTTCAGCGCTGGACCCTCTGATCCGCCGCGAAATGCAGGACGAGTTTATGCGCCTGCAGAACATGTTGAAGAAAACGATTGTCTTCATCACCCATGACTTTGACGAGGCAATCCGCCTAGCCGACCGGATTGCGGTGATGAAAGACGGGGCGATTGAGCAAATTGCAGCGCCAGAGGAATTGGTCCTCAATGCGGCCACCGAATACGTGGCAGAGTTCACCCGCCATGTCTCACGCGCAAAGGTGATCCGGGCCAAAACCATCATGTCTCCTGTCACCTCCGAGAGTTTCGCGGGAGAGGTCGACTGGCATGCAACAATTGAAAGCATTGCGGATCAGGTCGAAGCGGCCTCGGGCCCAATGCGGGTGCTCAAGGACGGCGAGACAGTCGGCCAAATTGACAAGCAGGCCGTGATCGACGTGCTTGTGGGGCGCAAGTGATGCGCCGTTGGATCACATGGAGTACAGGGTTCTGGGTTGCGCTGTTCGCAGTCACCTGGGCGCTGTCCTCATACTCGTTCCAACTCTACAAGGCCTTTGATGCGCGGTGGATCGTCCGGTTTCCAAAATCCTATGAATTGCCGACCGAAAGCTGGATCAGCGCCTTGCTCGACTGGCTTGTCGACAAGGCCCATTTTGTTGTCTTCACCTTTCGAGACCTCACCCGTGCCATCGCGGCAATGATCGAACTCCCGTATCAATTCTTGCGCAATCTGCTGATTGAAGGGTTCCAAAGCGGCATTGGCGCAGAAGCGGTGCAGATCGCGCCATCGCTCAGCTGGGTCGCGGTGATCGCGGTGGCGGTATTGATCGCTCACTTTGCAAAAGATTGGAGATTGGGCGCTCTGACAGGCATTTGCTTCCTTTACCTTGCAGTCTTTGGACAATGGGCCAGTGCCATGGTGACAATGGCATCGGTTCTGATCGCGGTGCCGATCGGCGCGGTCGGTGGACTGCTGCTTGGTATCGCGGCCTATCGCAGCCCGTTGATCGAAAAATGCCTACGGCCGATCCTTGACCTGATGCAAACCGTTCCAGTGTTTGCCTACCTCGTACCGGTTCTGATCCTGTTTGGATTTGGCCCGGTCGCCGCTCTTGTGGCCACAGTTATCTACGCCATGCCGCCGATGGTGCGGGTGACAATCGTTGCTCTCAAGGCGGTTCCCGAAGAAATAAAGGAAGCGGGACGCATGGTGGGCTGCACCCGGCGCCAGATGATGTGGAAGGTACTTGTGCCCTCGGCCAGCCCGGCGCTGATGGTGGGCGTCAATCAGGTGATCATGTTGACCTTGAATATGGTGATCATCGCTTCGATGATTGGCGCGGGTGGTTTAGGGTTTGATGTGCTGGCAAGCTTGCGCCGTCTGGATATCGGCGGCGGTATCGAGGCCGGATTGGCCATCGTCGTCATGGCGATAGCTTTGGATCGAGTCAGTCAGGCTTTTGCCTCCCGCGGTGTTCACGAGCATCGGAATGGGACTTTCCTGAAACGCCACCCGTGGACATCCACCTCTTTTGCAATCATCGCCGGAACCTTGCTTGTTGGTCAGTTCATGCCTGCCGTGCAGACCTATCCCCAAGACCTGACCATCACCACGGGGCCATTCTGGACGGCCGCCATCGAATGGATCAACGTCAATTTCTTCGATGCGTTCGAAGCGATCAAACTGGTGGTCTTGCAGGGGCTGTTGCTGCCCGTCAAAAAATTCTTCACCGGAATTCCTTGGGCGTGGGGGATCATTGCCACAGGGCTTTTCGCGTGGAAGCTTGCCGGCTGGCGCATGGGATTGATGGCCATGCTGTTCATGGCATTCATTTCGGCCAGCGGCCTGTGGGGCAAAACGATGGTCACGATCTATCTGTGCGGTGTGTCCGTGTTTTTGGCATCGGTGATCGGCATCCCGCTTGGCATCTGGGCGGCCGAACGTCCACGGGCTGGCAGGGTCATCCTTGGGCTGATGGACACACTGCAAACCCTTCCCAGTTTTGTATACCTGATCCCGGTGGTGATGTTGTTCCGCGTCGGAGACTTCAGCGCGATGATTGCAGTTGTGCTGTATGCGCTTGCCCCTGCGGTGCGGTATGCTGCCTTCGGTCTCCGCGAAGTGCCGGCTCACCTGATCGAGGCTGGGCGGATGGCAGGTTGTACGCCGCGGCAAATCCTGTTTCGGATCAAGCTGCCATTGGCGACACCGCATCTTTTGCTTGGATTGAATCAGACCATCATGCTGGCGCTTTCGATGCTGGTCATCACCGCGCTCGTTGGCACCCGCGATCTGGGTCAAGAGGTCTATATCGCGCTGACCAAGGCGAATGCAGGACAAGGCATCGTCGCGGGCCTGTGCGTCGCATTCATTGCGATCATCGCCGATCGTGTGGTGCATGCCGCCGCCGATGGGCAACGCAGGAGGTTGGGATTGTGAACAAGGCGATCGAACACGCTGCTGGGCTGCCATGCTTCAAGGCGCCAACCGGAATTACACCGCTTGGCGGTGGTATTACCAATGTGAACTTGCGGGTGACCGACGGTGATGCCGACTACGTCGTGCGGCTGGGAACCGACATTCCCGAACACGGCGTGATGCGCTGGAACGAGCTTTCCCTCAGCAAGGCGGCGCATGCTTTGGGAGTGGCACCCAAGGTCGTCTACCACGAGCCCGGCGTTCTGGTGCTAGAGTTCGTGAAAGCACGAACCTATTCGGAAGAGGACGTGCGTGATCCCCTGAATTTGCCGCGCATTGTCGACCTGCTCATCAAGACTCACCGAGGCCTTGGGGCGCACCTGATGTCACCGGTTCTGGCCTTCTGGCCCTATCAGGTCAACCAGACCTATATGACCAGACTGATTGCTGAAGACTCGCCTTATGTCGGCAAATTGCCGGAATTGATGGCAGAGCAGGACAAACTGATTGCGGCCACCGGACCGGTTGAGCTGGTCATCGGACACAACGATCTTCTGGCCGCCAATATTCTGGATGATGGCCAGCAGCTATGGCTGATCGATTGGGAGTACGGCGGTTACAACACGCCGCTGTTCGACCTGGCCGGACTCGCCGGCAATAACGGCCTGTCAGAAGAGCAGGAGCGCGGAATGCTGGCCCAGTATTTCGACAGCGATCCAGACACGTATTGGCGATCCTACCAAGCCATGAAATGCGCATCTCTGATGCGCGAGACCCTATGGTCAATGACTTCAGAACTGCATTCCGAACTCGATTTTGATTACGCCGCCTACACGGCAGAGAACTTCGACCGGCTGCGCGCCGTCCTGACCGACTTCCACAATACTTAAGAGAGTGACATGAGCCTGCCTTCTTCTTCGAAAATCATCATCATCGGCGGCGGAATCATCGGTTGTTCGACCGCCTACCACTTGGCTCAGATGGGTCACGAGGTGCTGCTGCTGGAGAAGGCTGGTCTGACCTCTGGTTCGACTTGGCACGCGGCTGGGCTGGTGGGACAGCTGCGCTCGAACGCCAATGTCACCCAGCTTCTGGGCTATTCGATTGAGTTGTATGATCGGCTTGAGGAAGAAACCGGCTTGGCAACGGGTTGGAAGATGAACGGCGGCCTGCGATTGGCCTGTAATCAAGAGCGCTGGACGGAAGTCAAACGCCAAGCCACCACGGCCCATTCCTTTGGTTTGGACATGCAACTTTTGACGCCGCAGGAGGCGCAGGATCTTTGGCCGCTGATGGATATCTCGGATATTGTCGGGGCGGCTTTCCTGCCCACAGACGGTCAGGCCAGCCCCTCGGATATCACCCAGGCCTTGGCGCGCGGCGCGCGAAACGGCGGTGCGAAGCTGGTCGAGAACTGCCCGGTGACTGAGATTTTGTCCGAGAAAGGCAAGCTTGTCGGTGTGCGCACACCTCAAGGCGACGTGACCTGTGAAAAACTTGTCCTATGCTGTGGTCAATGGACACGCGATCTGGCGGCAACGATTGGCGTGACCGTGCCCTTGGTATCTGTCGAGCACCAATACATGATCACGGAACCCTTTGGCGTGCCGTCGGATCTGCCGACCCTGCGCGACCCCGACCGGTTGACCTATTACAAGGAAGAAGTCGGCGGGTTGGTCATGGGCGGCTATGAGCCCAATGGCATTCCCTGGGCCGTAAAAGGCATTCCCGATCCCTTCGATTTCCAGCTTCTGGAATCGAATTTTGACCATTTCGAACAGCTCGTCGAGCTTGCCCTGCCTCGGGTGCCCAAGTTGGCCGAAGCCGGCGTGAAGCAATTATTGAATGGGCCGGAGAGCTTTACGCCGGATGGCAATTTCATTCTGGGTGAGGCGCCAGAAATGGCGAACGTCTTTATCGGGGCGGGGTTCAACGCTTTTGGCATCGCGTCAGGCGGTGGTGCGGGTATGGCGCTGGCCGAGTGGGTGGCGAAGGGCGCACCGCCCTATGATCTTTGGCCGGTCGACATTCGACGCTTTGGCCGTCCTCATACCGATACAGATTGGGTGCGCGCGCGAACACTCGAAGCGTATGGCAAACACTACACAATGGCATGGCCCTCGGAAGAGCATCAGAGCGGCCGCCCCTGTCGCCGCTCGCCTCTCTACTCAACCCTAAAGAAATCCGGAGCGGTTTTTGGCGAAAAACTTGGCTGGGAGCGTCCCAATTGGTTTGCTGAGGCCGGGGAAGAGGCTCGCGATATATACACTTTCGATCGTCCCAACTGGCATGGTCCGGTCGGTCGTGAACATACAGCTGCGCGTGAGACGGCGGTACTGTTCGATCAGACCTCCTTTGCGAAATTCATCCTGACCGGGCCCGATGCCGAAGCTGCGCTGCAATGGATCGCGGCCAATCGCGTGGATAAACCGGTTGGTTCAATCATCTATACCCAAATGCTGAACGATCATGCCGGTATTGAGTGTGACCTTACGTGTGTGCGCACACGCGAGGACGAGTATTACATCGTGACTGGTACGGGATATGCCACCCATGACTTTGATTGGATCAAGCGCAACATTCCCCAAGGGATGAATGCGCAACTTGTAGACGTGACTTCGTCGAACGCCGTTCTTTCGCTGTTCGGTCCGAAAGCGCGCGACATCCTGCAAGCAGTCACCAACGATGATGTCTCGAACGAGAACCACCCTTTTGGCCGTGCGCATCGGATCGGAATTGCCGGCTGCCCTGTCCTTGCGATGAGGATCACCTATGTCGGCGAACTCGGCTGGGAACTGCACTTGCCTGCGGAATATGCGCAGACGGTCTATGACGCTCTTCATGCTGCGGGTGAGCCGCTTGGCCTGCGCGATGCAGGCTATCGCGCGATTGAAACGTTGAGGCTTGAGAAAGGGTATCGCGCCTGGGGATCAGACATCGGGCCAGATCACACTCCGGACGAAGCTGGTCTGGGCTGGGCCGTCAAAATGAAGTCAAATATCCCGTTCAGGGGTCGTGACGCCGTCGCCAAGCAACGCGAGAACGGCATCAAGAAAATCATGGCGACATTTACCACGGATTCGGATGTCATCCTGTCGGGGCGGGAAACGATCTACCGAAATGGAAAACGCTGCGGCTGGCTCAGTTCGGCGGGTTTTGGTCATACCATCGGAAAATCCATCGGCATGGGCTATGTGCGAAGCGAAACGCCGATTGATCGCGACTATGTTTTGTCGGGCAACTACGAATTAGAGGTCGCGACCGTTCGTGTCCCAGCCGAGGTTAGCGTTGCACCTCTGTATGATCCGACGATGGAAAAAGTTAAGGTCTGAATATGGCATGGGCCTTGTCCAATCAACTTGGCTTTGGTCGCCATGCTCGGCCCTCCTTTTCCAGAACATAGTGTCGGATCAGTTCAGTGGGGCGCTTGTTGCTCCGATTGAATAGATTGTTGGCACTGCATACCGGTCGAGAGCGTTTCCCTGCTAAGCGTAGGTACAACAGGCCGCGATTGCTTCTTCGTCGATGTCAAAGCCAAAGCCGGGCGCATCAGGAACACTGAGTGTGCCGTTTTGGAGAGTGAGGCCATCAGGGCGCAGCAGACGCGCGATCCTTGCCTGAGCGCGGTGCAATTCGACTGCGCCCTCCTGAAGTCCGCCACAGACCCAGTGCAGGTTCACAAGATCCCACCCCCCGGCTGGCGAGACCTTTAGCCCACGTGCAGCAGCGTTGCGTGCGATTTCGAGGGCAGGGTGGATGCCGCCGGCGAAAACTGCGTTGGGCTGGAGGACATTGACCCCGGCCTCTGCCAAGAGTTCGAAACGGTCAGTGCTCTGTTCCATTTGTCCGGCGCCAAGAGGGACAATGTTCTCTGACGCGAGCTTGGAGAGCGCGTGCCTGTCGTTCCGTTTTACAGGCTCTTCCAGCCAGGCCAGATTGAGGTCAGCGACAGCCCGCGCAAAGACAAGGGCTGTGTCCAAATCCATCCGGCAATTGGCATCTGCAATGAGCTCTGCCTCCGGTCCGATGGCATTACGCACGGCTTTCAGTCGTGCGGCGTCTTCCAAGGGACTACGGCCTTTTTGGCCGATCAGCACCTTTACGCCACGCGCGCCGGCTTCGATCTCCTGCGCACAGGTTGTGACAAGCGCATCTGTAGCAAGGGCCGCAAATCCACAGGTCACATGAACAGGCGCGGCCTGCCGTTGGTTGCCCAAGTGCTGCGCGACGGATACGCCAGCGCGTTTTGTCTGCAAATCGATCAGGGCGATCTCAAGCGCGGAAAAGGCGGATGTCACGACCCCGGTCATGGCGCGTGGATTGTAGCGCGCGGCAAGTGTCGCAATCTGTTCGGGTCCGTCGTCCGTCACGGTACCGGCCAATGTGTGGTTCAGGAAATGCGCCACCTGCGGAGCAAGAAAACGGCCGGTAAACCCATTGCCTGTCTGCCCCTCGGTGTCGCGCAGTTCGACACGGACAAAAGCAAAGCTGTCGTCACCTGCATAAGCTGCGGGATCGCCCGGTTTTCCATCGGGGTTGTGGACGCTGGCACGCAGTGAAAGCGGTTTGGTCATGTCTTTCCTGCCGATTGATCTTTGGGTTTTTCGGTTGCAGATGCGCCGCGTTTGACGCCTGCCAGCCGCGAGGCGATCGGCGCACAGGTGATGATCAAAAAGACCCGCGCAACGTGATGCAGCACGACATAGCCCAGATCAGCTCCGACCACGATGGCGAGTACGGCCATTTCGGCCTGTCCGGCGGGCGCAAAGGCAAGAAACCCGTCTACCGGTGGGACGAGTTCGAAGAAGATCACCACTTCCGCCAGGATTGCCGCAAGGCACGCAACGATGACGACAAAGATGACACCCGCCACCACGTCTCGGCGGATTTCCTTCAATGTCACCCCGACATAGCCCGCACCAAGCCCGATGCCGATGAAGAACTGTGCTGCGAGGATTGCCTCTGCCGGGGGACGGTGGTGGATGACGCCTGTCAGCGACAGCGCGGCGGCCAGAAGCATTGGGCCAATAATTGACGCGCCGAACAGACCAATCCGCTCGGCTCCTTTCCAGCCCGCGATGGCGGCGACGGCCATGATTGCCATCTCATGCAAGGGCAGGGTGGCCGCAGGTGCGCCGATTGGGTTGTCGAGTTCGGCGTCGAAATACTGCGTGAGGACTACGGGCGCTATCAGGACGATAATCATCAGACGCGTCGCATGAATCAGCGTCAGTGCACGTACATTTGCACCAGCTTCCTTGCCGAACAGCACCATTTCCTGCAACCCGCCGGGCATAGCGGCATACCACGAGGTGGCCACGTCGTAGTGATAGACCTTGCGGAAAAACGGAAAGCCGATCAGCGCGGTGAGCATCACGCCGACGGGTACGAGGCTAAGCGATGCCGCCATCTGAGGCATCCGACCCACCACTTCGGGCGTGATGGATGTACCGATTGCGACACCAAGAACGGTACGCATGATCACGCCGATTTTGCCTGCCTTGGTGACGGGCAGGCGCATGAGCGCTGCCAGCAGGCAGCCGAACAGCGGACCGAGCAGAAAGGGAAGGGGCATCCCTAGCGCCCAGAAGACGACGACACCGCCAATGCCGACTGCGAAGGTGAATGCCTTTCGGAACACCTCGCTGACGCCGGGGGTCTTGGCGGTCATGTCGCGTCCCTGCTTTCTGTTGCGCTATGGCTTGATTGCGTTTCGGGTCAGGTTTCCTCGCCACCGTTCACGGCAATCATCTGGCCGGTTACAAACCGCGCCTCGGGAGATGCAAGAAACCCGACAACCGCAGCAATGTCGTCTGGGGCGCCAAGGAAACCGGCAGGAATGGACCCGGTACGTTTGGGATTGTCCTCCGCTTCTCCGTCTTTGCGGATCTGACCCGGAGAGATGATGTTCGCAGTGATCCCTTTGGGAGCGAATTCCCGTGACAGGGCTTTCGTCAATCCCAGGACACCGTGTTTGGCGGCCGAAATCGGGGCACCTTCGAAATAGCCCCGCATCGCTTTCATACCGGCAAAATTGATGATGCGACCCCAGCCTCTGTCGACCATTCCGGGCAGGAAAGCACGGGATGTGCGAAATGACCCTGTCAGCGCGACATCTACAACGCTGTCCCAGTCCTCGTCCGTCAGTTCGAGGAAAGGCTTGTGGGGGCGGCGGGCTGCGTTGTTGACAAGAATGTCGACGCCACCAAAACGTTCCAATGCTGCATCTGCGACGCGCTTCACATCCTCCGCACGACTCATGTCACCCATGGCGACAAGAACCTCGGCACCGGCTTTTTGCGCAAGAGACGCAGTCTCACGACAAGCTGCTTTGTCGCGCGATCCGTTCACTACCACGTTGCATCCCAGTTCCGCCAGTCGGATGGCGATACCGCGCCCGATGTTGATGCCTGAGCCAGAAACAAAGGCCGTCCGTCCGGCAAGCGTCTGTTCGATCATTCCGGTGATGCTCCATCATGTTACAGTTCTGCTCGCAGAGCTTTGATGAGAAAGCCAGACCTGAGCGGGCTCAGCGTCACCCTTAAACGCGAGGCCTTTAACTTCTAGTCAGCGCATTGCCATCAATCAACAGAATAATGTTGACAATCGACAATCCTTGCCGTGTTTTTGGCGCATGAGTTCGAACGGGGACATACGCGAAAACTTCGAGCGCCGCCGCAAACGGTCGCTGGTTGTCGAGGTGCGCGATGAGCTTGAGAGGATGATCCTCTGCGGCGAAGTGGGGGCCGGGGAACACCTTAACGAATACACTCTGGCTGAACAGATGGGCGTCAGCCGTGCGCCGGTTCGCGAAGCGGCCCGTTCGCTTGAGCGCGATGTTTTGTGACGACGGTTGCCAACCGGGGTGCCTTTGTTCGGGAGCTGTCTGTCACCGACGTTCTGGAATTGTACGATCTCCGCGCGATGATAGCTGGCTATCTTTGTGCGCGGGTTGCCGAATGTGCCAGCGAGTCGATCTTGCGTGAATTGCGCGACTTCGTCGATTGCATGGACCGTGCGCTGACCGTCGGGGACCAAGAGGGATACTTTGCCCTGAACCTCGAATTCCATGACCGCATTGCAGCGTATCCCGAAACAGGACGTGCCGGGGCGCTGTATATCGCGCTTGGAAAGGAAGTCCGTCTTTTTCGGCATAGGGTGCTGTCAGGGCAAGAGTCGCTGGCGGTATCTAATTCCGAGCACGATAAAATCGTGACCGCCATCGAAGCGCGCGACGTGCAGGCGGCGCGGTGTGCCGGCTCGGGACATCACCTGAACGGGAAGCGTCGGTTGGAGGAACGACTGCGGACCTTTGGGATCGGCGTGGACGAGCCTTGGGCCCGTCACAAATCGGACACGCGCGACATTGATGTCGCGCTCACAAGATCAACCTAGGGAGGAAGATAATGACAATAACGTTCAAAAAAGGCCAATCGTATCTGCTCGGAACGCTCTTGGCTGCGGTGGTTGCTTCGCCATTTGCCTTCGCGACAGAGGCAAGTTCGCAAGAGTACCCGTCATCGAGTGAAACACTCGACTGGACCATCGCATTCGGTCCCGGCGGCGGCAACGACATCATGGCCCGGACCATCATTGATATTCTGGGCAAGTACGATCTGTACCCTGGCGAGATTAAAGCCGAGAACCGGGCCGGTGGGTCGGGTGCTGTCGGCTGGGGCTACCTCTTCAATCAGTCGGGCAGTGGCTATGGCATTTCGACCACGTCGGGCAGCTTCGTGACAACTCCGCTGCAGGCAGACACGCCTTGGCAGCCGGAAGACTTCACGCCGGTTGCGTTGCTTGCGACCGATGACCTCGTGCTGGTCGTGAATGGTTCGTCCGAGATCCAGAATATCGACCAGTTCATCGCGAATGCGAAGGAAAACCCGATCACGATCGGCGGTACGGGTACCGTGAACGTTGACTTCATCGTTCCGACGCTTTTTGCGCAGAAGGCTGGATTCGAATTCGACTATGTGTCCTTCAACTCGATGTCGGAACAGACAACCGCACTCCTGTCGCAGGCGCTTGATGCTATGGTCGGTAACCCGGGCGAGATCCTTGGTTTGATCGAATCCGGTGACCTGCGTCCGCTGGTCTTCTCGGGGCAGAATGTTCCCGCCGCGCTCGAAGGTGTACCGACGATGGGCGAAGTCGGCCATGACATCGGCGTATCGATGCCGCGCGGTCTGATCCTTGCCCCCGACGCGCCAGCCGAAGCACGGGATTGGTGGATTGAGACCATGAAAAAGGTTGTCGAGACACCTGAATGGGCATTTTACATTGAAAGCAATACGCTGACCCCCACCGTCATCTACGGTGAAGACTTCCGGACTTTCCTTGGCAACACCAAGAACGGGTTCCGCGAAGTTCTGAAACAGGTTGGCGCGATCAAGTAAGCCCATCCCAACTCAAATGGGCCGGTCGTGGCGTTCTTCGACCGGCCCCACTGTAATAGGAAGCGTCGCAAATGCGCGTACTGTTCCTGGTCGCTCTCCTCGGTGGTGCGATTTTCTACGCTTATATCGCCTTCATGGACCTGAACTTCATGACGCGCACCGGCAGACTTGGGCCGGGGTTTTTCCCGCGGGTCATTGGTGTGTCAGGCATCGTCATCACGCTATTGGCTATCTTTGAGGAACTCCGAAACAAACAGCTCCAGGAAGGCAGTGCGGAGCAGTGGCGGGAATTTGGGTTTCTCGTCGCTCTTGCGCTTTGCTACGCAGTTCTTCTGCGGCTCTTTGGGGGCTATGTGGCGACCGCGCTGTTCCTGGTGGTTACACTGGCGCATCTGAACCGCGGGCGGCTCATGCAGAACCTACTCATTGCAGTCCTTGTTCCGGTTGGGATCTACTTCCTTTTCGACAAGGTGCTGAACGCCAGTATGCCGCCGGCGCTGTTCGCACTACCCATTTAATAACTAAAATGGTGCCACCGGCGCCACGCACGAGGGAGCAAACTGGATGGACATCTTCTCGGATCTGGTGATGGGGCTTTCGGTCGCTATCACGCCGATCAACATGCTCTATCTTCTGATCGGCGCATTGGTCGGAATGGTCGTCGGGGTCATTCCCGGCTTTGGGCCTTCGGCGGGTCTTGCGATCCTTCTTCCGGTCACCTTTGGCATGGATCCGATCGGCGCCATCATGATGCTGGCCGCGATCTATTATGGTGCGATGTATGGCGGCACGATTACGTCGATCCTGCTGAACACGCCCGGCGAAAGCGCAACGGTCGCAAGTACATTTGACGGCTTCCCATTGGCCAAGAACGGCCGCGCTGGTCCCGCGCTGGTCATGCAGGCGGCGGCGTCTTTTGTTGGCGGCACCGTTGGCGTGATCCTCATCACCATCCTCGCCCCGCTATTCAGTCAGGTTTCGCGCAGTTTCGGACCACCGGAGTATTTCCTTCTCGCAGTGATGGGGATGCTGACGCTGATCATGATGATCGGCACCAATTGGAAGCTCGGTGTGATTTCGGCACTGATCGGATTTGCCTTGGGGACGGTCGGCGTGGACCTCGAAACGGGGCAGGGGCGCTACACGTTTGGATCAGCGGAACTGATTGGCGGCATCTATTTCATCCCGATCGCCATCGGTCTCTTCGGCCTTGGCGAGCTTTTCTTCGCCTTCTACTGCGGACTGCACAAAACAGGTACGGGCTCCATCGTTCAATACGACAAGGAAGAACGGTTTTGGCCAACGGCTCAGGATTGGATTTCGACCAAGTTCACCATGGTCAGAGGATCGATCCTTGGATTTGTCGTCGGCGTCATTCCCGGGGCAGGGGCAACCATCGCGTCGCTCATGGCCTATTCCATGGAACGGTCGCTTTCGCCCACGCCGGAAAAGTTCGGCAAGGGCGAGATGGCGGGTCTTGTGGCTCCCGAGACTGCAAACAACGCGGCTTCGTCTGGTGCCATGATCCCGCTTCTGACGCTCGGCATTCCCGGGTCTGCGTCTACGGCAGTTCTGCTGGCTGCGTTCCTTTTGTGGGGGCTGCGCCCCGGACCGCTGTTCATGCAGCAGAACCCGGAACTGGCCTGGGGTCTGATTGCCTCCATGTATCTGGGAAACATGGCGCTTCTGGCGATCAACATCTTTGCGATCCCGCTTTTCGTGCAGCTTATAAAAGTGCCGTACCGCGTGCTTGGCCCCATCGTGGTCGTGATTTGCGCCATGGGCACGTTCAGCGTCCACGCAAGCTTTGTTGAGACCTACCTGATGTTTGCCGCGGGGATTGTTGGCTTCTTCATGCGTCTATACGGATTTTCACCTGCTGCCTTGGTTCTTGCCTTGGTGCTGGGACCGTTGGCTGAAGAGGCATTACGCCAGACACTCACGATCTCGCGGGGATCTTTCATGATCTTCGTCGAACGAACACCGTCGCTGTGGATCATCGCGGTCACAATTGCGCTGGTGGTGCTGCTGCCGCTTCTCGGCCGTATGGGGTCCCGGGCGAAAAAGGTCGAACAGGCCGGAGGGTGAGGCCTTGGGCCGTCTGAGCCTTGCTGCCGCGACGACACTGGCCGTAAAGGCCTTTGTCGCCGCCGGCGTCCCGCCTAAGCAGGCAGAAGCAGCTGCAGAAATCCTCGTGCTTGCGGAAGCCATGGGGATCACCACTCACGGGCTTGGACGGGTCACCGATTATGTTGGGCGTATCAGGGCAGGGGGGATTGACCCGACGGCCTGCGGGGCAGTGACCCGGCTTCTGCCAGCGCTGTGCCGCGTCGATGGAGCGAATGGTCTGGGTCCCGCCGTGATGCAGTCCGCACTGACCGAAGCGATTACTTCCGCCAGCTCGTGCGGTGTGGGGGCGGTTTTTGTCGGGGGTTCCGGGCATGTCGGGGCACTCGCGCCGTATCTGTATCTCGCTGCCGAAGCGGGTTTTGCGGCATTTGTCACGACGAACACAGCGCCGATGATCGCACCCGCCGGAGGGCGGAGTGCACGTATCGGCAACAATCCCCTTGGCCTCGCAATCCCGGACCCTGATGGCGATCACGTGCTTCTTGATATGGCGCTGTCGGTTGTTTCGCGGTCGCGAGTTCGGGCCGCCCAGAAGGCCGGGCAATCCATACCTGAAACCTGGGCGTCCGATGCGAACGGACATCCCACAACGGATCCTGCTCAGGCTCTCGAGGGGCTGATGTTGGCGATCGGCGGCGACAAAGGCGCCAATCTTGCCCTTTGCCTTGATCTGATGGCGTCTACCTTGTCGGGGTCTGCGATGCTGAGCGAAATCCCAAACGCGGCGAACAACCCGGGCGAACCCCAGAACCTTGGCCAGATGCTGATGCTGGTGAACGCAGACGCACTGACGGAACCGGAAGAGCGCAGCACACGGCTTGCGAACGCACGCAGATTGATCGAAACGACCGTTCCCATCGATCCGGACAAACCGGCTAGGCTACCGGGTTCCCGGGCCTTGGCACGGTTGCGATCAGCCATGGATCAAGGGATGGAATTTCCGCAGGGGCTTATAGACGAGATCGAAGCCCTTGCAGGTGCGGGTTAGGGAGCGACGACCAGCCGTCAGGGCATCTTCCACGTCGCCGTTGCATGTGCCGCCAGTTTGCCATCGGCATCAAAGATCTGGCTTTCCATGAACGACAGTTGCCGTCCCCGACGGAGAAAACGACCTTCGCAGGTTGCAATGCCCGAGACGACGGGGCGCATATACTGCACCTTGATCTCGATTGTCGCGCCCGGGCCAGCGACCTTTTTCACAAGGTGGCCCATGGATATGTCCATGACCGTCGCCATGGCGCCGCCGTGGAGCGACCCTTGGGGATTGCGGACAAGGTCCGTCACCGGAAAGGTGATCCGGCAAACCTCTTTTTCGGCGTCCGGTGCGTCTTCAGGCAGATAGGAAAACGAAAGGTCGAGGAAACGCGCAAGAAAGAAGGTCTCAAATTCTTGCGCGTGGTCCGCAATCGCAGTTTCCAAATGTGCGCGGAGTGTCGCCTCGTCTAAACGCTTCGGCTTGTCCTCTGGCATCAGGCGCCCACGAACTTGGCGGTGCGCTTTTCAAGAAAGGCGCGGCGGCCTTCGATATAGTCCTGGCTGTCAAAGCACGCCTTGACCCGACGGTCGCATTCTTCCAGATCGCGCTCGCTTTCGGGCTTTAGCACCTCGCCCACAATATATTTCACCGAGCCAACCGTCAGCGGAGCATTCGCCGCAATCATGGCGGCCATCTCATCGGCTGCATCGCGCACGGAGGCGTCGTCCACAACGCGATTGACCAGCCCCATGATCCGCGCCTCTTCGGCGTCGAAACGGCGAGCGGTGTAGAAGATTTCCTTGGCAAAGGAGGGGCCAACCACGTCAACCAAGCGCTTGAGGCCGGGGAAGGGATACCCGAGACCCAGCTTCGCAGCGGGAACCGCGAATTGCGAACCTTTACCGCAAATGCGGATATCGCAACACAAGGACAGAGCCACGCCGCCGCCCACGCAGAAGCCGTCGATCTGCGCGATGGTCGGTTTCGCAAAACTTGCGATCAGGTCGTAGACACGCTTGGTGGTCGCGTTGTAGTGCGCAACGCCTTCTTGGGTGGCGCGTTCGCTTTCGAATTTCGAAATATCCGCGCCCGAGACGAAGGCTTTGCCGCCAGCGCCGGACAAGATCAGAATCCGCACCGATGGATCATTCGCAAAGCGCGTCGCAGCCTCTTCGACAGCCTCCCACATCTCAAGCGAAACAGCGTTACGCTTTTCGGGTTGGTTAAAGATGATGCGGGCGGTTTCGCCTGATTGCTCAGTGATAATCTTGTCAGTCATGGTTCTTTGTCCGTTCAATCAGATTGCCCCGACGCTCTTCAGGGCGTCGATTTCTTCTTCGGTATAGCCGATTTCTTCAAGAAGCTGAGCCGAATGCTCGCCTGCGAGCGGCGGCGGTGAAGCGATGCGACTTGGCGTCCTGCTCATGAGAATAGGCTGGCCGACAAGGTGCGTGTCGCCACGTTCGTGGCTATGGACGGGTTGCGACAGCCCAAGATGCTGAACCTGCGGGTTGGCGAAGACCTGTCCGATATTGTTGATCTCGCCTGCGGGAACGCCCGCCTCGTTCATGAGGTCGACCCACTCTTCCGTTGTGCGGGTGATCGTGATCTCTTCGATTTCGTGGCCAAGGTCATCGCGGTTCTCGGACCGTGCCGGCGCTGTCGCATAGCGCGGGTCGTCAAGCCAGTCGTCGCGGCCAAGAGCACGTGCGAAACGTCCCCAGATTTCCTGGCCCGCGACAGCCAGGTTCATATGGCCGTCCTTGGTGCGGAACACCCCGGTGGGGATGGAAGTCGGGTGGTTGTTGCCCGCCTGGCCGGGGATATCCCCATCCATCAGGAAACGGGCCGCCTGAAAATCGAGCATGAAGACCTGTGCTTGCAGCAGCGAGGTCTGGATCCACTGGCCCTTGCCCGAACTCTGCCGCTCGATCAACGCGATGAGAATGCCTTGCGCCGCAAAGAGACCAGCGCAAAGATCGGCGATGGGAATGCCGACCCGCATCGGGCCTTCGCCCGGTTTGCCGGTGATCGACATGAGACCGCCCATACCCTGCGCAATCTGGTCAAAGCCGGGCCGCGCCGCCAAAGGCCCATCCTGCCCGAACCCGGAAATGGATGCGTAAATCAGGCCCGGATTGTCCGCCGACAGCGTGTCGTAGTCGATCCCCAGTCGTTTTTTCACGCCGGGACGGAAGTTTTCGACGATCACATCAGCCGTTTTGGCCAGACGGCGAAAGACCTCGATACCGCGATCGGATTTCAGGTTTAGTGTCAGGCTGCGTTTGTTGCGGTGCAGGTTCTGGAAGTCCGCACCTGAGCGCGGTCCACCAAGCTGGGCGCTGTCTTCGGGGGCTTCAATCTTGATGACGTCGGCACCCCAATCGGCCAGTTGTCGCACACATGTTGGACCTGAACGAACGCGTGTCAGATCAAGGACGCGAATGCCGCGGAGCGCTTGGCTTGCGGCGGGCGTTGACCCCGGTGGATCTTTTGAATTGTCCCGTGTTGCTGATGAGTTCGCGGGCTGCGCCATCATGGTTCTCCCGTGAGAAAAAACTTGATACAGCTTCTATGAGAAGGATGGATCATTGGCAATATAAATGTTAATTGTTGACAAAATAACCGGTGGGTTTGAAGGGGGCGCATGGCGAATACAGCAAGATCGATAGGGATCGGCCGAGCCACGCTGGCAGGTGAGGTGCGTTCCGAGATCGAAAGGATGATCGTCGATGGCGATCTTCGCGCGGGTGAGAAACTGAACGAACTCGCATTGTCGAGCGCGATGGGCGTCAGTCGTGGAACCGTCCGAGAGGCTATCCGCTCGCTCGCGGACTCGGGCCTTATCGATCTGGTCGCCAATCGCGGTGC
This sequence comes from Alphaproteobacteria bacterium, assembly GCA_030425145.1. Classification (GTDB taxonomy): domain Bacteria; phylum Pseudomonadota; class Alphaproteobacteria; order Rhodobacterales; family Rhodobacteraceae; genus Marivita. The sequence goes on along the minus strand of JAUHVK010000002.1, from coordinate 220,002 downwards.
CTTTGTGCACGAAACGACATTGGATGAGCTGCGCAATCTTTACGATCTGCGCGGGGCAATCTTCGGGTTGGCGTGCGCGTCCGCCGCGCGGCGCGTGGCAGATGGTTCTGAGCCGGGGTTGGCAAAGGAACTGGAAGCCAATCTCAATCAGATGCGCAAGGCTCATGTCGACGAAAACACGCGCAAATACTTTGCTCTGAACATCGAGTTCCACAGCATGTTGATCGCGGCAGCCGGCAATCCGAAAGCAAAGACAATCTACGAAAACCTCGTCAAAGAAGTGCGCCTGTACCGACGTCGCGGTTTGTCGATCGCCAACAACGTTGCGCGATCCATCGAGGAACACGATGCGATCGTCACCGCAGTCGCCGAAGGAAATGCCGAAGCTGCGCGCGTTGCGGCGGAGAAACACATCACTGCCGGTCTCGAACGATACATGCAGTTACTCAAGCAGGATGAAGACGCTGGTCGATAACGGCCGAACGGAATCTCAATAACTCAAGAAAACAAGGACTTGCGGCGGATGACCAATCCCCTCTACGACGCTCTGTTCGCTCCGCACGAAGGACAAGACACGATCTTCCTGCACTTGCCGGGCAACCAATCCCTGACCCATGCCGAATTCCTCGACGAAGCAGGTCGCTATGCAAATGCGCTGAAATCTCTGGGCGTCGGTCCGGGCGATCGCGTTGCGGTACATGTTGCGAAGTCGGCAGCAGCGCTGGCGCTTTATGCGGCTTGCGTTAAAGCCGGGGTGGTCTTCCTGCCGCTCAATACGGCTTATACACCGGCCGAGTTGTCCTATTTCGTAGCTGACAGCGAAGCATCTGTATTCGTGTGCGACCCGGGCGAAGCGCAAGAACTTGAAGAGATCGCAAAGAGTGCTGGCGCAGCACTGATGACGCTCGACGCGAATGGCGAAGGCACACTGTCGAGTTTGGCGGCGAAGCAGGAGGCTGCGTTCCAGACCGCCACGCGCGACAGCGAGGATCTCGCGGCACTCTTGTACACATCAGGCACGACAGGGCGGTCAAAGGGTGCGATGCTGACTCAGCGCAACCTTCTGTCCAACGCAGAGTCGCTGATTAAGACATGGCGCTTCACCGCTGATGACGTGCTGCTCCATGCCCTCCCGATCTTTCACAGCCACGGGCTGTTCGTGGCGACGAACGTGATGCTGTTGGCTGGCGGTTCCATGATCTTTTTGCCTCGGTTCGACCTCGAGACCGTTTTGGCAGAATTGCCAAAGGCGACAACGATGATGGGTGTGCCAACTTTCTACACCCGGCTGCTGGACGAGCCGCGATTTACCCGCGATCTCGCATCACACATGCGGCTTTTCATTTCGGGGTCTGCGCCGCTGTTGGCAGAAACACACATCCAATTCGAAGAACGGACCGGGCATCGCATTCTGGAACGCTACGGGATGACCGAGACCAGCATGAACACCTCTAACCCCTATGACGGAGAGCGTCGCGCGGGGACCGTGGGCTTCCCGCTTCCGGGGGTTGAGGTGAAGGTCTGCAGTCCGGAAACCGGCGAAGAGCTGGGCACCGACGAAATCGGTGTGCTTTGGGTGCGTGGGCCCAACGTGTTCAAAGGGTACTGGCGGATGCCGGAAAAGACCCGCGAGGAACTTCGCGAGGACGGGTTCTTTATCACAGGCGACCTCGCCCGTATTGATGATCGCGGCTATGTGCACATCGTTGGGCGCGGGAAGGACCTGATCATTTCCGGCGGCTACAACATTTACCCCAAGGAAATCGAGCTGTTCTTGGACGAACAACCCGGGGTCAAGGAAAGCGCGGTTATCGGCGCTCCTCATCCCGACTTCGGCGAAAGCGTCGTGGCTGTGCTGGTTCCGCAGGACGGTGACACAATCGACCTCGCGCCGATCGAAGCAGAGGCCCAGAAAAGCCTCGCAGGGTTCAAGAGACCGCGTCGATACGAGATCCTTCCTGAACTACCGCGCAACACGATGGGCAAGGTTCAAAAGAACCAGCTTCGTGAACAGTATGCGGACGTTTTCCAAGCCAAGAGCTGAGGTGTTTCGAAAAACATTCTTGGGAAGGAAGGTTTGGAAAGTCCTATAGACCAGAGTGCAGTATTGTTTGGTGCAAGCCCCAACAATACTGCAGATGCAACCCTCAGTAGGGGTTCCGTGCGCTTCGGTCGTCTGACAGCGACTGCTGATCGCGTCTGACAAGGAGTTCGATGGCGTCGGCCAGGTGTTCCTTGTCGATATTGTGGTCCCCACGCGCCACGCGGATGCGGTGCGCTTCGATCATGACGTCCGCATGGCGGCAGCCTTCTGGCGGCTCAAACCGATAAGACGCCAATTCGATCCGCAGCCCCAGAGGGTCACGGAAATAGATCGAGTCCATGAAGCCACGGTCCACTGGCCCGGAATGCTGAACGCCCCGCGCATCAAGACGGGCAGGGACCTGCCAGAAAGTTGCCTGGCTGACATTGAGAGCCAAATGGTGCAAAGACCCGGTTTCCTCGGGCACGGGGGTGTCGTCAGGTTTGCGGTCTTCGGACGTGAAGATGGTAATCAGCCGCCCGTCACCCGGATCGAAATAGAGATGCCCCTCGGACGGATTGTCGAGATTGGGCTGGTCAAACACGAAGGGCATGCCCAGCGTGCCTTCCCAGAAATCAATCGAGGTTTGACGGTCGGCTCCGATGATCGTGATGTGATGTACACCTTGGGTCTGGATCTTGCGCAAGGTCTTGTCGGCCATGGGGTCTCCTTTCCAATTTGTCAGCCAGTGTGTTCGGCGCGGACGATTGCTGCGCCATCTGCCATTGCTTTCATCTTTCCGAAGGCCACGTCGCGCGGGAGGTATTTCAAGCCACAATCCGGCGCGACGACAACCTTATCCGAGTCCACATAGGGCAACGCGCGGCGAATGCGCTGCGCAATGATCTCGGGTGTCTCAACCGTCATGTCAGCAAGGTTGAGAACGCCGACCATGATCGTCTTGCCGCGCAGTTCTTCCAGCACCGATGTATCGAGATTGGCCTGTGCAGTTTCAATGCTGATCTGGTCGCAGACGCAGTCCTTCATCTGCGGCAGGAACGAATAGCCCTCTGGGCGCTGCTTCGTCATGGCGGCATAGCCAAAGCAGATGTGAACCGCTGTGGTGCCAGCCGCCCCTTCCAGCGCCTTGTTGATCGCTTCAACCCCGTAATCCGAAGCGATCTCGGGCTTGGCCTGAAGCCATGGTTCGTCCAGTTGAACAATGTCGGCACCAGCCGCAAACAGGTCGGCGATTTCCTCTTTCACCGCCTGCGCGTAATCCATCGCTGCCTCGGCGGTCGAGGCGTAGTAGTCGTTCTGCGCCTGAAGGCTCATGGTGAATGGACCGGGCAGGGTGATCTTGACCTTTCGGTTGGTGTGGGCGCGTAGGAACTTGAGATCCTCAACTTCGACCGGGCGCGCACGGCGAATTGGGCCAATGATACGCGGCACCGGGACCGGGCTGCCCGAACGGGTCATCACGGTGCCGTAGTTGTCGAGGTCGAGACCATCGAGCGCCGTGGCGAAGCGGTTGGAATAGCTCTCGCGCCGGATCTCGCCGTCAGTGATGATGTCGAGTCCGGCCTCTTCCTGTTCGCGGATCGCCACCAGTGTGGCGTCGTCCTGCGCTTCTGACAGGAACGGCTCCGGGATGCGCCACAGTTCGGCGGCGCGGGTGCGCGGCGGGAACTGGCCCTTGAGCTTGTCGCGGTCAATCAGCCAATTGGGTTGGCAATAACTGCCGACGAGAGTTGTTGGGAAAAGCATGTTCTTTCTCCTCGAATCCGGGCGCTGGAGCGCGCCCGATCGGGTTGCCATTCAGGCGAAAAGGTCCTGCTTCACGCCGGCCTTTTCGAAGATGTAATCGCGGCTTTGTTCCAGCTCGGACCGCAGCTTTTCCAGATCGTGGCCTAGAAGCTGCCCTTGCCATTTGCGGATCTTGCCCGCGACCAACACGGTGTCGACATTGGTGCGGTCCATCAGCGTCACAACCGCGCCGGGCGCATTGTTCAGTGGAGCGACGTTGATCGCTTCGGCGTCCAACATGATGATGTCGGCCTCTTTGCCGGGGGTCAGAGACCCTGTCTTGCGGTCAAGCCGCAGGCCTTTGGCGCCTTCGATGGTGGCGTGACGGATGGCATCCGCACAGCGCATCAGGCTGGGATGGTCGCCGCCGCCCAAAGCCAGTTCGTTGGCATGCATCCGTTGCAGGGTGATCATGCCCCGCATCTGGGTGAAAAAGTCAGCCGACATGGTGCATTCCACGTCCGAGGAGAGCGACACGGACATGCCGAGGTCGAGCGCCTTCTGGATAGGGGGCTGGCCGTGGCGCATGTGCATTTCGATGGGCACCGAAAGCGAGACATGTGCGCCAGCATCAGCAGCCGCTTTCCACGCGTCATCGGTCATGCCGGTCATATGGATGAAGATGTTATCCGGCCCGAACACACCTTTCTTTGCCAGTTCGTCAAAGGTCGGTGTCATGCCGAACGTGGTGACGACGTGAAGCGCGATCTGCAGGTCAAGTTCGCGCCCGATCTGCCACATCTCTTCGTAGCCTTCGATGTAGATCTCGCCCCCCATGACCATGCTCAGAAGCTGGTCATCCGAGCTGAAATACTGCTCGCGGATACGCCGCGCGCCGCCTGGGTGTTCCTTTCCTTCCCACCATCCTTCGAAATAGCCGAAGACGCCCCGGCGTCCGGCATCACGCAGGCCTTCGATGGCGGCGTCGGAGTGCTGCGCTGAGTGATGGATCTGGCTGACATCCATGACGGTGGTCACACCGGCATCAAGCTGGGCAAGCCCGCCATAGAGTTCGTTGATGTAGACGTCTTCCGGGCGATAGTGCTGGGAAAAACCTAGCAGCATGGCCTCGTAGTAGTTGCGGGCGTTTTCAGGCTTGCCGTCATTAACGACGATGGCATCTGACAGAGATGAGCGCAGACCGGTTTCGAACTGATGGTGATGTGTGTCGATAAAGCCCGGCATCACGATCTTGCCTGCGGCGTCGATGACATGCGCATCCGCGGCGTCGATATGGGCGGCGACCTCGACGATCTTCGAACCCTCGATCAGCACGTCGCCTTTGGCGAAATTGCCGACCGCATCATCAACCGACATCACCACGCCACCCTTGATGAGGATGCGTGTGCCTTTTTCACCCGAAAGCTCGGGCAGAGGGGCGGCGGTGATATTGGTGCGCGCGGCTTGTGCGGCGGCTGCGCCGGAGCTTGTTTCAGTCGGCGGCGAAAACAGCGGTGGCCTGGCGGGACAAAGCGCGCGAGGCGTCGTTGGGCTGCAAAGTCTGCACATGGTTCTGGTCTCCTCCCTGAAAAGTCTTCTATCCCGCCAGCGCGGCGCGAAGCATCGGGTAGCGGGTGAGTTGATGGCCGATATGCGAGGCTGCTTCACGCAGGGCGGGCAGCCGTTCGGAGATAAGTTTGTCTGGAGTGGTAATCCCGGTGTAGCCCGAGGTGTTCAGCGCAGCGACGGTCTTGCCGTCCGCGTCGCGGATCGGGACCGCCAAAGCGGTGATGCCGTAGTCGAGTTGATCGACCGTGGTCGCATAGCCTTCGCGCCGTGCGACCATGATTTCCGCCCGCAGGGCCTTTGTATTGATGCAGGTCTTGGAGGTGAGCTTGACCATCTCGACCTGCGACAGATACCGATCAAGCGCGTCGTCACTCAGCCCGGCCAGCAGCACCCGCCCCATCGAGGTGGCATAAGCCGGATAACGTGCGCCAGCGACAGCCGCCGCACGGCGCGCCCGCTGCACCGACACATGCGCCACATAGATCACGTCGTCACCATCCAGCGCGCCGACAGATGAGGCGTCGCCGAATTCGTCCACGATCCCGCGCAGGTCTTCACGCAGGATCTCGTCGATCTGGGCGGTTACATAAAAGGCCGACCCCAAGGCCATCAGTTTCGGGCGCAGGTGAAAGCGTTTGTCCCGCCGCCCGACATAGCCAAGGGCTTCGAGTGTCATAAGCGAGCGACGGGCCGCAGCCGGTGAAAGCGAAACGCGGCGCGCGACTTCGGACAGGGTCATTTCAGGATGGCTGGCGTCAAAAGCCTCGAGGATGGCGATGCCCTTCGCCAGCGCCTCCACGAATTCCACCGGTTTGTCGTCCGTCGCACTCACGTGGATTACCCTTCCGGGGCCAGAACAAAATTGAACTCGCAAATGGCGTCGGGTTTCTTGGACAGCTCATAGCCCAAAGCATCGAGGTCCTTTGCCGGCTTCATCTTGGCAATCAGCGACTTCCGCACACCGAAGACCGCGTCGTTGTCGAGGTATTCCATGTTTTCGAAAAATATCTCTGTTGTGATCGAGCTCATGCCCGGAGACCGTACGATGTAGTGCAAATGTGCCGGACGCCACGCATGGCGATTGCCCGCACGCAAAAGTCGCCCGACCGGGCCGTCATAGGGAACCGTGTACGGCTTCGGCAGCACGGTGGTGTAATAGTACCGCCCATTCTCATCGGCTTCGAAAACGCCGCGCAGGTCCATCTTGTCCTGGCCCTGATCCTGCTCCTGAATGGGGTAGGTGCCCGCAGCATCGGCCTGCCAGGTGTCGACGATGGCACCGGGCAGCGGATTGTGCAGAGAGTCGGTGACCGTGCCATGGACAAGCACGCACACGCCTTCACGACCGTCGGACAGATCTGCGCCCAACGTCTTGCGCGGCGCATTGTCGAGATAGAACGGCCCGAGGTTTGATCCCTCGGTGGCACCGCCTCGTGTGTTGATCATGTCGACCAGCGCCGACCAGCCGATGACGTCCGACAGTAGAATGAACTCGTGCCGTTCCGGCGTGGAAATCTGCCCGCAATCATAAAGGAACATGAGGACTTCCATCCATTCCTCATGTGTGACCTGATTTTCGCGTGTGTAGTCGTGCACGTGCTCGATAAAGCTGTGCAGGAGCTGCTCAAACCGGCTTCCTTCTTCGGTCTTGAAGGTTTTTTTCACCGCATCGGTGATTGTGAACTCGTTGATATCGCGCATTAATTTTCCTCCCCGTCTGACGACCCACGGCACGCCTGCAACATAACGACTTGACCCGAACCTAGAGCCGCTCATATTTTTCGACAAGAGAAAATATTTTCGCAATGCGAAAAGGAGCGAGTGCAATGCGCATCGGCAAGCAGAACCAAGCCTTTACCGCCATCGCCACATCGGATTCCGAAACCATCACCGTCCGAGGTCTCGACCTGTGCGACGAGCTGATCGGAAAGATCAATTTCACTGACTACTTCTGGCTTCTTGTGCTGGGTGAAAAACCAACAGCAGTGCAGCGGGACATGATGGATGCCTGCCTTGTGGCAATTGCCGAGCACGGACTTGTACCGTCCGTGCAGGCCGCGCGTATGACGCTCGCAGCAGGTCCGGATGCGTGGCAGGGGGCCATGTCGGCGGGACTATTGGGGATGGGCAGTGTCGTGGCGGGTTCGTCTGAGTCGGCAGGTCGCTATCTTGCTGAGGTGATTGCAAAGGCCGAGGCCGACGGTACCGACATCGAGACCGCAGCTATCGCCAGCCTGAAGGAACACAAGGCATCCAAGCGCAAGGTCGCGGGCCTTGGCCATCCGCAGCACTCAGGCGGCGATCCGCGCGCTGATCGTCTTTTGGCCATTGCCGACGAGTTGGGGGTATCAGGAACCTACATCGAAACCCTGCGTATCCTTGGCGAACACGCGCCCGGGATCATTGAACGCCCCCTCCCGATCAACGTCTCCGGCGCGATCCCGGCCTGTATCCTCGATGCGGGCTGGCCTTTGGACGCGATCAAGGCGGTACCGCTACTGGCCCGTGCCGCCGGGCTGTCGGCGCATCTTTTTGAAGAGGCGCAACGGTCGATCGGTTTCATCATGTCCCATAAGGCGGATGAGGCAATTGCCTATGACGGCAAGACCTCGTCCCGCAACACAAAGGCTGCGGAGTAATCCAATGGTCAAACCGCTCAAGAACATCCGCGTCATCGAACTGGGCACCTATATCACCGGGCCCGCCGCCGGTATGCATCTGGCTGATCTGGGCGCTGACGTGATCAAGGTTGAACGCCCCGGTACCGGTGATCCGTTCCGGGCGTTCAAGGGTGGGCTCTATAGCCCGCATTACCAAACGTATAACCGCAACAAGCGGTCAATTGCCTTGGATACGAAAGACCCGGCTGACCTTGCGGTTCTGCATGACATGGTCGCGACGGCTGACGTGTTCATCCAGAACTTCCGACCCGGCGTGGCTGAAAAACTCGGCGCGGGCGAGGACGAGCTGCGCAAGATCCGGCCTGACCTCATTTACTGCGCCATTTCGGGTTTCGGCACATCCGGTCCGTCGCGGGACCGACCAGCCTATGATACTGTCGCGCAGGCGGCATCGGGGTATCTGCGGCTGCTGACTCCGCCCAGCAACCCGCGGGTGATTGGCCCGGCGATTGCCGACGCGGTTACCGGCCAATACGCGGCGATGGCCTGTCTTGCGGCACTGCTTGAGCGGTCGCAGACGGGGAAGGGGCGGCGGATCGACATTTCGATGCTCGAGGCGATGTGCCATTTCAACCTCGACAGCTTCACGCACTATTACTCGGTTGATGAGGTTATGGGACCGCTGTCGCGTCCTGTGGTGTCACAATCTTACACGTTCGAATGCAAAGACGGGAAATGGGTGGCAATCCATCTGTCGTCCCCCACCAAGTTCTGGGAGGGATTGCTGGCGGCAACCGGACAAGAGCATCTGAAAGAAGACGCGCGCTTTGCCGAACGGCTTGAGCGGATCAAGCATCAGGATGATCTGATCGCGGAATTCACGCCCGTTTTTAAAACAAAGACACGCGATGAATGGTGCGAATTGCTGCTGGCAAACGAAGTGCCGCATTCTCCGGCCTACGACAGCAACGAGGCCTTGGAGGATCCGCAGGCCCAGCACCTGGGCATCAAGGTGGAGGCACCTTCGTCCGAATTGGGTACCTTTACCACCGTGCGCCCGCCGTACAACTTCGACGGTGCATCGGAAAAACATGTTTCGGCGCCGCCGGTTCTTGACGAACACGGCGACGAAATCCGCGAAGAGTTGGCTCGGAGGAAAGCCAGCTAGTCGTTCAACACCAAGGCGGTCCAAAGGCCGCGTCCAAGGGGAGGAAAAACATGACTTATCTGCGTGGTGCCGTTCTCGGCGCCCTCATGGCCGTGCCGGTTTCGGCACAGGAGACGATCAACCTGACGGTCGCATCCAGCCACCCGACCGTTGTGCCTTGGGTCGGTATGATCAAGAGCCACTTCATGGCCAAGACCGACGAAATTCTTGCAACAGGCGGGAATTACAAGATCGAATGGAACGAAGCGTTTGGCGGCCAGCTTTACAAGGCCAATGCGACGCTCACCTCAGTCGAAGAAGGGATCACGGACATCGGTTGGGTCTTCTCGTTCCTTGAACAGGCCAAGCTTCCCCTGAGCCAGGCGTCGTCCAACGCACCTTTTGCAACTTCGAACCCGGCAATCCAATTGCAGGTTCACCAAGAGCTTCTCGAGACCAATGAGGCGTTCCTGAATGAATGGGAGCAGTACAACCTCAAAGTTCTGGGGCTGACGGGCACCGACCTGTACGACCTCTACCTGAAAGAACCGCTGAACGGCATCGACGATATTGACGGGATGAAAATCTCGGCTCCCGGTGTGCTTGGTAACTGGCTGCGCGGGACCGGCGCGAATGCCGTGGATGGCGCGCTGACCACCTATTACACAGACATTCAGACTGGTGTGTCGGATGGTGTTCTGACGCTGGCGCTGGGTGCACTTCCGATCAAGGTCTACGAGGTTGCGCCTTACATCAACCGCTTCGATGCGGGTGGTGCGTTCTCCGGAGCCGTGGCCATCAACCGCGACAGTTGGGACGGTCTGCCCGAAGAGGTCCAGAACGCGATGATCGAAGCCGGCCGCTTCTACACCGTCGAGCACGGCAAAGATCTGGTTGAGCGTCACGAGGCGGCTTTGAACAAGATGGTCGAACTGGGCGCCACCATCGTCGACATGCCGGAAGGTGAGTTGGTGAAATGGGTCAACAAGATGCCCGACGTGGCCAGCGACTGGGCTGCACCGCTTGAGGAACGGGGCATTCCCGCGCGGGACTTCCTTGCAGATTACATGGATGGTCTGCGGGCACGGGGCGAAACCCCGGCGCGCGATTGGGACAAGTAAGGCCCGACTGTGGCAATTCCTTCCAACAACAACACCTCCCCCTCCGGGGAGGTGCATTCATCAGGCTTGGAACGGGCTTGGAACCACCTTGTCGAAGGCTTCGCAGCACTTGGCACGGTGTTGATCTGTGTCCTGATGCTGATCATCTGCGCCGACATTGTCGCCCGGAACGCCGCCGGCGCTTCGTTGCCGCTGGTGTCTGAAGGCGGCGCGCTGTTGGTTGTGACGCTGGTGGCGCTGCAACTTGGGGCCACGGTCCGCGCCGGTCGTTTGGCTCGTACCGAAGTCTTCATCGTTCCCTTCTCACAACGGCTGCCAAGGGCAGGGGCCTTTTTGAACGGCGCGTTTGATCTTGTCGGAGCCGTCACTCTGGGGATGATCGCCTGGGCGTCGCTTCGGGTGGTTGAAAAAGACATGGCAGCATCGGAGTTCATCGGCGTTCCCGGAATCGCAACCTTGCCGACATGGCCGTTCCGCGTGCTGGTGCTCGTAGGTTTTGCCGTGGCAGCGATCGAATTCGGCTTCCGCGTATTCCGCGCGCTCCGCGCCGTTCGGAGGCACACATGACCCCGTTTGAAATTGGTTTGATCGCGATCCTGCTGCTGGTCGTTCTGATCCTGATCGGCATGCCCATCGGCATCGGGATGCTGGCCGTGTCCTTCGGCGGGGTGGCCTTCATCCGAAACGATACGGTGGCCGTGCGGATGATGACCCAGGTCGCCAATGACAGCCTTGAAGAATACCTTTTTGCCGTCGTTCCGCTTTTCGTCCTGATGGGACTGCTTGTCACCGTTTCAGGCGTCGGGAAAGACACGTTCGACGTGTTCCAACGCCTCTTGCGTCGTGTGACGGCAGGGCTGGGCGTGGCGACGGTGTTTGCGAATGCGGTCTTCGCCGCGATCACCGGAATCTCGATTGCCTCAGCCACGGTGTTCAGCCGGATCGCCGTCCCCGAAATGCGGCGGCACGGTTACAGCAACCGCTTTTCAACCGGCGTTGTGGCAGGCTCATCCGTGCTTGGGATGATGATCCCGCCATCGCTCTTGATGATCGTCTATGCCGTGCTTGCCGAGCAATCCGTCGGGCGCATGTTCCTTGCCGGCGTCGGTCCCGGTCTCTTGCTGGCTGTGGCGTTCACGCTGACCATCCTTGTGCTGGCCTGGACATGGCGCGACTTCGTGTTCGAGGCGGGCGACCACGCCGGCTATGAAGACATCACGCTGTCTCAGATCGTCGTCAAATCCATCCCGATCTTGTCCCTGATGGTCCTTGTTTTGGGTGGTCTTTACGGTGGGTTCCTGAACCCGACCGAGGCGGGCGCTGCGGGCGCGTTCGGTGCGTTGGTCATCGCGCTTTTACGCCGGTCGCTGGACCGCACGACCTTCTGGACCCTGCTGGTCGAGACCGGACAGATCACCGTGTCGGTGCTGTTCCTGATCCTCGCGGCCACATTCTTCAGTCGAATGCTGGCACTGTCCGGTGTGCCCCGAGAGCTTTCGGAGTGGTTCCTGAGCGGCAATATCGGACCGTATGGTTTCCTTCTGGCCTATATCCTGCTGATCGTGGCGCTGGGCTGTTTGATCGACTCCATCTCTATCATGTTGATCGTGCTGCCCATCGCCTTGCCCATTGCACAGGCGGCTGGCTTGGACCTGATCTGGTTCGGTGTGATTACCGTGATCTCGGTTGAAATAGGTCTGCTGACTCCACCCTTCGGCCTGTCGGTCTACACGATCAAAGCGGCGATGGACGATCCCGAACTCAAGGTTGGAGAGATCTTCCGCGGTGCCGTGCCCTTTATCGTCGCGATGTTGGTCTCGCTTGCCATCATCGTCGCCTTTCCGCCAATCGCCACATGGCTGGCACGTTTGTAAGAGGACTTGATGCCCAAAATCCTGATCATCCCCGGAAGCCTTCGCGCCGCGTCGTCGTCGCGTGCGACCGCCCGCGCCATCGAGGTACGGTTTGCCGACAAAGCCGACTTTGACGTCGCGGACATTGGCGCGCTGCCGCATTACAATGCCGACGTGACCGACGATCCGGCCGTGGCGCGGTTCGTGGAGCAGGTCGGCGCGGCAGACGGGGTTCTCTTCGTCACGCCGGAATACAACTATTCGATCCCCGGTGTGTTGAAGAACGCGATCGATTGGGCCTCACGCCCGGCCTATGCGTCTGTCTTCAAGGACAAGCTGTGCTTCATCGTCACCGTGTCCGGTGGCGTAACCGGCGGCGTCCGCGCGCAGGCGCATCTCAAGTACGTGTTGAACGGCATGCTTGCACGTCCACACCCGTGCAAAGAGGTGCTGGTGATGCAGGCCAATGACAAGCTGACAGATGGCGTGTTGACGGACGAGGGCGTTCTGGGCTTCATCGACACGGAGTTCCCCCCCTTTATCGAAAGCCTCGCCTGAGGCGTACACAAAAAGACAAGGCACAGACGTATGCAACTGGTCACATTTGCCCGCAACGACGGGACCATCTCCTACGGCACGCTCAAGGGCGACACGATCCGTGACGCCGGACCCGCTCTGCCAGAGTATCCGGACCTGAAATCCGTACTGGACGCCGGAGCCGTGCAGAAGCTCGACGGGCTGGGGGAGGAGGTCGCACTGTCCGATGTGACGCTGCTTCCGCCTGTGCACAATCCGGACAAGATCATCTGTGTCGGATTGAACTACCTGCCGCACATCATTGAATCGGGGCGTCCGCACCCCGATTACCCCTCGCTGTTCACCCGCTATCCCGAAAGCCTCGTGGGCCACGGAACACCGATCGAACGCCCGCGTGCGAGCCGGGAATTCGACTATGAGGGCGAATTGGCCTTCATCATCGGCAAGGCCGGTCGCCATATCGCGGTCGAAGACGCATGGGACCACATTGCTGGATACACCTGCGTCAACGAAGGTTCGATCCGCGACTACCAGAACCACACCACGCAGTTCTGGCCGGGCAAGAGTTTTGAGCGGTCAGGCTCCATGGGTCCTGCGCTGGTGACACCGGACGAAGTGGGCGACATCCGCGAACAAACGCTGACCACGCGGGTCAACGGCAATGTCGAGCAGAACGCACCGATTTCCGATCTGGCCATCGGTATTCCCGAAATCGTCGCCTACGCCTCGACCGTACTCACGCTGAAGCCGGGAGATGTGATCGTTACTGGGACGCCCGGTGGCGTGGGCCGGTACCGTAAACCGCAGCTTTTCCTTGAACCCGGGATGTCCGTCGAGGTGGAAATCACTGGCGTCGGGACGCTGGTCAACGGCGTCATCGACGAACCGGCAAGCTGACACCAATCGCATCGCCAGCACTACCGGAGAGGCGTCTTGCTAGGTGAATAGCAAGGCGTCCTTCGGTATTTGCGCAGGGTCCATGAAGTCAGTGTCCGTAGGTCGCCGAGGCGATGCCAAAGACGCCGACCAGAACAAGGCTTAGCGCCCAAACGATGTCGAGGTTGAACCATGTGCGGGACAGGAACTTGATGCCCAGCCACAGGTAGATCACCACGGCCAGAGCGGATCCGGCAGCCGTCATTGCCCCGGTATGCACCAGCGCCACGAGAAATGCGGTGGTGACGTTTTGGCCCATGAGCTCACCTGCCGCCGCATGTCCGTCGCCACCCACATCAATTCCGCAAATGCCCAGATAGATTGGCACCAGCATCAAACCCGCCCCATGCGCCATCGCGGCGAGAAACGACCAGAGCGCCAGACGGGCAGGGTGGACGCGGGCCAGAAACCGGGGATGGCGGCGGTTGATCAGCAGGTAGATACCCATCGCGATCACCAGCGCGCCTGCGCCAATGCGGATTGGCGTCTCCCAATTCACCAGTGCTGTCATCACCGAAAACGGCAGTAGGATCGCGGTCATGGCGAGGAAATGCCCCACCGCCAGTGCCGCCAACGCCCGACCCATCGCGCGGGGGCGACCCTCCATCAGGGCGGCGGACACGGCAAGCGGCCAGCCCATGCCGGGATTGATGCCGTGGTATATGCCGGACAGGATGACGGCCCCCCAGAGGGCCGTCACCGTGCTTGGATCAAAGCTCATTCAGACGTTCAGACGTTCGGGTAACAGAAACTGTCGGTCGAGCAGTCTCCCCCTTCGAGCCGGATCTGGTGCGATCGGAGACCCTTGGGGAACTGTACGTAGAAGTCCTTGTCCAGTGTCAGCCCACCACCGTCACCGACACGGGCCATCACCATCTGTCCGCCGTCCATACCGGGGTAGAACTGTTCGTCCCATGTCGAATAAAGCGAGTTGGTCCAATAGACCCGCTTGCCGTCGCGGCTCACCTCGACCATCTGCGGGCCAAAGGCAAACTCCCCGCCACCCGGATGTTTGGTGTTCCGTGCAATCCCGCCGATCTCGACCTTGCCAGCCAGCTTCGGGTTCATTGGATCCGACACGTCGTATTGGTGCATCTCCCCCAATCCCCAGCAGGCAACATAGAGGTATTTGTCATCCAGGCTGAGGTCTATATCCGTCACCAGTGGCGGCACCGCGCCAAACCCCTGCAACAGCGGCGGCAGGTTGGACGGGTCTTCTGGACGCGGGTCGATGGTGATCGTCTTCTTGGCCTGCCATGTGCCATCGTCACCGCGCCACCATGTAAAGATCGCCCCTTGCAGGTTGGTCGTGTCCACAACGACACCACAGAAGCCGTAGGACTTCTTCGGGTCATGCGCAGGCCGGATTTCCAGCGCCATCTGGTGATTTGCGCCAAGGTCGATGGTCTGGATGTTCTTGCGTTTGCGCAGATCCCAGAAATGGATCGAATGGCCATACTTGTTGGACAGCAGGTCTTCGGCCACCAGCCCGTCTTCGAATTGCGGCGGCAGGCCCCATTCGGAGCTGACCATGTAATCCTGCGGCAGGTTCCACCAGAAATCGTAATGCTTGTCCTGCGGGCCGCGATCCATCTCATACTGGCCGATGATCTCGAAGGTTTCGCAATCCATGATGAAAATACCCGGAGGGCCGTCTGTCCCGTCCTTGCCACCGCCGCCAAGGGTCGAGACATAAATGCCTTCGGGCCCGCAATGGATGGTATGTGGGCGGGAATAGCCGGTCTTGGCAAAAACCTCTTCGGGTTCGATGATCTTGTGGATCTTGGCCTTTAGCGGTTCCTTCACGTCGATCACGTAAATGCGGGACGACCGGATACCGGGCACGATCAGGTAGCGCCGTTCAAGAAAAGCATGTCCCGACAGCGGTGACAGCGACGAAGAACAGGCGTTCCAGCCGAAATGGTGAAATTCGTCGCCCTTGTAGGGCATCATGACCGTGTGAACGATGGTGCCATAGGTGTCGGAGTTCGGGTCGAGATCGACAACCGCCAGCCCGTCGGGCTGCGACCCATCGGGGCTGAGCATGACGGTAAAGCCATAGGTCTCCACAGGGGCCTGCATGGCAAGCTGGGCCGTGGCGTGAAATGTTGGATCTGGTCTTAAGTTCATATGGTCCTCCCTTGAAATTCAAACCCTTACGGGGTCGCTAATGAAAAAGTCCTTTTCACGTGACGCCGCACCCAAAGCCTCCTCAAACCTCGGGCACGTTGCACAGTTGAATGGCGCCGCTGACGCGTTGGGCCAAGTCTATCAGATTCTCGCCGATTTCGTCCCGGTATGCGGCCCCGAACCGTCGGATCGGCCCAACCGCGCCGACGCTGAACGTCGCCCCGATATTGCCGATGGAGACAGGGGCCGCGACGCTGGCGATGCCGATGTCGATTTCCTGATCGCAATCGGCAAAGCCCCGTTTGACGATCTCGCCAAACTCGCGGCGCAGGTCGGCTTCGGTGGTCTTGGTGAATTCGGTATACGCGCGCAGTGTGCCGGTGATGATGCTGTCCTGAAAGGCCGGTTCGGCAAAGGCGGCAATGGCTTTGGAGCACGAACAGGCGTGCAACGGGCGCACGCCCAGACCGGGATGAATATAGGCGCGCGCCGGATCTTCCGGGGTTTCGACATGGATGATCTCGACCTGTTCATTGCGGAATCGCGACAGGAACACCGTTTCGTTGAACTTCACCGCTGCCGCCTTGAGCAGGGGAGCCGCCGCCTTGCGCACATCCACATCGGACTTGCCCAACAGCGCGATGCGGATCAGCCGTTCCCCGATCACCACGCGGCCGTCGTCTGCAGGGCTTTCGATCAACCCATGATCCAGAAGGGTCTGCACCAAGCGGTAGCTGGTGGGTTTTGGCAACCCCGTCGCCTTTTGGATATCCGCCGCCGTGACCGGTCGCCCCGCAACGGCGACAAGCTCCAGGATTGTGGTCAGGCGGTCCAGATGCATCGCGCGCGACTCTCATAATTAGAGACTAAGTCTCAAGTTACGGTCAGGTTTGTTCTTCAGGCAAGAAAAAATGCATCCAACTTGTGTGTACCAACCACAGTCGCAGTCGCCGCATGCCTCCAAGCTTGGCGCACGACGGTGCGCCCGATAGGCTATGCGCCATGGGCTATGTCACGTCACTCTTCGTACGCAAAATGGTCGCCGCCGCCGGACCGCATGTCGACGCGGCCGCGCTGCTAACGCAGGCGGGGTTGGGGCCAGACGATCCGTGGGACCCCAAACTCATGGTCCCCGACACGCGGTACTATGAACTCCTTGAAACCATCGCAGACCAGATCGACGCAACGGCCCTGCCAATAAACGTTGGCGCGTCCATGCGTTGTGACGAATACGGCGCGCTGGGTCTCGCGTGGAAAGCCGCGCCAACGCTGCATGGTTCACTGTCCCGTGTCGAACGTTACGCGCGGCTCTGGACCAGCGTGGTCGAATACGAATTACGCGACCATCCGCGCGGCGTGCTTTTCATCCTGCACCGCGAGGGGCCGCGCCGTTTGGGGATGCGCCTGTCGAACGAGGCGACGCTCGCCAGCGGGGTATCTCTGGCACGGCAGGTCTGCCCTGTGCCCTTTGCGCCTCTGGAGGTTCAGATCAAACACGCCGCTCCAGCCAATACCGCGCATCACGAAGAGTATTTCGCCTGTCCTGTGCGCTTTGAAGCCGATCTCGATGCACTGCTGGTGTCGCCCGCGGCATTGGCGCAGCCGAACATCCTCGGCGATGAAGGCATTTCGCGCTATCTGGTGTCCCATCTTGATCGCGAGCTTTCCGAGGTGGCCACCGAGCCATCACTTCTGATCGAGGCCAAGGACGCCATTGCCCAAGCGCTGAGCGAAGGCACACCGAAGATGGCCGACATCGCCCGCAGCCTTGGCTACAGCGCACGGTCGTTTCACCGCCGCTTGTCGGAACATGGGCTGAGCTTCCAAACGCTTGCCGAAGACACCCGCCGCGAACTGGCCGAAGGTCTATTGCGCGACGAACGCCATTCGCTGGCCGAGATCGCGTTTCTCACCGGTTTTGCCGAACAAAGCTCCTTTACCCGTGCGTTCAAACGCTGGGTCGGAAAAACGCCCGCCAGCTATCGCAAGGACCGCCTGACACCCTGACCGGTCAATGCTGCCCTTTGGCGGCAAGTGTCAAAACGCTGGCATCGTCGGTCAAGATCGCAGGCCACCTGCCACGCTATCCCCTTGGTCATCGCAACCCACCAAGGAGATAGACCCATGCAAGATCAACCCATCCTCGTCATCGGCGCCACCGGAAAGACCGGTTCCCGCGTCGCCACCAAGCTTGAAGCACTGGGCCATACGGTCCGTCGCGGATCGCGCAATTCTTCCACGCCCTTCGATTGGGAAGCGCCGGAAACATGGCCCGCCGCACTGTCCGGTGTCCGCGCCGCCTATGTCACCTACTTCCCCGATCTCGCGTTCCCCGGTGCCGTGGAAAAGCTCGAGGCGCTTTGTGAAGCGGCTGTTGCAGCGGGCATCCAGCATCTGGTCCTCTTGTCCGGACGCGGCGAACATCACGCACGGCTGGGCGAAGAGGTGGTCCGCAACTCCGGCACCGCGTTCACAATCGTCCGCGCCGCATGGTTTGCGCAAAACTTCTCCGAAGGCTACCTGCGCGATCCGGTACTGGCGGGTGTGCTGCCTATGCCCGGCGGCGATGTGGCGGAGCCCATCATCGACATTGACGACATCGCAGATGTGGTCGTCGCAGCCCTGACCGAACCGGGGCATGAGGGGCAACTTTACGAAGTGACCGGCCCGCGCCTGATGACCTTTGCCGATATGGCGGTCGAGCTGTCTGCCGCACTTGGCCGTGACGTGCAGTACATCCCGATCACGTTCGAGGATTTCCACGCCAGTGTCGCACAGGCCGGGGGCGACTTCGTCGCCGACGTGTTCACCGCCATCGCACGCGAAACGCTGGACGGGCGGAACGAACACCTTGCCGACGGTGTGCAGCGCGCGTTGGGCCGTCAGCCACGCGACTTTGCCGAGTTTGCACAAACCGCTGCCCGGTCGGGCGCGTGGACCAAAGTTGCTTGAAACCACCACCAGAAAGGAACATCCCATGTCTCTCACCCGTCTTCAAAAGATCGCGCTGGCTGTCGCTGGTGCAACCTCGCTTGGTATAGGTGCCACCATCCTTGGCGCGCCGCATGTGTTCTACGCCAGCTACGGCATCGCCATCGGCACCGATCCCAGCCTGCTCAGCGAAGTGCGCGCCCTTGGGGCAGGGCTGACAGGGTTCGGTCTGGTCATGTTGGCGGGCACGGTCTTTGCCGTGCTGCGACAGGCGGCAGTTACCGCCGCGCTTACCGTCTTTCTGGCCTTTCCCGCTGGCCGCCTTGTGAGCCTGTTCACGGACGGCGTGCCGTCCTCGGGTATCCTTTCGGCGCTCGGGTTCGAACTGGCCATTGGCGCTTTATGCCTCTTCGCCTTCCGTCGCACGGCCACCGCCTCCACGCAGATGGCGGTCAGCTGATCCCAATTGCGGGGAGGCAGCTCCTCCCCGCCTCCCTCCCAAATCATCAGAAAGCCCTCTCATGTCTCCGTTTCTCTTTTTCCTCATGCAATTCGCCGTCCTCGCCTATGCGCTGGTCGCCGGTGTGTTCCTCGCTTTTTCCGACTTCATCATGCGGTCGCTGTCCCTGACCGGTGGCGTCGGCGGTGTCGAAGCGATGCAAGTCATCAACCGCGAAGTGTTCCGCTGGGTCTTTATGGCGCTCTTCTTGGGTATGGCGGCCGTGTCGCTGCTGATCTCCGGCTACGCGGCTTTTTCCCTGAGCGGACCGGCAGGCACGCTGATCCTGCTTTCCGGTCTGGTCTACCTGTTCGGATGTTTCGGCGTGACCGTCGTGTTCAACGTGCCGATGAACGAAGCGCTTGCGGGCATGGACCTCGCGGCGGATGCCACCCAGAGCTATTGGACCGGCACCTACCTGCCACGTTGGACCTTCTGGAACTCCGTGCGAACCATCGCCTGCGGTCTGTCGGCCATGCTGTTGATGACGGGTCTCTTGTGGCTTACCCAAACGCAGGCCCGCTTGGCGTGACCTTTGGGCGGTGCGTGTCAGACCTGACGACGTGCCGCCCGTTCCGAAATTTTACCAATTGGTCAAAAAGCAGCCAGCCCGGCATTGGTGTTCAGCAGGAACTGCGTAAAGATCGGGCTACTGGCCGCGCCAATTGCCCGCGCGTTGCCACCAACGCTGCCAGGTTCGATCTTGGGGGCGATCAGTCCGCGGGTGTCCTGATTGGCCAGATAGCGCCGTACCCGTTCCACCAATTCGTTGCGCACTGCTTCGGGGAAAGCCCCGTCGATCAGCACCGCCTCGAAATCAATCACCGCGCAGACCGAGAGCGATGCCTTCGCCAGTTCCTGCGCGGTTTCCCCGATCCACGGCTCGACATAGCGGCTCAGCGCGCTCCAGTCCTGCGGTTGATGCCATAATACGCGCGGGTCAATACCTGCCTGCTCCAGACGCCCTTCGAGCAGATGGATTGAGGCCACGTCGATCAGTTGCTGCGCTTCTCCGAGCGGACCCGTGGTGCGCAGCGAACCCAAAGCGCCGGCATTGCCTTGATTGCCCTCGAACACCGTGTCGTTGACGACGACGCCGCCCCCGACAAAAGAACCGATGAAGAAATACGCCCAGTCGCGGTATTCGCGCGTGCGCCCGTAAAGATGTTCGGCACGACAGGCGGCTGTGGCATCGTTCACCACAAAGACAGGCAGATCGCTGAAGCGAGCCACTTGGCCTTCGAAATCGAGGTCCTTCCACGACTTGAACCTTTGCGACGGTGCGCCGATCAGGTCGTTCCATTTCCAAAGCTCGAACGGCGCTGCTATGCCGATACCGCAGACCCGCTCCAGCGCGTCCTCAGACAGGTCGGCCAAAAGCGATGTCATGCCTTCTTCGAGAAAGGCGAACACTTCATCGGGCAGGGGGTAGTCGTACGCCGTGTTGACCTGCGCGCGGACATTGCCAGTGAAGTCGAGCAACAAAAGCTCCGCACTGCGGCGACCGATCTTGAGGCCCAGCGACAGCACCCCATCGGGCGAAAGCTCCATCGGGATCGACGGTTTTCCCACCTTTCCGCGCACCGGATCGCCACGTTGCAGAAAGCCGTCCTGCTCCAGTTTTCGCAGGATCACGGACACGGTTTGCGGAGACAGTCCGGTCAGGCGCGCGAGGTCGATTCCGGCCATGCCGCCACGGCGCTGCAACATCGAAAGAAGCAAGCGTTCGTTGTGGTTGCGCACACCGCTTTGGTTGACGCCGCCACTTGCCCCTTTGATTTTTCCACCATCCATGAGCCGGACCATAATCAACCCATCGTTTCACGCAATGATGGCAGAGAGTATTTAATAAATAAAGTTTATTTATTTATTGACAGGTGGTTTAGAATCTGGCCTTTTCAAGCGCAACCTGCAGAGGAACTTGTCGGCAGGGAGGGCGGCCTGAACCGGGTCCGCAGGTTTGATAAGTCAAGATTTCTGGGAGGAAACCATGAAGAAACTATTGCTTAGCTCGGCCATCGCATTGGCATCCATGTCTGGCGCGGCTCTTGCCGGAAGCCACGGTGTAAGCGCGTGCCTGATCACCAAGACAGACACCAACCCGTTCTTCGTGAAGATGCGCGAAGGTGCCACTGCAAAAGCCGAAGAACTGGGTATCACGCTCAACAGCTACGCCGGCAAGATCGACGGTGACCACGAAACGCAGGTGGCTGCCATTGAGACCTGCATCGCCAACGGTGCGAAAGGCATCCTGCTCACCGCATCCGACACATCGTCCATTGTTCCGGCCGTTCAGCAGGCACGGGATGCAGGCATCCTCGTGATCGCGCTCGACACGCCGCTCGATCCGATCGACGCCGCAGACATGACCTTTGCCACCGACAACTTCCTTGCCGGTCAGCTTATTGGTCAGTGGGCCCGCGCTGCGCTGGGTGACGATGCGGCGAATGCCAAGATCGCAACGCTTGACCTGAACGTGAGCCAGCCGACCGTGGACGTGCTCCGCAACCAGGGCTTCCTTCAGGGCTTCGGCATCGACCTCGCCGACCCGAACGTGATCGGTGACGAAAGCGACCCGCGCATTGTTGGCTCTGACGTAACCGACGGCAACGAAGAGGGTGGCCGCCGCGCGATGGAGAACCTGCTGGCGAAAGACCCGACCATCAACGTGGTGCATACCATCAACGAGCCTGCCGCTGCTGGTGCCTACGAGGCGCTTAAGTCCATCGGTCGCGAAAACGACGTGCTGATCGTTTCTGTCGACGGCGGTTGCCCCGGCATCCAGAACGTTAAGGACGGCGTCATCGGCGCAACCTCGCAGCAGTATCCGCTGCTGATGGCTTCCAAGGGGATCGAGGCGATTGCCGCATGGGCCGCAGATGGCAGCAAGCCGTCGGCAACCGAAGGCAAGGATTTCTTCGACACTGGCGTGGCACTGGTCACCGACAAGCCGGTTGATGGCGTCGAGTCCATCGACACCGCCGAAGGCACCGACCTCTGCTGGGGTTGATCCGACTCACGTCTGACTGAACAGTCTGGAAAAGGGCGGGGATCGACCCGCCCTTTTCTCAAGAACGACCCGTTTCTTCGTGAGGGAGGATTCAATGCCATCATCAGACAATTATGAATCGGTTGTCGGCAAGGCGAACGCGGAAATCGCGTCTTTTGGCGGGCGCGACAAAAGCCTGATCGACCGGTTCCACCACGCTCTGCACACTACACCGGCCCTTGTTCCGCTGATCGTGCTTGTCACTGCGATCATCATTTTCGGGCTTCTGCTGGGAACACGGTTCTTTTCTCCCTTCGCGCTGACACTGATCCTGCAACAGGTGCAGATCGTGGGCATCGTCGCCGCCGCGCAATCCCTCGTAATCCTGACCGCAGGTATCGACCTGAGCGTAGGCGCAATTGCGGTACTGTCATCCGTCATCATGGGGCAGTTTACCTTTAGGTACGGCATCCCGCCGGTAATCGCGGTGGCCTGCGGTCTGACTTTCGGGACGGCAATCGGCGCATTGAACGGTTGGCTCGTCGCGCGCATGAAGTTGCCCCCGTTCATTGTCACTTTGGGTATGTGGCAGATCGTGCTGGCGGCCAACTTCCTCTATTCGCAAAACGAAACGATCCGGTCGCAGGACATCGCGGAACAAGCGCCGCTCCTTCAATTCATGGGCAACAAGTTCAACGTGGGTGGGGCCGTCTTCACCTTTGGCGTTGTCTTCATGGTGCTTCTTGTTCTGATCCTCGCTTATGTTCTCAAGCACACGGCGTGGGGACGGCATGTCTATGCGGTGGGCGATGACCCCGAGGCGGCGGAACTCTCTGGCGTCAACGTCAAACGCACGTTGATTTCCGTCTACGCGCTGGCGGGTCTGATCTGCGCCTTTGCGGGCTGGGCCTTGATCGGGCGTATCGGGTCGGTGTCGCCGACCTCTGGCCAGCTTCTTAACATCGAAAGCATCACCGCCGTGGTGATCGGGGGCATATCGCTCTTTGGCGGCCGGGGGTCGATCCTTGGCACCTTCTTCGGTGCGCTGATCGTGGGTGTGTTCACACTTGGCCTGCGTCTGGCCGGTGCGGATGCGCAATGGACCTTCCTCTTGATCGGTGTGCTCATCATCGCCGCCGTGGCCGTGGACCAGTGGATCAGAAAGGTGGCTGCATAATGGAACCGATTTTGAAAGGCCGTGGTCTGGTCAAACGGTATGGACGTGTGACCGCCCTCGACAATTGCGATTTCGATCTGATGCCGGGGGAAATCCTCGCTGTGATCGGCGATAACGGAGCCGGGAAAAGTTCGCTCATCAAGGCGGTTTCGGGTGCTGTCATTCCCGACGAGGGGACAGTGACCCTCGAAGGCAAAGAGGTGCGCTTTACCTCCCCGATCGAGGCGCGGGAGGCGGGGATTGAAACCGTCTACCAGACACTTGCCATGTCGCCCGCACTGTCGATTGCCGACAACATGTTCATGGGCCGCGAAATCCGCAAATCCGGTTGGCGGGGTAAATGGCTTCGCCAATTGGACCGTGCGGCGATGGAGAGAATGGCCCGCGACAAGCTGTCGGAACTGGGGTTGATGACGATCCAGAACATCAATCAGGCCGTGGAAACCCTGTCGGGGGGACAGCGTCAGGGTGTGGCCGTGGCCCGCGCGGCTGCGTTTGGGTCCAAGGTCATCATTCTGGACGAACCGACAGCCGCGCTGGGTGTGAAGGAAAGCCGCAAGGTGCTGGAACTGATCCAGGACGTGAAATCGCGTGGCATTCCGATCATCCTGATCAGCCACAACATGCCTCACGTGTTTGAGGTCGCGGACCGCATCCATGTGCACCGTCTGGGCAAGCGGCTTTGTGTGATTGACCCCAAGGACTACACCATGTCCGATGCGGTGGCGTTCATGACAGGGGCCAAGGAGGCACCCGAGGCGGCGTGACCTGCTAATAGACTGTGAAAACGGCCCGGACTACGCTCCGGGCCGTTTTTTACCAGATGGTCAAAAAACCATTCAAGAAATTGGGAACTGAAGCGCGCGCTTTGCGTTGACACCACTGCTGCGTGGCCTGAGGCCGC
Source organism: Alphaproteobacteria bacterium (assembly GCA_030425145.1). Taxonomy (GTDB): domain Bacteria; phylum Pseudomonadota; class Alphaproteobacteria; order Rhodobacterales; family Rhodobacteraceae; genus Marivita. The sequence goes on along the minus strand of JAUHVK010000002.1, from coordinate 195,819 downwards.
GCAAGACGTCATGGAAGAATAGGACAAGCCCGCATGGAAGAAGTCGAAGCTGTAGCAACAAGTGTCTGGGATCAGATCGGGTCGATGTTCACGATGGAGATCTATAACGGCAAATCCTTTGCCGACCTGTTGACGCTCGAGGTCATGATATCGCTGCTGGGCAATACGATCGCAGCCGTTTTGATCCTTTGTGCGGGCTTCATCATTTCCGGTGTTTTGAGCCGCCGGATTACCCGCTTGGGGCAGATGCATGCCAGCCTTGACGATACGCTGTTCGTCTTCTTCGGCAATATTGCACGGTATACGGTTCTGGCCTTCACCGCGCTATTCGTCCTCAATACCTTTGGAGTGCGCACGACCTCCATCGTTGCCGTCATCGGTGCCGCCGGTCTGGCGATTGGTCTGGCGTTGCAGGGGACGCTGTCCAACGTTGCGGCAGGGGTGATGCTGATCCTGTTCCGGCCTTTGAAGAACGGCGATTTTGTTCAGGTCAACGACGTGGTCGGCACCGTCAAGGAGATCACGCTGAACTATACCGAAATCGCGGACATCGGGAATGTGAAGGTGGTGGTTCCGAATTCCGAGGTGTGGGGCAACACGATCAAGAATTATTCCGGCTACAAAACCCGCCGTGCGGAATGGGAATTCGGCGTCGGCTATGGTGCCAATCTGGCAGATGCGGAGCGGGTGATCCGGGACACGATCATGTCCGATCCCCGGTCGCACACGGACCCGGAGCCGTTCATTCAGGTCAACAACCTCAACAGCAGCAGCGTGGATTTCCTTGTGCGCGTCTGGTGCGATGCGTCGGTCTATTTCCAGTATCAGGCCGATATGAAACGCAAGGTGAAAGAGGCGCTGGACAAGGCGGGTGTCGATATTCCGTTCCCGACGCGGACACTTGTCATCCAGCGTGACGAAGTTGAACAAGAGAGCGAGGCCAAGCCGATCGCGGTGCAGTGACCGTCAGGCAGCGCGCAGTCCGGTCATTCCGGTTTGCGCCATGGCGATGCTCATCTCGTCGCTGAGGACGGACCACATCTGGCGCAGGCCCGCTTCGCCGCCTGCTGCCATGGCGAATTGCAGGATGCGTCCGAAGAAACAGAAATCCGCACCGTGGACGAGCAGTTTGAGCGCATCCTCACCGGACCGCAGCCCGCTGTCGAAGAAAAGCGGATAGTCTGGGCCAACCGCCTCGCGGATCGCCAAAAGCGCCTCGACCGGTGTCGGGGCGCTTTCCAATTGCCTTGCACCGTGGCTTGAGACCTGAATGGCATCCGCGCCGCTGTCCTTGAGATTTACCGCGTCTTCGACATCCAGCACGCCTTTGACCACCAGCTTGCCGGGCCACATGTCCCGCATCCGGGCCAGCGTATCCCAATCCGCCTTGGCGCGGCTTTCGGTGCGGTCAAAGCTGTAGCCGGGCATCTGGAAATTCGCCATTTCGGGTCGGCCATGCAGCAGGGTAGAGATCGACCAGCGCGGGTGCAGGGCAAAATCGACGAACTGGCTGGGGCCAATGCGGAAGGGCATCTTGAACCCGCGCCGCAGCTCGCGTGGGCGGCGGCCCACCTCGGGCACGTCTACCGTCACAACCAGCGTGTCGTACCCGACATCGCGGGCACGTTCGACCAGTTTGAACGTGCCGCTGCCATCGCCGCTGAAATAGATCTGGAACCAGGCGTGCCCTTCGGCCACCTCGATGATCTTCTCAAGTGGGGTGGAGGCCACTGTGGACACACCATGCGGCACTTTGAAATCCCGGGCCAGCCGCGCCAGCATCAGGTCCGCGCCGGGGCAGGAGAGGTTGCACATTCCCATCGGCGCAATGCCAAAGGGGCGCTCTGTGGTCCTGCCGAATAGAGTGGTCGAAAGTGACCGCTGGCTCACATCCCGCAGGATGCGGGGACGCAGGGTCAGCGCATCCAGTGCCGCGCGGTTGCGGGTGATCCCGGTCTCGCGGCCGGCTGCCCCGTCGATATAATCGAACACCATCCACGGGAGACGCCGTTTGGCCAGCCGACGGGCATCCTCGGCGGAATGAATGTGGTCAGACGCGGGCATGGTTGTTTGGGATCAATCGCCGTTGCGGTGGACATGCACGGCGCAAGGCGCGTGGCGCACGACGCGCGCGGCAGTTGAGCCGAGGAAGAAGTCGCTCAGCCCCGGTTTGTGCGAGCCGATCACGATGCAGTCGGTGCCATGCTGGGTTGCATAGTCGATGATCGTGCGGGCGGAATGGCCTTTGACAAGGGCCGGGGTGATGCCGTCCAGACCTTTCAGCTTTTCATTCAACCGTTCGCGTGCCCGTTCGAACCCGGCTTTGACCACCTCGTCGTCGAGATAGGCGCTGACCGTGCCTTGCGGGGCTTCATAGACGTGCAGTGCGATGATCTCGGCCCCTTCGGAGGCCAGCACGCGCGCCACTTCGAGCGTCTGGGGCGAAATGTCGTGATCCAGAGCCATGGGAACGAGGATCTTCTTGTACATGTCGGGTCTCCTGTCGGGAATGGGTCAGGCCCAGGGGTCGAGAACGATTTTCGGTGTGGCGACAGCGCCATTGCGCAGATCTTGGAAGGCAGCCGTGCCTTCGGCAAGCGGACGGGTCTGGAACCAGTCGAGCGGGCCAAGCCGTCCGTCAAAGATCGCCTGAGCGGTGTCGCGGAAATCCTGTGCGGTATAGGTGTAGGTGCCGATGAACGTGATTTCTTGCAGCGTCATGCGGCGCACATCCAGACCACCTGCGTCTTCGCCTAATCCCACATGCGCAATCACGCCGCCGGGCTGTGCATGGGCCGAGGCCGCAGCGCGGGTGGAGGCATAGCCCACCGCGTCGATGATGAGGGGGTACATGCCATACGCTTCGGCCAATGCGGTTTCGCCGCATGTATCAGTCAGGAACGCGCGGCGCGTCGGGTTGGGCTCAACCACCGTGACGGTCTCGATCCCCATCGCCTTGAGCGCAAGCGATGCCGCCAGCCCGATGGCACCGCCCCCCAGAACGAGGGCTTTGCGCTCCATCGACGGGTGCAGCGCCGCCATAGCCAGCCGCGCGGCGTGCCAACTGACGGCCAAGGGTTCGGCCATTGAGGCTTTGTCCAAAGGAACAGCGTCCGGCACTGTGACGAGGTTCGATGCGGGCATCGACACGTATTGGGCAAACGCACCCGGTCGCGGCTCCATCGAAATGATCTGGCGCGTGGGGCAGAGGTTTTCCCGCGCGCTTGTGCAGGCGGGGCAGGTGCCGCATGTGACCAGCGGGTTGATCGTCACGCGGGTGCCGTCCATCGGCCCGCCCTGAACCACTCCTGCCGCCTCGTGCCCGAGGATCAACGGAGCAGGGCGGCGAGCGTCATGGCCCAGATAGGCGTGCATGTCCGAGCCGCAGATACCCACCGCTGCAATGCGGATCAGGTGCTCGCCCTCGCGCGCGGTGATATCGGGCACGTCCCGATAGGCCAGCGTTTCGACACCTTCGTAAATGAGCGCCTTCATTTCGCGGTAAACCCTCCGTCCACCATGAGAACCTGACCAGTGACATAGGCCGATGCGTTCGAGCAGAGGAACAGGATCGGCCCGTCGATATCCTCCATCGTGCCATTGCGCCCGATGCAGGTCTGCGCCGCATTGCGGGCCGCGCGGTCAGGGTCCGAGAACACCGCCTGCGTGAGTTCGGTCGGGAAAAAGCCCGGTCCGATGGCGTTGGCGGTGATGCCGTGTGGTGACCATGCCTCGGCCATGGCGCGGGTCAGCTGGCCGATTGCGCCCTTGGTCGCGCCATAGGCGATGCCGCCCGGAAAGGCGCGGGTGGTCTGGAGCGAGGCGAAATTGACGATCCGGCCCCAACCTTTCGCCTTCATCGCGGGCACCAAGGCCTGAGACAGAAAGAACGGTGCCGAGAGGTTCAGCGACAGCGTCACGTCCCAACCTTCGGGGGTGACGTCATCCGCCGCCTGCCGTGTATTGATGCCTGCAGCGTGGACCACGATGTCGGGTGCGCCGAAAGGGGCCGAGATCGCCTCGACCAGCGCGGGCAGGCGATCGCGGTCGGTCACATCGCCGACGACATAAGCGGCCGAAAAGCCGATCTCGTTGCAGACGCTTTGCAGCTCTTCCTGCCGCCGCGCGACACCTACGACCATCGCACCAGCCGCGGCCAATGCGATTGCAGCCCGCCGCCCGAGGCCGGAACTGGCCCCGGTGACGACGGCCACCTTGCCGCCGAGGTGGAACAGGTCTTCGACGTCAACCATCTGCGGTCAGGTCGAAATTCACGCCGGGGAAGTACTTGGCCAGACGCACATCGGCCGCGCGGGCGTGGCCTTCCATGCCTTCAAGACGCGAGATGCGTGCGGTGGCTTCGGCAATCGCCCTGGAGCCTTCGCGAGTGGCGCGCTGCCATGTGACGATCTTCATGTACTTGTGCACCGACAGACCACCTGTGTAGCTGGCGGCCCCAGAGGTCGGCAGCACGTGGTTGGTGCCGGTCGCCTTGTCGCCATAAGACACGGTGGTTTCTTCGCCAAGGAACAGCGAGCCATAGCAGGTCAAGCGGTTCAGCCACCAATCCAGATCCTCGGCCTGCACGGTGAGGTGTTCGGGCGCGTAGTCGTCAGAGCAGGCCGCCATTTCCTCGCGGTCGGAACAGAGGATCACCTCGGCATAATCGCGCCATGCGGCGGCGGCGTTCTGGCTGTTCACATCCGGGAGATCAGCGATCATGCCTGGGACGAGCTCCATCACCTTTTCCGCCAGTGCGCGGTTATCGGTTACCAACCAGACGGGCGAGTTGTAGCCATGTTCGGCCTGACTCACGAGGTCGGTCGCCACGATATGCGCGTCGGCGGTCTTATCGGCGAGGATCAAGCTGTCGGTCGGGCCCGCAATCATGTCGATACCAACGCGACCAAAAAGGATGCGCTTGGCCTCGGCGACGAACTGATTGCCCGGGCCGACGAGGATGTTGGCCTTGGGCAGACCAAAGAGGCCAAAGGTCATTGCGGCCACGCCCTGCACGCCGCCCATCGCCATGATCTTGTCGGCGCCGCAGATATGCGCAGCGTAGACGATGGCGGGGGCGATGCCGACGCCGGGGCGGGGTGGGGAGCAGGCCGTGATGTGACGGCACCCTGCAACCTTGGCCGTAGTCACGGTCATGATGGCTGACGCGATGTGGCTGTAACGGCCGCCGGGGACATAGCAGCCAGCCGCATCCACCGGGATCGCTTTTTGTCCGGCGATCATGCCTGGCACGATTTCCACCTCGACATCAGAAACGGTGGCCTTTTGTGCCTGCGCAAACCGTTTGACGTTGTCATGTGAAAACTCGATGTCGCGCTTGAGCTTTTCGGGGACCAATGCGCAGGCTGCCTCGATATCCTCGGGCGTCAACAGAACGTTGCCTTCGTACTGGTCGAATTTCTTGGCGTATTCCATTGCTTTCGCGTCGCCGCCGGCTTCGATGTCAGCGAGGATGTTCTTGACGGTTTCGTGTACTTCGGTGGCATCCGATTTCGCCGTCAGGGTCGCTTTCTTCAGGTATTCTCGTGTCATCTTAAGGATGTCCTACTTGTAGATGTCTGGCAGAAGCGTTGTGGAGACCGCTGGAATATAAGCAATCAGCAGTACCACCACGAACATGCCCAAGACGAAGGGAATGGCGCGGGCGGCGATCTTGAGGATCGACTCTCCGGTGATACCGGAGACCACGAACAGGTTAAGCCCAAGCGGCGGTGTGATGAAACCTACTCCTAGCGCGGTGATCATCATGATGCAGAACTGGATCTCGTTCATGCCGATATTGTCCGCCAACGGCTTGAGAATGGGCGCGAGGATCACGATGTTGGGCGTGGTTTCCATGACGCAACCAGCGGCGATCAGGATGCCGATCATCAGCAGGATAAGCAGCCAGGGTTCGTTTGTGAGGCCGGTCACTGCGGTGACAAAGCCCTGCGGCACACCCATGATTGCCAGCGCTTCGGCCAGTGGTGCCGAGAAGGCGATGATCGGCAGGATCACCCCGTTGACCTTGGCCGAACTGACCAGCATTGCCGGAAAATCGGCAAAGCTGAGGGTGCGCAGGATGAAGCCCATGATGATCGTCACGACCACGGCGGTCGCCCCGGCCTCGGTCGGTGTCAGGCGACCCGAGAAGATGCCGTAGAAGATGATGCCGGGCACGATGAACGCGTACCAGCCGGATTTGAGAGACGTGCCCAACCGCGAGAAATACTCGCCCATCGAGATATTGCCGCCACCTTCGTAGCCGTGGATGCGGTTGACGATCACGTTGGTGATCAAGATCGACACAAGGATCGCAAGGCCGGGGATCAGTGCCGCCAGAAACAGCGTGGAGGCGGATATGCCCAGCACAAGACCGATGATGATATAGGCGATGGAAGGCGGGATCAGGATGCCGGTACAGGCCCCTGCGGCCACCAGCGCACAGGCATAGGGGCGCGGGTATCCCGACTCCACCAGCCGCGCGATTGTCATCCGACCCACCGCCGCAGCGCCCGCTGCGTCAGAGCCCGAGATCGCTGCGAACATGCCGCAGACCAGTACCGTGGCTGACCCGAACCCGCCTTTGGCGAATTGCGTCAACGCCTCGGCCACGTCGAGGAACTTGCGACTTAGCCCGGTGCGGACCAGTACGTCACCCGTCAGGATAAAGAGCGGCACAGCGGTCAGTGCGAAGGCGTCGATCCCGGTGAACAGCTTTTCGCCCACGAGGCTGAGCGGCAGGTCGCCCGACATCACCAGCATGGCAATGGCAGCAGTGCCGATTGCGGCCCAGACGGGCACAGCCAACGCGATGAGACCGATGAAGATGATAACTGGCAGGTAGAAATCCCAACCCAGTTCCACCGTTTGATTCATGGTTTGCCAAAGCATGTGTCAGGCTCCTCAATCAAACAGCTTGTCGCCTTCGTAGACGGGGGAACCGTCCCGAAGTGAGCGAAGGTCGCGCAGCAGGGATTGCAGAAGACGCCAGATCATCAGCGCAAAGCCGACAGGCACAGCCATGAGGAACCACACCTTCGACACGCGGAGGCCGTCAGTGACCGATCCGAACTTGGCCGAGATGTGGACCGTTTCCAGCGACCAGTAGAGTGCAATGATGGCCACGCCGAACATCACCAGATCACCGAGGATGTAGAGCAGCGCCTTGGGGCGTGGCCCGAGGTAATGCATGATCACGTCGATACGGATATGCGCGCGTTCCTTGACGGCCGCAGCGGCACCGATCCAGGCAAGGTAGATGAAGGAATATCGTACGATCTCTTCGCCCCAGATCGAGGAGAACGAGAAGATTTCACGCCGCAGCACCTCGATGGCCATGGTGATGACCAGCATCACGTAGAAGACCAGAAGCAACCAGCGTTCGGCATCACGATCTATTTGTCGCCAGACGGACATGTGGTGGCCTTTCGATGGGCACAGACAGACAGTTCGCACGACAAGGGCGGATCGTCTGGCAGTGTGCCTTGAAAGCAGAATGGGGGCGGGCGCCTTGTTTGGCGCCCGCCGACGACCTTACGCGTCGTGGACGTAGTATTTGCCCTGGGTCCCAGCGGCTTCTTCCAGCTTGGCGAAGGCGTCCATGGAGCCGGCAAGCTCGGTCTTGAACTCGTCCCATTCCGAACGCTGGTAACCACCAGCCTCTTGCCATTCGGCCAGTTGATCGTCGCTCAGCGAATGGAATTCGACACCGGCTTTTGCCAGCTCGGCCATTGCATAGGCGCGGGCCGACGGAACCTTTGCGAGGTTCTGGTGCGCGGTCATTTCAGATCCCCACATGATGCCGTCCTGAACGTCGGCCGGCATCGAGTTGAACCATTCGAGGTTACAGGAATAGACCTGACTGTCCGGCACGGCCTGGGTGAAGGTCACGTGGCTCAGGATGTCCTTGAAGCCGAACACGTAGAGCGCGCCCACGGACGGGTCGAGTGCATCTGCGACGCCTTGCTTGATCGCGGACGGGGTTTCGCCCCAGGCCACCGGCGTCGGGTTTGCGCCAACCATGCGGTAGTACTGCTGAAGCATCTTGGACCCCGGCACGCGGAATTTGACGCCGCTCAGGTCGCTTGGGCTGAGAACGGCTCCGGCACCGCCTTTGCGCACCGCGACGACGCGCGGGTCAATGTTGACATAGAACAAGGCTTTGAAGCCGTTGGCCTCGACCTTCGGATGCACTTCTGCGTTCCAGAAATCCGAATTCACGAGGTTGGTGAAGCGCTGGTTCGAGCCGCAGAGATACGGCATGTTGATAAGGTCGACCGTCGACGCGAAAGGCGCGAAGTTGGACAGGGAGTGCTGCGCGGCCTGAATGGTCCCGCCCTGAACCGCCTGCACAAGTGCGCCACCTGCGCCGAGCTGACCACCGGGGGCCAGTTTGACATAGACCTTGCCGTTGGTTGCGTTCTGGATGTTTTCTTTCAGGTCGAGCTGCATGATCGGATAGCTGCGCGACGCGCCAAGAACATAGGCGGTGGCGATCACCATCGTGTGCTCGGCAGCGTTCTCGCGTTCGCGCTCTTCGTTAGCGGTCTGTGCCGCCGCTTCCGAGGACCACAATGTGCCAGCCGCGCCAGCCACCATTGCGGCGGTAAAGCTACCGGTGCCTACAAGTTTCAGGAAATTACGACGCTCGGCGGATGCGAGCTCCTTACGTTCGTCAGTCATCTGGTCTCCTCCCAATTGACCTCAGCTGCCGTTCTTGTTCCTTCGGTCAGCCTCTTTTTTCAGAATTGCCACGACGAACAGGATTGACGCCGCAAACAGAACCAACATTTCACCGACATCCGAAAGGAACGCGGCACCCGCAAATGCGCCCATCGCGACATTGGCGAAGAAGGCGACAAACACGATGGCGGATGCGGCGAGAAACATTTTGGACTCCGGGATTCGGATTGATTCTGAGAATAGTGTAAGCGCTTACATTCCGTTCGTGCAAGCGCTTACATTTGGCCTTTCGTTGTTTTATGCGTATTCTGCACTGCAGTCTTTTTGACGATAGAGTTTGAAAGGAGACCGATGTCGGAACTACGCGACGTGCCTACTTTGGATGATGTTGCACGGGCCGCAGGCGTATCGACGGCGACGGTCTCGCGCTGCCTGAATTCGCCCGAACGGGTGGTGGAGAAAACCAGAAATCGCGTGATGATCGCGGTGGAAGCCCTTGGATACACGCCGAATTTCGGTGCCCGTGTCATGGCGGCCAAGCGGACATTCACCATCGGTGCGATCATCCCGACGATGGAAAACGCAATCTTCGCGCGAGGGCTTCAAGCGTTCCAGGAAGAACTGCACGCGCGTGGTTACACGCTGCTTGTCGCGAGCTCTGCCTATCAGCCGAAGATCGAGGAAGAACAAATCCGGTCGCTTGTGGCGCGCGGGGCGGACGGGCTGCTCTTGATCGGACATGATCGCGATCCGGCCATGTATGAATACCTTCGATCCCGGTCCATTCCGGTGCTGTCGGCATGGGTCTACCTGCCAGACAGCGACCAGCCGACCGTTGGGTTCGACAACCGCGGGTCCATGCGGGAATTGGCGCAGAAGGTGATCGACTTCGGTCATCGTCATATTGCCCTGATCTCGGGGATCACACAGGGCAATGACCGTGCCGCTGCCCGCTTGGAAGGCCTGCGCGACGCGCTCAGGGAGAACGGGCTGGACGCCGACGCGGTGCCGGTGATCGAAACCCCTTATGAAATTGAAAGCGGCGCACAGGCGTTTCGGACGCTGATGCAATCCGATCCGCGCCCATCTGTCGTGATGTGCGGCAACGACGTTCTCGCAGTCGGCGCATTGCGCGGCGCGCGCGAGATGGGGCTTTCTGTGCCCGAAGACGTTTCGATCACCGGGTTTGACGACATTGAACTTGCCCGCATCGTGACACCGCAGATCACCACTGTGCATGTCCCGCACCGCGAGATGGGGCGTATAGCGGCGCAGACCCTGATCGACATCGTTGAAAAGCGTGGCAATGGGGCGTCGGTCGAACTCAAGAGCAGCGTTCAGATTCGCGAGTCCTTGCGTGATCTGACGGCCTGAACTGGCGCATCGACAAGGTTCACCCAAGCAAGTACTCGGTCCACGACCCGAGGGCTGAGAGGCTGTGCCATGACATTCACCACCAATCCGCGCGCGCTGATGATCCAGGGCACCGGGTCGAATGTCGGCAAGTCGATGCTGGTGGCGGGGCTGTGTCGGGCCGCGCATCTTCGCGGTCTCTCCGTTGCGCCGTTCAAGCCGCAGAACATGTCGAACAACGCCGCCGTGACCGCCGATGGTGGCGAGATTGGTCGCGCGCAGGCGTTGCAGGCCATCGCCTGCGGGCGCGACCTGTCGGTGCATATGAACCCCGTTCTGCTCAAACCCGAAAGCGACCGGGGTTCGCAGGTCATCGTGCAGGGGCAGGTGCGCGGTTGGCTTGAGGCGCGGCGTTTTCGTGAGGATCGGGGTGTGCTGCTGGACGTGGTGCTGGACAGTTTTCACACTTTGGCGAAAACCGCCGATCTGATCCTTGTCGAAGGCGCAGGTAGCCCGGCCGAGGTGAACCTTCGACGTGGTGACATTGCGAATATGGGCTTTGCCTGCGCGGCGGATGTGCCGGTTATCCTTGCAGGGGACATTGATCGGGGTGGGGTGATCGCGCAGATTGTCGGCACGCACAAGGTGATGACGGACGAGGACGTGGCTCAGGTCGCGGGGTTTCTGGTCAACAAATTTCGCGGCGACGTGTCATTGTTCGAAGACGGTTATCGCGCGATTGAAGATCATACCGGCTGGAAAGGCTACGGCGTTCTGCCTTGGTTCGACGCGGCGCATTTGCTGCCAGCCGAAGATGCGGTGGAACTGGCGGAAACCGGCGGCGGGCAGGGGTTCCACATCGCTTGTCCGATGCTGTCGCGGATTGCCAATTTTGACGACCTCGACCCGCTCAAGGCTGAACCGAACATCCGGTTGACGATGGTGCCGCCGGGACAGGCGCTGCCCGGTGACGCCGATCTGGTTGTGTTGCCCGGCACCAAATCCACGCGCGCCGATTTGGCGTTTCTGCGGGCGCAGGGCTGGGACATTGACATCCTTGCCCATCTGCGGCGCGGTGGTCGGGTATTCGGGATTTGCGGGGGGTACCAGATGCTTGGCGCCCGTATCGACGATCCGGACGGTTTGGAGGGAGAGGCGGGTTCGACGCAAGGGCTTGGGTTGCTGGATGTCACAACCGTCATGCAGCCGCGCAAGACACTTACCCGCGTTGAGGCGGTACATGTGCCCACGGGCACAGGCTTTGACGGCTACGAGATCCATATCGGCCAGACCAGCGGCCCGGACAGTGCGCGCCCCTTTGCCCGGATCGGCGACGCGCCGGATGGGGCGGTTTCGGGCAATGGTCGGGTGATGGGCACCTACCTGCATGGACTCTTTGCAAATGGCAGTTTCCGGCAGGCTTTCCTGCAGCAGATGGGGCACGCCTCGGGCGGGGCGGATTATACACGCACTGTCGAGCGGACGCTCAACGACCTTGCCGCGCATATGGAGGCGCATCTCGACATAGATGGACTGTTGGCGGCGGCCCATCCGATCAAGGTTTAAGGACGCGCGACTACCACTTCGGTGTCCCACGCCGCGCATTTCTCGGGCAGATCGGCGGGCAGGGGCGCGTCGGTGAACAGCGTGTCGATTGCAGAAAGTGACGCGATGCGGGCAGGGGCGTTCCGCTTGAGCTTGGACGCGTCCGCCACGAGGAATGTCTTGCGCGATTGTTGCAGGATGGCTTGGCTCACGCTCACCTCTTGAATGTCGAAATCAAGCAGATCGCCGTCCCGGTCGAGCGCCGAGCAGCCGATGATCGCCAGGTCGAACTTGAATTGCAGGATGGTTTCTGTTGCCAGCTTGCCCACGAGACCGCCATCGGCGCGGCGCAGGTTGCCACCTGTCACCACAACTTCGCATTCCTGCGTTTCGGCCAGAATGTTGGCGACGTTCATGTTGTTGGTAATCACAAGCAGGTTGCGATGGTTGCGCAATTCGCGGGCTACCGCCTCTGTGCTGGTGCCGATGTTCAGAAAAAGCGAGATGTTGTTCGGAATGCGTTGGGCACAGGCCCGCGCGATTGCGGTCTTCGCCTTCGCGTTCAGGCTCTGGCGCTGTTCATACCCGATATTGCTGGTGCTCGATGGCAGCATCGCCCCGCCGTGCACACGTTCCAGCCGCCCTTCTTCTGCCAGATCGGACAAGTCGCGCCGGATTGTTTGAAGCGTCACGCCGAAATGCTGGGCCAAACCTTCGACCGTGACCTTGCCCTCCTTCCGTGCGATTTCGAGGATGTCACGGTGGCGAAAGGCGTGGGACATAGGGTGTTCGGTCCTGTCAAGTTTGGGGCAAAGCGCGGGTGCGATTCCGTTACGTCACTTTGCGTCTGTGCCGGTTTTTCGATCATAAGTGGCTTAGGTCACAATACCCTAATGTCAAATTTCTTTTACTTTCAGCAAGATAGTCAAAAACGAACATAAACGAAAAAATTCGCCTTGCGTGAAGGCCGCTCAATCCGCATACATTGCGGGTGGATAACGTGGCCTTGGGAGGTGGCGCGCGGTGATCGACCAGACCGTCGAACATACTGACCTGTTCATCATCGGCGGTGGCATCAACGGCTGCGGCATCGCTCGGGACGCGGCGGGTCGTGGACTAAGCGTCACACTCGCGGAAATGAACGATTTGGCATCCGCCACATCCTCTGCCTCGACCAAGCTTTTTCATGGCGGACTGCGCTATCTCGAGTATTTCGAGTTCCGGCTTGTGCGCGAGGCCCTGATCGAGCGCGAAGTGCTGCTGAAAGCGATGCCGCATATCAGTTGGCCGATGCGATTTATTCTGCCTTATCATCAGGATATGCGGTTCGAATCCGACACGCCGACGTCGCGTTTGCTTAGCCTTGTGATGCCGTGGATGAAGGGGCGTCGACCGGCCTGGCTGATCCGTCTTGGCCTTTTCCTTTATGACAATCTCGGTGGTCGCAAGATCCTGCCGGGTACTCGAACGCTTGACCTGAAGAATCTTCCCGAAGGCGCGCCTTTGGAGGACCGGTTCGTCAAGGCATACGAATATTCCGACTGCTGGATCGAGGACTCTCGGCTGGTGGTCTTGAATGCCCGCGATGCCGAAGCGCGGGGTGCCACGATTTTGCCGCGCACAAAGGTGCTCTCGGCTGTCCGAGAGGACAACCTGTGGCGGATTGAAACGCAAAATACCGAAAATGAAGAGGTCCACACTTACCACGCCAAGATGCTGGTCAACGCGGGTGGTCCTTGGGTCGGAGACATTATCCAGACCAAAGTGCGGCTCAATTCCAAGGAAGGTGTGCGCCTTGTGCGTGGGTCTCACATCGTGACGCGCAAGCTTTACGATCACGACAAGTGCTACTTTTTCCAAGGCACCGATGGGCGGATCATCTTTGCAATCCCCTACGAGACCGATTTCACTCTGATCGGCACCACAGATGCCGAGCATGATGATCCGTCGAACAAGCCGGTCTGCACCCCGGAAGAGCAGGCCTACCTGCTTGACTTTGCCAACCAGTACTTCAAGCACGACCTAACAGACGACGATGTGGTCTGGACCTATTCCGGCGTTCGGCCGCTCTATGATGACGGCGCAAGCAGCGCCACGGCGGCGACCCGCGACTATACACTCAAGGTCGATGCCAATGGCGGCGCACCGGTGCTGAACATCTTTGGTGGCAAAATCACGACCTATCGACGCCTTGCCGAAAGCGCGCTGGACAAGATCGCCGAACAATTGCCGAACGTTGAAGGCCCGTGGACGGCGGGGGTCGCGCTGCCCGGAGGTGATTTCCCGGTCGATGGGTTCAATGCGCAAGTCGCCAAGTTGCAGGACGCGTTTCCATTCCTTGATGCCTTCTGGGCCCGCCGCCTCGTGCGCGCTTACGGCACCGAAGCAGCAAAGATCCTCGGAAACGCCAAGGAGCCCGCAGATCTGGGCCGCGACTTTGGCGCGACCCTGAACGAGGCCGAAGTGCATTGGCTGATGACCCGTGAATACGCCCACACCGCAGAAGACGTGGTGTGGCGTCGAAACAAGCTCGGTCTGCGACTGAGCGCTGAACAGATCAAGGACTTGGATGCATGGATGGCGGAACACCGTCGTTCGCTGTCCAAGGCCGCAGAATAAGGGGCCGGACATGACGCTCGAGCTGAAAGGCGTGTCCAAGATGGTCGAGGGGCAGACACACATCTACCCCACCGACCTGACGCTGGAAAAAGGCACGATGAACGTGCTGTTGGGGCCGACCCTGTCGGGAAAAACATCTCTGATGCGGCTGATGGCCGGGCTGGATGTACCGGCAACGGGCCAGATCATCTGGCAGGGTGAGGATGTCACCGGAATGCGGGTGCAGGACCGCAAGGTGGCGATGGTTTACCAGCAGTTCATCAACTACCCGTCGATGACCGTTTACGACAACATCGCCTCGCCGATGAAGCTGATGGGTGTTGGAAAGGCGGAAATCGATCGCCGTGTGCGTGAAACCGCCGAGTTGATGAAGCTGACCCCAATGCTCGACCGCAAGCCGCTGGAATTGTCCGGCGGGCAGCAACAGCGCTGTGCGCTGGCCCGCGCGTTGGTCAAGAACGCGGGTCTGGTGCTGCTGGACGAACCTCTGGCCAACCTCGACTACAAACTGCGCGAAGAACTGCGCATCGAAATCCCCAAGATCTTCGAGGAGTCCGGCTCGATCTTCGTCTATGCGACCACCGAACCCGAGGAAGCGCTTCTTCTGGGCGGGAATACCGCAACCCTCTGGGAAGGGCGGGTCACGCAGTTTGGCCCGACACCCGAGGTTTACCGCCAGCCGGTTGATGCGACCACGGCGCGGGTGTTCAGCGATCCGCCAATGAACTTCCTGCCGATCACCAAGTCCGGTGGTCAGCTTGTCTTTGGCAATAACCAGTCGACGGCGGCCAAGGGCCGGTTGGCCGAACTGCCGGACGGCAAATACCTTGCAGGCTTCCGCCCGAACCATCTGGAGATCGGGCAGCATTCGGCGGACGCCATGTCCTTCACCACGCGGCTGACCGTGACCGAACTCACCGGCTCGGAAACCTTTGTGCATCTCGACCACCACGGCGAACGCTGGGTCGGTCTGATCCATGGCGTGCATGATCTGAAACTGGGCGATGACCTCACGGTCTGGCTCGACCCGCGACATGTCTACGTCTTCGACGAACAGGGCAAAATGATCGCCCCCGCATCTTATGCGCTGGCGGCCTGAGGAAACGGACCATGGCAAAGATCACACTTGATAACCTGGCGCATTCCTATGTGCCCAACCCGACCTCCGAGGACGACTTCGCCCTCAAGGAACTCAACCATGATTGGGATGACGGCGCGGCCTACGCTCTTCTTGGCGCATCTGGTTGCGGAAAATCCACCCTTCTCAATATCATATCCGGCCTTCTTCATCCATCACAGGGACGTATTCTGTTCGATGGACAGGACGTGACCCAGGCCCCGACGGCCGAACGCAACATCGCGCAGGTGTTCCAGTTCCCGGTCGTCTACGACACCATGACGGTGCAGGATAATCTAGCCTTCCCGCTGCGCAATCGCGGCCATGACGAAGCCTACGTCGCCGCTCGGGTTCAGGAAATCGGGCGCATGATCGGCATGGAACACATGCTTAAGAAAAAGGCCCGCGGACTGACGGCAGATGCCAAGCAGAAAATCTCGCTGGGTCGGGGGATGGTTCGCAAGGACGTAAACGCGCTCTTGTTTGATGAGCCGCTGACCGTGATCGACCCGCATATGAAGTGGGAGTTGCGCACGCAGCTTAAATCCCTGCACCACGAGTTTGGTCACACGATGATCTATGTGACCCACGACCAGACCGAGGCGCTGACCTTCGCTGACAAGGTGGTTGTCATGTATGATGGTCGCGTCGTGCAGATCGGTACGCCTGAACAGCTATTCGAACGGCCCGAACACACCTTTGTTGGCTACTTCATCGGCTCACCAGGCATGAACGTCCTGCCCGCGCAGGTCGAGGGCACCATTGCGCAGGTCGGGTCTCAGACAATCCAGCTTGCGGGCGGGTACAAGCCGGGCAGCGGCAAGGTCGAAATCGGCATTCGCCCGGAATTCGCAAAGCTCAGCCAATTCGAAGGGCTGCCAGTCACGATCCGCCGGATCGAGGACGTGGGTCGCCACAAGATCATCCGTGCCAGCTTTGAAGGCCATGACATCAACATCATCGCCGGTGAAGACGATCATGTCAGCGCCGACATGAACCGCGTCAGCTTCGATCCGGCGCATGTGAACGTCTACGTGAATGACTGGCGTATCGCGCCCGATCACTCGCAATCCGTGGGGGAGGCCGCCTGATGGAAAAGACAGTCAACCAGAAGGCATGGTTCCTTGTCCTGCCTGTTCTGATCCTCGTGGCGTTCTCGGCCGTGATCCCGCTGATGACCGTCGTCAATTACTCGGTGCAGGACACGTTCGGGAACAACCAGTTCTTCTGGGCGGGTCTTGAGTGGTTCGAGGAAATGCTCGACGACGACCGCATGTGGGGCGCGCTTGGGCGGCAGTTGATGTTTTCGGGCATCATCCTGCTGATCCAGATCCCACTTGGTGTGTTCGTCGCGCTCAACATGCCCAAGAAAGGCTTTTGGGCCAGCTTCTGCCTTGTCGTCATGTCCCTGCCGCTGCTGATCCCGTGGAACGTGGTCGGCACCATCTGGCAGATCTTCGGCCGCGTCGATATCGGCCTTCTGGGCCACACGCTGGCGGCGCTTGGCGTCGACTACAACTACACCAACGATCCCTTCGCGGCTTGGGTCACGATTATCGTGATGGATGTGTGGCACTGGACGTCGCTTGTCGCTCTGCTGGCTTATGCCGGTCTGCAATCCATCCCCGATGCCTATTACCAGGCAGCCAAGATCGACCAGGCGTCGCGCTGGAAGGTGTTCCGCTTCATCGAACTGCCCAAGATGATGGGCGTTCTGATGATCGCCATCCTGCTGCGCTTCATGGACAGCTTCATGATCTATACCGAGCCGTTCGTCGTCACCGGCGGTGGCCCCGGCAGCACCACCACGCTGCTGTCCATCGACCTCGTGAAGATGGCTCTGGGTCAGTTCGACCTTGGACCCGCGGCCGCGTTCTCGATCATGTACTTCCTCGTGATCCTGTTGATTTCGTGGGTGTTCTACACCGTGATGACCAACCTCGATAAGCGGGAGAGCTGAGGCGATGACCGACGCAACCACCACCAGCATTCCCGGCGATCTGACCGCAGGCGGCACCAAGAAGCGCATCAAGGTCAAGGGTTCGGCCATCGTGATGGGGCTGTACCTGCTGTTCCTGATGCTGCCGATCTATTGGCTGCTGAACATGAGCCTGAAGACCAACACGGAAATCCTTAACGATTTTACACTCTGGCCGAGTGATCTGACGCTCGACAATTACCGCACGATCCTGACGGACCCGAGCTGGTATATGGGCTATGTGAACTCGCTCATCTACGTGGTGATGAACACGGTGATTTCCCTCGCCGTGGCCTTGCCCGCCGCCTACGCGTTCAGCCGCTATCACTTCATGGGTGACAAGCACCTGTTCTTCTGGCTGCTGACCAACCGAATGGCACCGCCCGCCGTTTTCGCGCTGCCGTTCTTCCAGCTCTATTCGTCAGTTGGTCTTTTCGACACGCATATCGCCGTGGCCCTGGCGCACTGCCTCTTCAACGTGCCGTTGGCGGTGTGGATCCTCGAAGGTTTCATGCGCGGCGTGCCGAAAGAGATCGACGAAACAGCCTATCTGGACGGATACAGCTTTGGCCATTTCTTCACCCGTATCTTCATGCCCCTGATCTCCAGCGGCATCGGTGTCGCGGCGTTCTTCTGCTTCATGTTCTCATGGGTCGAATTGCTGCTGTCGCGGACGCTGACCACCGTGGACGCAAAACCCATCGCCGCTATCATGACCCGTACACAGGGTGCCTCGGGGATCGACTGGGGGGTGCTTGCCGCCGCCGGCGTACTCACCATCGTTCCGGGAGCTTTGGTGATCTACTTCGTCCGCAACTACATCGCCAAGGGCTTTGCCCTGGGACGGGTGTGATGGAACCAGAAATTAACCATCCCTACGTCACCCTCGGGCGCAATACGAACAGGAGGACCCTCTGATGGATCTCTCATGGATGGCATGGACATGGCCGACCGCGATATTCTTCATGGTCATCGCGAGCCTGCTGATCGTCTTCACGTTCCTCGCAATCAAGTTCCCAGAGACGCCCCGCGTGGGCATCCTGCGGATTGAAACGACGCGTGGTGACCGTTTGTTCATCACGCTTCTGGGCAGCGCTTTCATCAACATCGCCTGGCTCGGACTGGTTGGCGAAAACCAGCCCTGGGCGCTTGGCGTCTGCGCGCTCTACGCCGCGGCGGTCTTCCGCTGGGTGTAACCGAATAAGCCCGTGATGTCCCGGAAACGGGGGATCACCTCACTTCACACAAGTTCTCAAAAAAGGGGAGGTACCTAATGAACTTGAACCTGAAATCTTCAACAGCGGCATTGCTGATCCTCGCGGGTCCGGCCTTTGCCGACATGGACGCGGCCCGCGCGTTCCTCGATGCAGAGATCGGCGATCTCTCGTCGCTGAGCCGGGCCGATCAGGAAGCGGAGATGCAGTTCTTCGTGGATGCAGCGGCTCCGTTCCAGGGAATGGAAATCAAGGTCGTGTCCGAAACGATCACCACGCATGAATACGAAAGCCAGGTGCTTGCACCGGCGTTCGAAGCCATCACCGGCATCAAGGTCACACACGACCTGATCGGCGAAGGCGACGTGGTTGAAAAACTCCAGACCCAGATGCAGTCGGGTGAAAACATCTACGACGGCTACATCAACGACTCTGACCTGATCGGCACCCACTGGCGCTATCAGCAGGTGCGCAACCTGACCGACTGGATGGCGGGCGAGGGCGCAGACGTCACCCTGCCGACGCTGGATCTGAGCGACTTCATTGGCCTCAGCTTCACCACCGGCCCGGATGGCAAGGTTTACCAGCTGCCGACACAGCAGTTCGCGAACCTCTACTGGTTCCGCTACGACTGGTTCAACGATCCCAAGAACCAGGAAGACTTCAAGGCCGCTTATGGCTACGACCTAGGCGTTCCGGTCAACTGGTCTGCCTATGAAGACATCGCCGAATTCTTCACCGGCCGTGACCTGAGCCACATGGGTGTTGAAGGCGAAGTCTTTGGCAACATGGACTACGGTAAGAAAGACCCCTCGCTTGGCTGGCGTTACACTGACGCGTGGATGTCCATGGCTGGCATGGGCGACGTTGGTGAACCCAACGGCCTTCCGGTTGACGAATGGGGCATCCGCGTGAACGAGAACTCGCAGCCCGTCGGGTCCTGCGTGGCGCGTGGCGGTGCGACGAACTCGCCGGCAGCGGTTTATGCTGTGACCAAAGCGATCGAATGGCTGGAAAAGTACACACCGCCCGCAGCGGCTGGTATGACCTTCTCCGAAGCTGGCCCGATCCCTGCACAGGGCAACATCGCACAGCAGATGTTCTGGTATACCGCGTTTACAGCCGACACCGTGAAGCCCGGCCTGCCGGTGATGAACGAAGATGGCACACCCAAGTGGCGCATGGCACCCAGCCCGCACGGCGTGTACTGGAAAGAAGGCCAGAAGGTCGGCTACCAGGACGCAGGCAGCTGGACCCTCATGGAATCCACCCCGGTGGACCGTGCAAAGGCCGCATGGCTCTATGCGCAATTCGTGACCTCCAAGACCGTCGACGTGAAGAAGTCCCATGTGGGTCTGACCTTCATCCGCGAGTCCACAGTGCAGCATGACAGCTTCACCGAACGTGCGGACAAACTGGGTGGTCTGGTAGAATTCTACCGTTCCCCGGCACGTGTCGCATGGTCGCCGACCGGCACCAACGTTCCGGATTACCCGAAGCTGGCCCAGCTGTGGTGGCAGAACATCGGCGACGCAATGTCCGGTGCGAAAACCCCGCAGGAAGCACTGGATGCACTCTGTGCCGACCAGGAACGCGTGCTTGAGCGTCTTGAGCGTGCAGGTGTCCAGGGCGATCTTGGCCCGGTCATGAACGAAGAGCAGGATGCTCAGTACTGGTTCGACCAGCCGGGAGCACCGTACCCCAAGCTCGAGAACGAGGACGAAGAGCCTCAGACCGTCTCTTATGACGAGCTGATCAAGTCCTGGCAGTAAGCTGCCTTAAGGTCGGGGCGCGCCGAACAGCGCGCCCCGATTTTCGTTTTTCCCTTTCCCGTTTGATCCTTTTCCGCCGTCCTGAAACAGTGGGCGGACAGTACACGTCACCAGAGGAGGCCCGCCGCACATGACCCATATCCTTGCTATCGACCAAGGCACGACCTCGACGCGCGCCATCCTGTTTGATGAGACCCTTAGCGTCGTCGCTTCGGCGCAGGAAGAATTCACCCAGCACTATCCGCAAAGCGGCTGGGTTGAACATGACCCCTCTGACCTCTGGTCCACCACCGCCGCCACCTGCCGCGCCGCCATCGAAAAGGCTGGCGGCGGCACAGCAGACATCGCCGCCATCGGCATCACCAACCAGCGCGAAACCACGCTGGTCTGGGATCGCAAGACCGGCAAGCCGGTGTTCAACGCCATCGTCTGGCAGGACCGCCGCACGTCCGAGTTCTGCAAAAAGCTCAAGGCCGAGGGGTTCGAAGAGGTTGTGACCGACCGCACTGGCCTGCTGCTCGACCCGTATTTCAGCGGCACGAAACTCGCCTGGATTCTCGACAATGTTGACGGCGCACGCGCGCAGGCCGAAGCCGGGGAACTGGCCTTCGGCACCGTAGATACATGGCTCGTGTGGAACCTGACCGGGGGCAAGGTCCATGTCACCGACGCCACAAACGCAGCGCGCACCATGCTCTATGACATTCGCAAGGGGCGCTGGTCCAAGACCATCTGTGACAAGCTGGGCATCCCGATGTCGTTGCTGCCGGAGGTTAAGGACTGCGCCGCCGATTTCGGCGAAACCCGTCCCGATCTCTTTGGCCGCGCCATCCCGATCTGCGGGATTGCGGGCGACCAGCAGGCGGCAACCGTGGGGCAGGCGTGTTTCAAGCCGGGCATGCTGAAATCCACATACGGCACAGGCTGTTTCGCGCTTCTGAACACGGGCGACACACCTGTGACCTCGACCAACCGACTTCTCACGACCATCGCCTACCAGTTGGACGGCAAACCCACTTACGCGCTCGAAGGCTCGATCTTCATCGCCGGGGCGGTGGTGCAATGGCTGCGCGACGGGCTCAAGATCATCCGCGAGGCGAAAGAGACCCAGCCTCTGGCGGAAAAAGCCGACGACACGCAAGAGGTTGTGCTTGTGCCGGCCTTCACGGGCCTTGGCGCGCCCTATTGGAACGCCGAATGCCGCGGCGCGATCTTTGGCCTGACCCGCAATTCCGGGCCCGAGGAGTTCGCTCGCGCCGCGTTGGAAAGCGTCGGCTACCAGACCCGCGATCTGCTTGAGGCGATGAAGGCCGATTGGTCCGGCCAGTCAGAAACTGCTTTGCGCGTTGATGGCGGTATGAGCGCATCCGATTGGACGATGCAGTTCCTGTCCGACATCATCGACGCCCCGGTGGAGCGCCCCAAGGTACTGGAAACCACCGCCATGGGCGCGGCATGGCTCGCAGGGCACAAGGCAGGAGTGTTGCCCGACATGGACGCGTTTGCGGCGCAATGGGCGGTCGACGGCCGGTTCGAACCGGACATGGCGGCGGATATGCGGGACCGGAAATACGGCGCATGGAAACGGGCGATCGACGCGACCATCGGGTTTGCGGGGTAGGGCGCTCGGTCCGATCCGGTCAGCCCGGCGGTACGACGGGCCACGCCCGTCGTTCACCCCACCTTCAGCACGATCTTCCCGATATGGGTGGAGCCTTCCATCCGTGCATGGGCCTGTGCTGCATCCGCTAGTGCAAACTCGCTGTCCATCACTGGCGCAATACGGCCTGAGGCCAGATGCGGCCAGACCTCGGCCTCCAGGTCGCGGGCAATGGCGGCTTTGGCGGCGACCGATTGTGGGCGCAGGGTCGATCCGGTCAGGGTCAGCCTTCGCGTCATCATCTGCACGAAATTCATTTCGACCCTCGGCCCTTGCAGGAACGCGATCTGCACCAGTCGCCCTTCATCGGCCAGCGCCTTGACGTTGCGCGGGATGTAATCGCCGCCCACCATGTCGAGGATCACATCCGCACCACCCTCGGCGCGCATCGCATCGACGAAATCCACCTCGCGGTAGTTCCAGGCCGCCTCGGCGCCCAAACCGACACAGGCGTTGCACTTGTCCGCCGACCCGGCGGTGGTGAACACCCGCGCGCCGCGCAGGGTGGCCAGTTGGATCGCGGTCGTGCCGATGCCGCTCGATCCACCATGCACCAGGAACCGCTCTCCGGCCTTCAGTCCACCGCGCCGGAACACATTTGACCAAACGGTAAAATATGTCTCGCAGAGCGCGGCCGCCTGATCCATCGGCATGCCATCGGGAACAGGTAACGCATGATCGGCATAGGTAGTGACGTATTCTGCATAGCCACCCCCGGGCAGCAGCGCGGTCACGGCATCCCCGACCTTCCAACGGGTCACATCTGGCCCAACCGCCGCCACGGTGCCGGCGGCCTCAAGCCCGGGCAGGGGCGAGGCATCTGGCGGAGGGTTGTAGAGGCCCGCACGTTGCAGCGCATCGGGGCGGTTGACCCCGGCATAAGCAACTTTGATCAGGATCTCACCTGCCTTGGGGGCAGGCACCGGGACGGTTACGGGCTGCAAGACCTCTGGCCCGCCATGGGTGGTGATTTCGACAGCGGTCATGGAGGTGGGAAGCGTCATGGCAGTGTGGGCTCCTGTCTGGTTGGCCTTCTTTGTGTCGCAGAATGCGGGCGCTCTGCAAGGTCGCGGGACAGAGTTTCGATAGGTGGAGATATTTCGAAACTCTGTTCTTTGGACCTCCACTCCATCCCAGGCGCCCGTTCTTTCGCAAACACCAACAGTTGTGAGGCACATCGTGATGCCCTAATCCTGTGCGTAACCAACCAGTTCCAAGGGGAGAGAACCATGACTGACGGACCGAGCTACGGCTTCGACACGCTTCAAATCCACGCCGGCGCGCGGCCTGATCCGGCCACCGGCGCGCGGCAGGTGCCGATCTACCAGACAACCGCTTACGTGTTCCGCGATGCCGATCACGCGGCGGCGCTCTTCAACCTTCAGGAAGTGGGCTACATCTACTCCCGCCTGACCAACCCGACCGTCGCTGCGCTGCAGGAGCGGCTCGCGACGCTCGAAGGCGGTGTCGGTGCGGTCTGCTGCTCCTCGGGTCACGCGGCACAGATCATGGCGCTGTTCCCGCTGATGGGGCCAGGAAAGAACATCGTCGCCTCGACCCGTCTTTACGGCGGTACGGTCACGCAGTTCAGCCAGACGATCAAACGCTTCGGCTGGTCCGCGACCTTTGTCGATTTCGACGATCTCGACGCGGTGAAAGCAGCGATCAACGACGACACCCGCGCGGTGTTCTGCGAATCCATCGCCAACCCCGGCGGCTACATCACCGATCTCGACGCGATCTCGGCCATCTCCGACGATGCGGGCATCCCGCTCATCGTCGACAACACGTCGGCCACGCCGTACCTGTGCCGCCCGATCGAACATGGCGCCACACTCGTTGTGCATTCGATGACCAAGTACCTGACCGGCAACGGCACGGTCACAGGCGGCGTCGTGGTGGACAGCGGCAAGTTCGACTGGTCCGCCTCTGACAAGTTCCCATCGCTCAGTGCGCCGGAACCGGCCTATCACGGTCTCAAGTTCCACGAGACCTTCGGTCCGCTTGCCTTTACCTTCCACGGTATCGCCATCGGTCTGCGCGACCTCGGCATGACGCTGAACCCGCAGGCGGCGCATTACACGCTGATGGGGATCGAGACCCTGTCGTTGCGGATGCAGAAGCACGTCGAAAACGCGATGGAAGTGGCAAGCTGGCTTGAAACACACGACGCGGTCGAGGCTGTGACCTATGCGGGTCTGCCATCGTCACCCTACAATGACCGCGTGGCGCGCATCTGTCCAAAAGGGGCGGGCGGACTGTTCACGGTCAAACTCAAGGGTGGCTATGACGCCTGTGTGAAATTCGTCGATACGCTCGAAATCTTCAGCCACGTGGCGAACCTTGGCGACACGCGCAGCCTTGTGATCCATTCGGCGTCCACCACCCACCGACAGCTGACACCGGAACAGCAGGAAGCAGCGGGCGCAGGACCCAGCGTGGTGCGGATTTCCATCGGCATCGAAGACCCGGCGGACCTGATTGCCGATCTGAACAAGGCGTTGAACGCCACCATTTGACGTGGAAGGCCCCTCAAAGGGCCTTTCCTGCAGTTTCGAATCTGCGGCAAGCCCGTTCGAACGGGCTTGCCCGCCAGCTCAGAGGGTGATCGCCTGCATCACCTGCGGTTCGATCACATCCACATCCGGTAATGCGCGAACCAGCCCTTCGGCGGATTGCTCCAGCGCGGGGAAGGTCCGGTAGTGGCAGGGGATCAGCGTCTTGAAGTTGAAATACCGCTTCGCAGCATAAGCCACGCCCGCCATGTCCATCGTGTAATAGCCACCCGCCGACAGGATACCGATATCGGGTTTGTAGTAATCCCCGATCCAATCCATATCGGCCATGATCGACGTATCACCCGAGAAATAGAGTGTCTTTCCATCGCCGCGCAGGATGAAGCCGGTCTCCATCCCCATGTAGCGCTTCTCGGACCCGACCTGCATCGACGAGGAATGTGACGCCGGCACCATTGTGACCGCTACGTTGCTCAGCGTGATGGTGCCGCCCTTGTTGAAGGCATGGCCCTCGTTCGCGCCCATCCCGTGCAGCACTTGCGCCAGTTCCACCATGCCCGACACCCGCGCGCCTGTCTTTTTCGACACCTCCACGATGTCCGCCGTGTGGTCGAAGTGCCCGTGGGTGACAAGGATGTGCGTTGTTCCGGCAAGGGCGGCTTCGTGATCCTGCCCCTCCATCATCGGATTGCCGTTCAGCCACGGGTCGATCAGCAGCACCTGATCGCCGATTTCGATGCGGAATGATCCATGTCCAAGCCAAATGATGTTCATCTGAGAGCCTCCCTCCTGTTTGCGCCAAGGCTAGCACAGCGTGCGCCGTGGGGAAGGGGCACCGGAATTTTGGTCTATGTGAGAAAATTCGGACAAATCTGATGCCAGGATTGCGGGCACAGGCCCGCCGGGTTGGGTGGTGTATCTGTCCTTGCGCTTGTGACCGGCCGGGCTGGGGGACAATCCACTTCGGCGGTGCTTTGCTGATCCGCGTTATCGCGATCCACAAAGCGGTTTTCCCTTTTGCAGCTTGGTCTGTGCAGTTATGGTGAATTTGTCGCATATCTTCAAAGATCCCGCCGGGATCGGGATTAAAGAGTGAACATATCTGTGCTCAAGGGCGGAGCAGTCTTCCGGCAAGTCGGGTCAAAATTTTCGTGGTGTCGGGGGGATCTGCGCGGGTGAATATTCAGAAGTCACAAGATATCTCAGAGTTTCCCGCTGCGCCGCGTCCGGGCCATGAAGATCGCCTGTCCGATCCCGAGCGCCTCTTGGCACTGGCCGAAACCGGTATCATGGATTCGCCCCCCGAAGACGTATTCGACCGCGCAACCCGTTTGGCCAGAACCGCGCTGGGCGTGCCGGTGGGCCTCGCCTCTTTTGTCGATGACCGCCGTCAGTTCTTCAAGGCTCAGTGCGGGCTGCGCGAGGCCGAGGCCGAAGCACGCCAAACCCCGCTGAGCCATTCCTTCTGCCAGTATGTCGTGGCGCATGACCGCACGCTTGCGGTGTCGGACGCGCGCGACCACCCTTTGCTCAGGTCGAACGGTGCTGTGTCGCAAATGGATGTGGTCGCCTATTTGGGCGTTCCGATCCACGCACCGGGTGGTCAGACTATCGGATCGTTCTGCGCCATTTCCGACACGCCCCGGACATGGTCCGAACGCGATGTCGAGGTCATGACCGATCTGGCCGGGATGGTCGAAACCGAACTTCTTCTGCGCCATGAACGCGATGCGATGGAGACGCTGGCGCGCGAGATGAACCACCGGGTCAAGAACCTGTTTTCCATCGTGGGCGGTATGATCGCGCTTACCGCACGCACCGCCGACAACGCGATCGACATGGCACGCGTGCTTCAGGGCCGTCTGTCGGCGCTTGATTTGGCGCATTCTATGGTCAGCCCGGCCTTGGCCGATGGTCGGGTCAACACTCAGAAGCTTGAATTGGACGATCTGATCAACCGGCTCTTGCAGCCGCATCTGACCTCAGGGACGAACCAAGTGCGCATCGACCTGCCGGAACTCTGGCTTTCGGGCCGTGCTGTCACCGACTTGGCGTTGGTGGTGCACGAACTGGCCACCAATGCCGCAAAGTACGGTGCACTCTCGGTGCCGGAAGGGGCGGTCACGATCAAAGGCATGGTTCAGGATGAGGCGTTTCGCATCGGCTGGCACGAAGAAGGCGGCCCCGCGATCTCTGAGCCACCAAAAGGCAAGGGCTTTGGCAGTCGGCTGATCGAGACGACAATCGAACGGCAGATGAACGGCGCGCTGGACAGCAATTGGGACAGCGCCGGTGTGGTTCACACGTTGACGCTTCCACTGTCCGTTTTCGAGACCTGACACCCGAGCAGGGTCGCTACATCGGCCAAGTCGGGCCCCGACAGGTTCACGCGACGTTGAAGCGGCCGTTGCGCCACTTGAACCCACTCCCGGCTACAGCTAAACGCAGCGAAAGATCCGCAGATTGCAGAAACCGAGGGGACCTCGCCTCATGTCCATTGACATCGAAACCGCCGCCCGTGTGGCCAAGCTTGCGCGCATTCGCGTCGAAGATGACGCTCTTCCCGCGCTCGCGCAGGAATTCAGCAACATCCTCGGCTTCATCGAGCAGCTGAACGAGGTCGATGTAGAAGGCGTGGAGCCGATGGTCAGCGTCGAGCCGATGCGCCTCAAACGCCGCAAGGACGCTGTGACCGATGGCGGTATGCAGGACAAGATCCTGGCCAACGCCCCCGACGCCCGCGAGGGCTTTTTCGCAGTGCCGAAGGTGGTGGAATAATGACCGATCTGACCAAACTCAAAATCGCCGAAGCCCGCGACGCGCTGCGCAACGGCGACGTGTCCTCGGTCGAACTGACCGAAGCCTGCCTTGCCGCAATCGACAAGGCCGATGTCTTGGGCGCGTTTGTTCACAAGACGCCAGAGGTGGCGATGGGGCAGGCGAAATCCGCCGATGACCGGATCAAGGCAGGCGACGCGCCCGACCTTTGCGGCATCCCGCTTGGCATCAAGGATCTCTTCTGCACCAAAGGCGTGCCGTCCCAGGCCGCCAGCGCGATCCTCAACGGCTTCAAGCCGGAATACGAAAGCACCGTCACCAGCCAGCTCTTCGACGCAGGCGCGGTCATGCTGGGCAAGCTCAACATGGACGAGTTCGCCATGGGGTCCTCGAACGAGACCTCGACCTATGGCAATGCGATCAACCCGTGGCGCCGCGGCAATGATGATACCGCGCTGACACCGGGCGGCTCGTCCGGCGGTTCGGCAAGCGCCGTCGCCGCAGACCTCTGCCTTGGCGCCACCGGCACCGACACAGGTGGCTCGATCCGCCAGCCTGCCGCCTTCACCGGCATCACCGGTATCAAACCGACCTATGGCCGCTGCTCGCGCTGGGGCATCGTCGCATTCGCCTCCTCTCTGGATCAGGCGGGCCCGATGACCAAAGACGTGCGTGACGCGGCCATCATGCTCGAAGCCATGTGTGGTCACGACCCGAAAGACAGCACATCCGCCGATCTGGCCGTGCCGAATTTCGAGGCGATGCTGACCGGCGACATCAAGGGCAAGGTGATCGGCATTCCGCGTGAATACCGTATGGACGGCATGCCGGACGAAATCGAGGCGCTTTGGGCCGACGGCCGCAAGATGCTCGAAGACGCAGGCGCGGTGATCAAGGACATCTCGCTTCCGCACACCAAATACGCGCTGCCCGCCTATTACGTGATCGCACCGGCCGAGGCGTCTTCCAACCTCGCGCGCTATGACGGCGTCCGCTACGGCCACCGCGCGAAACTGGCGCAGGGTGACGGCATCACCGAAATGTACGAGAAAACCCGCGCCGAAGGCTTCGGTCCCGAGGTGCAGCGCCGCGTGATGGTCGGCACCTATGTGCTCTCCGCAGGCTTCTACGACGCCTATTACAACCGCGCCCGCAAGGTCCGCACCCTGATCAAAAAGGACTTCGAGGATGTCTTCGCCCAAGGCGTCGACGCGATCCTGACACCGGCCACACCGTCAGCGGCGTTCGAATTGGGCAAGGAACACACTGATCCGGTCGAGATGTACCTCAACGACGTCTTCACTGTGACCGTCAACCTTGCCGGTCTGCCGGGCATCTCGGTCCCGACCGGGCTCGACAAGCAGGGGCTTCCGCTGGGTCTGCAACTGATCGGCCGCCCGTGGGAAGAGGGCGACCTGCTGAACACCGCCTACGCGCTCGAGCAGGCGGCAGGCTTTGTGGCAAAACCCACCCAGTGGTGGTAACTTCACGCCGAATGAGGCAGGACATGATCCAGAAACACGGCATTTTCCGCGTATGGGCCGGGGGCGCTGCTCTTGTGGCTCTGACCGCATGCAGCCCGTCGATCCCCGACAGCGCGGTCGGCTTCGACCGCTACGACGGGTACCAGCAGCAGCGCGACGCGGTGCTCGAAGGCCGGTCTGCGCCGACCACCATCGGCCCGCCGCCGACCGTGACAGGGGCGCCGCTCTCTGCCACAGGACCGCTGGACGCCGCCGACCTGGAAGCACGCCGCGCAAATTCCGGCGTCGATCCGGTTCAGGCATCCCCGGGCAATCCGGCGCCGCAGATCGTCGAAAACGCGGCTGGGATCTCCGAAGAAAACAACTTTGACGCGGTGGCCAACACCCGCAGCATCGAAGGCGACGCCGCGCTGATCGCGCAGAACCGCGCCCGCTATCAGATCATCGCCCCCGAGGCGCTGCCGACGCGGCCCGGCACCAACACGCCGAACATCGTCGCCTATGCGCTGCAAACCACCAACCCCAAAGGCGCACCGATCTATCGCCGGTCCTCCTTTGCCTCGGAAAACCGTCACCTGCGCAACTGCGCGTCCTTTACCTCGTCGGACCTCGCACAAGAGGCATTCCTCGCAAATGGTGGCCCCGAGCGTGACCGCCAGAACCTCGACCCGGATGGCGACGGGTTTGCCTGCGATTGGGATCCGGCCCCATTCCGCGCGGTGCGCAACTGACGCCGCTCTGGCATCCCTCGCCAAATTGCGGGCCGCGCCGAGACGATGCGCGACCTGACCTGATCGTGCTTCACTACACCGCGATGGACTGCGCCGAAAAGGCGCGGGACTGGCTTTGCCACGCAGACGCGCAGGTGTCGGCCCATTACGTGATCGCGCCGGATGGCACAGTCTGGCAGTTGGTCAACGAGACGGATCGCGCGTGGCATGCCGGGGCAGGGGCGTGGGGGCCGGTCACGGATGTGAACTCGCGCTCTATCGGGATCGAGATCTCCAATACCGGAAGCACACCTTTTGCGGCAAAACAGATGGACGCGCTTGACACTCTGGTGGCGGGGATCATGGACCGACACGCCATCCCGCCGGAACGGGTGATCGGTCATTCCGACATGGCACCGGGCCGCAAGATCGACCCCGGCCCGCGCTTCGACTGGCAAAGACTGGCGCGGCAGGGCCTTGCCATCTGGCCCGCCGCGACAGGCTCAGGGGATTTCACCGAAAACGCGCGCCGCTTCGGCTACACCGCCGATGTTCCCCTCGACACTCTGCTGCACAGCTTCCGCCTGCGCTTCCGTCCGGGCATAACAGGCCCGCTCGACGACACAGACCGCGCGATCATGGCCAATCTTGCACGTCGCTGGCCGGTCGCCGCGTCCTGATCTTCTCTGTTTTCCAAATACCTCGGGGGTTTGGGGGCTGGCCCCCAGTGTTTCCGTCAACGGAAACACGCGATGCGTCGACGCATCGCCTGCGCGCTCAACTCAACTCGTAGGGTAAGATTCCCCGCCGATGCGGCTGAATTGTCAGCTTCCGCTCCAAGGGGGGGACAGAGCGCTGGTGGCAATTCGCCCGCTCGCAGATCCGGCAGGAAATCCCAATCGGCTCGAACGCCCCGTCGCGGGTCAGGTCCAGCCCATCGGCATAGACCAGCGCGCCCGCGTGTTTGACCTCACATCCTAATGCAATCGCATAACGCCGCACCGGCGCTCCGAAATGGCCCCCGGTCTTGGACACATCCCGCGCCAGTGAAATGTACCGTACCCCGTCAGGGGTTTCCGCAAGCTGTCGCAGGAACCGACCGGGTGTCTCAAACGCGCGGTGCACGTTCCAGAGCGGGCACGCACCCCCGAACCGGGCGAACTGCAACCGTGTTGCCGAGTGGCGCTTGGTGATCGTGCCGGCCTGATCGACGCGGACAAAGAAGAACGGAATGCCTTTGGCACCGGGACGTTGCATGGTCGACAGGCGGTGCGCCACCTGTTCGATAGAGGCGCCGAACCGGCGGGCGATCAATTCCAGATCATGCCGCGTGTCATGCGCCGCCTGCAGGAATTGGCCATAGGGCATGACCGCAGCCCCGGCGAAATAGTTTGCCAAGCCCAGCCGGGCGATGGCGCGGGCGGCCTCGGATTGAAACCGGCCCAGATCGAGCGTTGCATCCAAAAGTTTGCCGTGCCGTGTCAGCGCGAGTTGCAGCATCATCTGGAATGTCTGGGTTTCGGGCGCAGCAAGCGACGACAGGGTCACCTCCTGCCGCAGTTCATCAAAGCGGCGCAGCTCCGGCATATTGGCGAAGCGCACATGCAGCCCTTCAGCTTCCAGCCCGCGAATGGCGGCGCGGACACGGTCGCTGCCGGCCAGCTTGGTTGCCACGTTTTCGGCGGCCTTGTCCACGGCGTCGATGTAGTTGTCGCAATAGTGGAAGAAGTCGCGCACCTCTTCCCAGGGCGATGGCTGCAACTGCGCGCCTTCGCGCCCCAGCGCCTCGTCCAGGGATGCCAACCGCTCGTGGGTCTGGCGGTACGCGCGGTGCAGTTCCAAAAAGGCGCGGGCCAGACCCGGCGCGTTGGAGGCGGTCAGGCGCAGGTCGGCAACCGGTGGCGCGGCATCGGCAAAGACCGGATCGGCCAGCGCTTCGCGCATGTCCGAGATCATACGCTCGGCATCGCCTTGGCCCAGTTCGGTAACGTCGACCCCGAACTCCTGCGCCAGCGCCAGCACCACCGTGGTGGAGAGCGGGCGTTTGTTGTTCTCCATCTGGTTCAGATAGGGCAGGGACACGCCCAGCTTGGCTGCGAAGTCGCGCTGGGTGATGCTCAGCCGGGTGCGGATCTCGCGTAGCTTGGCACCGGCATAGAGTTTCTGGGTGGGCATTGTGTCCTCGAACTTTGCAGTTTTGCAACCTGTCAGATTCGAGTTTGCAAATTCACCCTGCGCTGTCCAGCCCTGCCAGATGCGCGGAGCGCCAGATTACCAGCTGGATCGCGATGACGGCGCAGATTGCGGTGGCCAGCATAATCCACAAAAGAGGCCATGCTCCGGTTCCGGGCACAAGGAGAAAACCGGCAAGTGCCGACAGGCCTGCGCCGCCACCCAGCATGATTGCGCCCCCAAGGCCCGAGGCCGTACCTGCGAGATGTGGGCGCACCGACAACATGCCGGCGGTGGCGTTCGGAATGGTCATGCCGTTGCCGAGCCCCACAAACGTCATGAAGCCGAAGAACGTCCATTGCGACCCGAGGCCCATCCAGAACATCGCCATGGACAGAATGATGCCGATGCAATTGATGATCGTGCCCAGCATCACCATGCGGTTGACCCCGATCCGGGCCGAGAACCGCCCGGAGACGAAGTTGCCGCAGAAATAGCCGATGGCTGGTGCGCCAAAGAAAAAGCCAAGCTCGGCGGGAGTCAGGCCGAACACTTCGGTGCCCACATAAGGCGCGCCGCCGAGATAGGCGAAGAAGGCACCTGAGGACATGCCCGAGGCAATGGCATAACCCCAGAAGCGGGGGCTGGTCAGCAGTTCGGGATATTGCGCAAATTGCTGGCCCAGTGTGAGCCCGCTGACTTTTGCGGTTTCGCCCAGATCACTCCATGTCAGCCAGAAGAGAGCGAAGCCGAGAACGAGCAGAAGCCAGAAATTCGCCTGCCAGCCGAAATACTGGTCGAGCACGCCGCCGAACGCAGGGCCGATCATTGGAACGACGGCCATGCCCATGGTGACATAACCGATCATGGAGGCCGCCTGATCCTGCGGCACACAATCACGCACCACAGCGCGGCTGAGCACCATCGCGGTCACGATCACCGCTTGCGCCATGCGGAAGCCAAGAAACACGTAGATGTCGGGCGCGTAGATGCAGCCCAGCGTGGCGACGCAGAATGCGCCGATTCCCCACAGGATCACCGGGCGGCGGCCCAGCTTGTCCGAGATCGGGCCGATCAGGATTTGCAGGATGGCGTTCACGCCGAGATAGACCGCGACGGACAGTTGCATCAGCCAGTATTCGGTCTGGAAATAGGCCGTCATGTTGGGCAGGGACGGCAGGAAGATGTTCATCACCAACGCCGAAAGACCTGCAAGCAGGATCAGTGTGACAATATGCGGCGGTGTGGAGCGGTCGAGAAATCTGACCCTAGAGGCGTAACTCATTACCTATCGCTACGCCTGCGGTTGCGAATTGTCCATATTCCAAGGCGTAACGATACAATTTGCAAATTTGCAATTTGCAAATAGGCTTATTTCCAGAGTTTGCAAATTTGCTCATTAACGCTTGAGGCATTGCCGCGCCGCAGTATGTTCGCCGCAAAGCGACAAAGGGACGGCACATGAAAGATATTCTGCAAGAGTTGGAAACCCGCCGCGCCGACGCCCGTCTGGGTGGAGGGCAAAAGCGGATCGACGCGCAGCACGCCCGCGGCAAGCTGACAGCCCGCGAACGGGTCGAACTTCTGCTCGATGAAGGCAGCTTTGAAGAATACGACATGTTCGTGACCCATCGCTGCACCGATTTCGGTATGGAAAAGAACCGCCCTGCAGGCGATGGCGTGGTCACCGGGTGGGGCACGATCAATGGCCGCATGGTCTATGTGTTCTCCCAGGACTTCACGGTGCTGGGCGGGTCCGTGTCGGCCACCCATGCGATGAAGATCTGCAAGATCATGGATATGGCGATGCAGAACGGCGCGCCGGTGATCGGGATCAACGACTCGGGTGGTGCGCGTATTCAGGAAGGCGTGGACAGCCTTGCTGGCTATGGCGAAGTGTTCCAGCGCAACATCATGGCGTCCGGTGTGGTGCCGCAGATCAGCGTGATCATGGGGCCGTGTGCCGGCGGTGCCGTGTATTCGCCAGCGATGACCGACTTCATCTTCATGGTGAAGGACAGCTCTTACATGTTCGTCACAGGTCCGGACGTCGTGAAGACCGTGACCAACGAACATGTCACCGCCGAGGAGCTGGGCGGCGCGACAACGCATACACGCAAGTCCTCTGTTGCCGATGGCGCGTTCGAGAACGATGTTGAGGCGCTGGCCGAGGTGCGGCGTCTGGTGGACTTCCTGCCGCTCAACAACCGCCAGCCCAGCCCGACGCGCCCGTTCTTCGACGATGTGGACCGCGTTGAGGAATCGCTTGATACGCTGGTGCCGGAAAACGCCAACACGCCGTATGACATGAAGGAGTTGATCCTGAAGATCGCGGATGAGGGCGATTTCTACGAGATTCAGGAAGACTTCGCCAAGAACATCATCACCGGTTTTGTCCGCCTGGAAGGGCAGACCGTGGGCGTGGTGGCGAACCAGCCGATGGTTCTCGCGGGTGTTCTGGACATCGACAGCGCACGTAAGGCCGCACGGTTTGTCCGCTTCTGCGACTGCTTCGGTATTCCGATCCTGACGCTGGTGGACGTGCCGGGCTTCCTGCCAGGCACCAGCCAGGAATATAACGGCGTCATCAAGCACGGCGCGAAACTGCTCTTTGCCTATGGCGAAGCGACTGTGCCGAAGGTGACGGTCATCACCCGCAAGAGCTATGGCGGTGCTTACGTGGTTATGGCGTCCAAGCACCTGCGTGCCGATGTGAACTATGCCTGGCCGACTTCTGAGATTGCTGTGATGGGGGCCAAAGGGGCCACCGAGATCATTCACCGTGCCGATGCGGGCAATCCGGAGAAGATCGCGGCCCACACCAAGGAATATGAAGACCGTTTCGCCAACCCGTTTGTGGCGGCGGAACGCGGCTTTATCGATGAGGTGATCCAACCGCGCAGCACGCGCAAGCGGGTGGCACGGGCTTTTGCCGCGCTGCGGTCGAAGCAGCAGTCCATGCCGTGGAAGAAGCACGACAACATTCCGTTGTGATCGGGTCGCCGGTGCGTGCGCGCACGCGCCCTACGGGAGGAGGTCATCTGTGGCGAGAGGTGGAGCTTGGCAGTATCTGACAGCGGGCGCTCTGGCGCTTGGCGGGACGGCTGCGTTCGCCTCGGATGACCTTCTTTCCGTGCCATCCGGCCAGTCGGTGACGTTCCAGGAAATGCTCTGGGACCGACCGGGTGGCGGGCTGATTTATCGCTATCGGTTTGTCACGCCCGAGATCGGGCAGGACGGACGGGAATACGAGGATGTGGAGGGCGACATGCAGTATCTGTGCGAAACCTTCGCGATTCCGCGGCTTGCCGAAACCGGGCCGAAGCCCAGCCAGATCGTGATTTCCTTCAGCCAGGAAGAAACCGAATTCGGCGTCGCCAATGAAGACGTCATCCAGTTTTTCGAAGCCTATCGCGTCGAAGACAAAACCTGCATCTTGGAGTTTTTCTGATGCGTCCACAACATGTTGCGACAGTACGATCGGGCCGCAGGAGGTTTGAGTCTTTTGCGTCACAGGGGCGCAATGTTGCGGGCCGTGAATATCTTTCTGTCATGATTTCAGCGTATTCTGGGGCGGACTGCACCCAAGCAGTCACTACCTCGAACCGAGGACAGGCAGGACCAGCAGGTCTTGTTGGGTCCTTTTTTGAACCTGACAGGAGAACTAGATGTCAAAGAGCATCAAGCTTCTTGCCGCAGTCGGTCTTTTTGCAGTCTTGTCCGCGTGCGGACAGAAGCAGGCCGAAGAAGAGTTTGTGGTTATCGACCCCGAGCCGATCAGCCACGAACCTGCATATACAGGCAAGTACAAGTAAACTTAAAACGGGGCGGGCAGAGGCGTCCGCCCCCTTTTCCCGATCGCTTCGCGGGGGTGTCCCATGCTGAAGCATCGTG
The DNA here is from genome assembly GCA_030425145.1 of Alphaproteobacteria bacterium. GTDB lineage: Bacteria > Pseudomonadota > Alphaproteobacteria > Rhodobacterales > Rhodobacteraceae > Marivita. The sequence continues at coordinate 160,322 of JAUHVK010000002.1, read as the reverse complement.
GCTTCCCGGGCCGTCTTCCGGGCACTGATTTCCAGTTCGTCATTCGTAGACCGAACCCGAAAGGGGTCACGCCGCTTATCAAGCGCGAACGCTATCGCGACCGCAAGGCGGTGGATCGCAAGGCCGACACCGCTTTCATGGCGGCGCTTTGGGCGCATTTCGGCACCGAACCCTTCGAACGGGGCAATCTGGATGCGGGACGGCTGAGCTGGCTCTTCGGGCGCGAGGTGCTGCCCTATGACGATCCGTTTGATCCTGAAAGCTACGAGTCCCTGCTGATCATCAACGAGTCCGTGGCACGGGCATCCTTCCCTGATGCGTTCGACGACGAGGAATGGGCGTGATGCCGCTTACCTCTGGTCAATTTGGGCGGGAAAAGGCCGATACCTTGGGTTGTATTGGCTTTTCCATTGACGCGTTAGGCGGTTCTGACACTGTGGACATGTTCCTAGTGACATGGCGTTGGCAGATTGCGCCATTTGTTCACCGTTACCCTTCCCCTGTCGGGCGCCTTGGTTACACCCCACACCAAGCGCCCGACTTTTTCCGTTCTGGAACAAAATGTTACATCGGCGGGCGAGATTTTGCCCAAATCCCGACAGGTGACTCTCAGGGCTGGAATGACGCCGCTAACTGGGGTGTTACTCCTCGACAGGCAATGACCTGCAAAGGAGCAGAGATATGGACACTCACACATACAACCCTGCCACCGTTCTCGGCCTTGTCGCGCTGCTGGGCCTCTCGGCCTGTGGCGACACGATTGGTGAACAGGCGCTTCTCGGCGGAGCAGCCGGTGGCGGCACAGCCGCTGTGGCCGGGGGCGATCCGCTCACCGGGGCTGCGGTTGGCGCTGCGGCCAACGTTGCCTACTGCCAGACCTACCCGGAACGCTGCTGACCGCTCAGCGCGCCCAAACCATTCACGGATTTCGACCGTTCGGACCGCGCGTCCGGGCGGTCTTTTTTATGCCATCGCTGCGGGATGCGTCCCCGGCCAAGAAACGACTGACGGAAAGGGACAGACATGTTCGACAAGATCCTGATTGCCAACCGGGGCGAGATCGCCTGCCGGGTGATCAAGACCGCCCGCAAGATGGGCATCAAAACGGTGGCCATCTATTCGGATGCCGACAAACACGCGCTGCATGTCGAGATGGCCGATGAGGCGGTGCATATCGGCCCGCCGCCGGCGAACCAGTCCTACATCGTCATCGACAAGGTGATGGATGCGATCAAGCAGACCGGCGCGCAGGCGGTGCACCCGGGCTACGGCTTCCTGTCCGAGAACCCGAAATTCGCCGAAGCTCTGGAAGCGGCTGGCGTTGCCTTTATCGGACCGCCGAAAGGCGCGATCGAAGCGATGGGTGACAAGATCACCTCGAAGAAGATCGCGCAGGAAGCGGGGGTGTCGACGGTGCCCGGTTACATGGGGCTGATCGAAGACGCTGAAGAAGCGGTGAAGATCTCAAACGAGATCGGCTATCCGGTGATGATCAAAGCCTCCGCCGGTGGCGGCGGCAAGGGGATGCGTATCGCGTGGAACGACACCGAAGCGCGCGAGGGTTTCCAGTCGTCCAAGAATGAAGCCGCCAACAGCTTTGGTGATGACCGTATCTTCATCGAAAAGTTCGTGACTCAGCCGCGCCACATCGAAATTCAGGTGCTCTGCGATGCGCATGGCAATGGCATTTACCTGAACGAGCGCGAGTGCTCGATCCAGCGCCGCAATCAGAAGGTTGTGGAAGAGGCGCCGTCGCCGTTCCTTGACGAGGCCACCCGCAAGGCGATGGGCGACCAGTCGGTCGCGCTGGCCAAGGCGGTGGGCTACACCAGCGCGGGTACGGTGGAATTCATCGTCGATGGGGACCGGAACTTCTACTTCCTCGAAATGAACACCCGTCTTCAGGTGGAACACCCGGTGACCGAACTGATCACCGGTGTCGACCTGGTGGAACAGATGATCCGCGTCGCCAATGGCGAGCCGCTGACGATCTCGCAGGACGATGTAAAGATTAACGGCTGGGCCATCGAAAACCGTCTTTACGCCGAAGACCCGTATCGCGGCTTCCTGCCGTCGATCGGTCGTCTGACCCGCTATCGTCCGCCCGCCGAAGGCCCGCTGGGTGATGGCATCGTGCGCAACGACACCGGCGTCTTCGAAGGCGGCGAGATCAGCATGTATTACGACCCGATGATCGCCAAGCTCTGCACATGGGGACCGGATCGCGCGACTGCCATCGAAACCATGCGCAACGCGCTGGACAGCTTCGAAGTGGAAGGCATCGGTCACAACCTGCCGTTCGTGGCAGCAGTGATGGATCATCCGAAATTCATTTCGGGCGACATGACCACTGCCTTCATCGCCGAGGAATATCCCGAGGGTTTCGAAGGTGTGACGCTGGGTGATGCGGCGCTGCGTAACATCGCGGCGGCCTGTGCGGCGATGAACCGTGTGGCGGAAATCCGTCGCGCGCGCATTTCCGGCACGCTCGACAATCACGAACGGCATGTCGGCGAAGAGTGGAATGTCGCGCTTCAGGGGCACGACTTCGACGTGACCATCGCGGCCGATCATGCCGGCTCCACCGTGCGTTTTGCCGATGGCACCGAAATCCGCGTCAGCGGTGATTGGACCCCGGGCAATCAGCTGGCCCGCATGTCGGTCGATGGCGCACCACTGGTGATGAAAGTTGGCAAGGTCTCGGGTGGGTTCCGCATCCGGTCACGCGGGGCTGAACTCAAGGTGCATGTGCGCACGCCGCGTCAAGCGGAACTGGCGCGCAAGATGCCCGAGAAACTGCCTCCGGACACCTCCAAGATGCTGCTCTGCCCGATGCCGGGTCTGATCGTGAAGGTCGACGTGGAAGAAGGGCAGGAAGTTCAGGAGGGTCAGGCGCTCTGCACGGTCGAGGCGATGAAGATGGAAAACATCCTGCGCGCCGAGCGTAAGGGTGTGGTCTCCAAAATCAACGCTGCGGCGGGCGACAGCCTTGCCGTGGACGATGTAATCATGGAGTTCGAATAAAGCCGTGACCGCTGCTGCGCGCATATCCGCCTTTGGCCCGGTGTGGGGTGACCGCACCGGGCATGGCCGGACTCATCCGCGCGGCAGGACCTCGTTGCGTTCGTGGATTTCCTGCTGGCGGGTCGGCATTTTGTCGATGGCGCGGCTGATTTCCCGCACGTCCCAAGGCAGCGGCTTGCGGTGTTTGACGCCGCCGTCTTTGTCGATGATCGCCAGCATGAACCCGCGTGGTCGCAGTGTCATCCGCGCCGATGACCGTTCCGCCGGGTTGGTGTCGGTGATGATCACCACATCCCGCAGATTTAGCGCGTTCAGATCGCTGGTCAGGTACTGCATCTGCTGCACGTATCGCGGATCGGCGGGGCTGTCTGCGAAGACCACCACCGGACGCTTGATCCAGAGGAATTCCTCAAGCGTCACGGTTTCGGCGGACCGGATCATGTCGACAGACAGATCATCGACGGTTGTGCCCGCTTCCTGCCCCTGTCCCACAACTGGGGCGGACAGCATGAGCGATGCAAGCACTGCGATTAAGACTTTGTTCATACCTAAAAATATAGGGCGCGCTCTGCACAATGCGAAGGCACGAAGCGCGACGACACGCAAAAAAGTGACCGCCAGCCTGCGGCACCGCTTTGGACTCATTCCACAATTGCCGCTGATCCGCACAGGCGCGGCGATGACGATGACAAGAGGAACAGACAGACGATGACCTCCAAGACAGACACATGGCGCGCGCTGGCCGAAAAGGAACTGCGCGGGAAACCGGTCGACACGCTGACCTGGAAAACGCTCGAAGGGATCGAGGTTCAGCCGCTCTATACCGAGGACGACATCAAGGATCTGCCGCATCTTGGCACGATCCCCGGCGAAGCGCCTTTCACACGAGGCGTAAAAGCCACCATGTATGCGGGCCGCCCCTGGACGATCCGGCAATATGCGGGCTTCTCCACAGCAGAAGAGTCCAACGCCTTCTACCGCAAGAACCTTGCGGCCGGTCAGCAGGGCGTGTCCGTTGCCTTCGATCTGGCCACACACCGCGGCTATGACAGCGACCATGATCGCGTGGTGGGGGACGTGGGCAAGGCCGGCGTGGCCATCGACAGCGTCGAGGACATGAAGATCCTCTTTGACGGCATCCCGCTCGATCAGGTGTCGGTGTCCATGACGATGAACGGTGCGGTCATTCCGATCCTCGCGAATTTCATTGTTGCGGGCGAAGAGCAGGGGCATGACCGTGCGGTGCTCTCGGGGACGATCCAGAACGACATCCTCAAGGAGTTCATGGTCCGCAACACCTATGTCTATCCGCCCGAACCTTCGATGCGGATCATTGCGGATATCATCGAATACACCTCGAACGAGATGCCGAAGTTCAACTCGATCTCGATCTCGGGCTACCACATGCAAGAAGCGGGCGCGAACCTCGTGCAGGAGCTGGCCTACACATTGGCGGACGGCAAGGAATACGTACAGACCGCGATGGCGCGGGGCATGGACGTGGACAGGTTCGCCGGGCGTCTGTCCTTCTTCTTTGCCATTGGTAAGAACTTCTTCATGGAAGCGGCCAAGCTGCGCGCGGCGCGTCTGCTCTGGCACCGGATCATGACCGATCTGGGAGCCAAGAACGACCGCTCCAAGATGCTGCGCACGCACTGCCAGACATCGGGTGTGTCGCTGGCCGAGCAGGACCCGTACAACAACGTGATCCGCACCGCCTATGAGGCGATGAGCGCGGTTCTCGGCGGTACGCAGTCGCTGCACACCAACGCGTTGGACGAAGCCATCGCGCTGCCGACCGAATTCTCGGCGCGCATCGCGCGGAATACACAGTTGATTTTGCAGGAAGAAACCGGCGTGACCAAGGTGGTCGATCCGCTGGCGGGTTCCTACTACGTTGAAAAGCTGACCCATGATCTGGCCGAGGCGGCTTGGAAGCTGATCGAGGAAGTCGACGAGATGGGCGGCATGACCAAGGCGGTTGCCTCTGGCATGCCGAAGCTGCGGATCGAGGAAACCGCGGCCCAGCGGCAGGCAGATATCGACCGGGGCACCGATGTGATCGTCGGCGTGAACAAGTACCGGCTCGCCAAGGAAGACGCGCTCGACATTCTTGATGTGGACAACGTCAAGGTGCGCCAGTCGCAGATTGCCCGGCTCGAACAAATCCGTGCGACCCGCGATCAGGCGGCCTGTGATGCGGCCCTCGCCGAACTTGAGAAACGTGCGGCCGAAGGCGGCAATCTGTTGGAAGCGGCGGTCGAGGCATCCCGCGCCCGCGCCACGGTAGGAGAGATCAGCATGGCGATGGAAAAGGTGTTTGGCCGTCATCGGGCCGAGGTGAAAACTCTGGCCGGGGTCTATGGCGCCGCCTATGAGGGCGACGAAGGCTTTGCTGCCATCCAGCGTTCGGTCGAAGCGTTTGCCGAGGACGAGGGCCGCCGCCCGCGGATGCTCGTGGTCAAGATGGGGCAGGACGGACATGACCGGGGTGCCAAGGTGATCGCGACGGCGTTTGCTGATATCGGTTTTGACGTTGATGTGGGCCCGCTCTTCCAGACACCGGCCGAAGCGGCACAGGACGCCATCGATAACGATGTGCATGTGATCGGGATTTCGTCACAAGCTGCGGGGCACAAGACGCTGGCACCGCAACTGGTGCAGGAGCTGAAGGCGAAGGGTGCTGGTGACATTCTAGTGATCTGTGGCGGGGTCATTCCGCAGCAGGATTACCAGTTCCTCTATGACGCTGGTGTCAAAGCGATCTTCGGTCCGGGCACCAACATTCCGGAGGCGGCGCAGGACATCCTGCGGCTCATCCGCGAAGCGCGGGGCTAAGCACGAAGTGGGCGGACGCGTCGACGCGTCCGCGATTTTCCGTTGACGGAAAATCCGCCGCATGTGTCAATAGCGGCATGAAACTCGAACTGGATCACATCGCGGTCGTGGGTGAAACGCTGGAAGAGGCGGTGCGCCACAGCGAAGAGGGGCTGGGCGTTCCGCTTGCCGCCGGTGGGCTGCACGCGCATTACGCAACGCATAACCGTCTTCTCGGGTTGGAGAATGATCTTTACTTCGAAGCCATCGCTCCCGATCCGTCGCAGCCCAAACCGGACTATCCGCGCTGGTTCGGGCTGGATGATTTCGAGGGGCCGGCGCAGCTCGACAAGTGGATTCTGCGCTGTGATGACATCGAGGCTGCGCAGCGCATGTACCCCGAAGCGGGTGAACCAGTGGAGCTGTCGCGCGGCGATCTGCGCTGGACGATGCTTGTGCCCCCCGATGGTCGGTTGCCCTTTGATGGGCAGTTTCCGGCGATCATTCAATGGCACACCGAGACACCTCCAGGTGTGAGCCTGCCAAGTGCCGGCCTGCGTCTTGAAGCGCTGACGATCTGCGGGCCGGACGTGGCCGAGCTTCAACAGCGTCTGTCGCCTGTCTTCGACAATGATCGGGTGCTGTTTCAGAAAATGGCGGATCGGATGATGCAGGCGGTGTTCTTGACCACAGGTGGACGGCGCATTCTAACATGATCATTCGCCCTGCGCGCGCCGAGGATGCCGAGGCGCTGACGACGATCATCAATGATGTGATCGACAATACCACCATCACCTTCACCTCTGAGCGTAAGACCGTCGACTATGTGCGCGACGACATCGCCGCCAAGGGGCCGGCGTTTCTCGTGGCCGAGATCGAGGGGGGTGCGGCGGGATATGCCAGCTATTTTCCGTTCCGCAACGGGCCGGGCTATGCGCGCACCAAAGAGCATTCCATCGCGCTGGCCGCCTCGGCGCGGGGGAGCGGGGCCGGGCGGGCGCTGATGGCGGCGCTCGAGACTGTTGCCCGTGCCGAAGGTGTCCATTCGCTTTGGGCCGGGGTCAGCGCCGAGAACTCCGATGGGCGGGCGTTTCATACGGCAATCGGCTTTTCCGAGATCGCCACGCTGCCCGAAGTGGGGTTCAAGTTTGGGCGCTGGATCGACCTTGTGCTGATGCAGAAAAAGCTCTGATGACGCACTGACAATATTCGTGCATTCGCCTAGACTGTTCCTATGTCGATCTGGACGCGCATAGCGGATGCTCTTTCGGCCCTTGCCTCGGGCGAGGGTCTGACTGCGGTGTTTGACCGTCTGCGCACACCACCCGAAAAAACCGTCGCTTTCACCATTGCCGTGATTGCCTTGTCAGCAAAGATGGCCAAGGCCGACGGGCTTGTGACGCGCGATGAGGTGATGGCCTTCCGCGAGGTCTTCAACATCCCAGCCGAGGACGAGGCCGGGGCCGCGCGGGTGTTCAACCTTGCCCGTCAGGATGTCGCCGGTTTCGAGGAATATGCCAAACGCATCCGCGCCATGTTCGGTCAGGATCGCGGTACGCTTTGCGATCTAATGGAGGGGCTCTTCCACATTGCGATGGCGGATGGCACCTATCATCCCGGCGAAGACGCGTTCCTGCTGCGGGTAGCCGAGATTTTCGATCTGCCCGAAGGGTCGTTCCGCCGTCTGAAATCGCGCTTCGTTCCAGATGCCGAGCAGGACCCTTATGATGTGCTGGGTGTGGATCGCGACATGCCGTTGTCCGAGATCCGCGCGGCATGGCGGCAATTGGTCCGCGACAGTCACCCGGACCGGATGATCGCGCGCGGTGTTCCCGAAGAAGCGGTCAAGCTGTCGGAACGGCGCCTCATCGACATCAACCGCGCCTGGGAAGAGATCGCGGCGCGCGAGCACGCATGACGTGCCCGGCATGAGGTTCGCCTCCTACAATATCGAATGGTTCGACTCGCTCTTCGATGACGTGGGGCAGTTGATCGACGATGGGTCGTGGTCGGCACGTCACAACATCACCAAGACCATGCAGACGGAGGCGCTAGGGATCGTGTTCACGGCGCTGGATGCGGATGTGGTGATGGTGATCGAAGCGCCGGACAACAGCCGCAACCGGAATACGGTGCTCGCGCTCGAAAACTTTGCCCAAGCGTTCGACCTGCGGGCGCGGAAGGCCGTGATGGGGTTCGGCAATGACACCCAGCAGGAAATCGCGCTGATGTACGACCCCGATGTGGTCACCGCCCGGCACGATCCCATGGGACAAGCCCCGGTGCCCGGCGCGCCTCCGGTCGAGGGGGCACCGCGATTTGACGGCACGTTCCGCATCGACCTTGATATCGACGCGACCGAGGACAAGGTGGTGTTCTCCAAACCGCCACTCGAGGTCCAGTTGGAAGTGAGGTCGTCAGGGCAGGCGATCCGTCTGATCGGCGCACATCTGAAATCCAAGGCCCCGCATGGCGCGACCAACCGGGACGAGGTGATGCGCCTGGCGATTTCCAACCGCCGCAAGCAGTTGGCACAGGCGATCTGGCTGCGCGCGCGGGTGGCCGAGCATCTTGAGGCTGGGGATCCTCTGATCGTGATGGGGGATCTGAACGACGGTCCGGGGCTGGATGAATATGAACATCTCTTCGGCCGCAGTTCGGTCGAGATCGTTCTCGGAAACGGGGATCATGCGCTCTACGATCCACACGCCTCCGAGGCGCTGTTACGGCGGATCGGCGCTCAGCACACCACAGCGCGGTTTTATATCCCCAAAGAGGATCGCTATCTTCAGGCGTTGTTGGACTATGTGATGATCTCGCCTGATCTGCGGCCCAAGGCACGGCGCTGGCGGATCTGGCATCCGTTCGAAGACCCAGTCTGCTGGAAAACACCCGAACTGCATGAGGCGCTTCTTGCCGCGTCCGACCACTTCCCGGTGACGCTGGATATCGACCTGTAGGTGAAATTCGCCTTGGGATGGCTTATATCAAACGGATGAAACAGATATCCGCATATGTTCTGGCCTTGGTCGTCACCACCTCGGGCGCGATGGCGCAGGAGGAGAAAGGCGGCACGAGCCTCATGGAAGAGGGGGCCAAGCTGTTCTTTCGTGGTCTGATGGACGAGATGGAACCGGCTCTGCGCGAGTTGGAAGGTCTGGCGGACGAGATTGAACCCGCGATCCGCAGCTTTGCCGAAGAAATGGGTCCGGCGCTGCGCGACCTCATGGAACAGGTCGAGGATTGGTCGGCCTATGAGCCGCCCGTGGTCCTGCCCAACGGGGATATCCTGCTCAAGCGCAAACAGGATGCGCCGCCGCTGGAAGGGCTCCCGCCGCCCGAGGACGGCGAGATCGATATCTGAAATTATTCCGCCGGTTGCGCGTAGGCGATTTGGCGTGACGGCTTGAGAGCTGCGTTGGCCAAGAGTGCACCGCCTGCGATCGACAGGAGTGCCAGAAGGGCGGCAAAGGACAGTGTCGGTATCCCGGCCAGACCCGCACCCACGGTGCACCCGCCAGCCAGCACACCACCGACACCCATCAGAACGGCACCACCTGCATAGCGTCCGGTTTCTGCCGGGGTCGCAAAGCTCTGCCATTTGAAGCTGCCAAAGACAAGTGCCGCCACAAGCGCGCCAATGAATGTGCCGCCGATCAGGCCAACACCGAAATTCGCCGGAATCGAGGTGGACGCAACGGTCCAGAACAGCGTGTCAGCGTAAGGCGCGGTGAAGGACAGGCTTTCCAGCGCAACCGGGTCGAAGTCGTCATAGAGCACGTAACCGGTGCCGCCCCAGCCCAGGGGGACCAGCGCACCCAACAAGGCAGCAAGCACCAGCGTTGTCACGCGATTGCCGGAGCGGAACGCATAGGCCAGAGCCGCAAGCGCGATGAGCAGCGACCAAACCAGCGCACCGCCGGGCAGGTTCGCGAAGGAGACCGTGTCACCGAGCGGAACCGTGTAAGCGCCAAGTGTGGTACGGACAGGAGCAAGCACACCTTTCAGGGTCGCATGGGCCGCGATGGCGAAGATCAGCAGGACGAATACCGCGCGCAGGTTGCCCGTGGCCGTCAGAACGGTCAGACGCGAGGCGCAGCCGCGGGTCAGCACCATACCTGCGCCGAACAGCAGGCCACCCAGAACAATCGCCAGAACCGGCAGGTCGCCTGCCAGGTAGCGGTGATCCTCGAACGTGATCAGGCCGGACAGCACAACAGCCTGCGTGCCCAGAACCGCCACGGCAAGCGCTGTCAGCCAAACGCCCATCGCCTGTTTGCGGTCGTCTCCGACAAGGGCGCGACGGAAGCAGAACTGCGTCCGCTCGGCAAAGAGGCCGAACGCAGCGCCAAGGATCAGCGCAAGACCGACCGCAACTTGCGGCGCGGTGTAATTCTCAAAGCCAAGGGATTCGAACATGGGTTGCTCCTTCCGACATCTCAGATGGCAGATGGAGGGAAAGTTTCCCGCAGGCAAGGTTGCAGCGGGCCAAATAGGCGGCGCTTGGCGGGAGGTGTTTGTTGGATTTGGTGAAGTTTTGGAACGCTGTTCCGTTTTTTCAGGAAAAATCGGAGCGGGCGTTCAGGCGGCGCCGGGGGCGCCGCGCTGATTGGTCTTATTTTGCCTCAGCGGCCTCGGATGCGCGGGTCCAGCGCGTCGCGCAGGCCGTCACCCAGATAGTTCACGCTTAGCACCGTCAGCGAGATCGCAATCCCTGGCAGGTAGACGCGTTCGGGGAACTGCTGCATCCGCTGCACCGCGTCGGCCAGCATCTTGCCCCATGTCGGGAAGTCCGACGGGAAGCCGACACCAAGGAAGCTGAGCGCGCTTTCGGTGATGATCGCGGTGGCGAGACCCAGAGTGGCCGAGACCATGATTGGCGACAGCACGTTGGGCAGCAGGTGACGCTGGACGATGCGGAAGGGCGTTGCGCCGATGGAGCGCGCAGCCAGAATGAACTCGCGTTCCTTGAGCGCGAGGATATCGCCACGCACGATACGGGCGGTGGGCATCCAGCTTGTGATGGCGATGATGCCGACGATCAGCACGAACATCCCGCCTTCGGGTCCGAACGCCTCGCGCAGGGGCTGGCGGAACAGTGTCACCGCAACCAGCAGCAGCGGCAGGATCGGCAGCGACAGGAAGAGGTCGGTCAGGCGCATCAGCAGCCCGTCGGCCTTTTTCACGAAGCCCGCCATCACGCCGACGGCGGTGCCGATGATCAGGCTCAGAACCATTGCGGCCCAGCCAACCGCCATCGACGTGCGTCCGCCCTGGATGATCTGTGCGAGCTGGTCACGGCCCAACTGATCGGTGCCGAAGGGGCGGCTCAATGCAACCTTTGCACCGCTGTCCCAAAGCGCGGTCCAGATCGGGCGCAGGTCTTTGTTGCGGATGTCGAGCTTTTGCGCATCGACTTGCCAGAGATACGGCCCCAGCAGAACGGCGAGGGTGATGAACAGCAGGAACCCGCCGCCGAACATTGCTCCCTTGTGTTTGCGGAACTGGTCCCAGACGTCTTTCCACTGGCTGCGCGGCGGCTCCAGCGGGCCTTTGTCGGCCAAGGCTTCGATCGGGGTCGGCGTGGCTTGAACGGGCTCAGTCATAGCGGATCCTCGGGTCGAGAAGGCCGTAGAGGATATCGGCAATCAGGTTAAAGAGAACGATCAGCACGGCAAAGATGAAGGTCAGCGTCATCACCATCGGTAGGTCGTTGGCGAAGAGTGCAGTGATAAGCAACTGCCCAATGCCGTTCACCTTGAACACGTTTTCGGTGATGATAGCGCCGCCGAAGATCGACGGTACGTTGAGGGCGATCACGGTGATGACCGGGATCATCGAGTTGCGCAGCACGTGAACGGTGACGACCACGGCTTCCGACAGCCCCTTGGCACGAGCGGTGCGGACGTAATCCTGGTTCAGGTTGTCGAGCATCGAGGCGCGCATGTAGCGGCTGATCTGTGCGGTGGTCTGAAGTGCCAGCACCATTACCGGCAGGATCATCTGCTGGAGCTGGAATTTTAGGCTTTCCCAGTCGTTCACCACATGGGTGGTGTCATAGATCGACGGGAACCACCCCAGCTGCACCGAGAAAATCACGATCAACAGCGGGCCGGTGAAGAAGGGCGGAATCGAAAAGCCGATCATCGTGATGAACGTGCCGGCCTGATCGAACACCGAATACTGCCGGTAGGCGGAATAGATGCCGATGGGCAGGGCAATCAGGATGCCAACCACATAGGCCATGCCCACCACCCAGAGCGTCTGCGGGATACGCTGGATCACGATGTCCATGACCGGGCTGCGGGTCTGCCACGAGATCACGCGCAGTTCGTCCTGGTAAAGCTGCGTGTCGGGCAGCCAGCCCAGCAGCGTGCTGGAATTGGTCATGTAGTCGATGAACACTTTCGGTTCGATCCAGAACACCTGGACCAGCCATTTCCAGTATTGCACCAGCGGCGGTTCACCGACGCCAAGCGCCTGGCGCATCTTCTCCTTCACCTCCGGGGGCACGGTCAGCGGAACCTGCGCCATCGGATCGCCGGGAGCGAGTTGAAGAAGCATGAAAATGACAAAACTGATGAACAGAAGCGTCGGAACGGCAAGAACAAGTCGTCGGACGGCGAAGGTCAGCATCGTGTGGCGCCTCGGGACATGAGTTTCTTAAGTGCAGATGCAAAGCAGGGTGGGCACAGGGCCCACCCCACAATTACGCTTACGTGATCAGTTGGACTTGATGCGGTGCCAGTCCGCAACGTTCCACAGTTCACTGTCCCAAACGTTCAGCACAACGCCGCCAAGGGTGTTGGCATGTGCGGACAGACGACCACGGTGTACCAGCGGGATCATACCGCCATTGTCCACCATCATTGCGCTCAGCTCACGGCCAAGGCGCTGACGCTCTGCCATGTCGGCGGTCTTGGACAGCTCTGCATGCAGCGCATCGAACTCTTCCATGCAGAAGCGGCTGATGTTTTCACCCTGCCACTGCGAATCCGGGCGCGGAGCCTTGTCGCAGAGACCGTTGCCCAGGTAGGACTGCGGGTCGGTGCCGTTGAAGGTGTTGGCGTACATTTCCACGTCTGCATAGAACTTCTGGAACGTGTCGGGCGAACCCGGGTCACCACCAAAGAAGACCGACGCATCGATGTTGCGCAGTTCGACTTCAAAGCCGATCTGTTCCCACCATTCCTTGATCAGCGCCTGGAAGTCCTGACGGACGGCATTGGTCGAGGTCTGGTAGAGGATCGAAAGCGGCACGCCGTTGTGCTCGCGCACGCCGTCGCCGTCGCTGTCTACGATGCCTGCGCCATCGAGAAGCGCTTTCGCGCCGTCGAGGTCCTGCACGTCACAGCCGTCGAATGTGGACGCAAACGCTTCGGGGGCCGGAACCCACGAGCAGCCGATCTTGCCGGCCTGACCATAGCCGATTTCCACCAGCAGCGGACGGTCGATTGCCATCGACATCGCTTTGTAGACAGCCGGTTCCTGCAGGAACGGATGCGGGTGCATCGCGGTGGAACGCTCGCCTTCGGGCAGGTTCGGGTCAGGGTTGGTCTGGTTGATCATGATCCGCTCGAGGAGCGGACCAAAGCCTGCGATCGGAACGCCTTTGCCGCCTTCCTGCATCTGCGCAATCACGTCGGGCGCAAGCTGAAGGTTCCAAGCGTAGTCGAATTCACCGGTTTCCATCACGGCCTGACCCGCCGCGCGGGCATCGCCGCCGCCTTTGAAGGTCACGCTTGCGAAGGCGGGCTTCGCCGGATCACGGTAGTTTTCGTTCGCGGCCATGGTGATCACGTCGTTCGGCTTGAACTCGGTGACAACGAACGGGCCGGTGCCGATCGGGTTGAAGTTCTGCTCGGTGCAGGTCGATGCCGCGGCACCCATGCAGCCTTCGAACTGCGCTTTCTGCAGGATCGGGCTCTCGCCACCCACAAACGGGCCATAGGGGTTCGGGGTCGGGCCACCGAAAGTGACAACAACAGTCAGATCATCCGGAGTTTCGACGCTGGTTACGCCTTCGAACTTGGTCACCTGCGCACAGCCACCTTCGGGGTGGGTGCAGTAAGCGTGTGTGAAGGCCACGTCAGCCGATGTGAAAGGCGTGCCGTCCGACCATGTCAGGCCGGGGGTGATTTTCCATGTGATCGACGTCAGGTCTTCGCTGACGCCACCATTGGCGACGGTGGGGATTTCTTCGACAAGCCACGGAACAAGCTCGCCTTTTTCGTTGTAGCGGGCCAGCGGCTCGATGATCATCGAGGCCGATTCCACGTCCTTGGTGCCGCCCGACAGGAACGGGTTCAGGATCGAGGGTGCTTGCCAGTAGATGATTTTGACTTCGCCATCGGCGCCACGCTCGGCGAACGCGGCAGGCGCGATCGCAACGGCGGCCGCAGCCCCCAAGAGAAGGGATTTGAGTTTCATTTGTCTCTCCTTGTTGGACACAGTTCATTCCGTGTCGTTTTCCTTGGTGGGATAGTGCTACGTCCTATCAAATCGGAGTTTCGTTGCAATAGCGCCGGAAACCGTTTTGACAACCCGCAGATGTGTCCCCCTGTATGCGCATCGAAACAGCTTTTGAGCAAAATGCAAGTCCCGTGGGAGCGATAACACAAGCGACGTAGAGACATCGTTTGACTCTGGCCCTGCGTCGGTTAGCGTTTGCGCAAATACAAAAAAAGGATTGCGCCCATGCCGGATGGCAGCATCGCCAAAATCGAAAATCTACGCGTCGAGTTTCAAACCAAGTCCGGTACGGTGGTTGGCGTCGAAGACGTGTCTTTCGAGATCAATCCCGGCGAAACCGTCTGTGTCGTAGGCGAATCCGGGTCAGGTAAGTCTGTATCGTCGCTGTCGCTGATGCGGCTGATCGAGTTCGGTGGTGGCGATATCGCCAGCGGACGGATGTTGTTTGATCGTAAGGATTCGGGACAGATCGACCTGTCCGAGACCGACCAGGACCTGATGCGCACCATCCGTGGCAATGAAATCGGGATGATTTTTCAGGAGCCGATGACGGCGCTGAACCCGGTTTTCACGGTGGGACGCCAGCTGACCGAGGGCCTCCGACTGCACAAGGGCATGTCGAAGGCGCAGGCCGAAGAACGGGCGCTGGAATTGATGCGCCAGGTGCGCATCCCCGAGCCCGAACGGCGTTTGAAGCAATATCCGCACGAACTTTCGGGCGGTATGCGGCAGCGGGTGGTGATCGCTATGGCACTGGCCTGCGAGCCACGGCTTTTGATAGCTGATGAGCCGACCACTGCGCTCGACGTGACCATTCAGGCCGAAATTCTAGCGCTGATGGACCGACTCAAGCGGGAAACCGGCACTGCTGTGATGTTCATCACCCATGACATGGCTGTGGTCGCGCAGATGGCCGACCGAGTTGTCGTCATGTTCCGCGGCAATAAGGTCGAGGAAGGCACGGTCGAAGAGATTTTCGAGAACCCGCAGCACCCCTATACGCAGGCATTGCTGGCGGCGGTGCCCAAGCTTGGCGAAATGACCGGCACCGATCTGCCGCGTCCGATGCGGCTTTTGGGCCGGGACGGGTCTGATGTGCCGCCGATCACCGGGTCGGACGAGGTGCTTCTCGAGGTCAAGAATCTCACCACGCGATTCCCCGTCAAAGGCGGGTTCTTCCGCCGGACGGTGGCGAATGTTCACGCGGTCGAGGACGTGTCCTTTTCCGTGAAAAAAGGGCAGACGCTCAGCCTGGTTGGCGAGTCGGGATGCGGCAAGTCCACTGCCGGGCGGTCGATTCTGCGGCTGGTCGAACCGCAGGAAGGCAGCATCTTCCTTGACGGCAAAGACGTGATGGCCATGGGGCAGGCCGATCTGCGCGAGGCGCGGCGCGATATGCAGATGGTGTTTCAGGACCCGTTTGCCTCGCTCAACCCGCAGATGCAGTTAGCTGATCAGGTGTCAGAGCCAATGCGCAATTTCGGCATCGGTTCGAGCGCCGAGATGCAGAAGAAGGTTGAAAACCTGTTCGACCGGGTCGAACTGCCGCGCAGCTTCATGCAGCGCTATCCGCACGAACTCTCCGGTGGTCAGCGCCAGCGGATCGCGATTGCCCGTGCCCTCGCGCTGAACCCCAAGCTGATCGTCGCGGATGAAGCCGTATCGGCTTTGGACGTGTCTGTGCAGGCGCAGGTGTTGAACCTGATGCTGGAACTTCAAGCCGAACTTGGCCTGTCCTTCCTCTTCATCAGTCACGACATGGCGGTTGTCGAACGGGTCAGCCACTATGTCGGTGTGATGTATCTGGGGCGGATTGTCGAACTTGGCCCGCGCCGCGCGGTTTTCGAGAATCCGCAGCACCCCTATACGCAGGCTTTGATGAAGGCGGTGCCGATCGCTGATCCACGCAAGCGAAAGTCCGAGAAAGATTTGAACTTCAAACCGATTCCATCTCCGATCCACGGTCTGGATTACGCGCCAGAGCCGTCGGTCTACCGCGAAGTGGAGCCGGGTCACAAAGTGCTGATCACCGATAGCGGTTACTGAGTTCTGCGGCATGGGCTGTTAGGCTGCCTTCATGAAACGCCTGTTGTCTTGGATCTTGCGCGGCGCAATCTCAGTTTTTGCGCTATTTGCTTTGGTTGCCTGCGCGCTGCATGTCAGCAACAGCGAAGGCGATGTGACAGTCGCCGCGCCAGAGGGCGCGGCGCTGCGCATCGCCAGCTACAACGTGCACTACATCATCCTGAACGACGCAACGGGCCCGTGGTCGGTTGGGGACTGGGAGCGCCGGAAGGGGCCTTTGGATAAGGCTTTCAAGGCGTTACAGGCTGATGTTGTTGCGTTTCAGGAAATGGAAAGCTTCCAGCGGGGCAGCGACGGATCGGTCAATCTCGCCCGGGATCACCTGATCGCGCAGAACCCCGGCTATGGCGTTGCCGCGACGAGGGATTGGCGGACATTTCCGACGACGCAGCCGATCTTCTACCTTAAGGAGCGGCTGCAACCGATTGATCAAGGGTGGTTTTTCTTTTCCGACACGCCGGACGTGATCTATTCGCGCACCTTCAATGGCTCTTATCCGGCCTTTGCGTCATGGGCGCAGTTCGAGGACCGCGGCACGGGGCAGAGATTCCGTGTGGTGAACGTACATTTCGAATATTCCAGCCGGTCCAACCGTCTTTTGTCGGCGGAGCTGGTCAGGGATCGGATCTCGCCTTGGATTGCTGCGGGAGAGACCATGTTTCTGGTCGGCGATATCAACGTGCTCCACGGGGCGCGGACGATGGACATCCTCGAAGAATCGGGAGTTGTTTTCGACCGCACACCCGGCGCCACCTATCACCTGAACCGCGGCGTCCATGTGCTTGGAGCCATCGACCATCTGTCGCGCACGCCCGATGTGGCGCTTGTCGGTGGGCCGGTGGTGTTGCAAGAGCGGTTTGACGGCGAGTGGCCGTCGGACCATCATCCTGTTTACGCAGATTACCTGCTGCCCTCAGCCCAGAAGTGAGACCATGCCCAATCGCCTGACACCGCGCCAGATTCTTGACCAACTGGTAAAATTTCCAACCGTCAGCCGCGACACCAACCTGCCGCTGATCGACTGGGTCGAGGAATACCTGTCGGAACACGGGGTGCAGAGCCACCGGCATGTGAAGCCCGACGATCCGACCAAAGCCGCGCTGTTCGCGCATGTCGGGCCAGAGGTTGAGGGCGGGGTGGTCCTGTCCGGGCACACCGACGTGGTGCCAACCGATGGCCAACCGTGGAGCACCGATCCTTTCACTGTGATCGAAAAGGACGGCAAACTGTTCGGGCGCGGTACGACAGACATGAAGGGCTTTGACGCGTTGGCCATCTGGGCAATGGTCGAGGCCCAGCATCGCGGCGTGTCACGGCCTGTGCAGATTGCGCTCAGCTATGACGAGGAAATTGGCTGCACCGGTGCGCCACCCCTGATCGAGGCGATGCAGGGCGTGGTGCCCAGGGCGGATACGGTGATCGTGGGCGAACCAACGATGCTCAAGGCCGTGACCGGGCACAAGGGCGGCAACACATTCTGGGTGCATATGCATGGGTTCGAGGTTCATTCCTCGATCATGCACACCGGCGTCAGCGCCATCATGTATGGGGCCAAGCTGATCGAATGGGCGAACCGGATGAACGCCGAAAGCGCCGCCGCCACGCCAGGTCCGATCGCGGCGCAGTTCAACCCGCCTTACACCAATGTCCATGTCGGCCAGATTAAGGGCGGCACGGCACACAACATCACTGCCAAGGATTGCGAGTTCGGTCTTGGGTTCCGCGTGGTGCCCGGCGAAACACTGGATCAGTGGGAGGCCAAGCTGCGCGAAGCGGCGGCCGAGATCGAAGCCGAGATGAAGGCCGTTCGGCCGGAAGCGTGGATCGAAATCAAGCCCGCGTTTTCACTGCCGCCGTTCAAGCCCGAAGATGGTGGCGCCGCAGAAACGCTGGTGCGGCAGATTACCGGGGACAATGGGACGAAATACGTTTCCTACGGCACCGAGGCGAGCCATTTCCAAAGCGCGGGTTATTCGGTTGTGGTCTGCGGTCCCGGTGACATTGCGGTGGCGCATCAGCCGGACGAATACATTACCGTCGCCCAATTCACAGAAGGACAGGCGTTCATGGAGCGGCTGCTGGAGCATCTTAGAGCATGATTCCCTTCCCGATTTCCGAAGCGACCCCGGTGGCCTTTCCCGGCCCACCGCCGTCTGAGACCGATGTGGTGGTTATCGGTGGCGGGGTGATCGGTGTCTGTACGGCGCTCTATCTTGCCCGTAAGGGCCGGCGGGTGGTGCTGCTGGAAAAGGGGCGCATCGCGGGAGAGCAATCCTCGCGCAACTGGGGCTGGATTCGCCAGCAGGGGCGCGACCCGGACGAGTTGCCGATCATGGTCGAGGCGAACCGCCTCTGGACCGAACTTGCCAGCCAGACGAATGTGGATATCGGGCTGAAACGGTCGGGTGTGACCTATCTGGCCGAGAGCGAGAAAGAACTTCAGGATTTTGCCGATTGGTTGCCCTTTGCCACCGCGCAGGGGGTGGATACCGAACTCTTGGATCGCGCCGCGCTCAAGACGCGGTTCCCGGAATTGGCCAAGGGCGGGTTTACTGGGGCGATCACGACACCCTCCGACATGCGTGCCGAGCCGTGGGTCGCGGTGCCGGCGCTGGCCGGGATTGCGGTGCGTGAGGGCGCGGTGATTGTCGAAGCTTGTGCGGCGCGCAAGCTGGACATCGCAGCGGGGCGCATCACTGGCGTGTTCACCGAGGCCGGGCGTATCGCCTGTTCCGATGTCGTGGTCGCGGGCGGCGCGTGGTCCTCGTTGTTCCTGCGCGCAAATGGGGTGTCGATCCCGCAACTGTCCGTCCGGGCGAGCGTGGGAGCAACAAAGCCGGTACATCTGCCGCATCAGGGCGCGGCGGCGGGGGGCAAATTCGCCTTTCGCACGCGGGCGGATGGTGGGGCATCGTTGGCCGCAGGGGGTTTTCACGAGCTTTTCGTCGGGCCGGATGCGTTTCGTGCGTTGCCGAAGTTCCGTGCGCAATTGATGGCTGCTCCGTTTGGCACACGTTTCCTGCCTGCGGCCCCCAAGGGCTACCCGGATGCTTGGGGCACCAAACGCCAATGGGCCGAGGATGAGGTTTCGCCTTTCGAGGGCATCCGCGTGCTGAACCCGACGCCGCACGCGGGCAAACTGCGCAAAGTTGCGGCAGAGGTGGAAAAGCTGTTCCCCGAAGTGGGGCCGATTCGATACCGCGCCATGTGGGCGGGGATGATCGACACCATGCCGGATGTTGTTCCGGTGGTGGACCGGGTGGATGCGATTCCCGGTCTGACCATCGGCACGGGCATGAGCGGTCATGGGTTCGGCATCGGTCCCGGCATGGGCCGGGTGCTGGCCGATCTGGTCTGCGGCGATGCGCCGGGGCATGACCTGCGGCGGTTCCGGATGTCCCGGTTCAGCGATGGCAGCGCGATGGAGTTGGGGCCGGCGCTCTGACGCCTCTTGCCCCTGACCTAAGCGTAAGTCAGGGTGCCCGGGGGCAGCAAAGGAGCGGACATGCCGGTCAAGAACAGCATCGCCGAGAACGCGCGTGAGATCACCAAATGGCGGCGCTACCTGCACCAGCATCCCGAACTGATGTACGACGTTCACGAAACGGCGGCGTTTGTCACCGACAAGCTGAAGAGCTTTGGAATGGACGAGATCACCACCGGCGTTGGCCGCACCGGCGTTGTCGGTGTCATCAAGGGACGCACCGATACTCAGGGGAGGGTGATCGGGTTGCGCGCCGACATGGATGCGCTGCCGATCACCGAAGCCTCGGGCGTGGAATATGCCAGCACCGTTCCCGGCAAGATGCACGCTTGCGGCCATGACGGGCACACCTCGATCCTGTTGGGCGCGGCGCAATATCTTGCTGAGACGCGCAATTTCGATGGCACCGTGGTGCTGATCTTCCAGCCTGCCGAAGAGGGCGGCGCGGGCGGGCGCGCGATGGTCGAGGACGGTCTGATGGACCGCTGGAATATTCAGGAAGTGTACGGTCTGCATAATTCACCGGGTATTCCGGTAGGTCATTTCGCCATCCGTCCGGGGCCGCTTCTGGCGTCCTCGGACGAGTTCGAGATTCGCGTCACGGGTCGCGGCGGTCATGCGGCGGCCCCGCATGAGGCGGTGGACACAACGCTGGTGGCGGCGCAGATCGTGGTGGCGCTGCAATCGGTGGTGTCGCGCAACGTCAATCCGGTGCGGCCTGCGGTGGTGACCGTGGGCACGTTCGAGACCGACAGCAAGGCGTCGAACGTGATTGCTCATTCGGTCCGGATGCAAGGCACGGTGCGGACCCTCGCAACCGAGGTGCGGGCGCAGGCCGAAGAGCGGATCCGGTCCTTGTGCGAACATACGGCGTCCGCCTATGGCGCGACGGCCGAGGTGATCTGGACGCCCGGTTATCCGGTGACGGTGAACCATCCCGACCAGACGGAATACGCGGTCGAGGCGGCGCGGGCGGTGACCGAACATGTGGACGACGCCACCGATCCGATCCTGCCTGCCGAGGACTTTGCTTACATGCTTGAAGCCCGACCGGGAGCCTATATGTTTCTCGGCAATGGCGACACCGAGATGTGCCACCATCCCGCTTACGTTTTTTCCGATGACGCGATTCCACTGGGCTGTAGCTGGTTCGTGGAACTGGTTGAACGCCGGATGCCACTCTCGGTTTGATATTCAGAGAAAGGAGGCAGTTCATGCCCGTGAAGAACCGATTTGCCGAATTGCAGGACGAAATCACCGCGTGGCGACGCGATTTGCACGAAAACCCCGAAATCCTGTTTGAAACGCATCGTACCAGTGCCTTGGTGGCGGAGCGGCTCAAGGAGTTTGGCTGCGATGAAATCGTCACCGGCATCGGCCGCACCGGCGTGGTGGGCGTGATCAAGGGCAAGACCGACACATCGGGCAAGGTCATCGGCCTGCGCGCCGACATGGACGCGCTGCCGATCCACGAACAGACAGGGCTCGCGTACAAGTCCAAGACCGACGGCGCGATGCACGCCTGCGGTCATGACGGCCATACCGCGATGCTGCTCGGCGCGGCCAAGTACCTGTCCGAGACCCGCAATTTCGACGGCACCGTTGTGGTGATCTTCCAGCCCGCCGAAGAAGGTGGCGGCGGTGGCCGCGAGATGTGCGAAGACGGCATGATGGACCGCTGGGGTATCCAGGAGGTTTACGGGATGCACAACTGGCCGGGGCGTCCGGTAGGCAGCTTTGCCATCCGTCCCGGCGCTTTCTTTGCCGCAACCGACCAGTTCGACATCACATTCGAGGGCCGTGGTGGCCACGCGGCCAAGCCGCAGGAAACGGTGGACACAACCGTGATGGCGTCGCAGGCGGTGCTCGCGTTGCAGACCATCGCCAGCCGCAACGCCGATCCGATTGATCAGGTGGTTGTGTCGGTGACCTCGTTTGAAACTTCGTCCAAGGCGTTCAACGTGATCCCGCAGCGGGTTCAGCTCAAAGGCACTGTGCGCACCATGTCCAAGGATATGCGCGACCTGGCCGAGACGCGGATCAAGGATATCTGCGCCGGGATCGCCGCAACATTTGGCGGGACCGTGGACGTGACCTACTACCGGGGTTATCCGGTGATGGTGAATCACGAGGAACAGACGGATTTCGCCGCCGAGGTTGCCAAGGCGGTGTCGGGTGGCTGTGACGAGGCCCCGTTGGTGATGGGCGGCGAGGATTTCGCCTTCATGCTCGAGGAACGCCCCGGCGCCTATATCCTTGTCGGCAACGGCGACAGCGCGGCGGTGCATCACCCGGAATACAACTTCAACGACGAAGCGATCCCGGCGGGCTGTTCCTGGTGGGCCGAGATCGTCGAGCGGCGGATGCCTGCGGCGTAAGACGGGCGTCAGTGGGAGTGGAACGGCGGGCTGAGGTGGCCCGCCGCATTGTTTTTGAGCGCTTTGCGTCCGAACCGGGGGGGGGGGGCGAGTAGCGCCCGCCCCGTGGGGGCGGTTCGGGCGCTGCCCGTGCGGCGCACGGGCATTATGGGCACCCGCGAGCACTTGCGGTTTAGTCGTCGTATCCGCGTTTGTAGCGGCTTTTGGTACTCATCGCCTCTTTCACCACCCGGCCAAAGGACTTCTGACGGGCGCGGGCGGTGGCGATGGTTTCGGAATTGTACTGATCCTCACGCCGCAGCTTTTGCCAGCGGTCGAACCGGGCCTGTTCGAGCGACCCGTTTTCCAGAGCCGCTTTGACCGCACATCCGGGTTCGGTGTCATGGGCGCAGTTTGAGAATTTGCACTCTGCCGCCAGCGTTTCGATGTCGTCGAACAGCTCTTCGAGACCGTCGCTGGTGCCCGAGAGTTGCAACTCGCGCATCC
Organism: Alphaproteobacteria bacterium; assembly: GCA_030425145.1. Lineage (GTDB taxonomy): Bacteria > Pseudomonadota > Alphaproteobacteria > Rhodobacterales > Rhodobacteraceae > Marivita. Next base: position 137,576 of record JAUHVK010000002.1, on the reverse strand, counting down.
CCGGCGTGTCGATCAGCCAGCCGCCCGCCAGAGTGCGGCGCAAGGCGCGGTGCGTGGTGGTGTGACGGCCCTTGGCGTCGTCCTCACGGATGCCCTGGGTGGCCTCGGTCTCACCCGTCAGCGCATTGCGCAGGGTGGTTTTGCCGACGCCGGACGAACCCAGCAGCGCCAAGGTCTGTGCGTTGCGGCACCACGGGGTGAGGCGTTTTACGTCCTCGGGATCCTTGGCGTTGACGGTGATCGCCGTGACCAGCGGGGACATCCGCTCGGCCTTGCGCCTGTAGCTGTCCGGATCGTCGCAAAGATCGGCCTTGGTCAGGATCACCAGCGGCAGCGCGTTCGAGGCGAGGGCCAGCGCCAGATAACGCTCCATCCGCGCGACGTTGAAATCGGCGTTGCAGGAGGTGACGAGTCCAACCGTGTCGACATTGGCGGCGATGCGCTGCGCGCCCACGGCATGACCTGCGGCACGGCGGTGCAGATCGGTCACGGGATCAAGCCGGCGGATCGCGCTGGTGCCATCGGTTAGAACCCAGTCACCAACGGCATAGGCACCGGCGCTGTCCGTCGGGATGAGGCGCAGATCGCCCGCTTCGGACAGTGCGATCAGTTGGCTGCGATGCACCTCGGAGATGCGGGCAGGGGTGAGGGCGGCGTCTTCTTCGGTAAGCTGACGCGCGAAACGGTCCGACCATCCGAGATCGGTCAGGGTATATGTGGTCAATGGAGTATTCCTGTCGCTGAGAAACCTGCCCCGGTGGGGCGTTCACATGGTCCGAGTGTGGCGATCAGCCTGACACCCGCAGGGCGCACACAGTCTCCATTATGTCCTCCTGCATCTCAGCTTTGGTTGACCGAGACTATAAGTGCACCAGCGCGGCGCGCCAAGCGGCATCTGGTCATTTGGCGGAACCGTTGCTAAGCGGACGCATGACCATGCCATCTCATGCCACTGTTGCCTGTATCAAATGGGGCACGCTGTTCGGACCGGAATACGTGAACCGGCTGTATTCCGGCGTGCGGCGCAACCTGTCCTGCCCGGTGCGGTTTTTGTGCATGACGGAACATGCCGAGGGGCTGCATCCCGAGATCGAGGTTCTGGATCTGCCGGTGGAGCCTTTTGCCGATCCGATGGCGGCGGCGCTGAAGGTGGCGAACCGGCAAGGGGCGATGCGCAAGGTGTCGCTGTTCAAGCCGGGGTTGATCCCCGATCTGGAAGGGCCTGTTCTGGGGTTCGATCTGGACGTGGTGATCACCGGGTCGCTGGACGATCTGCTGACCTTGGCGCCGGGCCATGTGGTGATGCGCCACGACTGGACCGAGGCGCGCAAGGGGCGGCCCACCGGGCATGGGTCGGTTTTTCGCTATGATCCGGCAGTGCACGGTTTTTTGTATAATGACCTGGCGGCGGACGCGTATCGGGAGGTTGAGGTCGCGCGGGGATCAGAGCAGCGCTACACCTCGCACAAGGCGATGGATAACGGGGTTTTCACATATATCCCAGGTGATTGGGTGGTGAGCTTCAAGTATGATTGTAATCCATTTCCCGGCAATTACCTGCATCCTGCACGCTTGCCGGAAGATGCGCGGGTGGTGTGTTTCCACGGGCGGCCCAAGATGCCTGAGGCTGTCGCGGGGTATCGCGGGTCGGTGATCCGATATGCCAAGCCGACACCGTGGTTGCAGGATCATTGGATTGATCGCGCGAAGGCCGATCTGGGTGATCGCTGGGGGTAGGCGGACGATGCGTCGACGCATCGTCTGTTTCCATTGACGGAAACGAACCGGGCGACAGGTTGAACCGGCAAGAATACCCTGCCGGGCGGCTGGACTCTTGCGGGCGCTGGCGCGAACGGGGTAAGAGCGGACAAGAACATTCGAGGGAAGGGCAACACCATGCGTCGAGTAGTTGTGACAGGCTTGGGATTGGTGACACCGCTGGCAGACGGCGTCGAAGCGACCTGGTCGCGCATTTTGGACGGTCAGTCCGGTGCCGGTACGATCAGCAAATTCGATGCGAGCCATCTGGCGACAACTTATGCCTGCGAAGTGCCCTATGGCGATGGGACGGACGGGACGTTCAACCCGGATGCCTATCTGGAAAAGAAAGAACAGCGCAAAGTCGATGAGTTCATCCTCTTCGGCATGGCGGCCGCTCAGCAGGCGGTAACGGATGCAGGCTGGATGCCCGAGGACGAGGAAAGCCGGTTGCGCACCGGTGTGATGATCGGCTCGGGGATCGGTGGCCTGAACTCCATCGCAGAAACCGCGCTGCTGATCCGCGACAAGGGCCCGCGCCGCGTGTCGCCGTTCTTTATTCCAGGCGCGCTGATCAACCTGATCTCGGGCAATGTGTCGATCAAATACGGCTTCAAGGGGCCGAACCACGCGGTTGTGACCGCCTGTTCCACGGGCGCGCACGCAATCGGTGATGCGACACGGCTGATCATGTTCGGGGATGCGGATGTGATGGTGGCCGGTGGCGCCGAGGCGGCAATTTCCGAGATCGGGATTGCGGGCTTCAACGCCTGCAAGGCGCTGTCCACCAAGCGTGGCGATGATCCGAAGGCGGCGAGCCGTCCTTACGATGCGGACCGTGACGGGTTTGTCATGGGAGAGGGTGCGGGCGTCGTGGTGCTTGAAGAGTACGAACACGCCAAGGCGCGTGGCGCCAAGATTTACGCCGAGGTCTGTGGTTATGGCCTGTCGGGGGACGCCTATCACATCACTGCGCCGTCCGAAGATGGTGAAGGTGGTGAGCGGTCGATGCGCGCGGCGCTGAAGCACGCTGGAATCGAGCCTGCGGATATCGACTACATCAACGCGCATGGCACCTCGACCATGGCGGATGTGATCGAACTGGGCGCGGTTGAGCGCATGATGGGGGATGCGGCTGGCAAGGTGACGATGTCGTCAACCAAATCCGCGACCGGACACCTATTGGGTGCGGCTGGCGCGATCGAGGCGATCTTCTCGATCCTCGCGATCCGCGACCAGGTTGCGCCGCCGACGCTGAACCTTGAAACACCTGCGGTCGAGACCGCTGTGGACCTCGCACCCAAGGTCAAGCGCGAGCGGGAGATCCGCTATGCGCTGTCCAACTCCTTTGGTTTTGGCGGCACCAATGCCAGCGTCGTCTTCGGAAAGGTGGATCGCTAAGCCATGTGGCGTAACATCGCGTCGAATGCACTGACCTTTCTGGTCGTGCTGGTCTTCCTCTTTGGTGGTGTCCTGATCTGGGCGCAGAACGAATACGAGTCTGAAGGCCCGTTGGCGCAGGCCATTTGTGTGCAGGTCGACCGGGGCAGCAATTTCCGCAACCTGTCCGAGGATTTGGCGGCCGAAGGTGCGGTGTCGAGCGCGGTGCTGCTGCGGATCGGGGCGGATTACGCGGGAAAGACATCGCAGTTGAAGGCGGGATCGTTCCTTGTGCCGGAAGGCGCGTCGATGGAGCAGATCGTCGATATCGTGACCCGTGGCGGGGCCAGCACCTGCGGCACCGAAGTGGTTTACCGCGTGAGCATCGCGCGGGCGACGGTGCAGGTGCGCGAGCTTGATCCGGTGACCGGGCGCTTTGTCGAGATTGCCGAGTTCAATCCCGCTGAGGATGAAGTTCCGGCAGAATATACAGAAGTGAAGTCCGAGCCGGATACGCGATATCGTGTTTCGCTGGCCGAAGGTGTGACCAGCTGGCAGATCGTGCAGGAGCTGAACCAGATCGACATCCTTGAGGGTGAAGTCGAAGAGATCCCTGCAGAAGGGTCCTTGGCTCCGGACAGTTACGAGGTCACGCCGGGCAGCGACCGGGGTGAGTTGCTCGCGCGGATGGCGTCGGCGCAGGAACGTATTCTGGCGGAAGCCTGGGCGAACCGGCAGGACGGCTTGCCCTATGACAGCCCTGAAGAAGCTATGGTCATGGCGTCGATCATCGAAAAGGAAACCGGCACAGCGGATGAGCGGTTCCTTGTGTCGAGCGTGTTCGTCAATCGACTGGAGCAGGGTATGCGGCTTCAGACCGACCCAACGGTGATCTATGGCATCACGCGCGGGCAGGGCGTGCTTGGGCGCGGGATCCGGCAGAGTGAATTGCGCGCAGAGACGCCGTGGAACACCTATGTGATCGACGGATTGCCGCCGACCCCCATCGCCAATCCGGGACGGGCGAGTATCGAAGCGGCGCTGAACCCCGCGGATACGGAGTTCGTGTTCTTCGTGGCCAAGACGCTTGATCCTGCGGATGGGCACAATTTTGCGGAAACGCTGGCCGAGCATAACCAGAATGTGGCCGCTTATCGGGCGCTTGAAGCGCAGCGGGAGAATTGAGCCTGCCTTGTTCTGAGGGAGTGTCCTCGGAATGGGGATAATCGACTTTCTACTGATTGGCGCGGCGGTGTTTGTCATTGCCGGATCGGTCAAGGGGTTGGTGGGCATCGGGTTGCCCACGGCGGCGATCAGTATGCTGACGATGGTCATCGACCCCAGAACGGCGATTGCGATGGGGCTTGGGCCGATCATCGCCTCGAACGCCTGGCAGATCTGGACGATGGGGGATCTGCGCGGGGCGATCTCGCGGTATTGGGTCTTTGCGATTTTTCTTGGCGTGAGCGTATTCCTGACCGTTCTGCTGACTGCCGAGGTGTCGGACCGCGTGATCTTTCTGGCTCTTGGGCTGTCCATCGTGTCGTTTGCGGTCTTGAACTTGCGCTTTCAGATGCCCCGCATTCCCGACCGGTTTGACACGGTTGCGCAGGTGGTTTTCGGCAATTTTGGGGGTATTCTGGGTGGGTTGTCCGGCGTTTGGATTGCGCCGGTCATCATGTATATGAGCGCGCGACAGGTACCCAAGGACGAGTTTGTGCGGGCGACGGGTCTGCTTCTGTTCGTGGGCGGCGTCCCGTTTGCGGTCGCCTATGTGCAGCAGGGGCTGGTGACGCCAGAGTTGGGCCTTGTGTCGCTGGTGTTGATCCTGCCGACACTTCTGGGTTTCACGCTGGGGGCCAAGCTGAGGGCGCGGTTTTCGAACGAGAGTTTCCGCAAGCTTGTGCTTTACGTGTTCCTGATCCTTGGTATGAACCTGCTGCGGCGGGGGATTTTCTGAGCCGCGTGCGTTGTGGTTAAGAAAACCTGAATCACTGCAATTTGCGATCCGGTCATGGGTTTTGGGGGCTTTCGTGAGAGAGCTTGCCGAGATCTTAACGCTCCGTGCGCCTCGTTAGGCGCGTCTTTCCGAAATCAGGGTCTATTGCCCGGTGCCTGCTAGGCATCAACAGGTTGCGGGGCGTCCCGGGACCTGCCGGTGCTTCAATGGACGGAGATCCATTCAGCACAGGAGGCAGGGATCGCATGGTTTTGATCACTGCAGAAGAGACAGGTAGCGCGCTTGAGACCGAGCGCGATGCCATTGCGCAGGAGTTGCGGGCCATCCGCGAGATGGTGGCGGCGCTGCGCGGCAAGGTGGAAGCCGGAGAAACGGGCACGGCGACCGAGGCGGCCAAAGCGCTGTCCGAGTTGCGGGCCTGGCTGAAACACGCCAAGGACACGGAGGTTCAGATTGAAAGACATCGCCGAGAACATGCCGCGATTGACGGAGCTTACGGGCTTGACCTCGATGCGGCGCGGGTTGCGGTCGGGTGCCGACTTGATCGCCTCCGCCAGTGTTGCCGAGAAGGACGCGTTTCTGAGCAGTCTTGAAGAGGTGGATGGGGCGCTGTTGGCGCTGCCCTACCTGTTCGAGTTCTGGGCGCATCCGCACCAGTTGCCTCCCGAGGGGGACTGGCGGTCATGGGTGATCCTTGGTGGGCGCGGCGCGGGGAAAACCCGCGCCGGTGCCGAATGGGTGCGGTCCATGGTCGAGGGATCACGGCCATTGGACAACGGTACGGCACGGCGCGTGGCGCTGGTGGGCGAGACGCTGGATCAGGTGCGCGAGGTGATGATCTTTGGCGACAGCGGGATCATGGCCTGTTCGCCGCCGGATCGTCGGCCCGAATGGCTTGCTACACGACGGATTCTGCGCTGGCCCAATGGGGCGGAAGCGGTGGCCTGTTCGGCGCATGATCCGGAGTCTTTGCGCGGGCCGCAGTTTGACGGGGCTTGGGTGGATGAGTTGGCCAAGTGGCGGCGCGCGCAGGAGGCGTGGGACATGTTGCAGTTCACGCTGCGGCTGGGGACCCATCCACGGGTTTGCGTGACGACAACGCCGCGCAATGTGGGGGTTCTGAAGGATTTGCTGGCGGCCCCATCAACGGTGGTGACACGCGCGCCGACCGAGGCGAACCGGGCCTATCTGGCGTCGTCTTTCCTGGACGAGGTGCGGGCGCGCTATGCCGGGACGCGGCTGGGGCGGCAGGAACTGGATGGCGATCTGCTGGATCAGGCCGAAGGTGCGCTGTGGTCGATGGAGGCGTTGGAGCGGTCGCGTTGTACGGACGTGCCGGTGTTCGACCGGATCGTCGTGGCGGTTGATCCATCGGCATCGAGCGGCAAAGGGTCGGATGCCTGCGGGATCGTTGTGGCCGGGGTGGTCACGGACGGGCCGCCGCAGGATTGGCGCGCGGTGGTGCTGGAAGATTGCACGGTGCAGGGCGTGTCGCCCTTGATCTGGGCGCGGCGGGCGATCACGGCGATGGAACGCTGGGGTGCTCATGCGCTCGTGGCCGAGGTCAATCAGGGCGGTGACATGGTGGAGGCCGTGCTGCGGCAGGTCGATCCGATGGTGCCGGTGGTGCGGGTCCATGCGTCGCGGTCAAAGGCGGCGCGGGCGGAGCCGGTGGCGGCTTTGTACGAGCAGGGACGCGTAGCGCATTACGGGGCGTTTGATGCGCTGGAGGATGAGATGTGCCAGATGACGCGGCTGGGCTACCAGGGGTCGGGGTCTCCGGACCGGCTGGATGCGCTGGTCTGGGCGCTGACCGATCTGGTGATTGCACGGGCGGCGGAGTGGCGTGTGCCGCGTGTTCGGGCGTTGCGCCGGTGAGCGTACGGTATGGTTTCCAGCCGTTAACCTTTGCCGGTTAGGTTGGTTTCATCGACAGGCGCGGTCGGGAGCGCGCCACGGAATTTGATGGAACGGTGATTTGGGAGCGGGGCCCTGCGATGCGGCGGGCTGCGGACGAGGGAGCCGTGTCTGGGGACGCCAGAGACCTTGGGGCGTTGGGTCTTTGGCACATGGCCGGTCGGGACAGTTCGAGAGCCTGTCCCGGCCGCGCCGGAAACGAAACGGATTTGCGAGGAGCGCGACGCATGGTGTGGGACATCTTTCGGCGAGGACGCGGGGATGAGGCCGGTATCGAGGCCAAGGCCAGTGCCACCGGGCCGGTGGTGACGTGGCAGAACATCGGCCGCGTGGCGTGGTCGGCGCGGGATACGGCGTCTTTGACGCGGACGGGGTTTACCGGGAACCCGGTGGGGTTTCGGGCGGTCAAGCTGATCGCAGAGGCCGGGGCGGCGGTGCCGTTGGTGCTTCAGGATCAGGTGCAGCGCTATGAGGTGCATCCGGTGTTGGACCTCTTGCGCCGTCCGAACCCGGCGCAGGGTCAGGCGGAGTTGTTCGAGGCGTTTTACGGGCAGCTTCTGTTGACCGGGGACGGGTATTTCGAGGCGGTTGGTGCGGAAGGTGTGCCGAGTGAGCTGCATGTGCTGCGGTCGGACCGGATGAAGCTGGTGCCGGGCCCGGATGGCTGGCCTGTGGCCTATGAATACGGGGTCGGTGGCAAGTCGCATCGGTTCGAGATGGGTGATGGCGCGGCACCGGTCTGTCATGTGAAGGCGTTTCACCCGCAGGATGACCATTACGGGCTGAGCCCTATGGTGGCGGCGGCGCAGGCGCTTGATGTGCACAATGCGGCCTCGCGCTGGTCTAAGGGATTGCTGGACAACGCGGCGCGGCCTTCGGGGGCGATTGTCTATCACGGCACGGATGGTGTGTCGGGGATGGGGGCCGAGCAATACGACCGGCTGGTCGAGGAAATCGAGAGCCATCACATGGGCGCGCGCAACGCCGGGCGGCCGATGTTGCTGGAAGGCGGTTTGGACTGGAAGCCGATGGGCTTTTCGCCTTCGGACATGGAGTTTCAGAAAACCAAGGAAGCGGCGGCGCGGGAGATTGCCGTGGCGTTTGGTGTGCCGCCGATGCTGCTGGGCATTCCGGGCGAGGCGACATTCGCCAATTACGCCGAGGCGCATCGGGCGTTCTACCGGCTGACGGTGTTGCCGTTGGTGGCGCGGGTCACGGCGGCGCTGAGCGTGTGGCTGTCGGAGCATGTGGGTCAGGAGATGGTGCTAAAGCCCGATCTGGACCAGGTGCCGGCGCTGGCCGCGGAGCGCGATGCACAATGGGCGCGGGTGTCGCGGGCGGAGTTCCTGACGGCTGCGGAGAAGCGCGCCTTGCTTGGGTTGCCGGTGCTTGCTGATGAGTGAAGCGCGGGCAGGGTTTGAGCCTTTCGACTGCGCGCCTGCGCTGAAACTCGAGGGGCATGAGCGGGTCACGCAACTGCGGTTCGAGGGGATCTCGGCGCGGCTGGACCGGATTGAAGGCTTGATCGAGCGGTTGGAGCGGCGGGTGTGGCTGGCGGTCTACGGCGTTGCGGCGGCGGTGCTGGCGGACGTGTTCCTGAAGTTTCTCCAGGTGACGCCATGAGGGAGTTTGAGATGGATTTGGAACGGAAGTTTTGCCGGTTCGACGCGGATGTGACCGTGACGGATGGCTGTGTGATCGAAGGTTACGCGTCGCGGTTCGGTCAATGTGATCAGGGAAATGATGTCGTCGCCTCAGGGGCTTATGGCGCATCGTTGAAGCGGTTGGCCGAGAGCGGTCGCGCGATCAAGATGCTGTGGCAGCATGATCCGGCGCAGCCCATCGGCATCTGGGACGAGGTGCGCGAGGACGGCACAGGGCTTTATGTGAAAGGCCGGTTGCTGGACAGCGTGGCACGAGGCCGGGAGGCGGCGGCGCTGGTGGCGGCGGGGGCGATTGACGGGCTGTCGATCGGCTATCGCACCAAGGCGGCGACGAAGGACAAGCAGGGCCGCAGGGTTCTGACGGAACTGGAGCTGTGGGAGGTGTCGCTTGTGACGTTCCCGATGCTGCCCAGTGCACGGGTGGCGGCCAAGGGGGAGACCCCGGTGGAAGCCGACCTGCGGGAGATGGCACGCCTGATCGAAGAGGCGCGCCGGACATTGGTGGACGGCTAGAGCCACCCTTCAGAGATGGGAAAATCGGGATGAGTGAGACCGGGACAACGTCGCGGAGCGGGGAAGATGTGTCTCCGTTCACCCAGGTGGGTGCGGCCCTTGCGGGGCTGGTGGGCGACATGCGCCGACAGCGCGACGACTTCGACAGAAAGCTACAGGAACAGGAAGAGCGAATGACCAAGATCGACAAGAAGACAGCGTTTTCGGGCCGTCCGGCGCTGGCGGGTGGCACCAGCACGGATGATGTGCACTACCAGGCAATGGACGCTTATCTGCGCACCGGCGACGACGACGCGCTGCGCGGGTTGGAGATGGAGGTGAAATCCATGTCCACGGTGGTGAACGGGGATGGCGGGTTCCTGATTGATCCGGTGACGTCGGACACCATTCAAGGGGTGCTCAAGAGCAGCGCATCCCTGCGCGCGGTGGCGTCGGTCGTGAATGTTGAGGCGTCGAGCTATGACGTGCTCATCGACCGCGGCGAAACGGGTGCTGGTTGGGCGGACGAGGTCGGCGCACGCTCGGAAACCGGGACACCGACGATCGACCGCATTTCGATTAAGCTGCACGAGCTGAGTGCGATGCCCAAGGCGAGCCAGCGGTTGCTGGATGACACGGCATTCGACATCGAGACATGGCTGGCGGGCAAGATCGCGGACACGTTTTCGCGCGCGGAGGCCGGTGCCTTTATCAATGGTGATGGCAATGAAAAGCCGACCGGGTTCTTAACCCATCCGGCCGTCGATAATGACGTCTGGAGTTGGACCAATATCGGCTATGTGGCGACCGGTGTGGACGGGTCCATCGGTAATGGCGATGCGCTGATCGAACTGGTTTATGCGCTGGGGGCGGAATACCGCGCCAATGCGACGTTCGTGATGAATTCCAAGACGGCGGGCGCATTGCGCAAGCTGAAGGATGCGGACGGTCGTCATCTGTGGTCGGACGGGTTCACCAGCGGAGAGCCTGCGCGCCTGCTGGGCTATCCGGTGCTGATTGCCGAGGACATGCCGGACGTTGCGACAGGGGCGGATGCGATCGCCTTTGGTGACTTCAGCGCGGGCTACACCATTGCGGAACGTCCGGACCTGCGGGTGCTGCGTGATCCGTTCAGCGCCAAGCCGCATGTGCTTTTCTACGCGACCAAGCGGGTGGGCGGCGACGTGAGCGATTTCGCTGCCATCAAGCTGCTGCGCTTCGCCATTGCCTGATCGGTGATGGCGGACATGGGGAAGGCGGTGCGGGCCGTCTTCCTCATGGGGCGCGCGCCGGTGTGCCGGCGTTGTCTAGCCGCTCCCCTCCGTCCGAGCAGCGGCGGCGGCGCGCGTCCGACAACATACCGGCCTCTGAACGAGGGACAGGGTTTGCGGAGAACACGAGATGTACTTGATTGAAGAGAGCCAGATACCCGAAGCGGCCCTGCCGGTGGCGCGGTTGCGGGACCATCTGCGGCTGGGCAGCGGGTTTGTCGAGGACGGGCTTCAGGACGGATTGCTGGGCGGGTTTCTACGCGCAGCGATGGCGGTGGTTGAGGCGCGGACGGGCAAGGCGCTGCTGGTGCGGGATTTCCTGTGCAGCGTGAGCCGGTGGCGCAATGTGACTGCGCAGGTCCTGCCGATTGCGCCGGTGCGGGCGGTGACACAGGTGACGCTGGTCGATGCGTTTGGCGCGGGGACGGTTGTTGACGCGGCGCGTTATACGCTGGTGGCGGAGGGCGACGCGCCGAAGCTGGTGCCGGTGGGTGCCTGTCTGCCGTCTATCCCGGAGCATGGGAGCGTCGAGGTTCGGTTCCAGGCAGGGATGGCGGAGGCGTTTGGCGATCTGCCTGCCGATCTGGCGCAGGCGGTGATGCTGCTGGCGGCGCATTACTACGAATACCGCGACGAGACCGCGTTGGGACAGGGGTGTATGCCGTTCGGCGTCACGAGCCTGATTGCGCGGTATCGCCCGGTGCGGCTGGGGTTCGGCGCATGAGCGGTCCGCGGCTGACATCGAAGTTGGTGCTGGAGCGTCTTGACGCGGTGCCGGACGGCGCGGGCGGGATGCATGAAAGCTGGGTCGCGCTGGGTGTTCTGTGGGGTGAGGTGAAGCCTCGGACTGGTCGGGAAACGGTTGGTGAAGCCGGGCAGGTGTCGGTGACCGGGTTTCGGGTCACGGTACGGGGTGCGGCGCAAGGCCATGCGGCGCGGCCTTTGCCCGAACAGCGGTTCCGTGACGGCGGGCGGGTGTTTCGGATCAATTCGGTGACCGAAGCCGATCCCGGCGGGCGGTTCCTGCTGTGCCTCTGCGACGAGGAGGTGGCGACATGAGCTATGCGGTGGCGGCGGCGTTGCAGGGGGCTGTGTATCAGTGCTTGCAGAATGACGCTGGGCTTTCGGTTTTGGTTGGTGACCGGGTCTATGACGCGGTGCCCAAGGGGCGATTGCCGGATTTGTATGTGGCGCTCGGCCCGGAGCGCGCGGCGGATGCGAGCGATAAGACCGGGCGCGGGGCGTGGCATGAATTTGTGGTCTCGGTGATCTCGGACGATGCGGGGTTCCAGACCGCCAAAGAGGTGTCGGCGGCGGTGTGTGACGCGCTGATCGACGCTGCGATGGTGTTGGACCGGGGCCGGTTGGTGGCGCTGATCTTCAAGCGGGCGGTGGCGCAGCGCGAAAAGGCGGGGCGGCGCAGGATCGATCTGACCTTCCGGGCGCGGGTCGAGGACGACGCCTGAGGGCGGTACGGATTTCCAGAGAATTTCCAGACAGGGAGTGTGAGCGATGGGTGCTCAGAACGGGAAAGACCTTTTGATCAAGGTCGATGTGGATGGCAGCGGCACGTTTGAAACGCTGGCGGGGCTGCGGGCCACGCGGATCAGTTTCAACGCGGAAGCGGTGGATGTGACTTCGCTTGAGAGCGAGGGCGGGTGGCGCGAATTGCTGGCCGGTGCGGGCGTGCGGAGTGTCGCGATCTCGGGTGCGGGGGTGTTCAAGGATGCCAGCACGGATGAACGGGCGCGACAGATCTTCTTCGACAGGCAGACGCCTGCATTTCAGGTGATCATCCCGGATTTCGGCGTGGTGCAGGCACCGTTTCAGGTGACCGGATTGGAATATGCCGGGTCGCATAATGGTGAGGCGACATATGAGCTGTCGCTGGCCTCGGCGGGTGTTGTGGCGTTCACGGCGGCGGCGTGAGCATGGCGAACCCCTGGCGCGGAGAGGTGTCGTTGGTCATCGACGGTGAGGCGCATGTGCTGCGGCTGACGCTGGGGGCGCTGGCGGAACTGGAGGCGGGGCTGGGCGCGGACACGCTGGTCGATCTCGTGGCACGCTTCGACGGCGGAGGCTGTTCAAGCCGGGATGTGCTGGCGCTGATCGTCGCCGGGTTGCGCGGCGGGGGCTGGCGCGGGACTGCGGCGGATTTGCTCGCGGCGGAGATCGAGGGGGGGCCACTGGCGGCAGCACGGGTGGCGGCGGAGCTGTTGGCGCGGGCGTTCACGCCGGTGGGTGAGGCGTGAGCCGCTTTGACTGGCCCGCACTGATGCGTGCCGGGGTGCGCGGGTCGGGGCTGCGTCCGGACGAATTCTGGGCGCTGACGCCGGCGGAGTTGCATCTGCTTCTGGCGGGCTGGGATGCGCCACTGGGGCGGAGCGGGCTGGACGCGTTGATGGCGGCCTATCCGGACATACGGGGGGATCGGGATGATTGAGTTGGACGGGATCGACGGCTTCGAGTCGCAGGTGAGTGCTTTGGAAGAGGCGCTTGCGGGTGCATCGAGCATGGCGGGTGGCTTTCAGGTCGAGATGGCGAAGGTGCGGGAGTCGCTTTCGGAGACCGGCAAAGGTGCTGCCAAGCTTGAGGGCGCGCTGAACAGCGGACTGAGCCGGGCGATCGATGGGATCGTGTTTGACGGGATGAAGCTGTCGGATGCGCTGGGCACGATTGCGCAGTCGATGATCGGGGCGAGTTACCGCGCGGCGGTGAACCCGGTGAAGGAACATCTGAGCGGGATGGTGATGCAGGGGATCAGCAACCTGCTGCCCTTTGCCAATGGGGCGGGCTTTGCGCAGGGGCGGGTGATGCCGTTTGCGGATGGCGGTGTGGTGCATGGTCCGACGACGTTCCCCATGCGGGGGGGTGTCGGTTTGATGGGTGAGGCCGGGCCAGAGGCGATCATGCCCTTGGCGCGCGGCGCTGATGGCAAGCTGGGGGTGCGGGCTGGCGGCGGTGGGCGTGCGGTGAACGTGGTGATGAACATCTCGACCCCGGATGTGCAGGGGTTCCGGCGGTCGCAAAGCCAGATCGCGGCGCAGATGGGCCGGGTGCTGGGCTCGGGTCAGCGGAACCTGTGAGGAGGGCTTGCGATGCAGTTTCATGAGGTGCGGTTTCCGACGGCGCTGAGCTTTGGCTCGATCGGGGGGCCGGAGCGGCGGACGGATGTGGTGACGCTGGCGAGCGGGTTCGAGGAGCGGAACACCCCCTGGGCGCACTCGCGGAGGCGGTACGATGCGGGGATCGGGCTGCGGTCGATGGACGACATCGACACGCTGATCGCGTTCTTCGAGGCGCGGCGCGGGCAGATGTACGGGTTTCGCTGGAAGGACTGGGCGGACTTCAAATCGTGCAAGCCATCGGCGCAGGTCTCGGCTACGGATCAGGTGATCGGGACCGGGGATGGCGTGGCGACCGAGTTTGCTTTGCGCAAGGCCTATGCGTCGGGGGATGCGGTTTACGCGCGACCGGTGGCGAAGCCGGTGGCGGGGTCCGTGCTGGTGGCGTTGGACGGGGTGACGCAGGTCGTGGGGGCGGATTTTTCGGTCGATATGGTGACCGGGGTGGTGTCGTTCTTTGTCGCGCCTGCGGCGGGTGTCTCGGTGACGGCGGGGTTCGAATTCGACGTGCCGGTGCGGTTCGATACGGATCGGATCCAGACCAGTGCGGCGACCTTTCATGCGGGTGAGGTTCCTGATGTGCCGGTGGTGGAGCTGCGCGTATGAGCGGGGCGGAGGCGCTTGCTGCGCATCTTAGGACAGGTGTCACCACTGTAGCGCGGGCCTGGGAGGTACGGCGCAGGGATGGGCAGCGGTTCGGGTTTACGGATCACGATCTGGACCTGAGTTTTAACGGTCTGGTGTTTCGCGCCGATACCGGCATGAGCGCGGCGGCGGTACAGCAAGGCACCGGGTTGTCGGTGGACAATTCCGAGGCAGTCGGTGCGTTGTCGGATGCCAGCGTCACCGAAGCTGACATCGCGGCAGGGCGCTTTGACGGGGCCGAGGTGACGGCTTGGCTCGTCAACTGGGTGGATGTGGCGGCGCGCAAGGTACTGTTTCGGGGATCGCTTGGTGAGATCACGCGGAGCGGTGGCGCGTTCACGGCAGAGTTGCGGGGGCTGACGGAGTGGCTCAACCGGCCTGTGGGTCGGGTGTACCAGGCGCCATGCCTCGCGGTGCTGGGGGATGCGGCCTGTGGGGTGGATACCGAGGCGGCGGCCATGTGGGCCGAGGCGGTTGTCACGTCCGTGACGGCCAAGGGTGGGCTGGTCCTATCCGGTGCAAGCGGGTTTGCGGCGCAGTGGTTTCAGCGGGGTCGGCTGACGGTGCTGGACGGCGCGGCAGAGGGGCTTTGGGCGGTTATCAAGCGCGATGTGCTTTATGAGGACGGGGCGCGCGAGGTCGATCTTTGGGAGCCTCTGAGGGCGACGGTCGCCGTTGGTGATCGGGTGAAGTTGATCGTCGGCTGCGACAAGCGGTTCGACACCTGTCGGTCGAAATTCGACAATGTGGTCAATTTTCAAGGCTTTCCGGACATTCCACAGGAGGAGTGGGTGTTGATCCATCCGACGGCCACACGGTCACGCGGTGGCGGGAGCTTGCGGTGAGGAGCGAGGCTGTCGTCGCCGAGGCGCGGCGCTGGATCGGGACGCCTTATGTGCATCAGGCGAGTGTGCGCGGGGCTGGCGCGGATTGTCTGGGGCTGCTGCGGGGCGTGTGGCGGGGGCTCTATGGCGGTGAGCCTAGTGGAGTTCCAGCGTACACGCCCGATTGGTCTGAACCTCAGGGAGACGAGATGCTTTGGCGTGGGCTTTGCGGCGTGTTGCGCGGCAAGCCCGTCGAAGATGAAGCACCGGGCGATGTGATCCTGTTTCGCATGCGGGACCGTTCGGTGGCGAAACATCTTGGGCTTCAGACACGTATCGGGGCCGAGGCGCGGTTCATCCACGCCTATTCGGGGCATGGGGTTATGGAAACGGCGCTGAGTGCGCCCTGGCAACGGCGTATCGTGGCGCGGTTTGCGTTCCCCGACATTCAGGAAGGATAGAGCGATGGCGACACTGGTTCTTTCGGCGGCGGGTGCTGCGCTGGGCAGCAGCCTTGGCGGGTCGGTGCTTGGGTTGTCCATGACCGCCGTGGGCCGGTTTGCAGGTGCCACTTTGGGCCGGGCCATTGACCAGCGGGTGCTGGGCGGCGGAGCGCGGTCAATCGAGACCGGGCGGCTGGACCGGTTGCGGCTGAGCACAGCGGGCGAGGGGCAACCGATCCCGAAGATCTTTGGCCGGATGCGGGTGGGTGGGCACATCATCTGGGCCACGCAATTCAAGGAGCACGTGTCCAAATCAGGGGGTGGCAAGGGGTTGTCCGCGCAGCCGACGATCAAGGAATACAGCTATTCGGTGAGCCTTGCGGTTGCCTTGTGCGAAGGTGAGATCACCAGTGTGAACCGGGTTTGGGCCGATGGGGCCGAGGTGTCGGTGCATGATCTGAACATGGTGGTCTATCCGGGGTCATACGACCAGTTGCCCGATCCGAAGATGGAGGCTGTCGAAGGTGTGGGGATTGTGCCGGCCTATCGGGGCACGGCCTATGTGGTGTTTGAGGACCTGGACCTGAGTCGCTTTGGAAACCGGGTGCCGCAGTTTTCGTTCGAGGTGACGCGGCCGGTGCAGGACGATCCCGAGGAGGTGCCTTTCTCCATTCGCGCAGTGGCGATGATCCCCGGTACGGGGGAATACTCTATGGCGACGGAGGCCGTGGCGCTGGATGGCGGCGCTGGGAAGTCGGACGTGGTTAATGTGAACAGCCCGTCGGACCGGCCGGATTTCGTGACCTCTCTCAAACACTTGCAGGACGAGGTGCCAGACTGCGGGGCGGTGTCGCTGGTGGTGAGTTGGTTCGGCAATGATCTGCGCTGTGGGGAATGCGTGATCCAGCCGAAGGTCGAGCAGATCGACGCGGACAGCGCCGATATGCCTTGGCAGGTGAGTGGGCTGGCGCGCGCGGGTGCCGGTTTGGTGCCGGTGGAGGACGGGCGCCCGGTTTATGGTGGTACGCCGTGCGATGTGTCGATCGTGCAGGCCATTCAGGACATGAATGCCAAGGGGCTGGAGGTGCTATATTACCCGTTCATCCTGATGGAGCAGATGCCGGGGAACGGTCTGCCGAACCCGTGGTCGGGTGAGGGGGAGCAACCCAAGCTGCCGTGGCGCGGGCGGATTACGGCGAGTGTGGCTCCGGGACAGGTGGGGGACCTGACCGGGACCAGCGCGATTGATGCCGAAGTGGCGGCGTTCTTTGGAGGCGCGCAGGTCGATGACTTTATTGTCGAGGACGGTACGGTCCTCTATGCGCCGGGTGGTTTTGTGTCGGGCGGCGAAGGTGAAGAAGAGGTTCCTCAGGATTGGGGCTATCGCCGCTTTATCCTGCATCAGGCTCATCTTTGTGCGGTCGCGGGTGGCTTGACCGCGTTTTGCATCGGGTCGGAGATGCGGAGCCTGACGCAATTGCGTGGGGCGACCGGATTCCCGGCGGTTGAGGCGCTGCGCGTCTTGGCTGCAGACTGCCGGGCCATCCTTGGGCCGGAGGTGAAGATCGGCTATGCGGCGGATTGGTCGGAGTATTTTGGCTATCACCCGCAGGATGGCAGCAACGATGTCTATTTCCACCTCGACCCGCTTTGGGCTGATCTGAATATCGATTTCATCGGGATCGACAATTACATGCGCCTGTCCGATTGGCGGGACGGGACAGATCACGCCGATGCCGGGTGGGGTGCGGTCTATAACCTCGAATACCTGAAGGCCAATGTGGCTGGGGGCGAGGGGTATGATTGGTACTACCCGTCCAAAGACGCGCGGGATTTGCAATTGCGTGAGCCGATCTCCGATGAGGCATATGGCGAGCCTTGGGTGTGGCGCTACAAGGATATCCGCAACTGGTGGTCGCAGCCGCATCACAACCGCGTCGGCGGTGTCCGGCAGTCAGTTCCCACCGCGTGGGTGCCGGAGAGCAAGCCGATTTGGTTTACGGAGATTGGTTGTGCCGCGGTCGACAAGGCCACGAATGAGCCGAACAAGTTTCTTGATCCGAAGAGTTCGGAGAGCACTTTGCCGACCTATTCGAACGGGCTGCGGGACGAACTGATCCAGCATCAGTACCTACGGGCGCTGCTGAGCTACTGGGGCGATCCGGCGAACAACCCGGTGTCCGGTGTCACCGGCGAGCCGATGATCGATATGGGGCGGGTGTTTGTCTGGGCGTGGGACGCGCGGCCGTACCCTTGGTTTCCGAATACGGATGAGATGTGGTCGGACGGGCCCAACTATCGTCGCGGGCATTGGATCAACGGGCGGGTGTCGGGGCGGACGCTGGCCTCGGTCGTCTCTGAGATTTGCGAGCGCTCGGGGCTGCATGACTATGACGTGAGTGCACTGTACGGGTTTGTGCGCGGCTATCTTGCGTCGGACGTGTCTGACGCGCGGCGGGCATTGCAGCCGTTGATGATGGCCTATGGGTTCGATGCGATCGAACGAGACGGTGTGCTTGTTTTCCGCAATCGCGACGGGGCGCACGCGGTGCCCTTGGGGGTCGATCAGCTTGCCGCACATACGGATCTGGGTACCGAAGTGGTGCAGAGCCGCAGCTCGGAGGCCGAGATGTCCGGGCGTGTGCGGCTGAACTTTGTCGAGGCAGATGGGGATTATCGCAATATCGCCGAGGAGTCGGTGCTGCCGGACGAAAGCACGCATGCGGTGGCCGAAAGCGAGGTGCCGCTGCTCTTGACGCGGCCAGAGGGGCGGCAGGCGGTGGAACGCTGGCTGAGCGAGGCGCGGGTGTCGCGGGATGCGGTGCGCTTTGCCTTGCCGTTGTCGCAACAGGCGCTGGGCGCGGGGGATGTTGTGCGATTGCCGGATGAGGCCGGAGAAATAACCGTGCGTATCGACCGTGTGGAGCAGACAACACATCAGTTGATCGACGCGGTGCGGATCGAGCCGGAGGTGTACCATCCGGCGGATTTCCCGGACGATCCACCGCCATCGCGGCGGTTTGTGGCCTCCGGACCGGTGCTGCCGCTGTTCCTCGACCTGCCGCTTATCACCGGCGACGAAGTGCCCCACGCGCCGCATCTGGCGGTGACGGCAGATCCGTGGCCGGGGGATGTGGCGGTTTATGATGCGGTCGAGGATGCGGGCTATGCGCTGAGCGATCTGGTTAGTTTGGCGTCGACCGTCGGGGTGACGCTGTCTGCTGTGCCGCGCGCACCGTCGGGGTTGATCGACCACGCGACGCATGTGGAGGTGGCCTTGACCTCGGGCAGCCTGTCATCGGCCAGTCTGGAGGGGATGCTTGCGGGTGCGAACCTGGCCGTCATCGGCACTGGAGACCCGCAGGGATGGGAGGTGATCCAGTTCCAGACTGCCGATCTGGTGGCGCCGGATGTATGGCGCTTGTCAGGATTGTTGCGCGGGCAATTCGGGACCGATGCGATTGTGTCCGACACCCTGACCGCTGGTACGTATTTCGTGCTACTTGACGGCACGCCTCGCCAGATTGCGCTGGCGGCGTCGCAGCGGGGGCTGGCGCGGCATTACCGGATTGGCCCGGCGGACAAGGCGTATGACCATGCAGCCTATCGGCACGACGTGCATGCGTTTCCCGGGAATGGGTTGCGTCCCTTGAGCCCGGTGCATCTGTCGGCGGTACCTGTGGGGACTGACTTGTCTGTGACTTGGGTGCGTCGGGGGCGGATCGAGGCGGACAGTTGGGATTTGACGGACATTCCGCTGGGTGAGGATCGAGAAGCCTATGTGGTCCGTGTTCTGGCGGGTGGAACGTTGCTTCGCAGTGTCGAGGTGACCGCACCGGAATGGACCTATGACGCCGCGATGCAGGCAGCGGACGGGGTTTCGGGACCGGTTGAGATCGAGGTCGCGCAGGTTTCGGACAGATTTGGCCCAGGTCCGGCGGCACTGATTGCGGTCGGCTTGTGATCCCGGTGATCTATAACGACGTTCTGGCCGCAGTCTCGGCTGTGTCCGGGGCTGCGCCGGAGTGCCGGGACTCTGTGGCTGTCGCATTGATCCGGCAGGCCGATGTGGCGGAAGCCTATCGGCGCAGCCATTGCGCCGCACATCCCGTGTTTGGCGATGGCAGCCTGTTGGCATCGTCTTTGCGATATGGCAGGAGGGGCGATGCATCGTTCCAGACAGGCGAGGGCTTGTCGGCGTGGATCTGTGTGTTGAATGCCTTGAAAGCGCAGCTGGATCAGCCTGATGCGCAGCTGATGCAGCGGCGGGCGGTGGGATCGAGTTCGAGCCGTTTCGGCGCGATCTCTTCGCCGCAATCCTCGCAATAGCCGAATTCGCCGTCGTCGATCCGCACCAGCGCTGCGTGCAACGCCTTGCGCTGCGCGTCGCGTCGGGATTGGGTGGCTTTTGCCATGGACTGGCTGAGCAGGGCATCCTGCCGAGAGAGACGACCCACGGCCTGTTGGTCCAGTGTGACAACCGATTGCCCGTCGCGGCCAAGGCTGTCTTCGGCATCGAGATCGGCGAGCCTGCCGGTGATCAGAGCCTGAAACCTGCTGCGCTCTGCGTCATTCAAAATGCTGATCCTTCACATCACGGCTTTGCGTTTTCGAATTTGGATCCTATCTGCTAAAGTCTGACCGTCAAAGGAGAGATGGCATGGCAGAAACACGCGCGAAACTCGCATCGGTCGACCCGGTCTGGGCCCGCATCGTCAAGGAAGCGGACGAGGCGGTGGCCAAGGAGCCGCTGCTGGGGGGCATGATCCATTACTCGGTTCTGCACCATCCAAGCCTAGAGCGGGCGCTGAGCTACCGTATTTCGCTCAAGCTGGCCAATGGTGAGATGACCGAGCAGATCCTGCGCGAGATTTGTGATGAAGCCTTTGCGTCCGACCCGGATCTCGCGATGGCGGCGCGGGCGGATATTGTCGCGGTCAATGAGCGCGACCCGGCCTGCCATCGGTTCCTGCAGCCGCTGCTGTTCTTCAAGGGATTCCAGGCGATCCAGTGCTACCGCGTGGGCAATTGGCTCTGGCGGCAGGGGCGGACGGATCTGGCCTATTTCGTACAAATGCGCTGCTCAGAGGCGTTTGGCGTCGACATTCACCCGGCCGCGAAGATCGGGCAGGGGATCATGATCGACCACGCCCATTCCATCGTGATCGGGGAAACGGCTGTGGTGGGCGACAACGTGTCGATGCTGCATTCCGTGACGCTGGGTGGGACCGGCAAGGAAGAGGAAGACCGCCATCCGAAGATCGGCGACGGTGTTCTGATCGGGGCCGGTGCGAAGGTGCTGGGCAATATAAAGGTTGGCAATTGTTCGCGTGTCGCGGCGGGGTCCGTGGTGCTGGAGGAAGTGCCGCCCTGCAAAACCGTGGCCGGCGTGCCTGCGCGGATCGTGGGTGAGGCCGGGTGTTCGCAGCCTGCGATCAGCATGGATCAGATTTTGCGCTCCGGCGCGTAATGTTGGTGGGCGATGCGGTGACGCATCGCCTGTTTCCGGTGGCGGAAACATGGGGGCGCTGCCCCCGTCGCCCTTCAGGCGACTCCCCCGAAGTATTTGTGAACCAGAGAAGACCCGATCAGGCCAGCATGGCCATCGGGTTTTCCAGGTTGTCGACGATCGCTTGCAGAAGTTCTGCGCCCAAGGCCCCATCGATTACGCGGTGATCGACCGAGAGGGTCATCGACATGACCGTGGCAACTGTGAGGTTGCCGTCGTCTCCGACCACAGGTTTTTTCAAGCCTGCGCCAACGGCGAGGATGGCGCCGTGAGGTGGGTTGATCACGGCATCGAAGTTTTCGATGCCGAACATCCCCAGGTTGGAGATCGCAAAGCTGCCGCCTTGGTATTCATGTGGCGCGAGTTTGCGGTCGCGGGCGCGAGTGGCGAGGTCTTTCATTTCGGACGAGAGCGCCGACAGGGATTTCTGGTGTGCGTCTTTCAGAACGGGTGTGAATAGACCGCCTTCAATGGCGACGGCGACGGCCACATCCGAAGGCTCCAGTTGCAGAATACGGTCGCCAGCCCAGACGGCGTTTGCGGCGGGCACCTGTTGCAGGGCCAGAGCGCAGGCCTTGATGATGAAATCGTTGACGCTGAGTTTAACGCCGCGCTTTTCGAGTTGTGCGTTGAGCTGGGCGCGGAATGCCATGAGCGGGTCGAGGGTGACGGACCGGCGCAGGTAGAAATGCGGGATGGTCTGTTTTGCCTCGGTCAGCCGTGCGGCGATGGTCTTGCGCATGCCGTCGAGCGGCAGTTCCGTATGGGCGCGGCCCTCGTACATCCTGGCGATGGCGCTGGCATCGACCGGTTTTGCAGCCGGTGTCGGAGCGGTGGCGGCAGGTGCGGCGGCTTGCGCCGTGGCGGTGGTACTCTGTGGGCTGGCGCTTTCGACATCGGCTTTGACGATGCGTCCGCGCGGGCCGGAACCCGTGATCTGGCTGAGGTCCAACCCTTTGTCGGCGGCGATGCGGCGCGCGAGGGGGGAGGCGAAAACGCGGTCGCCGCTCTTGGCGGGCGCTGCAGGTGTTGCAGCTTGCGTGGCAGCAGGCGCTGGTGCGGCGGGTTTGGACGGGGCCGCCTGCGGTGTGGGGGTCGGTGCCGCGCCCAGATCATCGGCGCTTTCGCCGTCTTCGAGCAGCATCGCGATGGGTGTGTTGACCTTTACGTCCGCCGTGCCTTCGGACACGAGGATCTTGCCGATCACACCATCATCAACGGCTTCGAATTCCATTGTTGCCTTGTCGGTTTCGATCTCGGCGATCACGTCGCCCGAAGACACCGCGTCGCCTTCCTTGACCAGCCATTTTGCCAGTGTGCCTTCCTCCATCGTGGGCGAGAGGGCGGGCATAAGGATTTCGATCGGCATGTCAGGTCTCCTCGATCAGGGTGATGAGGTCATAAGGGTTTTTGGGCAGTTTCCCGGCTTTCAGCGTCGCAACCGCGCGTGTGATCTGGTGCTTGTGCGCGCCGATCCATTCATAGGCCGATTGGTGCGAGGGGCGGGCCTCATTCGGGAATTTGTCCATCAGGCATTCCGGAACGAAGGCCGCGCCTTCGGGCGTGACCACGTGATAGGCCTCGCGGGCGACGTCGCGGGTGCGGACGGTCAGGTCACTATTCATCGGTAGCAGACCTTTTTCGCCGCCTCGATCACTTCGGCCGTGGTCACCAGCGCGTGTTTTTCGAGGTTCGCGGCATAGGGCATGGGGACGTCCTTGCCGGTCAGGTTCAGCACCGGCGCGTCGAGATAATCAAACGCGCGTTCCATGATGACGGCTGACAGGTGGTTGCCGATGGCGCCGACAGGGAAGCCTTCCTCGACCGTGATGCAGCGGTTGGTCTTCTGCACCGAGGCGATCACCGCGTCGTAATCGATCGGGCGCAGGGTGCGCAGGTCGATCACTTCGGCTTCAATCCCGTCTTGTGCAAGCTTTTCAGCAGCTTCCAAGGCATAAGTCATGCCGATGCCGAAGCTGACGATGGTCAGGGCCGTGCCTTCGCGCCAGACGCGGGCCTTGCCGAAGGGAACGGTGTAATCCTCGATCTCGGGGACATCGAAGCTCTTGCCGTAGAGGATTTCGTTTTCGAGGAAGATCACTGGGTTCGGATCGCGGATCGCGGTTTTCAGCAGACCTTTGGCGTCTGAGGCCGAGTACGGCATCACAACTTTCAGGCCGGGGATGTGCGCGTACCACGCGGCGTAGTCCTGGCTGTGCTGCGCGCCCACGCGGGCGGCGGCGCCATTGGGGCCGCGGAATACCATCGGAGCGCCCATCTGTCCGCCGGACATGTAGAGCGTCTTAGCCGCGGAATTGATAATCTGGTCAATGGCTTGCATGGCGAAGTTGAACGTCATGAATTCGACAATCGGGCGCAGGCCACCGAAAGCGGCACCAACAGCGATGCCGGTGAAGCCGTGTTCTGTGATCGGCGTATCCATCACCCGGCGCGCGCCGAATTCGTCCAGCAGGCCCTGGCTGATCTTGTAGGCGCCCTGGTATTCGCCGACCTCTTCGCCCATGAGGAACACGTCCTCGTCGCGGCGCATCTCTTCGGCCATCGCATCGCGGAGCGCTTCGCGGACGGTTGTCTGTTTGGTCTTGGTGCCTTCCGGCCAAGGGGCTTCGGCCTTGGGCGCTGCCAAGGCGGGTTCCGCTGCCGCAGGTTTGGCAGGGGTGCTCGGCGCCGCCACGACCGGTGCAGCCGTCGCCGTCGGGGCCGACGGGGTTGCATCGGCAACGCTTTCGCCATCTTCGACCAGCACCGCGATGGGGGTGTTGACGCGCACGCCTTCGGTGCCTTCTGGGATGAGGATCTTGCCGACTGTGCCTTCATCCACGGCTTCGAATTCCATCGTCGCCTTGTCGGTTTCGATCTCGGCCAGGATGTCACCGGCATTGACCGTGTCGCCTTCCTTGACCAGCCATTTGGCCAGCGTGCCTTCTTCCATGGTGGGCGAGAGGGCGGGCATGAGTACTTCGGTCGCCATCACACGGCCTCCTCTGCGTAAATATCTGTCCAGAGTTCATCGAGGCTCGGTTCCGGGCTTTCGCGGGCGAAATCGGCGCTGGCGTTGACGATGGCCTTGATCTCTTTGTCGATGGCTTTGAGGTCGTCCTCGGTCGCGTGTTTGCCGGTCAGCAGCATTTCGCGGACATGTTCGATGGCGTCGCGTTCCTCGCGCATTTTCTGCACCTCTTCGCGGGTGCGGTATTTGGCCGGGTCCGACATGGAGTGGCCGCGATAGCGGTAGGTTTTAACCTCGAGAATGTAGGGGCCTTTGCCAGAGCGGCAGTGTTTGACCGCCTTGTCGCCAGCGGCCTTGACTGCAAGGACGTCCATGCCGTCAACCGCTTCTCCGGGAATGCCGAAGGCCTCGCCGCGGGTGTGCAGATCGGGGGTCGAGGTTGACCGGCGCTGCGCGGTGCCCATGGCGTACTGGTTGTTTTCAATGACGAAAATCACCGGAAGCTGCCAAAGCGCGGCCATGTTGAAGGTCTCGTAGACCTGGCCCTGGTTGGCGGCGCCATCGCCGAAATAGGTGAAGGTCACACGGTCGGTGCCCTTGTATTTGTCGGCAAAGGCAAGGCCCGCGCCCAGCGGCACCTGCGCGCCAACGATGCCGTGTCCGCCGTAGAAATCTTTTTCCTTGGAGAACATGTGCATGGAGCCGCCTTTGCCTTTGGAATAGCCGCCCTCACGCCCGGTGAGTTCGGCCATCACGCCGTTCGGGTCCATGCCGCAGGCCAGCATGTGACCGTGATCGCGGTAGGAGGTGATGCGCTTGTCCCCTTCGTCGGCGGCGGCCTCAAGCCCGACGACCACGGCCTCCTGACCGATGTAGAGGTGACAGAACCCGCCGATGAGACCCATGCCGTAGAGCTGGCCGGCCTTTTCCTCGAACCGCCGGATCAGCAGCATGTCGCGGTAATAGGCTGTGAGTTCCTCTGCCGAGACATTCGGCTGGCTTGCTGCCTTGGCCGATGTTTTGCGTGCCGCCATGGGCGCCTCCCTGCGAAACTGTTTAGCGTTAAACCTTTTTTGGCAGCCTACGATCAACGATCCGCTAAAGGCAAGGGGCGATGTGGTTCCCGAAGGGCGCGATCTTGCGGCGCCCGACGGGAAAAAATGGGGCGATTCGGACAATTTTCCAAAGGCCGCCAGTCAAGCTGGCAAGACAATTGCAGGTGGACAGTACCCACTGTTCAGGCCGGACATACAATAACGGCGAAAATAGGGCACGTTTTAACAATCCTAGAGACATCTAGGCAAAAATGAGGAGAAACTATGATCACCTGCTCATTCGGATGCCGCATTTATGCCTGATATTACTGCCTATGGATTCATGGGATCAGAGGCCACACAAAGCCTTTTTGGCGCAAATGTGCTCGCCACACGATCGACGCTTGAGCAGGGCGGCGAGTATGATCGCCTGATCGAAGAGCTGGGCGTCGGGTCGTTCCGCTATCCGGGCGGTGCGCTGACCGAACGCTATTTCGACATCACTGATCCCAACGCGACGATTGTTTCCGACCGCGATACCGGCGAACTGCGCGAGTTCATTCCTTTGAACGACGCGCTGGACTATGCCGCCGAAGAAGGCCTGTCCGTCACCATCGTGATCCCCACGCGCGATCTTTTGTCGGACAGCACGGATGCCAATGGCGACCGGTTTGCCGCCATCGACGAAACCGCATTGCGTGGATTTGTCCGCGATGTGGTGACGGGTGTTCACGGCGATGCCGAGATCGAAGCTTTTGAGTTGGGAAATGAATACTGGGGCAGCGGGCAGATGTCCTCGGTCGAGTATGGCCGTCTTGCCAGCGAAATGGCGGTCATTGTCGATGACGAGCTGAACCTCCAAGGCTCGGATGCCGAGATCATCGTGCAGTCGGGTGCCAATTTCGATTTTGCTCGTCTGACCGACGATTTCAGCCCCGACATGTCGAGCGCCGACATCCTCGCCGATTTGAACGAGTCCTATGGGCTCACCCTTGGCGAAGACAGCCTCTACACCTCTGGTGCGATCAATTGGACCCATGTCGCCAACGAAATGATCCTTGCCGAATTCGACACCGAGGCAGAGCGCGCGGCGGTCGATCAGGTGGCGGTGCATGTCTATTCGCGCGGGCAGGTGGACGAAGGTCAGCGCACGTTCTTCCTGAATAACACCGACGAGACTTGGGGGGAGCAGATCCCCGATGCGCAGATTGCGGTAACCGAATGGAACACTGCGGGCTATTCCGATAGCCTGGACCGCTCCAGCGATTACGGCCTTTTCCAGTCGCATGAGATGATCGACATCATGGAAGAGTTCTTGCGCTATGATGTGGAGCAGGCGCATGTGTGGCCGCTTATTCAGAACACGGCGAACACGCTGAGCGTTGATGATGGTCAGACAGACCTGACGCCGGGCGGGGCAATGTTCAACATGATGCAGGAGGCCCTGCCGGGCAAAACTGTGGTTGATCTTGTGCCGAACTCCTGGACCGATACCGAGGTCGAGGAAGACGGGATTTCCCTACACGCGTACTGGGAACCGGACGAACTTTTGTTCTACATCGCGGCAACAAACGAAGAAGGCGCCGATACCGAGGTCGACTTTTCGGGGTTGGTGAGCGACGCGGGTCTGGTCGAGATTTCCGTATTGGGCGTCGAGGAGGGCTCGGCCATCGGCAACAGCAGATCAGACGCAGTTGTCGAAGACGTTGATCCCGGTCTCGTCATGGATGGTACGACGTTGTCGGTGCAGATGGATCAGGGTGAGATCATGCAGGTGCGCATGTTCGGGTTCACCCCGTCGCAAGGATTTCAAGATGTCATTTCGGAAGAGTCGCCCGAGGATTTGCCGGAGCCGATGATCGACGATTTCTCTGAAAACGACCCTGCGCTTGATCCCGCCAACGCACCTTCGGGTATCGACTTTCCGACCGTTGAAGCGTCGGGCATCGAGGAAACGCTCGCGTTCGAAGAGGCTCAGGCGGTTGAATTTGAAGACGAAGACGAAGACGAGGACGATGGCGATGCCGGCGGCATTGCGGATCTGATGATGGCGCTACCGTTCCTCGGCCTTCTGGCGATGTTCATGTAAATCGGAAAGCGAGGCCGCATTGGCCTCGCGCTGTTACCGGACGACGATTTCGTCGCCGCGGACCATTCCCAGCATGTCGCGGGCACGTTCATCCAGCAGATCGAGATCAAGATAGGTGTCCGACA
This sequence comes from Alphaproteobacteria bacterium, assembly GCA_030425145.1. GTDB lineage: Bacteria > Pseudomonadota > Alphaproteobacteria > Rhodobacterales > Rhodobacteraceae > Marivita. The sequence goes on along the minus strand of JAUHVK010000002.1, from coordinate 110,369 downwards.
GGCGGCGCGTGAGGTTTTCCATCCGGGCCACTTCGGTTCGCAGCTCTTGCAACTCGGCTTCGAGTGTGCGGGTCTCGACCATGATCTCTGCGCGGCGGAACACACCGTAGTCGCCCTGAACGGCGGCAAAGATGAAATATGCGCCAATGCAGAACGAGCCTGCAAAGTACACAAGTCCTCCAAGTGCCGGTCGTGTGCGGTGTTGCGTCATCATCTGCCTCAGATCGCACCTCTTGCCGGGCGCGTATCGTCACAATTGCACAGGGGCATCCCCGAGGGAATTCCCCTGTATCTTTTTTCCACAAAAAACCGCAGGAAGCCGGCGGCTGTTGCTTTCAGGACTCGCCTTGGCCCTTTTGTTCAGCCGAGGGCTGCAACGCCGGGCAGGGTTTTGCCTTCCATCCATTCAAGGAATGCGCCGCCTGCGGTCGAAATGTAGGTAAAGCTTTCCGCCGCATCCGCCTTGTTCAGCGCCGCAACCGTATCGCCTCCACCTGCGACCGAGATCAGCTTGCCCGACCGGCTGAGTCCTGCCGCATAGGCCGCCGCCGCGTTGGTGGCTGCATCGAAGGGCGGGATTTCAAACGCGCCGAGTGGGCCGTTCCAGATCAGGGTCTTCGCACGGTCAAACGCCTGGCAAATATGCGCCACGCTGTCGGGACCGGCGTCGAGGATCATGGCGTCAGAGGGGCAGTCTTCGGTTTTGACGGTTTGCGCCTCGGCCCCAGCCTTGAATTCACGCGCCACAACCACGTCACGCGGCAAGAGCAGTTCGCAGCCTGTCTTGGTAGCTTTTTCCGCAATTGCGCGGGCGGTGTCGGCCAGATCATGTTCGCAAAGCGACTTGCCCACATCGACGCCCTGCGTCGCGAGGAACGTATTGGCCATGCCGCCGCCGATGACGAGGATGTCCACCTTTTCGATGAGGTTCGACAAAAGGTCGAGCTTGGTCGACACTTTCGCGCCGCCAACCACGGCAACGACGGGGCGCTGTGGGTTGCTCAGTGCCGCTTCGAGCGCGCGCAACTCGGCTTCCATCAGGCGACCGGCGCAGGAGGGCAGAAGATGCGCGACGCCGGTTGTTGAGGCATGGGCACGGTGCGCGGCCGAGAATGCGTCGTTGCAGAACACGTCACCCAATGAGGCGAGGAATTCCGCCATCTTGGGATCGTTCGCTTCTTCCATTGGTGTGAAGCGAGTGTTTTCCACCAGCACCACCGCATCGGCGGGCAGGGCGTCGATCTGATCGCGCGACGGCTGCTCGATGAAAGTCACGGCGCGGCCAAGCGCCTCTTCCAGCGCGGGCTGCACAAGGCGCAGGCTCATGTCGGGGTTCGGTTTGCCCTTGGGGCGACCGAAATGCGCCAGCAGGATCGGCGTGCCGCCCTTGGCCAGAATGTCGGTGATCGTCGGTACGATTCGCGTGATGCGTGTGGCATCGGTGACCTGTCCGTTTTCAAGCGGAACGTTGATGTCCACCCGTGTCAGCACGCGCTTGCCAGTGAGATCCATGTCGTCGAGCGTTTTCCAGGCCATTTGCCCCTCCTGATCACTTTGTTCCGTGATGGCCGGGAGCGGGCCGGAGGTCAATGCAGTCCTTGGCAATCGGCATGCTGCGCCTTAAGTGTTGCGGCAACTTTATTCCTGAAGGAGCGCGGCATGGCCGAGATCAAAGACCCCGAAAACACCATCCTGATCGAACTGAAGGACGGCACCGTCACCATAGAATTGCTGCCCGACGTGGCCCCCAAACATGCCGAGCGCATGAAGGAGCTTGCGCGGTCCGGTCAGTATGACAATGTGTGTTTCCACCGGGTGATCGACGGCTTCATGGCGCAGACCGGCGACGTGGAGCATGGCGACATGGAAGACGACTTCAACCTGCGTCGCGCGGGCACGGGTGGATCGGACCTGCCGGATTTGCCGGCGGAATTCTCCAAGCTGCCGCATGACCGGGGCACGCTCGGCGCGGCGCGGTCGCAGAACCCGAACTCGGCCAATTCGCAGTTCTTCATCAACTTCAAGGACAACCATTTCCTCAACGGTCAGTACACGGTCTATGGCCGCGTGATTTCCGGCATGGAGCACGTGGACGCGATCACCCGCGGCGAGCCGCCCGCGACCCCGGACCGGATGATTTCCGTCAAGGTGGCCGCTGATGCGTAAGCTGGCTCTGGCCTTTTCGCTGCTTGCGTCTCCGGCGCTGGCCACAGGTTTGCAGATTGAGATCGCGGGCGAGGCCAATGGTACGGTCGTGATCGACCTCTTTGAAGACGTGGCCCCGCAGCACGTGGCCCAGATCACCGCACTTGCGGAAGAGGGTGCTTATGACGGCATTGTCTTTCACCGAGTGATTGACGGTTTCATGGCGCAGACCGGTGATGTGCAGTTCGGCAAGCTGGAAGGCGGCGACATGCGCATGGCCGGTCGAGGCGGTTCTGACCGTGCGGACTTGCCTGCGGAGTTTTCCGACCTGCCGTTCGACCGGGGCGTCGTCGGCATGGCGCGGTCGCAGAACCCGAACTCGGCCAACTCGCAGTTCTTCATCATGTTTCAGGAAGGCTATTTCCTGAACGGTCAATACACCGTTGTTGGTACCGTGACCGAAGGGATGGATGTGGTTGATGCCATCAAACGCGGCGAAGGTCGCAATGGCGAAGTCATGGGCCGCCCCGACGTGATGGCCGATGTGACGGTGATCGAGTGATCTGAAGGTGCGTGGCCCTTTTCGGGCCACGCGCAGTTAAAGCCGCTGCCGCCTTTGGGCGGCATCGACAGTGGCTGAAATCTGCAAAGTCTCGCCTCTGACACAGGGGGTTGCAGATTTGCAAAGTCGCATTTGCATATTTGTAAAAAGAAGAAGCAGGGGGATCGCGCCCTGTCACAGACGCGTGTGGCGGACTGTGCAGGTAGCGGCTTTTGCGGCAAGCTGATCGCGTCAGAGGGAGGATGTCTGATGCGTCTGCCAATTGTTTCGGTTTTGTTTGGTCTGGTTCTGAGCACTGCAGTTTGGGCGAGCCCTGAGTTCTGGCGGCATGAATGGCCGGACACGAATTTCGAAAAGACCTCTGTGTCCAATTGGGTGGAAATCCTGTCCGGTGGCCCGCCCAAAGATGGGATTCCGGCTCTCGACAACCCAAATTTCGTGCCCGCCTCGGGCAAGTCCGGGGTCGCACCATCGGAACCGGTGATCACGCTGGAGATGGGTGGACAGGCGCGGGCTTATCCGATCCGGTACCTGACCTGGCATGAGATTGTGAACGATGTGGTGGGTGGTGTGCCGGTGGCGGTGACCTTCTGTCCCTTGTGCAATTCGGCGCTGACCTTTGATCGACGGGTTGATGGCCGGGTGCTGAGTTTTGGTGTCTCGGGCAAGCTGCGCCATTCGGACATGATCATGTATGACCGGGAGACGGAAAGCTGGTGGCAGCAGGCGATTGGTGAGGCGATTGTCGGCGACCTGACCGGGGCAGAGTTGAAGACGTTGCCAAGTTGGATGGAAAGCTGGGCCGAGTTTCTGGAGCGTCATCCCGACGGGTTGGTGATGGCAGAGCCACGCTATAACCGCGACTATGGGCGCAATCCGTATCGCGGCTATGACAGTTCGGCACGGCCTTTCCTTTATTCAGGAGAATTGCCGCCGCATGGGATCGATGCGCTTGCGCGGGTGATCCGGGTAGGGGACCGGGCTTGGCCCATGGAACGATTGGTGCAGGAGGGTGAAGTGCGCGAAGCCGGGGTTGTGATCTCGTGGCGCTCGGGGCAAGCCTCGGCGCTGGACACAGGTCGGATCGGTGATGGCCGCGATGTCGGGTCGATCCGGGTGCGCGACGGGCAGGGCCGGGATGTGCCGCATGATGTGATGTTCGCCTTTGCCTATCACGCCTTCTGGCCGGAGGGCATCTGGATGCTGGGGAACTGACGTCGGAAGGCGGGTAAGAGACGCAGCCATGTTCCGCCCAACTGATGCCTCTGCGCGCCGGTGCGGAGCTTGAACCGAACAAGACCGTCCGGTCCGGTGAGCAAGCCGAGATCCAGTTTGGTGTAGCCGCGGGCCTGCAACCAGAGCATCGTCTGCCACAGCATGAGAGTATGCGCGTTCGCTGCGCGGCCCGCCTGCGTTGTGACGGCGATGTGATAGGTCGACCATGGTCGATGGCAGAGGATCAGCATCCCTGCGATCGGTCTGCCGCTGTTCTGCGCCGTCACGACACGGGCCTGACCTGGGTTTTCCCGGGCAAAGGTGTCGAGCAGTCGGGTCGGCCAGTTGCGGTAGCCTTTGGATTTTTGTTGGGCGCGGTCGGCTTGGACGAGCCAGGCGTGGTGAGCCGGGTGGTAGGCGGTGTTTGTGATGCGCAGATCGCCTTGCTCCGCCCGGTTCAACGCATTGCGCCAGGATGAGTGCAAGTTCTTGCGCATTCGGCTTGGTTCACTGAGCGTCAGCAATGCCACAGATTTTGGCTGAGTTAATCGGATCAACCCGTCAGTTGGTGTGTCCGGGCTTTGGGTGTTGATGATCAGCGGTCCCCGCACGTTCAGCCTCAGCAGATATTCGACCTCATCCTCTTTGCTCAACCCGACTGGACCGCGGGAGATGAGGTTGACGGAGCCAATGATTGGGATTTGACGCGTCTGAATCAGGCAGCGGCCCTGATGACCAATCGCGTCGGTGCGCACCTGCGTCCCGAGGGCACGCAGGGTATTGGCGTAAGCATCTGATTGCGGGAGCGGGTTGGGCAACATGCGCGCAAGATGGCGCGCGAACCTTGCCGTTTGGTTAACACGCGCCCGGCATCCTCAAAGACGCCGGGCGCGGTGCTGGGTCAGCCCATCTTCACCAGAGCGTGACGTTTTTTGCCCGCGCTAAGCTTGATCGGGTTGGTCAATGCGGACGCGTCGATCATCAGTCCCGCATCGGTGAGCGGTTCGTCATCAAGCCGCGCACCGTTTTCGGCGATCAGGCGCTTGGCCTCTTTGCCGGATTTGGCGAGGCCTGTCTTGACGATCAACTGCACGATGGAGATGCCATCGCCAATGTCCTCGGAGGTGAGGGCCACCGTGGGCAGGTCATCGCCGATGCCGCCTTTCTCGAAAACTTCGCGCGCGGTGGCCTCGGCTGCCGCAGCGGCCTCAGCGCCATGGCAGAGCGTTGTCACTTCGTTGGCGAGGATGATCTTGGCGTCGTTGATCTCGGACCCGGCGAGTGCGCCAAGGCGGTCACATTCGTCGATCGGCAGCTCAGTGTAGAGCTTGAGGAAGCGGCCGACATCCGCATCGGTGGTGTTGCGCCAGAACTGCCAGAACTCGTAAGGGCTGCGCATGTCGGCATTGAGCCAGACCGCGCCATCGGCGGATTTGCCCATCTTCTTGCCGTCGCTGGTGGTCAGCAGCGGCGAGGTCAGGCCGTAGATCTCGTGATCCAGCACGCGGCGGGTCAGGTCGATGCCGTTGACGATATTGCCCCACTGGTCCGATCCGCCGAACTGCACCAGACAGCCGTAGCGGCGGTTCAACTCGAGGAAGTCGTAGGCCTGCAGGATCATGTAGTTGAATTCGAGGAAGGACAGCGACTGCTCGCGGTCGAGGCGCGATTTGACGCTCTCAAACGACAGCATCCGGTTCACGCTGAAATGCCGCCCGATGTCGCGCAGGAAATCGAGGTAGTTGAGCTCGTCCAGCCATTCGGCATTGTTCAGCATCAATGCCCCGGTGGGGCCGTCATCGTAAGAGATGTACTTGGCGAAGACCTGCTTGATGCCGTCGATATTGTCGTCGATCTGTTCCGGCGTCAGCAGCGGACGCTCATCTGCACGGAAGGATGGATCGCCCACCTTGGTTGTGCCACCGCCCATGAGCGTGATCGGCTTGTGACCGGTCTTCTGCAACCAGCGAAGCATCATGATCTGGATGAGACTGCCCACATGCAACGACTTAGCCGTGGCATCGAACCCGATATAACCCGGAACCACCCCTTTGATCAGCGCATCGTCAAGGCCCTGATAATCGGTGCAGTCGGCCAAAAAGCCACGCTCCATCATGACGCGCATGAAGTCCGATTTGGGATGGTAGGTCATGGGATTGCCTCGTTATAAAATGGTGGAGGCAGCTATACGCAGGGCAGGGCAAAAGGTGAAGGGCAAGTTGGCAGAACCGATATGGGCCTTGGGCGCAATGTCCGGCACGTCTTTGGACGGGGTCGATGCGGCGCTGGTGCGGACCGACGGGGTGACGATTACCGAGTTCGGCACGTCCGGGTATCGGGAGTACTCGACCCACGAACAGGAGGTTCTGCGCGCGGCGTTGGGTAAATGGCCCGACGACGATCTGGATGCGGCGGCAGATGTGGTGGTGCAGGCGCATATTGCGGCGCTCACCGGGTTCGAGGCCGATGTGGTGGGCTTTCATGGCCAGACGCTTGCGCATGATCCGCGCGGGCGTGGCACGCATCAACTGGGTGATGGCGCGGCCTTGGCGCAAGCGCTCGGCCTTCCGGTTGTTTGGGATTTCCGGTCGAATGATGTGGAGATGGGCGGTGAAGGTGCACCGCTTGCGCCGTTCTTTCATTGGGCCTGTGCGAAATGGATCGGGGCGGAGGCGCCTCTGGCCTTCCTCAACCTTGGCGGAGTGGGCAACCTGACATGGGTCGATCCGTCGTCGCGCGCGCCGCAGGAGGAGGGCGCGCTTCTCGCGTTTGACACCGGGCCGGCCAATGCACCGATCAACGATCTGCTAATGGAGAGACGCGGGGTGCCTTACGACAAAGACGGCGCTTTGGCGTCCAAGGGGCAGGTGGTCGATGGTGCGCTGGAGTTGTTCCTTGAGGAAGGGTACTTTCGCAAGATGCCACCTAAGTCGCTGGATCGAAATGATTTTTCCCTGATGCTCGATTTGGTGCGGGAGCTGGGCGACGCGGATGCGGCGGCGACCATGACGGCGATGGCGGCGGCAGCAGTCATGCAGGGAATGGAGCATTGTCCCGTGCCACCCGAGCGGGTTCTGGTCACCGGAGGTGGTCGGCACAACCCGGTGATGATGGCCATGCTGGAAAGCGCGCTCGACTGTCCGGTGCAGCCGGTCGAGACGGTGGGGCTGGACGGTGACATGCTGGAGGCGCAGGCCTTCGCCTATCTTGCCGTTCGGGTGCTGCGCGGGCTACCGACCTCGGCGCCGGGTACGACGGGTGTGCGCGCGCCTGTCGGAGGGGGTCAGATTTCGCGGGTCTGAACCTGTCTTTGAGAAAAGATCCGAGGAAAGGTTATTAGCGCAACAGGCCCGCCGCAGCCTCTCGCTGTTCTTCTCTGGTTCAAAAATACTTCGGGGAGCGCGAGGGGCTGGCCCCTCGCACGCGTGACAGGTCAGCCGCCGGTATGGCTCATGTGGCGCGAGACGCGACCGTCCACCGTCTGACGTGAATAATCGAAGTCATGCCCTTTGGGCTTCAGTGTGATCGCGTCGCGGATCGCCTGCTCCAACGGGGCGTCGCTGTTGGGGTGGTTGCGCAGCGCCGAACGCAGGTCGGCATTGTCTTCCTGCCCCAGACACATGAAGAGCTCACCGGTGCAGGTCAGACGCACTCGGTTGCAGCTTTCGCAGAAATTATGCGTGAGCGGCGTAATGAAGCCAATCTTCTGGCCGGTTTCTTCGACCCGGACATAGCGCGCCGGGCCACCGGTGCGCTCAGGCAAGTCGGTCAGCGTGTATTCCTTGCGCAGCTCGTCACGCAGGTCGCTGAGTTTCCAGTACTGGCCCAAGCGGTCTTCGTTGCCGATATCGCCCATCGGCATGACCTCGATAAAGGTAAGGTCCATGTCGCGGCTTTTGCACCATTCGGTGAGGGTGAAGAGCTCGTCTTCGTTAAAGCCTTTGAGCGCAACGGTATTGATCTTGACCCGCATTCCGGCCTTTTGCGCGGCGTCAATGCCCTTGATCACTTGCGGCAATCGACCCCAGCGCGTGATGTCAGCGAATTTTTTGTCGTCCAGAGTGTCGAGCGAGATGTTGATCCGGCGTACGCCAGCATCAAAGAGCTCTCCTGCAAAGCGGTCGAGCTGAGAGCCGTTGGTCGTCAGCGTCAGTTCCTTGAGCGTACCCGCATCAAGATGGCGGGTCATCGCACGGAAGAATGTCATGATGTCCCGCCGGACCAGCGGTTCACCGCCGGTGATCCTTAGCTTCTCCACACCGAGACCGACAAAGGTCGAACACATGCGATCCAGCTCTTCCAGAGTCAGCAGCTCTTTCTTGGGCAGGAAAGTCATGTTTTCGGACATGCAATAGACGCAGCGGAAGTCGCAGCGGTCTGTCACGGATACGCGCAGATAGGTGATCGCGCGCTGAAAAGGATCAATAAGCGGTGTCATGCCGGGGAGCCTAGCCTTTCGTCGATGACTGGGCAAGTATGGCGAAATACGGAAATTCAAGACCAAGGTCGGAGGCAAAATGCAAAAGACAATTAAGTTTTTGGGTCTTTGCGCGATTTTGACCGGGTGTGGCCAGATGGGGGTTTTTGCTCCGATCGACGCGGCAGACAGCACGGGCCAGATGCGACCGCAATCGAGGCCGGATACTGTTGAGCTTGAAGCGCGGCGGCCGCCGACTTCGGCCCGGACGGTGGACGAGTTCGACACGACCACCGCCGAAGAGCGGGAAGCCGCGAAGACGGCGACTGATGCCAGTGGCGAAAAAAGTCTCGGGACAACGATCGTGTCGCTAGGAGATCCGGTGCGTCCCGGTTTCTGGCTTGAAACGGCGCTTGTCGCGGCTCCGGCGAAGGGGCGGGTGGTTTACCCCACGACGGGTGCAACGGTGCAGGTCGACCTGTTGCCGATTGACGGCGGGGGAAGCCGGATGTCGCTGCCAGCAATGCGCCTGTTGGGGGTGCCTCTGACCGAACTCGCGGAAGTGCAGGTGTTTTCAGGCGGGTAGGTGGCGCGCGGCTTCTTTGCGGGCAAAGGGTTTCATCTGTTCGCCATGCGCCGCCAAAAAGGCGCGGGCGCGATCCGGGTCGTGTTTTGACAGATCGCGCAGCCACCAGGCGACGGCTTTCTGGATGAACCAATCAGGGTCGCTGACATAAGTAGCGGCCCAACCCAAGATGCGATCGCGGGCCGCGGTTTCCTCAGAGTTGGGGTGGTTCTGCTTGGTCCAGGGAAGGGTAATGACCAATGCCGCGCGCCGGGTCCACATGTGATCACTGGTGGTCCAGCGTTCGACCTCATCCAGACGAGACGGGTCTGCTGTCAAGCGTCGTTGACCTGCCATGCAGGCGTGATCAGCGATGGCCCAGCTGTCGAAATCGGGCACCCAACTTTGGATCAACTGCCATGCAGCGTCGTCTGAGGGTTTGATCCGGGCCTGTGTCAGCAGTTTGGCGGCGGCCACGCGGGCCTCAAAGATATTTGTGTTCCAAAGATCAGACGCCAATTTCAGCCGTGTGTCGAGATCAAGGTTCTGACGCCAGTCCCGGACAAGCGCGTCCGTGTTCGGGTTGGCGACGCCCAGATAGGGGCGGTCAACCTTATGGTAGGCAGCCATCTGCACGTCGCGGCCCGGCTCGGCCTGCGCGCGCAGTTGGTCAAGGGCGTCGTCCAGCGTCATTCCACTGTAACGGATTTGGCAAGGTTGCGGGGCTGGTCGACATCCGTGCCTTTGGCGATGGCCGCATGGTAAGCGATCAATTGCGCGGGCAAGGCGTAGAGCAGGGGCGAGAGCATCGGGTCAACTGCGGGCAGAATGACAGTGCGCCAGACATCCGCTCCTGCGGCTTCGGCTCCTGCGGCATCTGTGATCAAGCAGACCTTGCCGCCACGGGCCATGACCTCTTGCATGTTCGACACGGTCTTTTCGAATAGTGCATCACGGGGTGCCATGACGATCACTGGAACGCTCTTGTCGATGAGGGCGATTGGCCCGTGCTTGAGTTCTCCAGACGCATAAGCTTCGGCGTGTATATAGCTGATTTCTTTAAGTTTAAGTGCGCCTTCCAGCGCAAGTGGGTACATCAATCCACGCCCAAGGAACAAAACGTCCCGCGCCTCGGCGATCTTGTGGGCAGCGTCGGCCATGGCCGGATCGCGATCGAGCGCGATGTTGAACAGGCCGGGCAACCCCCGGAGGCTAGAGAGTTTCTCGGCCAGTTCTTCTGGGGACATCACGCCCCGTACAACGGCGGCATGAAGTGCGAGCAGCAGCAGTGTGTTGAGCTGGCATGTGAACGCCTTGGTCGAGGCCACACCGACTTCGACACCCGCGTGGATCGGCAGCGCCACATCGCTTTCGCGAGCGATGGAACTTTCGGCCACGTTGACCACCGACAGAATGCTGTCGGCCTTGCCCTTGCAATACCGCAGCGCAGCCAGCGTGTCGGCGGTTTCGCCGGATTGCGACACGAAGAGCGCAACGCTGCGCGCCGGGATCGGAGGCTCGCGGTAGCGGAATTCCGATGCGATATCGACCTCAACCGGTATCTCCGCCAGTTGCTCGAACCAGTATTTCGCGGTTAGGCAGGCATAGAACGCGGTGCCACAGGCGACCATGGTGAGGCGGTCAATCTTGCTGAAATCGGGCAGCGCATCCGGCAGGACAATCGTATTGCCATCGAGATAGGCGCGCAGGGCATCGGCCAGAACGGTGGGCTGTTCGGCGATCTCCTTGGCCATGAAGTGCTTGTATCCCGCCTTGTCGACGCGGGTGGCGTCGGTGTTGATGGTGCGGCTTTCGCGTGTGACGCGCGCACCGCTTTCATCAAAGATATCAAGTGTCTGTCGGGTCAGGACCGCGCAATCACCTTCTTCGAGATAGGTGATGGTATCGGTCATCGGCGCAAGCGCAATGGCGTCGGAACCGACGAACATTTCGCCGTCTCCATGCCCAATGGCCAAGGGGCTGCCCTTTCGGGCTGCGACGATCAGGTCGTCTTCGCCATCAAATAGGAAAGCCAGCGCAAACGCGCCTTCCAAGCGGGCCAGACATGTGCGGGCGGCCTCGACATGGGTCATGCCCTGCTCAACATAGTGATGTGTGAGCAGCGCGACGGTTTCCGTATCAGTGTCTGTTTGAGGTGTGACCTGATGCTGAGCCAGTTCGGCGCGCAGTTCCTTGTAGTTCTCAATGATCCCATTGTGGACAACGGCCACCGGGCCAGACTGGTGCGGGTGAGCGTTCTTGGTGTTGGGCTCGCCATGAGTGGCCCAGCGGGTGTGGCCGATCCCGGATTTGCCGGGAAGTGGATTGTGGACCAGCAGGTCCGACAGGTTCACCAGCTTGCCAACCGCGCGGCGGCGGTCCAGCACACCCTTGTTGACCGTCGCAATACCCGCGCTGTCATAGCCGCGATATTCTAGACGCTTGAGTGCCTCGACCAGGAGGGGGGCGGCTTCGTGCTGCCCAAGTACGCCAATAATTCCACACATACGCTTAACCCTTTGCCTGCTTGGCTTTCTTGGCGCGCAAGATGCTGAAGAGCTTGCGCGCGAAACCGTCCTTGTTGGTCTGATCTGTCCGCGCAATCGCCATTGCGCCATCCGGAACGTCTTTGGTCACTACTGTGGCGGTCGCGGTCATCGCTTCGTTGCCCACAGTCACCGGGGCGACCAGCATAGTGTTCGATCCTATGAACGTGTCGCGTCCGATGGTGGTGCGGTGCTTCATCACGCCGTCATAGTTGCAGGTGATGGTGCCTGCGCCGATGTTCGACCGCGCGCCAATCTCGGCATCGCCGATATAGGTGAGGTGATTGACCTTGGCACCTTCATCAATCGCGGCGTTCTTGATCTCGACGAAGTTGCCGATATGCACGTCTTCCGCCAGTTCGGCGCCGGGGCGCAGGCGGGCGAACGGCCCGACGGTGGCACCGCGGCTGACATGGGCGCCTTCTAGATGGCTGAACGCGCGGATACGGGCACCGGATTCGACAGTGACGCCGGGGGCAAAAACCACGTTGGGTTCGATTTCCGCATCACGGCCAATAATCGTATCGAACGACAGGAACACCGTGTCGGGGGCCTGCATCATCACGCCATCCTCGATCAGAGCGCGGCGTTTGTTCTGTTGGAACAGCGCTTCGGCACTGGCCAGTTCCAGACGGGAATTGATGCCCAGCGTTTCTGCCTCGTCACAGGTGACGGCAGTGGCCTTGAGACCACGCGCGTTGGCGAGGCCGATAATGTCGGTCAGGTAGTATTCGCCAGAGGCATTGTCGTTGCCCACGGCCGCGACCAGATCGAAAAGCGTGCGGGCATCGGCGCAGATGACGCCCGAATTACATAGTGTGACCGCGCGTTCTTCTTCCGTGGCGTCTTTGTATTCAACGATCCTCGAAAGCGTTTCACCGTCCATGAGCAACCGGCCATAACGGCCGGGATCGGTGGCTTCGAACCCAAGCACAACGATGTCATGTGTCGCGCGGGCTGCGATCATCTGTTCCAGCGTATCAGTGGTGATGAAAGGCGTGTCGCCGTAGAGAACGATCACTTCGCCATCAAAGCCGTCCAGTGCTTCGCGCGCCTGAGCGACGGCATGGGCTGTGCCCAACTGTTCTTTCTGGCGGACGGCATTCGCGTCGGGGTCGAAATCCTGTGCGGCGGCATCGACAAGCTCGGCTCCGTGCCCGGTCACGACAATAGTGCGCTCCGGCTCCAAAGCCGACGCGGACAGCATCGCGTGATGCAAGAGCGGCGCGCCACCGATCTTGTGCAGGACTTTCGGAAGGTCCGATTCCATGCGGGTGCCTTTGCCCGCTGCAAGAATGACCAGGGCTGTGCTCATTGGGTTTCTCTTTGTCTTTTGCCTCCGCTCCTTTTATCGCTCTGGCCGAGTGCCGCAAGGCGACTAATTTCACTTGTGGTTGCGAGATGTGACAGGAGACACGTGGTGCGGACAGTCATTTTTGACCTTGATGGAACGCTGGCCGACACCAGTGGTGATTTGATTGCGGCGGCCAATCATTGCTTTGAGAAAATGGGTTTTGACACCCGTCTCGACCCCTTGGCCGATGCCGGAACGGCGCTGCGTGGCGGACGGGCCATGCTGGCACTGGGGTTGGAGCGGTCTGGGCAGTATTCCGCCGATTTGATTGACCGGTATTACCCGGTGCTTTTGTCAGCTTATGGCGATGCGATTGACACGCATACCGTTCTTTACCCCGGCGCGATGGAGGCGGTTGAGGCGTTGAAATCGCACGGAATGGTCGTGGGCATCTGCACCAATAAGCCGGAAGGTCTTGCGGAAACGCTGATGACCCGGCTGGGTGTCCGGGATGCGTTTAGCTCGTTGATCGGGGCTGACACACTACCCACCCGCAAACCGGATGCGGCCCCTTACATCGCGGCGGTGGAACGGGCGGGGGGTATTGTCGGGCAAAGCTGTCTAATCGGCGATACAGTCACGGATCGCGACACGGCGCGCGCTGTAGGGGTCGCCTGTGTTCTGGTCGGGTTCGGCCCGTCGGGTGAAGACATGGCGGCTTTGGAACCGGACGCAATCATCCAGCACTTTGACGAACTACCGAACGTGGCGGTGCGGTTGCTGGGGTAGGATAGTGGGTGCAGTCCTCGGGCGTGACCCGAGGACGACAATGCCTCAATCTGATCCGTAAAGCGGAACCGTCGACATCGACACCTTGGCTGACCCGTCGGTCAGTTCAGCCGCGTGGGCGACGTAGATCAGTGTCCGGTTCTTTTCATCAAAGATGCGCTTCACCCTTAGCGACTTGAGGATGATCGACCGCGAGGCGCGGAAAACGTCCTCACCATCATCGTCGCGATCAATGTCTCCAATCGTGATTGGCCCAGTCTGACGGCACGAGATCGACGCGTTTGAAGGGTCTTCGAACCAGTTGCCTTTGCTGAGCCGGTCAATCAGGCCCCGCTCAAAATAGGCAATGTGGCAGGTTACACCTTCCACATCCGGGTCGGCGATGGCCTCGATGATGATATCATTGCCAACCCAGTCGACGCCGACTTCGCCCACCTGTTCGGCCCGCGCCGGGGTCAGTGCGGCCAAACCAAGCAGGAAAGTGATCCAAAAATTCTTCATGTGACGTCCTCAAAAGTGAATCATGCCGTAGGTGCCGGTGTCGGGTTTGCTGTCAGTGACATTCGCCTTGATGGTCTCGAACAGATACTTGGCGGTGCCATCAGTGGCCCAGATCTCAGCCTCACGCGGAATGTATTTCATCAGCCTTACCGAGTCATCCTCACGCCCGTTCTCGAACCATGCGGCGGCCATCGGTGACCAAAGCTCGTCCAGTTTGTCGTCGTCCTGCGATGCGGACAGGCGGCCTTTGACGGTGCCGTACATATGGCCCGCCGAATCGCAAAGGTAGATGTCGGCGTCTGCAACCGCTTTGGCGGCTTTGAAACTGTCATGATCGGCAGACGTGATGAACCAGATCGCACCATCTTCCTTGCGTGCCAGTGGCGACATCGGCACCGGTGCGCCATCGCCCGCGCCAAGCAAAACAACGTGGATTTTGTTCATGTTGCTCCAGAAAGTGTCGGTGAAGGTCGCGGTCATGAGAGTGTCCTTTTGCTGTTTCTGTGGTTCGGGCAGTCAACGCCCGATGTTGCGGACAGTTCCTTGCGCTTGACCTGACGACAGAGTTTCTCGTAAGATTTGAACAAGTGTTCAATAAATCCGCTCGGGGAGAGGCGAATGTTTAACGCGACCATGCAGTTCGATCTTGGGGAAGACGTCAATTCCTTGCGCGAGATGGTGCATCGCTGGGCGCAGGAACGCGTCAAGCCGATGGCGGCCGAGATCGACCGTTCCAACAATTTCCCGCCCGAGCTTTGGACCGAAATGGGCGAGCTTGGTCTCTTGGGCATCACCGTGGACGAGGAATACGGCGGTGCGGGTATGAGCTATCTTGCGCATACCGTCGCCGTGGAAGAGGTGGCGCGGGCATCCGCCTCGGTGTCGCTGTCCTACGGCGCGCATTCGAACCTGTGTGTGAACCAGATCAAGTTGAACGGTAACGCAGAACAAAAGGCAAAATACCTTCCGGGTTTGATCTCCGGTGAGCATGTTGGTGCGTTGGCGATGTCCGAACCCGGGGCTGGGTCGGACGTGGTGTCGATGAAACTGCGCGCGGAAAAGCGGAACGATTACTACCGGCTGAGCGGCAACAAATACTGGATCACCAACGGCCCGGATGCCGACACGCTTGTCGTCTATGCCAAGACCGATCCGGATGCCGGTTCCAAAGGGATCACCGCGTTCCTGATCGAAAAGTCGATGAAAGGGTTCAGCACCTCCCCGCATTTCGATAAACTGGGGATGCGTGGGTCGAACACTGCCGAACTGATCTTTGACGATGTCGAAGTGCCGTTCGAAAACGTGCTGGGCGAAGAGGGCAAGGGCGTGCGCGTTTTGATGTCCGGCCTGGATTATGAGCGTGTGGTGCTTGCCGGCATTGGCCTTGGCATCATGGCCTCCTGTCTGGACGAAATCATGCCCTATATGGCCGAGCGCAAGCAGTTTGGTCAGCCGATTGGAAATTTCCAACTGATGCAGGGCAAGATGGCCGATATGTACACGGCGATGAACTCGGCCCGCGCATATGTCTACGAAGTCGCCAAGGCTTGCGACCGAGGCGATGTGACCCGTCAGGACGCCGCCGCCTGCTGTCTCTATGCCAGTGAACAGGCAATGGTGCAGGCGCATCAGGCTGTTCAGGCGATGGGTGGCGCGGGCTTCCTGTCTGACGCACCGGTTGCGCGCATCTTCCGCGATGCCAAGCTGATGGAGATCGGCGCGGGCACGTCCGAGATCCGGCGCATGCTGGTGGGCCGCGAAATGATGGCGGCGATGAGCTGACGATGCCAAGCTGGGTGTGGTTTGTGCCTTTGGGACTTGCCACGCTGGTGGGCGCTTTGCTTGCGTTCCGCTATGGTTGGATCGCGGCCACGATAACGGAGACCGATGTGATCAACGCCATTGCCACGCGCTATGTCATGCAAGACGGCGGCCCCACCGCGCAGGTCGGGGATTGCGTCGGGCTGGCGGGGCAGGTCGATGGGGCTTGGATCACCGTGAAGTGCAATGATCTGGTCTATCACGTCACCCGGTTTGGTCGCCTGATTTCGACTGACGGGCAGACTTTGCCCGACAGGCTGTCGATATGAGCCCGCGTTCGATGCTAAGACCCGCGCCTTATGATGCGCTGTGCAAGGGGTTCGACTGGGACTTGCCCGCATCGTTGAACATGGCGCATCAGGTTTGTGATGGTTGGGCGGCCACCGATCCGGGGCGCGTTGCGATCATTGAGGTGACGCCAGAGCATGTGCGACCCGTGACCTATGGCGACCTGTGGTATCGGTCGCGGCAGGTTGAAGTCGCGTTGATCGAGCGCGGGGTGATGAAGGGCGATCGGGTGGGCGTGCTGCTGTCGCAATCACCACTTTGCGCCGCTGCCCATATTGCCGCGTGGCGGTTGGGCGCGATCTCGGTACCGCTGTTCAAGTTGTTCAAGACCGACGCGCTGCGCACACGGATCGAAGATTCGGGGGTCGGCGTTGTCGTGACCGACCTCGAAGGCGTGGTGCAGCTGACCGGGCTGGGCGTTGCCACCGTCACCCGCAGCGATCTGGGCGCATCATCCGGCACCCGCGCAATGGTTGAAACCGGGCCAGACGATGCGGCGGTGCTGATCTACACCAGTGGCACGACGGGGGCGCCCAAAGGCGCTCTGCATGGGCATCGGATGCTGACCGGGCACTTGCCGGGTGTCGAGATGAGCCACGATTTTCTCGGGCAGGAGGGCGACGTAATCTGGACGCCTGCTGACTGGGCGTGGATCGGTGGTCTGTTCGACGTGCTTATGCCGGGGCTTGCGCTTGGGGTGCCTGTGGTTGCGGCGCGGATGCCAAAGTTTTCGGCCGAAGACTGCGCGCGGATTTGCCGGGAAGGCACTGTGCGCAATGTGTTTTTCCCACCAACTGCCCTGCGGATGCTCAAGGCGGCGGATGCCCGGATCGACGGTCTGCGATCGGTCGCCAGTGGCGGCGAACCGCTCGGGGCCGAGATACTCGCTTGGGGGCGCGAGGCGTTTGGCGTGACGATCAACGAATTCTACGGTCAGACCGAATGCAACATGATCGTGTCGTCCTGCGGCGCGTCGTTCGACGCTGTGCCGGGCTCCATGGGCCGGGCGGTGCCGGGGCATCAGGTGGCGGTGATCGGGGCGGATGGCTTGCCCTGCGACGGAGAGGGCGACATCGCCGTGCGACGTGGATCGGCGTCTATGATGCTGGAATACTGGCGCAAGCCCAAAGCAACCGCCGAGAAGTTCCGTGGCGATTGGATGGTGACTGGCGACCGTGGGATCAAGGTGGGTGAGACGATCACCTTTCTTGGACGTGAGGACGACGTAATCACCTCAGCCGGATATCGGATCGGACCGGCGGAGATCGAAGACTGCCTGCTCGCCCATCCGGCGGTTGCGACCTGCGGTGTGGTGGGCAAGCCTGACGCGCTGCGGACCGAGATCGTCAAGGCCTATGTGGTGCTCAAAGAGGGCGTTAACGCCTCGGTTATGGACCTTCAGGATTGGGTTAAGGATCGCCTTGCAAGTTATTCTTGCCCAAGGGAAATCGAATTCCTTGAAGAACTGCCGATGACCGTCACCGGCAAGGTGATCCGCAAAGAGCTCAAGGCGTGGGCCAGTGGGGAGGGTCTGGCGTGAAGCGCGTTTTGATGATCGCGGCACTGATGTGCGCCCCGCAGATCGGCGGAGCGCAGGATTTCAGCATTGATCAGCAGATCGTGCGGGACTGCTTTGAGAACACCGAGATCGGCGCGCTTTACCCGCTCTGCCTGGGGCAGGCATCTGGCCAGTGTCAGGAACGGCCCGGAGGATCGACCACCATCGGGATCACCGAGTGCATCCAGGCCGAAACCGCGATGTGGGATGTGATCCTGAACGAGGAATACAGGTGGACGCAGATGGCGAACGAAACCGCCGACGAACAGGGGCTGTCGCAGGTCATGGACCGGTCGGATGCCCTCCGTGATGCGCAACGGGCGTGGATCACCTTTCGCGATGCCGATTGCGCCGCGCGCTATGCAATGTGGCAGGACGGAACCATCCGTTCAATTGTGGCGGCCAACTGCCACCTGACCATGACAGCCGGACGCGCAATCGAACTGCGCGACATGCGGGGACAATAAGATGAAACTTCGATCACAGGCGATTGCCTCGTCTGAACAGTTCAAGGCGAACATCGCCGCCCACCTGGAGGCGCTGCGCGTGGTGCGCGAGGCTGCAGACCTGGCTGCGGCGGGTGGCGGCGACCGTGCACGGGAACGGCATGTCTCGCGCGGCAAGATGCTGCCCCGCGACCGGGTGGCGAACCTGCTCGACCCCGGATCGCCGTTTCTGGAGGTCGGCGCGACGGCGGCCCATGGTCTATACGACGGGGCCGCGCCCTGTGCCGGGGTCATCGCGGGCGTGGGTCGGGTCATGGGCCGTCAGGTCATGGTGGTGTGCAACGACGCCACCGTGAAGGGCGGCACCTATTACCCGATGACCGTCAAGAAACACCTGCGCGCGCAGGAAATCGCGGAAGAGAACCACCTTCCCTGCATCTATCTGGTCGACTCGGGCGGCGCGAACCTGCCCAATCAGGACGAGGTCTTCCCCGACCGCGACCATTTCGGACGGATCTTCTACAATCAGGCGCGGATGAGCGCGAAGGGCATCGCACAGATCGCCGTGGTGATGGGGTCCTGTACGGCGGGCGGGGCTTATGTCCCTGCGATGTCGGATGTGACGATCATCGTAAAGGAGCAGGGCACGATCTTTCTGGCCGGTCCGCCCTTGGTGAAAGCGGCGACGGGTGAGGTGGTCACAGCCGAGGATCTGGGTGGCGGCGACGTGCACACGCGGCTTTCGGGTGTGGCCGATTACCTTGCCGAGGATGACGGACACGCTTTGGCGCTGGCGCGTCGCGCGATTGGGTCATTGGGCGGTGCGCCGAAATCCGCTCTGCGGCAAGCATCGGAAGACCCGGCCTACGATCCCGACGAGATTTTTGGCGTGGTGCCGGGAGACCTGCGGACGCCCTATGACATCCGCGAGGTGATCGCGCGGGTCGTAGATGGCTCGTATTTCGACGAGTTCAAACCGCGCTTTGGCGAGACATTGGTAACCGGCTTTGCCCATGTCGATGGCTGGCCCGTGGGGATCATCGCCAATAACGGCGTGCTGTTTTCCGAGGCCGCACAGAAGGGCGCGCATTTCGTCGAGCTGTGCTCTCAGCGCAAGATCCCGCTGGTGTTCCTGCAGAACATCACCGGCTTCATGGTGGGGCGGAAATACGAGAACGAAGGCATCGCGCGGCATGGGGCAAAGATGGTGACAGCCGTGGCCTGTACCTCGGTTCCGAAGATCACGATGCTGGTTGGCGGGTCGTTCGGTGCCGGGAACTATGGCATGTCGGGCCGGGCCTATCAGCCGCGCTTTCTGTGGACATGGCCAAACTCGCGCATCAGCGTGATGGGCGGTGAGCAGGCAGCGGGCGTTCTGGCGACCGTCAAGCGCGACGCGATCGAACGCGGCGGCGGTTCGTGGTCGGCCGAGGAAGAAGCAGAATTCAAGCGCCCGACCATCGAGATGTTCGAGGAACAGGCGCATCCGCTCTATGCCTCGGCCCGCCTGTGGGATGACGGGATCGTGGATCCCCGCAAGACGCGCGCGGTGCTGTCGCTGTCGCTGGAGGCGGCGTTGAACGCGCCCATCGAGGACACGCGCTTTGGTGTGTTCCGGATGTAATTGGGGTGCAGCTCCAACCCCCCGAAGTGAACGGGCAAGATGAAGAGAAGCGGTGGTGCGAGATGTTTGACACGATCCTGATAGCCAACCGGGGCGAGATTGCCTGCCGGGTGATCGACACGTGCAGACGCCTTGGCGTGCGCAGCGTGGCGGTGCATTCCGATGTAGATGCGCAGGCGCGCCATGTGGAAATGGCGGACGTGGCGGTATCGCTTGGTGGGGCGTCGCCCAGCGAGAGTTACCTGCGCGGCGAAGCGATCATCGCGGCGGCGCTGGCGACAGGTGCGCAGGCGATCCATCCGGGTTATGGGTTTCTGTCCGAAAACCCCGATTTCGTTGACGCGGTCGAGGCGGCGGGTCTGGTGTTCATTGGACCTTCAGCAAAGGCGATCCGGGCGATGGGGCTTAAGGACGCCGCAAAGGCGCTAATGGCCGAGGCGGGTGTGCCGGTCGTGCCGGGCTATCACGGTGCGGACCAGGATCCCGGGCATCTGGAGGTCGAGGCGGGGACCATCGGCTATCCGGTACTGATCAAGGCGGTGGCCGGAGGCGGCGGCAAGGGTATGCGCTTGGTCGAGCGGGCCGAAGATTTCGTCAACGGACTGGAAAGCGCCAAGGCCGAAGCGCGGGGCGCGTTTGGAAATGACGCCGTTCTGATCGAGAAATACGTCACCAGCCCGCGCCATATCGAGGTGCAGGTCTTTGGCGACGGGACGCAGGCGGTGCATCTTTTTGAACGGGATTGCTCGCTTCAACGGCGGCACCAAAAGGTGATCGAAGAAGCGCCCGCACCGGGAATGACACCCGAGATGCGCGAGGCGATGGGGCAGGCAGCGGTCCGCGCGGCGGAGGCCATCGGCTACAAAGGCGCGGGGACGGTTGAGTTCATCGTCGATGGTTCCGACGGGCTGCGCCCCGACGGGTTCTGGTTCATGGAGATGAACACGCGCCTGCAGGTGGAGCATCCCGTGACCGAGGCCATCACCGGGGTCGATCTGGTGGAATGGCAGTTGCGGGTTGCGGCAGGGGAACCATTGCCCTGCGCCCAAGATGATCTGTCGATCACTGGCCACAGTTTCGAGGCACGGCTTTATGCCGAGGATGTACCAGCAGGGTTCCTGCCCGCGACCGGGCGGCTGGCCCATCTGGCCTTTCCCGACGGCACACGGGCCGATACCGGGGTTCGGACGGGCGACGTGATCAGCCCGCATTACGATCCGATGATCGCCAAGGTGATCGTGCACGGACCGTCCCGCGCGGTGGCCTTGCGCAAGCTGCGGCAGGCCCTGGCGGAAACGCAGGTTGCCGGCACGGTGACGAACCTTGCCTTCCTTGGCGCGCTGGCGCGGCACGAGGGGTTTTCCAACGGTGTCGTGGATACCGGCTTGATCGGGCGCGATCTGGAGGCGCTTGTTTCCGTTGGGCACGCCGGTGCTGCCGGGATCGCGCAGGCCGCGCTGGCGCTCGCCGGTCTGGACAGGGAACCGCAGCCGCTGGACGGGTTTGCGCTCTGGACTCCGATTGCACAGGATGTGGTTGTGTCCTGTGATGAGCAGACCCTGACCTGCCGCGCTGTGGCCTGTGGGCCGGGTGAGATTGACGTGACCGTGGACGACACTCTGGTAGAGGCGCGACACGGGGCCAATGGCTGGCGCTTTGACGGGCAACCCGCGCGGGCGGTGCATGTCGAAAGCGGCGTTGCCACGGTGTTCGGCGATCCGACGCGGGTGGTGCGCCATGTCGATCCGCTGGATGTCGAAGCAGGCGCGGGGGCGTCAAGCGATCTGATCGAAGCGCCGATGCCGGGGCTGGTGCGGCAGGTTTTCGTCTCTGCCGGGCAGAGCGTGGCCAAAGGCGATCGGCTGGCCATTCTCGAGGCGATGAAGATGGAGCACAGCCTGCTTGCGGCCCGCGATGGTACTGTGGCCGAGGTGATGGCAGAGGCAGGATCGCAGGTCGAGGCAGGGGCTGTTCTGATCCGGCTGGAAGAGGAAGAGACATGATCCGTTTGCACCATTGCCCGCAGACACGGTCGATGCGCACGCTCTGGCTGCTTCACGAGCTGGGAGTGGAGTTCGAGGTGGTTCTGCACGCCTTTGATAAGTCGCTGCGCGATCCGGAATACCTGTCGCTGTCGCCAGCGGGGCGGGTGCCGGCGCTCGAAATCGAAGGCGAGCGGATGTTCGAGACAGGCGCCATCACGGAATATCTCTGCGAGCGGTTCCCTGACGCGAATATGGGTCGCGGACTGGAGGATCCGGACCGCATGGCGTGGCTTGTCTGGGTGCATTTCGCCGAAACCATCAGTCAGCACGCAGCAGCGCTGACGCAGCAGCACATCATGCTCTATGAGGATGCGATGCGGTCACCCATCGTGATGAAGCTCGAGGCGGCGCGGCTAGCTAAGTGTTACGACGCGATCGAGGCGCGACTGTCGACACCGGTCGAGAACCGGGATTACCTTCTCACCAGCGGGTTTTCGGCGGCGGATATTTCGGTCGGGCAGGCGGTCTACATGGCCCAGCATTTCGCCAAGCTGGATCGCCATCCGGCTGTGGCCGACTGGTATGCACTTATCACCGAACGGCCGGAGTTTCAGAAATCTCTGCCCGCTGTTGGCGGGGCGCGGCTTTATACGCAGGATTTCTACCCGGCGTGGGAGATGGCTGGCTGATGGTGCGTCTTGCGTATTTTGAAAGAGAAGAAGCAGGGGTGTGGAGCGTTGGCTGAACGCGTCGAGATTTTTGAGGTGGGGCCGCGCGACGGATTGCAGAACGAGGCGCGGCTGATCCCGGTCGATGAAAAGATCGCGCTGGTTGATTGCCTGTCGCGCGCCGGGTTCCGTCGGATCGAATGTGCAAGTTTCGTGAGCCCGAAATGGGTGCCGCAGATGGCGGATTCGGGTGCCGTGCTGGCAGGTATCACGAGGATGCCGGGTGTGTCCTATGCGGCTCTGACGCCAAACATGCGCGGCTTTGAGGATGCGGTGGCGGCGGGCGCTGACGAGGTGGCGATTTTCGGATCTGCCTCGGAAGGGTTTTCCAAGGCCAATATCAACGCGACGATTGAAGAGAGCCTGGAGCGGTTCCGCCCGGTGGCAGCGGCGGCTTTGGAGCGGGGACTGCCGGTGCGCGGCTATGTCTCTTGCGTGGTCGAGTGCCCCTATGACGGGCCTGTCGCGCCCAAAGCTGTGGCGCGCGTTATTGCGGCATTGCGCGATATGGGGTGTTACGAGGTGTCCTTGGGGGACACGATTGGACGTGCCACGCCCGAGGGGATCGTCGCGATGCTGAAAGTGGTGCTGGAAGAGATGCCGGCGGAGAAACTGGCCGGGCATTACCATGATACGGGTGGCCTGGCCTGTGACAATGTCGAGGCCTCGCTGGACCTTGGGCTGCGGGTTTTCGATGCAGCGGTCGGTGGTCTTGGCGGGTGCCCTTATGCGCCGGGGGCTGCGGGCAATGTGGCAACCGAAGCGGTGGCCGCGCGGGTGGCTGCTTTGGGGTATGAGCACGGGCTCGACATGGATGTGGTGGCCGAGGCAGCGAACATGGCGCGGAGGATGCGGGGATGAGTTTGATCCGGTTAGAGACCGATGCGCGCGGGGTATCGACGGTGACCTTGGCGCGGGTCGAGAAGCACAACGCGTTGTCGGCGCAGATGATGACCGAATTGGAAGAAGCGGCTCGGGGTCTGGCCAAGGACACGTCGGTTCGAGTTGTTGTACTGGCAGCAGACGGCAAGACCTTCTGCGCCGGCGGCGATTTGGCGTGGATGCGAGAGCAGTTCGACATGGATGCTGAGACGCGTCGGGTGGAAAGCCGCCGGATCGCAACTGTGCTGGGTGCGCTTTACGATCTGCCTCAGCCCCTTGTCGGGCGGGTGCAGGGCAATGCGCTTGGTGGCGGAGTGGGCCTTGTGTCGGTCTGCGACGTGGCGATCGGCGTTACTGGGGCCAAGCTGGGCTTTACCGAAACGCGGCTGGGGCTGATCCCGGCAAATATCGGGCCGTATGTGCTGGCACGGATGGGGGCGACGCGGGCGTCAGAGGTCTTTATGTCGGCGCGGGTCTTTGGGGCGGAAGAAGCTGTACGGTTGAACCTGTTGAGCCGTACGGTTGACCCTGACGGTTTGGATGCGGCAATCGAAGCCGAAGTTCTTCCTTATCTGTCCTGCGCACCGGGCGCGGTCGCCGAGGCCAAAGCGCTGATGCGCGACCTTGCTGGCCGGGTTACGACGGAACAGGTGGATATGGCCATCGACGCGCTGGCGCGGCGTTGGCAATCAGACGAAGCGCGCGAAGGGGTGGGGGCGTTTTTCGACAAGCGCAGCCCAAGCTGGCATTGACGATACAGATCGCACATCTCTACGCGACGGCCATGCTGGCAATTGCGTTTTTTCAGGTCGCGTTGATCCTCGGTGCGCCGCTGGGCCGGTACACGCAAGGTGGCCAGCACGAGGGCGCTTTGCCAATGCCTGGGCGCATCATTGCTGCTGTGTCGATCCCAGTGGTGCTCTTCCAGGGGTTGGCGATCCTGTCGGCTGCAGGTTTCCCGGGTCTTGGCTGGCCGAGGTGGACGGGCTGGGCCGCTCTTGGGGTGACGGTCATGAGCGCCGTTCTCAACTGGATCACCCCGTCCAAACCGGAACGCGCGGTCTGGGGGCCAATCATGCTGGTTCTTACGGCAATGGCATTGGTGGTGATGACGGCGTAACAGCGCGTCGCCGTGACAGCTCCCATTTCCAAATTTTTCTTCGCTTAGTCAGACCCGGTGCAGATCGCGCATACGTGAAGCGAAGCCATACTTTTCCGCCCATTTCTTAGGCAGCGTCCTGTTGACCTTGCCCCTACTGGAAGGCCTACTCAGGTCAAAAACCAATGACTTCATGGGGAAGAAACCGACATGACGACCTACTCTCGCAGAGCGTTTCTGGCTGGCGCCGCCGCCGCGTTCACCTTGCCGAAAAGCGCCATTGCGCAGACCGCGCCTCAAATGCATGTGTTCAAAGACCCCAATTGCGGTTGCTGTTCGGCGTGGATCGAGATTTTGGAACAGAACGGCTTTCAGATCACGACCGAAGCGCGCAGCAGCGGGGCGCTTGTCGAAGAGAAGGTCAAGCGCGGTATCCCTGCCAGCATGGCGTCCTGCCACACGGCAGATGTGGACGGCTATGTGATCGAAGGCCACGTCCCGGCGGCTGACATTCGCAAGCTGTTGGCCGAACGTCCCGATGCCATTGGACTGGCGGTCCCGGGTATGCCGTTTGGATCACCGGGCATGGGCCCGGAAAGCGAGCGGGAAGCCTATGATGTGCATCTGATCCGCCGCGATGGCACAACTGAAGTCTTCACACGCTACAACGCGGCAGCTTGATCCAACAGAGTCTTAGAAAGGAGTGCTTATGACACGCATCATCTTACCCGTCGTGGTCGCCTCGCTGTGTCTTGCGACTTGGGCCGCAGCACATTCCGGGGTCAAGAACCTGAACGTTCTGGAGCGCATGGAAGCGATGAAAGTCACGCAGGAGAACACCAAGGTGTTGGGCGCGATGGCAAAGGGAGAGCGTGCTTTCGACATCGAGGAGGCACAGGCCGCAGCGGCTGAGATCGCGCGGCTAGCGCGCAAGACGCCTGCCTTGTTCGAAGCACAGGAAATGGACGCGAATTCCGAAGCTCTGCCGGTGATCTGGGAGCAATTTGACGATTTCACGGGCAAGTCTTTGGCGCTGCAAGCAGCCGCCAAGACTCTGTCGATCAGCATTGAGACCGAAGCGGACCTTCGGGCCGGTTTGGGACGCATCGGCGCGGCCTGTAAAGCCTGTCATAAGGTGTACCGAAAATAGGCCCAAGGCCAATAAAGGTATACAATTGCACACTTCATGAGTCACTTCCGCGACGCAACCGCGCGGAAGTTCTATGCATCCGGTGCCGACGGATTGACGCATCTATCTCAAAGCATGGGAGTATTTCGCATTAAGGGCCCTGTTTTTAAGCGGATAGATGTGTTTGGGAAGATGGCTCCCTGCGGTTGACCCCCGGCAGAGACGGGAGTAGATCAGCCACAAGTCAACCTCGCCACTTGACGGCGCGTTTCGGTGCGCGATGGGAAAAGGAGCCTCGTCTTGGAAGACATGCTGCGGGAATACCTGCCAATCCTCGTATTTTTGGCCATTGCCATCGGATTGGGCCTTGTCCTGATCCTTGCTGCCGTGATCATCGCGGTGCGCAATCCGGACCCGGAAAAGGTGTCTGCTTATGAATGCGGGTTCAACGCGTTCGACGATGCCCGGATGAAGTTCGATGTGCGGTTCTACCTCGTGTCGATCCTGTTCATCATCTTCGACCTAGAAATCGCGTTCCTTTTCCCATGGGCGGTCGCGTTCCAGGATGTGAGCATGGTGGGTTTCTGGTCGATGATGGTCTTCCTTGCGGTACTGACCATCGGCTTTGCCTATGAATGGAAGAAGGGAGCACTCGAATGGGAGTGATGACCGGAGCCAATACTGCGGGCGCGGACAAGGAATTCGCAACGCAGGCCCTGAATTCTGAACTTGCGGACAAGGGATTTCTGCTGACCTCGACCGAGGACATCATCAACTGGGCGCGCACGGGCTCGCTGCACTGGATGACCTTCGGTCTGGCCTGCTGTGCGGTAGAGATGATGCACACCTCGATGCCGCGCTACGATCTTGAGCGGTTCGGGACCGCGCCGCGCGCAAGCCCGCGCCAGTCTGACCTGATGATCGTGGCAGGCACGCTGACCAACAAGATGGCCCCGGCGCTGCGCAAGGTCTATGACCAGATGCCCGAGCCGCGCTACGTGATCTCGATGGGGTCCTGCGCCAACGGGGGCGGGTACTATCACTACAGCTATTCCGTTGTGCGTGGCTGTGACCGGATCGTTCCGGTCGATGTTTACGTGCCGGGCTGCCCGCCGACAGCCGAAGCGCTGCTTTATGGCATCATGGCGCTGCAACGGAAGATCCGCCGGACAGGGACAATTGTACGATGAGTGAAGCCCTCAAGGAACTTGGTCAGCATATCGAGCTGAAACGCCCGGATTGCGTTCTCGCCTGGGACGTGACCCATGGAGAACTGAACGTTGATGTGGCTCCGTGGAACATCGGCGGTTTTGTCGACTTCCTGAAGTCGGACCAATCCTGCAAGTTTTCGTCGTTGGTGGACATCACGGCTGTGGATTACCCGGATCGTCCTAAACGTTTCGACGTGGTGTACCACTTCCTGTCGATGTACCAGAACCACCGCATCCGTCTGCGCGTGAGCATTCGCGAAGACGAGATGGTGCCATCGATCACCGACGTGCATCCCAGTGCCAACTGGTTTGAACGCGAAGTGTTCGACATGTTCGGCATCCTGTTCTCGGGCCACCCGGACCTGCGTCGCATCCTCACCGATTACGGCTTCCGCGGTTACCCGCTGCGCAAGGATTTTCCGACAACGGGCTATACCGAAGTGCGCTACGACGAAGAGAAGAAGCGCGTGGTCTATGAACCTGTGAGCCTTGTTCAGGAATACCGGCAGTTTGATTTCATGTCCCCGTGGGAAGGCGCGCAATATGTGCTTCCGGGTGACGAGAAGCAGGAGGCGAAATGATGGACGGCTCCAAGTTTGACGATGGCAGCATCGACGCGGTTTCTGGCGAACAGAAGATCCGCAACTTCAACATCAACTTCGGCCCGCAGCACCCGGCGGCACACGGCGTGTTGCGTCTTGTGCTTGAGCTGGACGGCGAGATCGTAGAGCGCTGCGATCCGCATATCGGCCTGCTGCACCGTGGCACCGAAAAGTTGATGGAAAGCCGCACGTACCTGCAGAACCTGCCCTATTTCGACCGGCTCGACTATGTGGCGCCGATGAACCAGGAACATGCGTGGTGTCTGGCGATTGAGAAGCTGACCGGCGTGGAAGTGCCGCGTCGCGCCTCGCTGATCCGGGTGCTCTATTCCGAGATCGGTCGTGTTCTGAACCACCTCTTGAACGTCACCACGCAGGCGATGGACGTTGGCGCGCTGACGCCGCCGCTCTGGGGCTTTGAAGAGCGTGAAAAGCTGATGGTGTTCTACGAGCGGGCCTGTGGTGCGCGTCTGCACGCGGCCTATTTCCGCCCCGGTGGTGTGCATCAGGATCTGCCGGCCGATCTGATCGACGATATCGACGCATGGGCCGATGATTTCCCGCGCGTTCTGGCGGATATTGATGGGCTTCTGACCGAGAACCGCATCTTCAAACAGCGTAACGCGGACATTGGCGTTGTGACCGAAGAAGAAATCCTCGATTGGGGTTTCTCGGGTGTGATGGTGCGTGGCTCTGGTCTTGCATGGGATTTGCGCCGGTCGCAGCCCTATGAGTGCTACGACGAGTTCGACTTCCAGATTCCGGTCGGCAAGAACGGCGACTGCTACGACCGCTACCTCGTCCGTATGGAAGAGATGCGTCAATCGCTGAAGATCATCAAGCAGGCCATCGAAAAGCTGCGCGCGCCCGAAGGGCAGGGTGATGTTCTTGCCCGTGGCAAGGTCACGCCGCCGAAACGGTCCGAGATGAAGACCTCGATGGAAGCGTTGATCCATCACTTCAAACTTTACACCGAGGGCTTCCATGTTCCTGCCGGTGAAGTTTATGCGGCCGTTGAAGCGCCTAAGGGCGAATTCGGCGTATACCTTGTAGCCGATGGCAGCAACAAACCTTACCGCGCCAAGCTGCGCGCTCCGGGTTACCTGCATTTGCAGGCGATGGACCACGTCGCAAGTGGACACCAACTCGCCGACGTAGCGGCCATCATTGGTACGATGGACGTTGTGTTTGGAGAAATCGACAGATGAGTATGCGTGTTTTCGCCCCGCTGGCAGGCATTGGTCTGCTGACCGCCTGTGCCATGCCTCCCGATGGCGTGACGAAGGAGGATCTTGTTGCATTCGATGAGGCCGTGGCTTCGATCGGATGCGAACTTGTGGGCGAAAGCGACTATCTGCCGGTTGAACTTCAGACAGGGCTGACCCGTGAACAGGTCATCGAAACGGCAGCCTTCCGCGTTGCGGCCGAAGAGGCCGTCAAGCTTGAGAATGGTGGCGTTCGCCTGATCACAGGGAGCTGCGCACCGGAATGATCCGGACGGGTCGGATATGCGCCATCTGGGCTGCGACCACCCGTTCAAGACTTTTCCCGTTGTCTGCGTGATGACGCAATAGGATACGATATGCTACGACGCCTTCATTCCGAACAACCCGCAAGTTTTGCATTCACCCCAGAGAACCAAGCCTGGGCCGAAGCGCAGATCACCAAGTATCCCGAAGGCCGTCAGGCCAGCGCGATCATCCCGCTGCTTTGGCGTGCGCAGGAACAAGAGGGTTGGCTGACCCGTCCGGCGATCGAAGCGGTCGCGAGCATGCTCGGTATGGCAAATATGCGGGCCTTCGAAGTGGCGTCATTCTACTTCATGTTTCAGCTGCAACCGGTTGGTTCTGTTGCGCATATTCAGATTTGCGGCACCACGTCCTGCATGATCTGCGGTGCCGAGGATCTGGTCGCGGTCTGCAAAGAAAAGATCGCTGCGAAGCCGCACACTCTGTCCGCCGATGGCAAGCTCAGCTGGGAAGAGGTCGAGTGCCTTGGTGCGTGTGCCAACGCGCCGATGGCGCAGATCGGCAAGGATTACTACGAAGATCTGACCGCCGAACGGTTTGGTGAAATTCTCGACGAGTTGGTTGCTGGCAAGGTCCCGGTCCCGGGCCCGCAGAATGGACGCTATGCGGCAGAGCCGAAATCCGGTCTGACCAGCCTGACCGAGTTCGAAAGCGGTCGTCATCAGTACAACGCGTCTGTGCAACTGGCGACGGATATCGGAGACACCGTCAAGCGCATTGACGGAACCGAAGTTCCGCTGCTGCATCCCTGGGGCGATGCCGGTGGACGCCCGCAAACGCGGGCAAAAGCCGCAAACGAAGTTGCAGCGCCGTCGCGCCCCGCAGCCGAGGCCGCACCGAAACCCACAGATGCACCGAAGTCGCAAGACACATCCGCAATCAAGCCGTCTGCTGAATTGGCAGGACAAGCAGAGCTCGCGGCGCGGAAGGGAACTTGGAAATACGCCAAGGCGACCACCGCCGAGAAGGTCGAACAGGAAGAAGCCGTACCTGCGACACCTGCCGCAGAAGGGCCGGGGACCAAACCCGAGACCCTGAGCGCGGCGCGCGACGGCAAGGGTGATGACCTGAAACGCATCAAAGGCATCGGCCCGAAACTTGCCGCGCTTTGCAATAGCCTTGGCTTTTATCACTTCGATCAGATCGCCAACTGGACCGCCGAAGAGGTGGCTTGGGTCGATCAAAACCTTGAGGGTTTCAAAGGTCGTGTAACCCGCGACAATTGGGTCGACCAGGCCAAGACACTTGCCTCAGGCGGCGAGACCGAGTTTTCTGCACGTGTTAAGAAAGGTGATGTTTACGATAAGTAACATCTGAACACGGACAGGGAGAGTACGAATGCAAAAACAGAAATCCGGCATAGGATGCCAGCGTAGATGTTGGAGCCTTGCCGCAGGGGTGGCGCTGCTTGTCTTCATCCTTCTGCTTGCGATTGGAGGCTGGGGCTTCATCGGTGCGCTCTTCATGGCCGGTCTGGCATTCGTCGTACTTGGCTTTGCGTTCAACTGGATCTTATGCCGCGACCTGCCGGCGGACCAAGGTTCGACCAACATTCACACACCCGGTGCGAGCGCGACATCCGCGCCTGCACCCAAAGCCGCACCGCCTGCTCAGACCGCAGATGAAAGCACCGGCCCGGCCAAGGCCGCTCCGGTAGCGTCGCCGGCACCTGCTGCGGCAGCATCCGAAGCACAGCCTGAAGCTAAGACCGCCACCGCCAAGACAGCCGCTGAGGCGGGTGCACGCGTGAAGCCAAGCACACCGCTCGCGGGGCAGGAGGAGCTCGCATCGCGCAAGGGGTCTTGGAAATACGAAGCCGAAGCCAAGCCCGCTGCGAAAGCAAAACCTGCGACCCAAGCGACGCCGGACTATGACGGTGATGGCAAACTGGAAGGCAGTGGCGAAGGCGCCAAGCCCGAAACGCTGTCGGAGGCCCGCGAAGGTGGCCCGGATAACCTGAAAGAAATAAAAGGTGTCGGGCCGAAGCTTGAAAAGCTGCTGAACTCGATGGGTTTTTATCATTTCGACCAGATCGCGAACTGGACCGCTGACGAAGAGGCATGGGTCAATGCCAATCTCGCAGGCTTCAAAGGCCGCGTGTCTCGGGATAACTGGGTCGAACAAGCAAAGATTCTCGCCTCTGGCGGGGAAACCGAATTCTCCAAGCGCGTCGACGAAGGTGGCGTGTACTGACGGGGGTTGAGACCAAACAATGAGCCGGGATTCAGAAGAAGCACGGAAGGGACGGCGGATCGCGCTGTTCATTGCGGCCATAGGCGTCTTCTGGATTCTGGTGACTGCCCTTGGATCCGAATATGGCTGGAGCCACCGGGTCCGGGCGCTGTTCGACCTCGCCGCACTGGCGGGGTTCGGGGCAGCACTCTGGATGACATACCAACTCTGGCGAGCGCGCCAGACTGACAAGGATTGAGCAATGCTGAGCGATCAGGACCGGATCTTTACCAATATCTACGGGATGCATGACCGGACCCTCAAAGGAGCGCAGGCGCGCGGCCATTGGGATGGCACGGCCAAGCTCATTGAAAAGGGCAGGGACTGGATCATCGACGAGATGAAAGCGTCTGGTCTGCGCGGCCGGGGCGGTGCGGGCTTTCCGACCGGTCTTAAGTGGTCGTTCATGCCCAAGGAAAGCGACGGGCGTCCCAGCTACCTTGTTGTGAACGCCGACGAATCCGAGCCGGGCACCTGTAAAGACCGTGAAATCATGCGCCACGATCCGCACACGCTGATCGAAGGCTGCCTGATCGCGTCCTTCGCGATGCAGGCGCATGCCTGCTACATCTACATTCGCGGCGAATATATCCGCGAAAAAGAGGCGCTCCAGAACGCCATCGACGAAGCGTATGACGCCGGATTGCTGGGCAAGAACGCAGCCGGGTCGGGCTGGGACTTCGATCTCTATCTGCATCATGGTGCGGGTGCGTATATCTGCGGTGAAGAAACCGCGCTGCTTGAAAGCCTTGAAGGCAAGAAAGGCATGCCGCGCATGAAGCCGCCTTTTCCGGCGGGTTCGGGTCTTTATGGTTGCCCGACGACTGTGAACAACGTGGAATCCATCGCTGTTGTGCCGACGATTCTGCGTCGAGGTGGCGAATGGTTCTCGAGCTTTGGCCGCCAGAACAACGCGGGCACCAAGCTCTTTGCCATCTCGGGCCATGTGAACAACCCGTGTGTGGTCGAAGAGGCGATGTCGATCTCGTTCGAAGAACTGATCGAAAAGCATTGCGGCGGCATTCGCGGCGGCTGGGACAACCTCAAAGCGGTCATTCCCGGCGGATCGTCAGTGCCTTGCGTGCGCGGCGAAAACATGCGCGATGCGATCATGGATTTCGACTACCTGCGCGGCGAACTTGGTTCGGGCCTTGGAACCGCGGCGGTGATCGTGATGGACCAGTCCACCGACATCATCAAAGCGATCTGGCGTCTGTCCAAGTTCTACAAGCACGAAAGCTGCGGCCAGTGCACGCCGTGCCGCGAAGGCACCGGCTGGATGATGCGCGTGATGGACCGTCTGGTGCGTGGCGAGGCCGATGTCGAGGAAATCGATATGCTCTTCGACGTGACCAAGCAGGTTGAAGGCCACACGATCTGTGCACTTGGTGATGCGGCGGCCTGGCCGATCCAGGGTCTCATCAAGAACTTCCGTGACGAGATCGAGGACCGCATCAAGGCACAGAAGACCGGTCGCGTCAGTGCGGTTGCTGCCGAGTAATCGGGGAACGGTTTGGTAGCCATTCTCTTGGTCTTTGAAAAAGGCGCTTCCGAGCGCCTTTTTTCGTTTCAGGCGTCATCGACCCGCTCGGGGGTTGCAAGCCTGCCGCGTCTAAGCGCATGGTGCGGCAAGACATTCCAAGGGGTAGCTCCATGAAAACTGGTTGGCTCTGTGCATCGGTCCTGTGTCTGCTGGCAGCTTGCGGGCAGAGCGATCTGGACACCGTGACGTTCGAAGGCACGCGGTTCGGCGGCGATTTGCGCTCGGAGCGCGGCGATCGTGCGGCTTTTGTTGCTCAGGGTGGTCCGGCTTCGGTCAGTCTTGAAGGGTCGAAACAGGCGGCGGCCTATCAGGTGGTCCAGCACTGCATTGCCTATCTCGGCAGTTCGGATGTCTCTTGGACCAACGGTCCGGATGTGCCGGATGATCAATTGTTGATCGAAGATGACCGCGTGATCCTGTCCGGACGCTGTATTGAGCCATAACGCGCTGAAATGGCAATTGAGTTGACGCCTGATATTGAATAGCCGTCGCCCGCGACCCCATATTTGCATCAGACCAACGCGGAAGACTCAATGCGACTCTTGACGGCCTTTTTGATTGCGACCCTCACTTTCGGAGGCGCTGCCTCTGCCAAGCCGCCCTTGCGGGAGGTGGACGAGATTGACGATGCGCTCATGCATGTGGCGATTGCCGATGCGATCCGCAAATCCTGCAATGACATCAACGCGCGTCTGGTGCGTGCGTATTCGGAGCTCTCGCGTTTGAAGTCTTTGGCGCGCGATCTGGGCTATACCGAAGAAGAGGTCGAAGCCTATGTCACGTCCAAATCCGAGAAAGCGCGGATGAAGGACAAGGCCGAAAACTACCTGCTAGCCAACGGCGTGCGTCCTGATGACATCCCTGCACTGTGCCAGTTTGGTCAGGAACAGATTAAAACCCAGACCCTTATTGGACAGTTGCTCAGATAACCTTTTGACAGCGTTGGTTTTGAGGCGTTTTGTGCAGGTGCAGAAAAAAGCACACCGCTTCGATATTTCCCCGCATCTTTTTGCCTGAACATCTGGCCTAATTCGATAACCCGCGTTAGAAGGCAGGCGACGTCAGCCGATCGCCCGTTTGCCGCGGCATCGACTGCGCCAGCCAAATGGGAACAAAGGGCTCGGGCATGTCTGACTTGCGCAAGATCAACATTGATGGAAACGAGATTGAAGTGGACGGCGCGATGACGCTGATCCAGGCCTGTGAACAGGCCGGGATTGAGGTTCCGCGCTTCTGCTATCATGAGCGTCTGTCCATCGCTGGCAACTGCCGGATGTGTCTTGTCGAAGTGGTTGGTGGCCCGCCCAAGCCCGCCGCAAGCTGTGCGATGCAGGTGCGCGATCTGCGCCCCGGGCCGGAAGGTCAGCCGCCGGTGGTCAAGACCAACAGCCCGATGGTCAAAAAGGCCCGCGAAGGCGTGATGGAGTTCCTGCTCATCAACCACCCGCTGGATTGCCCGATCTGTGACCAGGGTGGCGAATGTGACCTTCAGGATCAGGCGATGGCCTACGGTGTCGATTTCAGCCGCTTCCGCGAACCCAAGCGCGCGGTCGAAGACCTGGACCTTGGCCCGCTGGTCGAAACTCACATGACGCGCTGCATCTCGTGCACCCGCTGTGTGCGATTCACCACCGAGGTGGCCGGGATCAACCAGATGGGCCAGACGGGTCGGGGCGAAGACGCCGAGATCACGTCTTATCTGGGCGAAACGCTGAATTCCAACATGCAGGGAAACATCATTGACCTCTGCCCGGTGGGTGCTCTGGTGTCGAAGCCTTACGCTTTCACCGCACGTCCGTGGGAGCTGACCAAGACCGAATCCATCGACGTGATGGATGCGCTTGGGTCCAACATTCGCGTCGATACCAAGGGCCGCGAAGTGATGCGCTTCCTGCCGCGCAACCATGACGGCGTGAACGAGGAATGGATTTCCGACAAGACACGCTTTGTCTGGGACGGTCTGCGCCGTCAGCGTCTGGACAAGCCGTATATCCGGGAGAACGGCAAGCTGCGCCCGGCCTCGTGGCCCGAGGCGCTGACCAAGGCCGCCGAGGCAATGAAAGGCAAGAAGGTTGCTGGCCTTGTTGGCGATCTGGCTCCGACCGAAGCTGCCTATGCGCTGAAGCAACTGATCGAGGGGCTGGGCGGCAACGTCGAATGCCGCACCGATGGCGCCAAGCTGCCGGCCGGCAACCGGTCCGGTTACGTTGGCTCCGCTGCCATTGAAGATATCGATGCTGCTGACAAGATCCTGCTGATCGGCACCAACCCGCGTGATGAAGCGCCGGTACTGAATGCCCGCATCCGCAAGGCGTGGGCCGCAGGTGCGGACGTCATCGTGGTGGGTGAAGCCGTTGATCTGACATACGACTATGAGCACATGGGCACTGGCCGTGAGGCTCTTGCGCATGTCGCCGGTTTGGATATGTCCGAACTTGCTGACAAATCCTGCGTTGTGATCGTCGGGCAGGGCGCTCTGCGCGAGGCCGATGGCGCTGCCGTTCTGGGAACCGTCCAGTCGATTGTCGAAAAGTCCGCAGCCAGGATGCTGGTTCTGCACACCGCGGCAGGTCGCGTCGGTGCGATGGATACGGGCTGCACGACCGAAGGGGGCATGGAAAAAGCCATCGAGGGCGCGGAGGTGATCTACAACCTTGGCGCAGACGAGGTGGAAATCGCTGCTGGTCCGTTTGTGATCTATCAGGGCAGCCATGGTGATCGCGGCGCACATCGCGCTGACATCATTCTTCCGGGTGCGGCGTACACGGAAGAGCAGGGTCTGTTCGTCAACACCGAAGGTCGTCCGCAACTTGCATTGCGCGCCGGATTCGCGCCGGGTGAGGCCAAGGAAAACTGGGCCATCCTGCGGGCCTTGTCGGCCGAACTGGGCGCAGCGCTGCCCTTCGACAGCCTTGCGCAGCTGCGTCAGGCTTTGGTCAAGGACGTGCCGCATCTGGCGATGATCGACCAGGTGCCAGAGAACGAGTGGAAAGCTGAAGCTGCGGGCAAGCTGGGCAATGCGGATTTCCGCAACGCGATCCAGGATTTCTACCTGACCAACCCGATCGCGCGTGCCAGCACCTTGATGGCGGAACTTTCTGCGGGTGTGAAAGCCCGCAAGGACACCAAGATCGCGGCGGAGTGAGCGTGATGCGCCATCTGGCGGTCATAACACCCGTCGCCTTCGCGATGGTGGGCGGTTTGTCTGGGTGCGATGCAGCGCAGCCCGACGTGCAGCGTTTTTCGCCCGAATACGAAGGGGTGCTGACCACTTTGCTCGATGGTGATCTGGTGCAATTCGATGTGTCGATGTTCGGGGCTCGCGGGCCTTCGGACGTCGAAGATTATGCCGAATGTGCGGCGGCGCAGTACGCGCTGATCCGCGGTTACGGTTTTGCGCGGCATTTGCGCACAAATGTATACAAAGAGGCTGGCCTCTGGCGAGGAGATGCGGTTTACACCATCTCGCCGGCGCTGCCCCGTGGGGTGAGGACCATCGACGCCGAAGTCGTGTCCGCCTCCTGCGTTGAAAACGGAATACCGATGGTTTGAGGACGTGATGGCTGACTTCTTTACCACCCCCCTTGGGATCGGCGTGATCATCGTCGCACAGTGTCTTGCGGTACTGGGCTTTGTGATGGTGAGCCTTCTGTTCCTCGTTTATGGCGACCGCAAAATCTGGGCGGCTGTCCAGATGCGGCGCGGTCCCAACGTCGTGGGCGCTTACGGTTTGCTTCAGACCGTGGCTGACGCGCTGAAATATGTCGTGAAAGAGGTTGTCGTGCCTGCGGGTGCTGACAAGCCGGTTTTCATGCTGGCGCCGATGACAAGTTTCGTTCTGGCGATGATCGCCTGGGCGGTGATCCCGTTCAACGACACCTGGGTTCTTTCGGACATCAACGTGGCGATCCTGTATGTTTTCGCTGTGTCCTCGCTCGAGGTGTACGGCGTGATCATGGGTGGATGGGCGTCTAACTCGAAATACCCGTTCCTTGGCTCGCTGCGCTCTGCCGCGCAGATGATCTCCTACGAAGTGTCGCTGGGTCTGATCATCATCGGCATCATCATTTCGACCGGATCGATGAACTTTGGTGACATCGTGCGGGCGCAGGACGGCGATTTCGGGTTCTTCTCGTGGTACTGGCTGCCGCATTTCCCGATGGTGTTCCTGTTTTTCATCTCGGCGCTGGCCGAAACGAACCGCCCGCCGTTTGACCTTCCCGAAGCGGAATCGGAACTCGTCGCGGGTTATCAGGTGGAATACTCCTCGACGCCGTTCCTGCTCTTCATGGCGGGTGAGTATATCGCGATCTTCCTGATGTGCGCGCTGACCTCGCTGCTGTTCTTCGGCGGTTGGCTGTCGCCGATCCCGGGCATCCCGGATGGCGCTCTGTGGATGGTCGGCAAGATGGCGTTCTTCTTCTTCATCTTCGCGATGGTGAAGGCGATCACACCTCGCTACCGCTATGACCAGCTGATGCGGATTGGTTGGAAAGTGTTCCTGCCGTTCTCGCTGATCTGGGTGGTCTTCGTGGCCTTTGCCGCGAAATTCGACTGGTTCTGGGGCGCCTTCGCGCGCTGGGTATAAGGAGAGGTCAAGATGGCGAATATCGACTACGGACGCGCTGCCAAGTACTTCCTTCTTCAGGATTTCTGGGTCGGCATGAAACTGGGCCTCAAGTACTTCTTTGCGCCCAAGGCAACCGTGAACTACCCGCACGAAAAAGGCCCGCTGTCCCCGCGTTTCCGCGGTGAACACGCGCTGCGCCGCTACCCGAATGGCGAAGAGCGTTGCATTGCCTGTAAACTGTGCGAAGCGATCTGCCCGGCACAGGCGATCACCATCGACGCGGAACCCCGTGATGACGGTTCGCGCCGCACCACGCGCTATGACATCGACATGACCAAGTGCATCTATTGCGGCTTCTGCCAGGAAGCTTGCCCGGTGGATGCGATTGTCGAAGGTCCGAACTTCGAGTTCTCGACCGAGACCCGGGAAGAGCTTTACTACGACAAGGCCAAGCTCTTGGACAACGGCGACCGCTGGGAAGCCGAGATCGCGCGCAACCTCGAACTGGATGCGCCGTACCGATGAGCGATGCCAAGACCCCTTTCGAGTTGATGATGCAGCAGGCGCAGGAGATGGCGCGTGCCTTCAACCCTGCGCTGACGTCGTTCGACCCGAAGGGTTTCGAAAAGATGTGGCCGACCATGCCGAAAGACGCCATGGAGATGTGGTTCGGCAAGGGCATCAGCAAAGATGGGCTTGATGCGAAGACAAGGCTCTTGCTGACGATAGCGGGCATGACCATGCAGGGCGCACAGGCGGAAACGCCGTTCCGCATGACCGTGCGCCACGCAACCGAAGCCGGTGCCACGAAAGACGAAATTGCCGAGACCATCGCCCAAATGTCGATGTTCGCAGGTATCCCCGCCATGACCCGCGCGATGGAACTCGCGCGCGAGGTGATGGAAGACGACAAAAAGGATGACGAGACATGACTGTCTTTGCCTTCTACCTCTTTGCCCTCAGCACCATTGCAGGTGGGCTGTTCACCGTTGTGAGCCGTAACCCGGTGCATTCGGTGCTGTGGCTGATCCTCGCCTTCCTGTCTTCTGCCGGGCTCTTCGTGCTTCTGGGTGCAGAGTTTGTGGCGATGCTTCTGGTCATCGTATATGTCGGCGCGGTGGCGGTTCTGTTCCTCTTCGTCGTGATGATGCTCGACGTGGATTTCTCGGAACTGAAGGCCGAGATGGCGCGCTACATGCCGCTGGCGCTGCTGATCGGGGTTGTGATCCTGATGCAATTCGCGCTGGCCTTTGGTGCATGGGAAAGCAACGCAGCGGCTGAAGGGTTGCGCGCGCAGGTGATGCCGGTGGACCGGCACAACACCGAAGCCTTGGGGCTTATCCTCTATGACCAGTACTTCCTGCTGTTCCAACTGGCCGGCCTGATCCTGCTGGTTGCGATGATCGGCGCGATTGTTCTGACGCTCCGCCACCGGTCCGACGTCAAGCGTCAGAACGTGCTGGCGCAGATGTACCGCGATCCGGCCAAGGCAATGGAACTGAAAGACGTAAAGCCCGGACAGGGCCTTTAAGACACGCGGCCCCGATCTGGTTGGGGCGCTTTGATAAACAAAACGACGGGGCACACCCCGGAGGGACGTGATGATAGGACTAGAGCATTACCTGACAGTGGCAGCAGTGCTGTTCGTGATCGGGATTTTCGGGCTGTTCCTGAACCGCAAGAACGTGATCATCCTGCTGATGAGCATCGAACTGATGCTTCTCGCGGTGAACATCAACCTTGTCGCGTTCTCGAGCTTCCTCGGCGATCTGGTGGGGCAGGTCTTCACCCTGTTCGTCCTCACGGTCGCCGCAGCCGAAGCGGCCATCGGCCTTGCCATCCTCGTCTGTTTCTTCCGCAACCGTGGCTCCATCGCGGTTGAAGACGTCAACGTGATGAAGGGCTGACGATCATGGAAACGCTCATTCTGTTTTCCCCGCTGGTCGGTGCCATTCTCTGTGGCTTTGGCTGGAAATTCATCGGTGAGACCGCCGCGCAATGGGTGGCCACGGGCCTTCTGTTCTTCGCCTGCGCGCTGTCCTGGATTGTGTTCCTGAGCCATGACGGCGTCACCGAGACTATCAACATTCTGCGTTGGATCGAGTCCGGCACTTTGAGCACCGAATGGGCTATCCGCCTGGACCGCCTGACCGCGACGATGCTGATCGTCGTGACCACGGTGTCGGCGCTCGTGCACCTGTATTCGTTTGGCTACATGGATCACGACCCGCAGTGGAAAGAAGGCGAAAGCTACAAGCCGCGCTTTTTTGCCTACCTGTCGTTCTTCACCTTCGCCATGCTGATGCTGGTGACATCGGACAACCTTGTTCAGATGTTCTTTGGCTGGGAAGGCGTGGGCGTTGCGTCCTACCTGCTGATCGGTTTCTACTACCGCAAGCCGTCGGCCAACGCTGCAGCCATCAAGGCCTTCGTGGTCAACCGTGTTGGCGACTTTGGCTTTGCGCTCGGCATCTTCGCGCTGTTCTTCCTCGTCGACAGCATTCGGTTCGACGATATTTTCGCCGCGGCTCCGACCATTGCGGAAACACAGCTGACCTTCCTTTGGTCCGAATGGAACGCGGCCAACCTGATCGCCTTCCTGCTCTTCATCGGCGCGATGGGGAAATCGGCGCAGCTGATCCTGCACACATGGCTGCCGGACGCGATGGAAGGCCCGACCCCGGTGTCGGCTCTGATCCACGCGGCAACGATGGTTACCGCAGGCGTTTACCTCGTCTGCCGCATGTCGCCGCTGATGGAATTCGCGCCTGAAGCCCAGTCCTTCATCGTCTTCCTTGGTGCGACCACCGCGTTCTTCGCGGCCACAGTCGGCCTCGTGCAGAACGACATCAAACGCGTGATCGCATATTCCACCTGTTCGCAGCTGGGCTACATGTTCGTTGCGGCGGGCGTCGGCGTTTACTCGGTCGCAATGTTCCACCTCTTCACACACGCGTTCTTCAAGGCAATGCTGTTCCTCGGCGCCGGTTCGGTCATCCATGCGATGCACCACGAGCAGGACATGCGGAACTATGGCGGCCTGCGGAAGAAGATCCCCTATACCTTCGGCGCTATGATGATCGGCACACTGGCAATTACCGGTGTTGGCATCCCGCTCACAGGTTGGATCGGCTTTGCAGGCTTTGCCTCCAAGGATGCCGTGATCGAAAGCGCCTATGCCGCTGGTCCGATGGGCTATGCGTTCTGGATGCTGGTCATCGCGGCGCTGTTCACCAGCTTCTACAGCTGGCGCCTGATGTTCCTGACCTTCTACGGCAAGCCGCGCGGCGACAAGCACACGCATGAACACGCGCATGAAAGCCCGATGGTCATGCTGATCCCGCTGGGTGTTCTGAGCCTTGGCGCAGTCTTTGCGGGTGCGATCTGGTACAACAGCTTCTTCGGTCATACCGACAGCGTCGCCAAATTCTTCGGCGTGCCCTATGCCGAGGCGGGGGAACACTCTGCCGAAGGTGACGGCCACGGTGAGGCGGCTGCGGCTGACGCGGGTCATGGCGAAGAGGCCAAGGGTGGCGAACATCATTATGTCTTCGCCGGTCAGCCCGGCGACGGGGCGATCTATGTCGGTGCCGATAACGACATCCTGAACGAAGCACATGAAGTCCCGAAATGGGTCAAGGTGAGCCCGTTCATCGCGATGCTGCTTGGTCTTGGCACAGCCTACTGGTTCTACATCGTAAACCCGAAACTGCCCAAGCGTTTGGCCGAGAGCCAGCGTCCGCTGTACCTCTTCCTGCTGAACAAGTGGTATTTCGACGAGATTTACGACTTCCTCTTCGTGCAACCGGCCAAGGCTCTTGGACGCTTTCTGTGGAAGCGTGGCGATGGCAATGTCATCGACGGTTCGATCAATGGCGTGGCTATGGGCTTCATCCCGATGCTGACGCGCCTCGCTGGTAAAGCGCAGTCCGGATACATCTTCACATATGCCTTCTTCATGGTGATCGGCATTGCAGCCCTTGTCACTTGGATGACGCTGAGCGGAGGAGCACACTAATGGATAACCTTCTTTCCATTGTCACGTTCCTGCCTGCACTGGCAGCGCTGATCCTCCTCGTCTTCCTGCGGGGCG
Source organism: Alphaproteobacteria bacterium (assembly GCA_030425145.1). Taxonomy (GTDB): domain Bacteria; phylum Pseudomonadota; class Alphaproteobacteria; order Rhodobacterales; family Rhodobacteraceae; genus Marivita. The sequence continues at coordinate 68,995 of JAUHVK010000002.1, read as the reverse complement.
ACGATGAGGCGGCAAGCCGGAACGCAAAGTGGCTGTCGCTGATCGCGACCTCGGCCACCTTCCTGATCTCGCTGTTCATTTTGGCGCAGTTCGACTCTCAGAACACCGGCTTCCAGATGGTGGAGCAGGGAGAATGGCTGCTGGGCCTTCAGTACAAGATGGGTGTGGACGGTATCTCGGTTCTCTTCGTGATGCTCACCACCTTCATGATGCCGTTGGTGATCGCGGCAAGCTGGGACGTGAGCCACCGCGTCAAGGAATACATGATCGCGTTCCTGCTACTGGAAACGCTGATGCTTGGCGTGTTCATGGCGCTCGATCTGGTGCTGTTCTACCTCTTCTTCGAAGCGGGCCTCATTCCGATGTTCCTCATCATCGGCATCTGGGGTGGCAAGAACCGCATCTACGCGTCCTTCAAGTTCTTCCTCTATACGTTCCTGGGCTCGGTTCTGATGCTGGTGGCAATGGTCGGTATGTTCGCGGATGCGGGCACCACGGATATCGAGCAACTGCTCGTCCACCAGTTCGGGTCCGAGACCTTTAGCGTTCTGGGTGTTCATATCGTCGGCGGTATGCAGACGCTGCTGTTCCTCGCCTTCTTCGCCTCCTTCGCGGTGAAAATGCCGATGTGGCCGGTCCACACCTGGTTGCCCGACGCGCACGTTCAGGCGCCGACAGCAGGTTCGGTTGTTCTTGCGGCGATCCTGCTGAAGATGGGCGGCTATGGCTTCCTCCGGTTCAGCCTGCCGATGTTCCCGGTGGGGGCAGACGTGCTGACGCCGCTGGTTCTGTGGATGTCCGCCATCGCCATCGTCTACACCTCGCTGGTTGCGCTGGTGCAGGAAGACATGAAAAAGCTGATCGCCTATTCGTCGGTCGCACACATGGGCTACGTGACCATGGGTATCTTCGCTGGCAACCAGCAGGGCATCGACGGTGCGATCTTCCAGATGATCAGCCACGGCTTCATCTCGGGCGCACTCTTCCTTTGCGTCGGCGTGATCTACGACCGGATGCACACCCGTGACATCGACGCCTATGGCGGTCTGGTGAACCGGATGCCGGCCTATGCTCTGATCTTTATGCTCTTCACCATGGCCAATGTCGGCCTGCCGGGCACTTCGGGCTTCATCGGGGAATTCCTGACACTGATGGGAATCTTCCAGGTCAACACATGGATCGCGGCGGTTGCCACATCCGGTGTGATCCTTTCGGCCGCCTATGCGCTCTGGCTCTATCGCCGGGTGGTGATGGGCGACCTCATCAAGGAAAGCCTCAAGATCATCACCGACATGACACGCCGCGAGCGGGCGATCTTTGCCCCGCTGGTGATCGCGACGATCCTCTTTGGTGTCTATCCGGCCCCGATCCTCGACACGATCGGGCCGTCGGTAGAGGCGCTTGTGACCAATTACCAAACTGCACTTGCTGCGGCGGAATCCGCCACGCAAGTCGCCGTGAACCATTAAGGGGGCGGGGCTATGCTCTCGGCTGATCTGGGTATCATCCTTCCGGAAATCATTCTCGCCATCTTCGCGATGCTGTCGCTTCTGGGCGCGGTCTACTCCGCCAAAGACGGCGCGGCCTCGCTGCTGGTCTGGGTGACAAGCGGTCTCTTTCTCGCCATCGCGGTGTGGATCGGGCTGAACGGGGCAGGGGCCAATGTCGCCTTCAACGGCATGTTCGTCGATGACGGGTTCGCACGCTTCGCCAAGATCGTGATCCTTGTCTCGGCTGCTGCCGTGCTGCTGATGTCCGAAGCCTACATGACCCGTCGTGGCCTCCTGCGGTTCGAATATCCGCTGCTGATCGCACTGTCCGTGGTCGGCATGATGATGATGGTTTCCGCTGGCGACCTGATGGCTCTCTATATGGGCCTCGAATTGCAGTCGCTGTCGCTTTACGTCGTGGCGTCGCTGCGCCGTGACAGCCTGAAATCAACCGAAGCGGGTCTCAAGTACTTCGTTCTCGGCGCCCTGTCCTCGGGTCTGCTGCTTTACGGCGCATCGCTGGTTTATGGCTATGCCGGCACCACGCTCTTCTCGGGCATCATCCAGACTGCGGTTCATGGCGACCTGTCGCTGGGCCTGCTCTTTGGTCTGGTGTTCCTGATCTCGGGTCTCGCGTTCAAGGTATCGGCCGTGCCGTTCCACATGTGGACGCCGGACGTCTACGAAGGCTCGCCCACTCCGGTGACCGCGTTCTTCGCCACCGCGCCGAAAGTGGCTGCGATGGGTCTCTTTGCCCGCGTCATGCATGACGCCTTTGGTGCCGCTGTCAGCGACTGGAGCCAGGTGATTGCGCTGCTGTCCGTGCTGTCGATGTTCCTTGGTGCCATCGCCGCCATCGGTCAGACCGACATCAAACGTCTGATGGCGTTCTCCTCGATCGCACATATGGGGTATGCCCTGATGGGGCTGGCAGCGGGTACGGCGTTTGGCGTGCAGGCGATGCTGATTTACATGGCAATCTACGTGACCATGAACGTCGGCACCTTCGCCTTCATCCTGTCGATGAGCCGCGATGGTCAGCCGGTGTCGAATATTGCGTCGCTGAACATGTACTCCAAGCGCGAGCCGGGCAAGGCGCTGGCGATGCTGGTGCTGCTGTTCTCGCTCGCAGGTGTGCCGCCGCTGGTCGGCTTCTTCGGTAAGCTTTACGTGCTGCGCGCCGCCTATGAGGCTGGTCTCGCATGGCTGGCGATTGCCGGTGTGATCGCGTCGGTGATTGGTGCGTTCTACTATCTGCGGATCGTCTTCTACATGTATTTCGGTCAAGAGCGCGACGACGCGCTGGACAAAAGCCGGTCCCCGATTCTGTGGGGGATGCTCATGGCCAGTGCCATCATCATGGTGGTGGGTGTCGTCAATCTCTTCGGCATCGAAGGGGCAGCGGCAGCCGCGGCGGCGACCCTTGTCAACTAAGCGGACCGCACCGTTGAAACATCGTGACGCGCCAATGGCGCGTCGCTTTGTTTTTTGCACCCCGCTGTGCGGGGCGCGTTGCCTCCGGCGGGAGTATGTCGGGCAAGTTGAAGGAGCCTGTCGGTTTGACTGACTGGCCCTTGGGATATGGACGGCAGGTGCTGGCGGAAGTGGACAGCACCATGGCCGAGGCCGCACGGCAGGCCAAAGGTCTGGCGGGGCCGACGTGGATCTGTGCGCTACGTCAGACGGCGGCACGGGGGCGACGCGGTCGGGCCTGGGTCAACCCCGAGGGCAATTTCGCCGCGACCTTGGTGTTGCCCACAACGGACGCGCCGGAAAAGCGCGCCTTGCGCAGTTTCGTGGCGGCGCTGGCATTGTTCGATGCCTTCGTTGCAGTCTCAGGCCGTGTCGACGGCTTGTCGCTGAAATGGCCCAATGATGTGTTGCTGACCGGGGGCAAGGTGGCCGGCATTCTTCTGGAAAGCATCGGTTCACATTTGGCAATCGGCATAGGCGTAAACCTGATCGCGGCGCCGACGTCCTCAGAGGTCGAAGAGCGCGCAGTTGCGCCGGTCTCGGTCCTGTCGGCTCTTGGTGTGAAGGTTGCGCCGGAGATGTTTCTGGACATCCTTGCCGAAGCCTATGCCAAGCACGAAGCCCAGTTCATCACCTATGGGTTTGCGCCGATCCGCGAAGCGTGGCTGGCGCGCGCCGCGCGGCTTGGTGAGGTCGTCACGGCACGGATGGGGGACCGTGAAGTCACGGGCACTTTCGAGGCGGTGGACGTTGACGGTCGGATCGTCTTAAACACCGCAGCAGGTCGGCAGGCCATTGCGGCTGCGGATATCTTCTTTTGAGGGACGAGACGATGCTTCTGTGTATTGATTGCGGGAATACCAATACCGTGTTTTCGATCTGGGACGGGTCACGGTTTCTGTGCACGATGCGCACCTCGACCCATCACGGGCGCACGGCGGATGCGTATTTCACGTGGTTCTCGACCCTGATTGCGCATTACAAGATCGATCCCAACATCACGGATGTGATCATCTCGTCCACGGTGCCACGGGTGGTCTGGAACCTGCGCGTATTCTCGGATCGCTTCTTTGGTGTTCGTCCCATCGTCGTGGGCAAGCCGGAATGCAAGCTGCCACATCCCCCACGGGTCGATGTAGGCACCGGGGTCGGACCGGACCGTCTGGCCAACGCTGCTGGTGCGTTCAACCGCCATGGGGGTGATTGCGTTGTTGTCGATTTCGGCACCGCAACCAATTTCGATGTGGTCGCCGAAGATGGCGCCTATGTCGGCGGCGTGATCGCGCCAGGTGTGAACCTGAGCCTTGAAGCACTGCACCAAGGAGCGGCCGCGCTGCCCCATGTGGACATCTCGCAGCCGGAGCGGGTGATCGGTACCAATACGGTCGCCTGTATCCAATCCGGTGTCTTCTGGGGCTATGTCGGTTTGATCCAGGGAATCACAGACCGGATCAAGGCGGAATACGGCAGGCCGATGAAGGTTATCGGCACAGGCGGCCTCGCACCCTTGTTCGCACAGGGTGAGCTGCTATTTGACACAATTGAAGATGACCTGACCATGCATGGTCTGACGGTCATACACATGTATAACAAAGAAAACGGATAAGACATGAGCGGTGAACGGATCATCTACTTGCCCCTGGGCGGGGCGGGCGAAATTGGCATGAATGCCTACGTCTACGGCTACGGCAAGCCGGGAGAAGAGCGCCTGATCCTCGTTGATCTGGGTGTGACGTTTCCCGATATGGACGGCACGCCGGGGGTTGATTTGATCCTGCCGGATATCGCATGGCTGAAGGAACGGCGCAATCAACTCGAAGCGATCTTCATCACCCATGCGCATGAGGATCACGTAGGGGCAATTGGCCATTTCTGGGAAGAGCTTGGTGCGCCGGTCTATGCGCGGGCTTTCACCGCACATATCGCGCGCCTCAAGATGGAAGATGCCGGGCAATCGCCGGAAACGGTGCGCACTGTTTCGGCCTGGCCGGAAACGATTGAGGCAGGACCATTCAAAGTCGGGTTCGTGCCGATCTCCCACTCCATCCCGGAAAGCTCGGGCTTGGTGATCGACACCCCCAAAGGCCGTCTGGTGCATTCGGGCGATTTCAAGATCGACGAAACCCCGGTGGTTGGCGAAGCCTTTGATCGCGCGCTTTGGGAAGATATTGGCAAGTCGGGTGTGAAGGCGCTGATCTGCGATTCCACCAACGTGTTCTCGGGCCATGAAGGTCGATCCGAAGCGACAGTCGGACCCGAGATTGAAACGCTGCTGCGCGATGCGACGGGTATGGTTGTGGCGACGACCTTTGCCTCCAACGTGGCACGGGTGAAGACTTTGGCCGAAGCGGCGGTGCGGGCCGGGCGCTCGGTCTGCCTTTTGGGTCGCGCGATGCGGCGGATGGTCGAGGCGTCGATCAAGACCGGCGTTCTGGCCGATTTCCCGACCGTGGTCAGCCCGGAGGAGGCGACACAGATCCCGCGTGAAAGCCTGATGCTGATTGTCACCGGCAGCCAGGGCGAGCGGCGCGCCGCCTCGGCCCAGCTTGCGCGTGGCAAGTATCAGGGGCTGACCATGGATGAAGGCGATCTGTTCCTCTTTTCGTCCAAGACCATTCCGGGCAATGAGCGCGGTGTGATCCAGATCATGAACGCGTTTTCTGAACAGGGTGTGGATGTGGTCGACGACAGTTCGGGCAAGTACCATGTGTCCGGCCACGCAAACCGCCCCGATCTTGAAACCATGCACGCGCTGGTCAATCCGCAACTGGTGGTGCCGATGCATGGCGAACACCGCCATCTGCGCGAACATGTGAAAGTGGCGGGCGCTGCAGGCCGCAAGGGCGTGCTGGCTGTCAACGGCATGATGATGGATCTCAGCGGCAATGAACCGGTCGTGGCCGCTTATGTCGACACAGGGCGCACCTATCTGGATGGCTCGGTCAAGATCGGCGCACTGGACGGGATTGTCCGCGACCGTATCCGCATGGCGCTGAACGGCCATGTGATCGTCACCGTCATTCTGGACGAAGAAGACGAGCTGCTGGGCGAGCCGTGGTGCGAGATCATGGGCCTGGCTGAGATGGGCCGCAACAACGCGCCGCTGGTCGATGCGCTCGAAGAAGACCTGTCGCAATTCATCGGACGGGCCGGGGACAAGACGATCACCGATGATGACAAGCTGGAAGAAGGGCTGCGCCGGATTGTCCGTCAGACCACGCAGAACGAGATCGGCAAGAAGCCCGAAGTCACCGTTGTGATCAGCAGGCTTGCATGACACGCGGAGTCGTTTTCGATCTGGACGGCACACTGATCGACAGTCTGCCGGACATCGCGGCGGCAGCGAATGCGCTGCTGGCGGATCATGGACTTGATCCGCTGCCGCAAAAGCAGATCGGTAGCTTTGTCGGGATGGGCGAGCGGGTATTCCTCGATCGTCTGATCGCGGCAACGGCACTAGACGTGGCGGACTATGACGCGCTGATGGTGGAATTCATCACCCACTACAAAGCCAGCACTGGTCTAACCACGGTCTTTCCGGGTGTTCTGGATGTGATCGCGGTTCTGAAAGCCGAAGGCTATAAGCTCGGCATCTGCACCAACAAACCCGGTGGGCCTTTGGCGGCGGTGCTTGAGGCGATTGACCTGGCCAAATGGTTCGACGTGATCATCGCCGGGGACACTTTGCCGGTGCGCAAACCCGATCCCGCGCCATTGCGGCTCGCGTTCGAGCGGATGGGTGCCACGCAAGGTGTATACGTCGGAGACAGCGACGTGGATGCGGAGACCGCACAACGGGCAGGGGTGGCGTTTGCGTTTTTCACCGAAGGCATCCGGACCAAGCCGATTGACGCGATCCCACATGATCGGTCTTTCGAACGGTTCGAGGACCTGCCGGCGATTTGTCAGGAAATTTTGCGCCCGCTCTAGGCGGGCGATGCGTCAACGCATCGCCGCGTTTCCGTTGACGGAAACGCGGACCGTTGATCAGCTGGCGCGGCGTTCGTCAAAGCTGAGCGCGATGAACGACGGCATGTGGTCGCCCATGCCCACGACATTGTTGTCGCGGCCACCGCGATCATTGCGTCCACCACGATCGTTGCGGCGGTTGCGCGAGCGGTCCTGATCCGACTTCTGCGTTTCCTCACGCTTGGCCGGCTCTTTCTGTGCTTCTGCCTGAACCTGCTCCTGAGCTTCGACCTTGGTTTCCTGCGCTTTGTCCGACGACTTCGAGCGGCCCCGTCCGCCACGTGAGCGGCGCGACTTGGTCTCTTTTTTCTCGTCCGAGGCGTCTGTTGTCGCTTCAGCCTCGACCTTGCCTTGGCCCAACGGGTTCTCGACCCGCGGGATTTCTTTCTGGATCAGCTTTTCGATCGCATCAAAGTTCTTTTCGTCCTTCGGACCGCAGATCATCATCGCCTTGCCCTTGCGCCCGGCACGGCCAGTGCGACCGATGCGGTGGACGTAATCTTCGGCGTGGCTGGGCACATCGAAGTTGAACACATGGCTTACCGCCGGCACGTCAAGCCCGCGCGCGGCCACGTCAGAGGCCACGAGGAACCGCAATGTCCCTTCGCGGAACCCGTCCAGCGTCTTCATCCGCTGCGACTGGTCCAGATCGCCATGGATCGGTGCGGCGTCAAAGCCGTATTTCTTGAGCGACTTCGCAACGATATCCACGTCGGACTTACGGTTGCAGAAGATGATCGCGTTTGAACAGGCGTCGCCTTCCAGTTCGATCAGCTTGCGCAGAAGCGCGCGCTTTTCGGTGCCTTCGCGGTCACGGCGCGAGCCTTTGAACATCACGACGCCTTGCGTGATGGTCTCAGACGCCGTGGCCTGGCGGGCCACCTCGATCCGGGCCGGGGCCGACAGGAAGGTGTTGGTGATACGCTCGATCTCCGGTGCCATGGTGGCCGAGAAGAACAGCGTCTGCCGTGTGAACGGCGTCAGCGAGAAGATGCGTTCGATATCAGGGATGAATCCCATGTCGAGCATCCGGTCGGCCTCGTCGACAACCATGACCTGAACGCCGGTCAGCAGCAGCTTGCCGCGCTCGAAATGATCCAGCAGGCGGCCCGGAGTGGCGATCAGAACGTCCACGCCCTTGTCGATCAGCGCGTCCTGTTCCTTGAAGCTCACGCCACCGATCAACAGCGCCTTTGTCAACTTCACGTTCTTGGCATAGATGTCGAAGTTCTCGGCCACCTGAGCCGCCAATTCGCGGGTCGGGCAAAGAACAAGGCTGCGCGGCATCCGCGCGCGCGCGCGGCCACGGGCCAGCAGCGTAATCATGGGAAGAGTGAAGCTTGCGGTTTTGCCGGTGCCTGTCTGGGCGATGCCAAGGACATCGCGTCCTTCAAGTGCCGGGGGAATGGCGCCTGCCTGAATGGGGGTAGGCGTGTCGTATCCCGCCTCTTCAATAGCTTTCAGAACTTTCGGGTTGAGGTTCAACTCAGAGAATTTTGTCATGTGTATCCGTAGTTCACGGACTGACTGCGCCCGTGCGTCTGTTGCGATCCGGCCCGTACGGCCCTGTGGTTGTCCACAGTCTCGATGCCCCGCGTATGTACTCTCGCAGGGCGATCGGGTCAATGCAGCGTGGCGGGACTGCGCTGATGTGCCTGACCAGAGCAGGTTTTGGTGTCACATCAGCAACAATTTCATGAACTTGGTCAGAGGTTTTGAGCAGATGTCAACCCGACATGGTCAGTCCAAACACCCGCTCGACAGCGCCGTCCGGATCGAATTTGGGGGAGAGCAGCAAACCGTGTTGCTTTAACCGGGCACGCAGTTCGGGGCTATCCTCGCACACCTCGGAAAAGAACAGGCGCAAACCGTCTTCACCTTCTTCCTCGCGCAGGTAGCGCAGCAGATGCCCGATATTCTTAAGAGCATCGTCGGATTTCACGCGGTACGACCCTTTGGTTTGCCGGAAGTCGAGCTTTTCGAGAAAACTGTCCCAATCCGATGCGTGCAGATGGCCGACAAAGACATCCTCTAGCGGCATTACGTTGAGCACATCCTCGCCCTTGATCCGCAGGCGGTGAATGGCCAGACGCAGGTTCCCTTGACCGGTGCGCGCAAACACCTTGCCGGCAAGATGGCTCAGGAACCCGCCGCGTACATAGCTGCCGAAGGTCGGGTAGACTTCGGTCACAGCCGAGGGCGGCACCCCGTCGCCGGTTGTCCGCAGTTTGAAATGTTTGGGCAACTGCCCGACCGTTCCAACCGCCAACGCCTCTGCTGGATAGAGACGCACACCGGCCAAGTCCTTCGGCACCGATTTCAGAACGGTGGTGAGCTTTCTCGAACTCAGGATGAATTCGTCGGTGTCGATATGGCCCAACCAGTGAACATGCTCATGCGCCCGTTTCAGCGCCTGCGTGGCATTGAAGGTCTGGCGCAACTGATGCGCGTCCGGGCGGTTCTTACCGTTCTTCTTCCAATAGGCTGCATCGCAAACCGTCAGCGTCACCTGTGGGTGATCCGACAACAGGGCCGACACATCCTGGTCAGGCGCGTCGAGATAGATGTAGACGTGTTTCGCCCCAATCTCGAGATGGTAGGCCACAAAGCGCGCGACCTCCAAGAGCGGCGCGTTGGTGGTGCAGACCACACCCCACGTCGGTGTCTTTGCCGCCAGACCACGGACGGGCAGGGTAACGCCCTTTTCGATTTCTGTATCGTCCTCCGTTTCATCGCCGCGCCGCAACTTGCGGGCCCGAAGGCGGTGCAGCCGGTGGAATACCGTGCGCGGATCGTCGATCAGCTTTTGCAGCATGTCATGGGCCAATGGCCGGATCACCGGATCACTGCCAGCTTCGTCCCAAAGCCGCCCGATCAGGTTCGCATCAAGCCCGCCATCCTGAAGCGCAAAAGCATTCATCTCCAAAGGCAGCGGCCCGCTCGCACGTCCGTCAAGCGTATAGGGCCGATCCGCCTCACGCCCGGAATAAAGCCGTTCGCTTTCGTAAAGCTTCATCGCGCCAAAAAGCGTGGACATCGCCAGACCGGTGCTGCGTTGCGCCAATGTCGTTCCGTGGTCGCCAAAGGTCGTAAGGCTCGACACTTTCCAACGTAGATCCATCTCGGCGAGCAGCAGGTCGGAGTGCTCGGTCCAGAGCCGCAGAAACAACGCGGCTGTGTGCGCCGGTTGGCCACGCTTACGCAGGTGTGCAATCAATAGCGCGTTGAGATGCAGCAGCCCGTTCTGGCCCTCCAACTCGCGTGCGATTTCCCAGATTTTGCGGGCATTCTCGGAAAGTTTGCGGGTGCTGTCGGCAGGCACCGAGACTTGTGTTCGGGCAATGGCCTCCAGATCGCAGTCGAGCGTTGGCAGGGCTTCGCCTTCGGCAAAGCTCAACGGTGCGCGGCGCGCATTCATCTGGTCCAGGATGCCCGCCATCCCGTTTGGATATGCCGGGTTTGGCGGAGGTTTTTGACTGCTCATGCGCGCAGAGTGCCGTTTCAGAGCACCCTGATCAACGAAAAAGGCATTTGAACTGCGGCACTGAAGCGGTTTCGCAACCGCTTCAGCGCGTCTGTGCAAACGGTCTTGGCTCAGACCATCATTTCCTTCGTCGCCGACAGGGTCACGTCGGGATAATCCCGCTCCACACGGTCGATGTCCCATTGCAGCCGGGTCAGGTACACCACGTCGCCGTCATTGTCCTCGGCCATATGCTGTTTGTTGGCGTTGACCAGCTTTTCGACCGCCGCCTTGTCACCATGTACCCAGCGGGCCGATGTGAATTGCGACGCTTCAAAGCGCACGGGCAGGCCGTATTCCAGCTCGATCCGGCTGCCCAACACCTCGAATTGCAGCGCGCCGACGACGCCGACGATAAAGCCGGAGCCGATCATCGGTTTGAACACCTTGGCCGCGCCTTCCTCGGCGAATTGCATCAACGCCTTTTCAAGGTGTTTGGCCTTGAGCGGATCGCCCGCACGTACTGTCTGCAGCAGTTCCGGCGCAAAGGACGGGATGCCCGTTACCTTGAGCGCCTCACCCTCGGTCAGCGTGTCACCAATGCGCAATTGTCCATGGTTCGGGATGCCGATGATGTCGCCCGCCCAGGCCTCTTCCGCCAATTCGCGGTCGGAGGCGAGGAATAGCACCGGGTTGGTGATCGACATCGGCTTTTTTGTCCGCACATGGGTCAGCTTCATGCCACGGTTGAAGTGGCCCGAAGCAAGGCGCACAAAGGCAACCCGGTCACGGTGCTTGGGGTCCATGTTCGCCTGAACTTTGAAGACAAAGCCGGAAACCTTTGTTTCTTCTGGCATAATCTCCCGCGGGGTCGCGCGCTGCGGCTGCGGTTCGGGGCCATAGGTGCCGATGCCGTCCATCAGTTCTTTGACCCCAAACGAGTTGATCGCGGAACCAAACCAGATCGGGGTCATATGCCCTTCAAGCACCGCCTGCGGGTCCAGCGCGGGCAAAAGCTCTCGCGCCATTTCCACTTCCTCGCGCAATTGCTCAAGCAGTGCTGGAGGCACGTGCTCGGCCAGCTTGGGGTCATCAAGCCCATTGATTTCAATGCTTTCGGCAACCTTGTTGCGGTCCGCCCGGTCCATCAATTCCAGACGATCACGAAGCAGGTCATAACACCCAAGGAAATCGCGGCCGACACCGATGGGCCAGCTTGCAGGGGTCACGTCAATGGCGAGATTCTCTTGAATCTCGTCAATGATTTCAAAGGTGTCGCGGCTTTCCCGGTCCATTTTGTTACAGAAAGTCAGGATCGGCAGGTCACGCAGACGGCACACTTCGAACAGCTTTTGCGTCTGGCTTTCCACACCTTTCGCGCCGTCGATCACCATCACGGCCGCATCCACGGCAGTCAGCGTACGATAGGTGTCTTCGGAAAAGTCCGAGTGACCGGGTGTGTCGACCAGGTTGAAGCGGTACTTTTTGAAATCGAAGGACATGGACGAGGCCGACACCGAAATCCCGCGATCCTGTTCCATCTTCATGAAATCCGACCGCGTGCGGCGTGCTTCACCCTTGGCGCGCACCTGTCCGGCCATCTGGATCGCGCCACCATACAAAAGGAATTTTTCTGTCAGCGTCGTCTTGCCCGCATCCGGGTGCGAGATGATGGCAAAGGTGCGCCGCCGGGCAATTTCGGCGGGCAGATTGGGGCGGTTTGAAACGGTGTCCAGCATGGGCGCGCATATAGGCGGCGCGGCGTGCCTTGTCTATAAGCCGCGTGCCGGACGGGCCGTGATCATCCGATCATGCGCAGATGCGATGCCGACGCCCCTTTGGCGCGCTCATGCATCGGTAGTTTGATCGGCATGTCATCGGGGATGATGGCTGGGACAACCGCGTCTTCGCGACGCTGGATGTCGATCAGCACGTATTCCACGTTGGTTTGGAACGCTGTGTTCGACACGAAGTAAAGCTTACCTTGTCCAGCAGCGGCAAAAACATCCATCCGCCGACCGGTCGTCGACATGAAGATCAGTTCCGCCAGAACGACCAATTGGCGCTGGGGCGCATTGGCGGCGGTAGACAGGGTAAAGCTGCCATGGTTCTCGTCATCCGACAGAATCTCCGACCACTGCGCATCACGCCGTGGGAGGAATGTATCGCCAAGGATCAAGTCCTGAACGTGTTGGATCGCATCGCCACGGCAAACACCGAATTCGGTTCGGATGCCGTCGGCGGGACAGGCTTTGAAGCTTGGCATCAAGGCTTCGTGGTACACAGACATAAACATTAACTCTTATAAAACCCAATTTGCGCGAGCCGCTTCGGGATGGGTTTAAGATCTCCTGCAAATGTGGCACCTCTATGGGCAGGCCGTGTCATTTTACGGACAAATCTGAGCAATAATTGGGAGTGAGCGGATGGATCTTGGGATCAGTGGAAAGCGCGCGCTTGTGTGCGCGTCGAGCAAAGGTTTGGGACGCGGCTGCGCCGAGGCGTTGGCCGAAGCAGGCGTCAATCTTGTGATGAATGCGCGCGGTGCAGAGGCGCTTGAGGCGACCGCCGAAGAAATCCGTAGGACCTATGGCGTCGAGGTGACCACCGTCGCCGCTGACATCGTAAGCGAAGAGGGTCGGGCCAAGGTGCTCGAGGCCGCCGGTGCAGTGGATATTCTGGTAACCAACGCCGGTGGTCCGCCGCCGGGATTGTGGTCTGACTGGGGGCGTGAGGATTTCATCAAGGCGCTCGATTCCAACATGCTGACGCCGATCGCATTGATGACTGCGCTGATGCCGGGCATGATCGACCGCGGCTGGGGCCGGGTGGTCAATATCACCTCGCAATCGGTCAAGGCACCGATCCCTGCGCTGGGTCTGTCCAACGCCGCCCGCACCGGTCTGACCGGCTATGTTGCAGGCACCGCCCGCCAGGTGGCCCAACATGGCGTCATCGTGAACAACCTGCTGCCGGGAATCCACGCCACCGACCGCGCAGATCAACTCGATGGCGGCGTGTCCAAAGCACAAGGCATCTCGATCGAGCAAGCGCGCAAGAACCGCGAGGCCACCATCCCGGCGCGGCGCTATGGCACGAGGCAGGAATTCGGCGCGACCTGCGCGTACCTGTGCTCGCAGCATTCCGGCTTTATCGTGGGCCAGAACATCCTGATCGACGGTGGCGGCACCAACGCGACCATCTAAGCGATGGCGCGTGGACCGGACGGGGCAGGGCAGTCGCAGGGGTTCTCCCTGAAAGATCAGTTGTTCAACGCCGACACCATTGGTGATCTGGCGGCCGAATATGCGGTCTTGCCCGGTTTCGACCCGGACCGCTTTTTGACAGAGGCTCTCGCGGGGTTGTCCTCGCGCGGGCTGCTTGAACGGCTCGATTGGCTGGCGGATTGCATTGAGGCGCAGTTGCCATCGCGGTTTCCGCACATGGCCGAGGCGCTGGAAGCGGCGATGCCTGCCCCGCTTGATCCCACAAAAACCGATGACGATTTCGGACGCTTCATCCACGCGGTTCCCGGTATCCTTGCCGTGCGTCACGGGCTGGAAAATCACCGCGACCGCGCGCTTGACCTGCTAGAAGCTGCGACCCAACGGTTTTCGATGGAGTTTTACATCCGACCTTTCCTCAACCGCTGGCCGGAGGACACGCTCGCGCGGTTGGACCGATGGGTCGAGCACGACAATTACCATGTGCGCCGTCTGGTCAGCGAAGGCACCCGCCCGCGTCTGCCTTGGGCCGCGAATATTGACCTCAACCCCTTGGTTCCGCTGCGCTTTCTCGATGCGTTGCACGCCGATCCAACGCGATATGTGACACGCTCGGTTGCCAACCACATGAACGATCTGACGCGCAACGCACCTGACCGTGTGGTGCACCACCTGAAAGCGTGGCGCGATACCGGAGCACAGTCCCCGAAAGAGCTGGACTGGATTACCCGCCACGCCCTGCGCACAGCTGTAAAGCGCGGTGAGACCGGGGCCCTGGCGCTTCTTGGGTATCATCAGGACCGCGATGTTTCGGTCTCGCTCTCGCTGACACCAAACCCGGTTGCCATTGGTGAGGCGCTTCAGATTGAAATCACACTACGCGCCGAAGAGCCGCTGCCCGTCATGGTGGACTACCGCATCCGCTTTCACCGCCCGAACGGGCGTGTCGGCGAAAAGGTGTTTAAACTGAAGACGGCGCAGCTCAAACCGGGCGTACCCGTGACACTGCGCAAGACCCACCCGCTCAAGGGTGGGGCTTCGACCTTTACTCTGCATCCCGGCCCACACCAGATCACCGTGCAGGTCAACGGGCAGGACCGGGCCGAGGCGTCTGTGACGTTTGTTTGAACGGTCGGACGCAGTGCGGGTTCTGCGGTTGATCTTGCGTATTTGGAAAGAGAAGAAGATCAGCTCGGCAGGTTCGTCCAGCGGGTTTCCAGCTTTTCCAACGCGGCGATGCGTTCTTCCGTCTTGGGATGCGACATGAGCCAGGCCGGAACCACACCCGCCCGCGATTGGGTCAAGGCATCAAGCTTGTGAAAAAGGGATTTCTGCGGCGCTATGCCAATGCCCGCCTTGTGCAGCAGCGCAGCAGCATAGGCATCCGCCTCGTATTCATCGCCCCGCGACAGGCGGGCAGCGAGGAGTGTGGCGACCGAATTGGCAATCCAGACGCCGATCCCGGGAAGGAACCGCGACAGCACCATCGCCAAAGCCGTGCGCAGCGCGTTCTGGCCGGAGAAGTCGATCATCCGGCGGCGGGTATGTCCGAGCGCGACATGACCCAACTCATGCGCGATGACGCTGGCGAGTTCCTCGGCGGTCACTTCGCCGTTCTGGTATTTGCGGTAGAACCCACGGGTGATGAAGATACGGCCATCCGGTGAGGCAAGCCCGTTCACAGGGTCGATCTCGTAGATATGCACCCGAATACGGTTGAGATCGAGCGCGTTGGCCAGTCGGTCGGTCAAGGCCTTGAGTTTGGTATCGGCCAGTTCGGTCGAACGTGCATCAAGCTCGCGCTTCGTCTTCCAGGCCGAGAAATGGTACATGGCCAGCGCATAGAGGATCGCAAGGAGGATCGGGGTCAGTTTCAACATGCGCTAGATATGGGGGTGTATGCTCCCGGCGGCAAGCGCGGCGCAGCGTCTCTGCCGCGCTGGCTGCACACAAAATTTTATCAAATGGTAAAATTTGCACCTGGCGCGGTCTCGATTCCAGCGAAGGCTTTGGAAACAGGGTGGTTATCCTTTGCGGTGTTCACCGCCATGGCGCGCGTTTGCCCGCACCGGAGCGCCGCGCGCGTCGGAGAAGCATCCACCCCAGAACCAGCGTAATCAGTCCGGCCACAAGGAACCCCGACAGGCTGGAGGTGAGGTCCGAAATCAGGGTCAGTTGCCCGGCGAAACTGTAGCCAAGTGCGATATACCCCGCGACCCAGATCGCCTCTCCGGCGGCGTCCCAGAGGCTAAAGCGCAGCCATGGAAGACCGGACATCCCCGCCGCCATGTTGACCCACGGCCCCAAGGGCGCAAAGAGCCATGTGCTGAAAAAGACCCCGATCTCTCCCTTGGCGCGGACGGTCTCCATCGCCCGGCCAAAAATCCGCTGCCGAGAGGCGCGCCGCGCGGTGAACCGTTCCAGATGCGGGCCAAAGCGTCGCCCGATGGCAAAACCGCTCTGATCGCCGAGAAGTGCGCCGAACCAGGCTCCGAAAAAGGCGGCGCTTCCATCAAGGTCCCCTGCCGCCACAAAGGCACCACCGGCCAGCATCACGAGCGATGTGGGAATAGGGACGAGCAGGCAGGACAGGTAGCAGGACGCCGCCAGAACCCAGACGCCGTAATCGGCCACAAGTCCAAACAGCGTGTCACTCAAGGCTTGCGTACCGGGGCAGTGGCGCGGTGCGCGGCAATTATCTCTTCGATCTGACGGATGATCTCCTCGGTCGGCACACCGCGCGCCTCGGCCAGAGCGTCAATGGTCAGGCGCTTGGTCTCCGCTGGCACCGCAAGCGCGTCGCGCAGCACTTCGGGTGGGATTGACCAGGAATGGGAGACATAGCGCGGCGTCATCCAGCCCGCGATGGGTTCTTCGCGATGGGCGGGATCGGCCCAGTAGACCCAGAACATCACCGACCGCACGGCGAAAAACAGCATCACCGCCAGCGCCAGCACAAACCCCGCCAGCAGCAGCCGGTGATCCCTCCACAGCCTGCGCAGCGCAGCGCTCACTTTGCCAGTTCCTTGATGCCGTTGCTGATCCCCTCGAGCGTCATCGGCACCATCGCGTCCTCGAAGATCTCGCGGATCATCTGGATCGACTGGGTGTATTGCCAATGCCGCTCGGGCGTCGGGTTGATCCAGAGGTTATGCGGCCATTGCTGCCGCGCCCGCTGCAGCCAGACCTGCCCGGGTTCGGCATTCCAGTGTTCATTGGCCCGACCCGCATAGGCGATCTCGTAGGGAGACATGCTGGCATCGCCGACAAAGATGCATTTGTAATCCGGCCCGTAGGTGTTGAGCACCTCCATCGTCGGCGTCTGCGCGTCCCAGCGGCGGCGGTTGTCCTTCCAGACCCCTTCGTACAAGCAATTGTGGAAGTAATAATGTTCGAGATGTTTGAACTCGGCCCGTGCGGCGGAAAACAGCTCTTCCACCACTTTGACATGCGGGTCCATCGACCCACCCACGTCCAGAAACAGGATCACCTTAACCGCGTTGCGCTTTTCCGGTCGGGTCTGCACGTCGAGATAACCGTGCTCCGCCGTGGCGCGGATCGTGCCGTCGAGGTCCAGTTCCTCGGTCGCGCCGTCGCGCGCCCAGCGGCGCAGGCGTTTCAGCGCCACCTTGATGTTGCGGGTGCCCAATTCGACGCTGTCATCAAGATTGCGGAACTCGCGCTTGTCCCAGACCTTGACCGCGCGCTGGTGACGGCTTTCGTTCTGTCCGATCCGCACCCCTTCGGGATTATAACCATATGCGCCAAAGGGTGAGGTACCGGCCGTCCCGATCCATTTGCTGCCACCCTGGTGCCGGCCTTTCTGCTCTTTCAGCCGCTCCTTGAGAGTTTCCATAAGCTTGTCAAAGCCGCCAAGCGCCTCGATCTCGGCTTTCTCTTCCTCGCTCAGATGCTTCTCGGCCATCTTGCGCAGCCAGTCTTCGGGCAACTCCAACGCTTCGAGCACCCCATCGGCGCTGATGTGTTCCAACCCTTTGAAGGCTTCGGCAAAGGCGCGGTCGAACCGGTCGATATGGCGTTCGTCCTTCACCATTGCCGTACGGGCGAGGTAATAAAACGCCTCGGGATCATAGGTCGCCAGACCCGCGCGCATCGCTTCAAGAAAACTCAGATACTCCCGCAGCGAGACGGGAACACCGGTGGAGCGCAGGGTGTCGAAAAAGGGAACGAACATGCCTTTGGTCTAGCAAGCGCGCCGGGGGCTGACCAGCCGTCCCATCTTCTTCGGTGTCAAAATACTTCGGAGGAGCCCGCCATGGAGTGCAGGGAGGAACCACCAAGGTGTTTCCGTCGACGGAAACACACGATGCGTCGACGCATCGTGGCGCCGTTCAGAACACCAGTTTTTCGATGGCGATGGTCAGGATCAGCCCGCCAAGCGCAAAAGCGATGGCATAAACTGCCCCGTATTGCCACATATCCGCGCGGTTGCCTTTGCGCCGCTTCGCGGTCATGGCTCCGATGATGGCCCCGAGAAGGGCACCTGCTATCACGATCATAAGCTGCCTCTGGCCCTTTTGAGCGGGTTGAGGGACGCGATCTCGCGCAGTTTCGCCCGCACGGACCAGTCCGAGCCGAACCCGTAACGCGCCCATCCCAGACTGTCCAGACGCACCTCCGCTCCGGCAGAGGCCCGACCTTCAAGGTCCAACGCCTCAGCGCGCAGCATCAGCAGCGTCGACAGCAGGGCGGCGTTCTCGTGCCGCGCCGCGAGGTCGATAGACCCGCCGGTCAGATGAATGGCCGCATCCGGGTTGTTCTCGGTCAGCGCATAGGCTGCCAGTTGCGACGCGACATAGGCACGGTGCAATTCGGTGTTGGGAGTACGGGCGAAATAGGCATCCGCCTGACGGAACTGGGCGCGGGCGGCGTCAGGATCGGTGCTCTGGATGATGCGGCCCATCGCATAATGGGTAAAGCCGCGGCGGTGATCCTCCCATCCCATGGCCGAAGCAATGCTCAGCGCCTCGGTTGCCGCCGCGCGGCGCGTGATGGGGGAGGCTCCCGGGCCAAGCGCCGTCTGGATCGCCTCAATCCATGGACGCGGTGTTCGCGCCGCGCGCCGGGGGGAGATCCGTTCGCCGGCGGGGTTCAGTCGGGCAAACAGGCCGGGCAGGCGGTCCATCACCTCCGACCGCGACATGCCATTTCGCAGCACCGGGTCGTAATAGGCGCGCAGGATCAGCATGTCATAGCCGGTCAGAACCGTGTGCACATTGTCGTCATTGAACACCGAGTCGGGCAGGCGATAGAGGTCGTTGAGCGGGCCAAGCGCCTGCGCCAGCTCCTCGTGCAGGCAGTCACGGGCTTCCTGCGGGCTGGAATCGTTGGGCAGGAAGATCGCCAGTCGTGTGCGGCTGGTGATCTTGCCCCAGTTCACCCGGTTCGACCGGCGCGCCTGCCGGTATTCCGACAGGGTCGAGACATTGGGCACCACGAAACAGGCCGCCTGCGGCAGAAACCGCTGAATGTCTGCGCGGCTGACGGCATTGATCGTGATATTCGCCTCCGGCGCAGAGGTGGCAAAGATGTTGATCCCGGCTTCCATGCGCAGACGGTGCAGCAGGCGGTCGAGATCGCTGGGAACGGTGGACTGCACAGAACCGACAAGCCGCACGCTGATCGGTCCTTCGAACCGTGTGAACACCTCAAGGTCGCGCCCCGATTCCAGCGCCATGGCCAAATCCATGAAGTCGCGTGTGAGGTCGGCATTGGACGCTTGCACAGGTTTTGGTCGTGGAACAGAAAACGCTTTCATCGCTGGCAAGGTCGGATCAACAAAAGCGGAACGGGTGGCCGGCTCGGATTGCGACACTGGCATACAGGCGCCAAGGAACAGGTAGAGCGGCAACAGGAACCGGCGCATCTGTCAGCCCCGCTGGTACTTTATGAACGGGGTGAGTTGACCGATCCTGTCATAAAGCTGCCGCGCCGTGTGGTTGAACTCCTGCGTCATCCAATAGACCGAAGGCGCTCCCGCCGCGTCGGCCTGTTCGTAGACGGCCTCGATCAACGCGCGCCCAACACCCATGCCGCGCGCGGATGGGTCAGCGTAGAGATCCTGCAAATAGCAGACGTTCTCGATCTTCCAGCAATGGCGGTGGAAGAGGTAATGAACCAGTCCGACCGGCTTGCCATCGTGCTCGGCCAACAGACCGCTGTAATCCTGCGGATCATCGCCGAGCAACCGCGCAAAGGTTGATTTGTACACGTCTTCGGGCACCGACGATTCATAGAACGTCAGATATCCGCGCCACAGGGCGCACCACGAGTCGTAGTCATCCGCGCGCAGAAAGCGCACGTTCAAGTTTGTTTGGGACACGTATGAAGCCTGCCTGCTCGTTGCGGATGCTTGATGCTCCGCGGTTTTTTGTCCTCTGTGGGGGTAGCTTACGGCGAAACAGTGGTTTTTGCCTAGGATGAACGAATCGGTGCGAATCACTTTTTGATTCGATTCGGTGCGCAAGGGTGAAATGCTGCAAATTCAGATGGTTAACCTGTGCAAAAGCGCAACAGGTGCTGTTCCGAGTATACCTGCGCACCCGTCCAAGCCGTTGATGCCAAGACAGTCCCTATCGGCGTCGCCAAATTCAGGGTAAGCCGCGCGCATGACAGACACCACGCCCCTCGAGATTTTTCTCTCCGGTACGCCGGGCTTCGAACACCTGCTGCGCGACGAGGCCGCCGCCCTCGGTTTTGCCGAGGCCACCGCCGTTCCAGGCGGGGTGACCTGCACCGGCGACTGGCCCGAGGTTTGGCGCGCCAACCTGATGCTGCGCGGGGCAGGACGCGTCTTGGCGCGGGTGGCCCGTTTCCGCGCCATGCATCTGGCGCAGCTCGACAAGCGCGCGCGCAAGATCGACTGGCCCGCGCTTCTGCGCGCCGACGTGCCCTACCGGGTCGAGGCGACTTGCCGCAAATCCCGCATCTATCACGCGGGTGCCGCCATCGAACGGGTCGAAAACGCCATCGCCGATGCGCTTGGGGCCAAACCCAGCGACAAGGCCGGACTGACGGTGCGTGTGCGGATCGAAGACGATCTCTGCGAAATCAGCCTCGACACTTCGGGCGAGGGGCTGCACAAGCGGGGCCACAAACAGGCCATCGGCAAGGCTCCAATGCGCGAAACGCTGGCCGCGCTGTTCCTGCGCGCCTGCGGCTATGACGGATCAGAGCCGGTGCTCGACCCGATGTGCGGCTCCGGCACCTTTGTGATCGAAGCTGCCGAGATGGCACTTGGTCTCGCACCCGGCCGCACCCGCCGCTTCGGGTTCGAAGACCTCGCCTCCTTCGATGCGAATGCCTGGGCGGCCCTCAAATTCGACCTGCCAGAACCAAACCAGACGGAACTGCACTTCTACGGCTCGGATCGCGACGCCGGAGCGGTCGCCAACGCCACCGCAAACGCCGAACGGGCCGGGGTGGCCG
Source organism: Alphaproteobacteria bacterium (assembly GCA_030425145.1). GTDB lineage: Bacteria > Pseudomonadota > Alphaproteobacteria > Rhodobacterales > Rhodobacteraceae > Marivita. Next base: position 47,927 of record JAUHVK010000002.1, on the reverse strand, counting down.
AGGTCACATCTTTCACCCATCAGGCAGTGGCCGAACTGACCCCGCCCGATGGCCCGCCAGGTCTTGTCATCGTCAACCCGCCCTATGGCGCGCGCATCGGCAACCGCAAGCTGCTCTTTGCGCTGCACGGGTCGTTTGGCACTGTGATGAAAGAACGGTTCAAGGGTTGGCGCGTGGGCATCGTCACCTCCGACAAGGGGCTGGCCCGCGCGACCGGATTGCACTTCCGAAATGTGAGCGCGCCGATTCCCCATGGCGGGCTCAAGGTCCAGCTGTTCCAGACCGACCCACTGAAATAGGCGCAATCACCACTTCTCTGTTTGAAAAATACCTCGGGGGGCTGCCCATTTGGCGCCATTGGTTCAAGCCCAATGGGCGGCGGGCAGAGCCCCCAATAATCGGATTGGCGCAGCCAATTCGAACCCTTTCGAATCCTACCGCCGCTCGCGCCGTGCCATAAAGGCCAGCCGTTCAAACAAATGCACATCCTGCTCGTTCTTGAGCAGTGCTCCATGAAGCTTCGGCAACGCGTTCACCCCGTCACGCTTCAGGTCGTCTGCTGTCATATCCTCGGCCAACAGGAGTTTCAGCCAGTCCAGCACTTCGGATGTCGACGGCTTCTTTTTCAGCCCCGGCTGTTCGCGCAGCTCGTAGAACTGCGTCAACGCGGTGGTCAGCAGCGCCTCTTTCAGGCCGGGATGATGCACCTCGACGATCTGGCGCAGCGTGTCCGGTTCGGGGAAGCGGATGTAGTGAAAGAAACACCGCCGCAGGAAGGCGTCGGGCAGCTCTTTTTCATTGTTCGAGGTGATGATGACGATGGGGCGCTGGCGGGCGCGGATGGTCTCGCCGGTCTCGTAGACGTGGAACTCCATCTTATCGAGCTCCTGCAAGAGGTCATTCGGGAACTCGATATCCGCCTTGTCGATCTCGTCTATCAGCAGCACCACCTTTTCATCCGCCTCAAAAGCCTGCCACAGCTTACCCTTGCGGATGTAGTTCTTCACGTCATTGACGCGTTCGTCGCCCAGCTGGCTGTCCCGCAACCGGCTGACCGCGTCGTACTCGTAAAGACCCTGCTGTGCCTTGGTGGTGGACTTGATGTTCCATTCGATCATCCGCAGGCCCAGACCAGAGGCCACCTGCCGGGCCAGCTCGGTTTTGCCGGTGCCCGGTTCGCCTTTCACCAATAGAGGCCGTTCAAGCGTTACTGCGGCGTTCACAGCAATCGTCAGATCGTCGGTCGCCACATAGCTGTCCGTGCCTTTAAATTTCATATCTGTCCTGCCTTTATGTGTCTTTGTCTCAGCGCGAGGATTTCACTGTTTCGTGCAGCTATTGGTAGTGACAACCCCCGGGCCTTCGGTTAAGTGCTGCGCCTAGGGGTGCCAGATATCTAAGGGAATTTCTATGACAGATACTGGCGTAGACAAGGGGACCAAGATGAAAGCTGAAACTTTCCTGCCCGATGATTACCGACCCGCCGAGGATGAGCCCTTCATGAATGATCGCCAGCTGGAGTGGTTCCGCCGTGAACTTCTCGAACAGCGCAGCGAGCTTCTGAGCGACAGCAAATCCACCATCGCAGGTCTGCAGGACGGCACACGCAATATCCCGGACGTGGCGGACCGCGCTTCAGAAGAAACAGACCGCGCACTGGAGTTGCGAATCCGTGACCGTCAGCGCAAGCTGGTGGCCAAGATCGACGCGGCGCTGCGCCGGATCGACGAAGGCGAATTCGGGTATTGCCAGGCCACTGGCGAACCGATCTCGCTCAAGCGCCTCGTGGCGCGACCAACCACCACCCTCAGCCTTGAAGCACAAGAGCGCCATGAGCGGCGCGAGAAAGTGCACCGCGACGATTGATGCGCGACTGAGGCACGTGACATGGCGCGCCAGGGCATATGCTCTGGCGCGTTTCTTTTCAGGGGGACTGGTTTGGACCTGAACAAATTGGACATCACCGTCATCGGTGGCGGCATCGGCGGGTTGGCATGTGCGCTTGCGCTGCGCCAGCGCGGGGCGAATGTGACGGTTCTGGAACAGGCGCAGGCCATCACCGAGGTCGGCGCGGGCATCCAGGTCTCACCCAACGGGCTGCGGGTGATCGAAGCGCTTGGATTGGGTGACGCGCTGGCGCGTTGCTGTGTGCAGGGCGAGGCGGTGTCGCTGCGCAATGGCAGCACCGGCGTCGAGGTGGCCCGGCTTGACCTCAAACGCCTGCCGCAAGACCAGCGATACTATTTTGTGCACCGCGCCGATCTGGTCGATTTGTTGTCTGCCGCTGCCCGCGAGCAGGGGGTGGCGGTGCGCTTGCTGCAACGGGTCGATACCGTAACGCCCGGACCCAAACCGCGCATTGTTCTGGCCACGGGAGATTTCCGTGACTCCGATCTGGCAATTGGTGCCGATGGCATTCACTCGGCTGTGCGACCCGTGCTGAACGCGGCACAAAAACCGTTCTTCACCGGACAAGTCGCATGGCGCTGCATCGTGCCTAACATCACCGGGCACCCGCCACATGCCCGTGTGCATATGGGGCCGAAACGGCACATGGTGACCTATCCACTGCGCGATGGCTCATTGTTGAACGTTGTTGCTGTCGAAGAGCGCAGCCAATGGGCCGCGGAAAGCTGGTCGCAGAAAGACGACGCCGACAACCTGCGCAAAGCATTTGCCGGGTTCGATGCCGAAGTTCACCAGATCCTGTCGCAAGCCGAAGCACCCGGTGTCTGGGGCCTGTTCCGCCATCCGGTCGCGGCGCGCTGGTATGGGCAGGGTGTGACGCTTTTGGGGGATGCCGCGCATCCGACGCTGCCGTTTCTGGCGCAGGGCGCCAATATGGCGATGGAGGATGCCTGGGCGCTCGCCGATGCTCTGTCACAGGCATCTGACATGGATAGCGGGCTTGCCGCGTATCAACAGCGCCGCATGGCACGGGTCACGCGGGTGATTGACGCGGCCAGCAAGAACGCCCGCAATTACCACCTGTCGCCGGGCCCGTTCCGCTTTGCCGCCCATACCGCGCTGAGCCTGCTCAGCCGGGTGTCACCGGGTCAGATGTTAGGCCGGTTCGACTGGCTTTACGGGTATGACGTGACCCGCGTGCAGATGGCGTGACCTAGCACCATCGCAGGGGGAGACAGCGCCGCGCGGCGTGATATGGTCGCCGCAGATATTCGGAGGAGGGCCCTGCAATGGAGCGGTTTGACAGATGTCCTGAAACGGCGCTCGACTGGCATCGGTCCGGCAAGGGCGCGGTTCTGGCGACAGTGATCGAGACATGGGGCAGCGCCCCGCGCCGGGTTGGGTCGCAATTGGCGATCTCGGGCGAGGGCGAAATCGAAGGCTCGGTCTCGGGCGGCTGTGTCGAAGGCGCGGTGGTGGTCGAGGCGATGGATGCGCTGGCCGATGGCAAGCCGCGGGAGCTTGAGTTCGGGGTCAGCGATCAGGATGCTTTTGCGGTCGGTCTGGCCTGTGGCGGAACCATCCGCGTGCTGGTCGAGCCGGTGGGCGCGGTGATGCCCGAAGAGATTCTTGACCAATTGGTAAAATATCGCGCCGCGCGCAAACCCGTGGCCTATGTCGTCGATCTGGACGCGGGTGCGCGCAGTCTGACAATCGACGGCCATGATCATGCGTTTCGGATGGACCGCTCGGGCTTTGTTGAAGACAGCCGCACGTTTGTCGCCATACACAACCCGCCCCTGCGCCTGATTATCGTGGGTGCTGTGCACATCGCGCAGGCGCTGGTGCCGATGGCGCGGATTGCGGGCTATGACCCGACCCTGATCGACCCACGCGAGGCGTTCGGGTCGGACAGCCGTTTCCCCGGTGAAACCATCCTGCACGACTGGCCGGACGAGGCGATCACCCAGTTGGGTCTGGATGCCCGCACCGCGCTGGTGCTGCTGACTCATGATCCGAAACTGGACGATCCCGCACTCGAACAGGCGCTGCGGGCTGAGTGTTTCTATATCGGCGCGCTCGGGTCGACCCGCACCCATGCAAAGCGGGTGGACCGGCTCACGGCATCCGGCTTCACCGAAGACGAGATCGCCAAGATCCACGGGCCTATCGGTCTCGACATCGGCGCCTCTGGTCCAGCGGAGATCGCGGTGTCGATCCTCGCTGAGATGACCCGCGTGCTGCGGAAGGGCGCATGAAGTTCGGGCCGGTCACACTCGATGCGGCAGAAGGTGCGATCCTTGCGCATTCGGTCGCTCTTCCCAAGGGGCGGTTGCGCAAGGGGCTGACTCTGGATGCGGCTGCGCTCGAGAAGCTGCGCAATGCCGGGGTCGAGGAAATCACCGTTGCGCGGCTGGAGCCCGGAGACGTACACGAAGACCGCGCGGCGGAACGGCTGGCGCAGGCTTTGGTGCCGGATCCCAAGGCGGTCAATCTTCGCGTGGCGCCGGCCAGCACCGGACGGGTCAATATCTATGCGACGGGCAACGGCGTTGCGGAAATCGACGCCGACAAGATCAACGCGGTCAATGCCGTTCATCCGATGATCACGGTGGCCACCGTTCCGGAATGGCAACGGATGGCGGCGCGAGGGATGGTTGCCACGGTCAAGATCATCTCCTACGCGGCACCGGGCGATGCGCTCGAACGGACCTGCTCTGTCGGACAGAAGGCTCTGGCCTTACGCCCTGTCACGCGCAAACGCACGGTTCTTATTCAGACCAGCGTGGGAGGGCAGGATGTCGGAGACAAAGGCGTGCGGGCTATGTCGATGCGGTTTGACCGCATGGGTGTCACGCTGAATGATCAGACCGTTGTCCCGCATCGGATCGAGGCGCTGCGCGATGCGCTGGCTGCAGCCCGCCCGGATCACGACATCCTGTGCATCCTGACAGGGTCGGCCACCTCTGACCTGTATGATGTTGCTCCGCAGGCGTTGCGCGCTGCGGGTGGGGAGGTTGTCCATTACGGGATGCCTGTGGATCCGGGAAACCTGCTGTTCTGGGGGCATCTGGACGGCGTCCCCGTGATCGGGCTTCCGGGATGTGCCCGCTCGCCGGCGATGAACGGTGCGGATTGGGTGCTTGAGCGGCTGTTGTGCGATGTGCCCGTGTCCCCTGGAGACATCATGGGAATGGGAGTCGGCGGTTTGCTGAAAGAACCGCCCAGCCGTCCGCGACCCCGGGAATCCTGACGCAACAAATGCCAGAGTTGAGATGTATCAAGGCGCAGATCGTGTCCTGCGCCTAGAATCTCTCTGTTCTTGCCCTACAGCAACAGGAGGAGTTGACATGGTGGAGACGAACCAGACATCGGGCTTCTGGCCCAGCCTTTATGCTCCGCTGCGCGGGGTTGGCAGCCGCATCGCGGATTGGCTGTCCCCGGCGTCGGATGCCTCGTCGGACGAGGATACCTACCGGATTTCAATGGAACTGCCGGGGGTGTCGGAGAGCGATATCAACGTGACCGCAGAAGCGGGTATGCTCGTCGTATCGGGTGAAAAGTCGTCCGAGCGGGAAGACAAGGGCGATACCTGGTACTTCTCGGAACGCCAGTACGGGTCATTTCGGCGGTCATTTCGGCTTCCGGTGGATGCCGATGACGAAGGCGTCGTCGCGCATATGAAGGACGGAGTTCTGGAAATCTCGGTTCCGCGCAAGAAACCTGGCGCGGGTACAGCAAAGTCCATCCCGGTCAGGAAAGCCTGACGCAAAAAAGAAAGCGGCCGAAAAGGCCGCTTTCGTATTTCCGCAAAGGGCGCCCGTTTACTTGGACAAGGGTCCAATCATCATCACCATCTGACGACCTTCCATCTTGGGCATGTTTTCGACCTTGCCATGCTCCTTGATGTCCTCGGCAACCCGCTCCAGCAGCTCGCGACCAAGGTTCTGGTGCGCCATCTCACGACCCCGGAAGCGCAGAGTCACTTTGACCTTGTCGCCATTGTCGAGGAATTTGAACACGTTACGCATCTTCACATCGTAGTCGTTCGTGTCCGTGTTCGGACGGAACTTGACCTCTTTGATCTCGATGATCTTCTGCTTCTTACGCGCTTCGGATTCACGCTTCTGCTGTTCGTACTTGAACTTGCCGAAATCCATGATCTTGACGACCGGCGGCGTGGCATTCGGCGAAATCTCGACCAGATCGAGTCCGGCCTCTTCGGCCAGCTGCAATCCGCGCTCGGGCGAAACAACGCCAATGTTTTCGCCATCCGCACCGATCAGGCGGATTTCGGGTGCCCGGATGCGTTCATTGATGCGGGGGCCGGTGTCGCGCGTGGGGGGCGCGTTGTGAGGTCTGCGGGCTATGGTGTCGCTCCTTTGGTGCAGTTCAAATCAGGGCTGCAAACTAGACGTCATGTCGTTGCGTTTCAAGCAGGTTTTCGGCGGAACTGAGCCGACCTCAATGGCGTTCCCTTGTATGTTGTCAAAGGGAAACTCACATGCCCCTGCATGGGCCCGTGCCGACAGTTTGCGGCACGGCAAATACAGGATACGAGGGTATCAAACTCATGAGAAATTGGATCATTCTTGCGGTTGTCGTAGTTGCCGGGGCTGGCATCTGGCTGTTCACCCAACCAGAGCCAGCGCCGCAGGTTGTTGAGGAAGTGACCGCGCCCACTCCGGAGCCTGCGGTTCCGGCCGAAAATGTCGCGGAGCAAACGGTAGAAGAGACCATCGAGGACAACGTCGAGGCGGCGGAAGACACTGCTTCTGAAGCGGCCGAGGCAGTTGATACGGCGACGGAAGAAGCCGCAGAGGCCGCCCAAGACGCCATCGATACGGCGACTCAGACAGCCAATGACCTTGCCGAGCAGGCAAATGATGCGCTGAACGATGCGGCCGCGTCCATTGGCGATGCGATAACGGATGCCGCCAATTCATTGGAAACGGCGGTTGATACGGCCACTGGGCAAACTGAAACTCCGGCGGAACTGACGGGTGAGGGCGTATCCGAGCTTGATGCCAGCGAGGCTGGTGAGGCTGATGTCGCGGTCGATCAGACAACGGATGAGGCAACGGCTTCGACTGACTTGTCGGATCTGCTGACACTGGAAGGGTTCGATTACGATGCGGTGATCGAATATATCGACCAGTCCGATATGTCGCTGCTGATCAAGTCCTCGACCAAGGTGGCGCTGGAACAAGCGCGCGACAACCCGGAGCAATTGCGCGGCGTGCTGGAGGCATTGCGCGAACAACTGGGCGTCTGACGGGTGCTCTCAGCAAAAGAAAAGCCGCGTGAGAATGTCTCACGCGGCTTTTTTATCAGTGTCTTACAGCGTGATCTTCACGCGGTATATCAGTCAAGAAACGCTTTTTCCACCACATAGGTTTTCGGGTCGGAATTGGCGCCTTCCTCAAGCCCGTAACCTTCTAGCATATCCTTGATCTCGAGGTTGAAGGCGAGGTTGCCGCAGACCATCGCGCGGTCGGTTTCCGGGCTGATGACCGGAACGCCCAAATCCTCAAAACATTCGCCCGAGCGCATCAGGTCCGTGATGCGGCCCATTTTCGGGCTCTCTTCGCGGGTGGTGGTCGGGTAATACCGCAGCTTGTCGGCAAAGCCTTCACCGATCAGTTCGGCCAGAAGTTCGTCTGAGCGGATGTCGTCGATCAGTTCTTTGCCGTATTGCAGTTCGCCCACCTCGCGGCAGGTGTGGGTGAGGATCACCTCGTCGTAATCTTCGTAGGTCTGCGGCTCGCGCAGGAGCGAAGCGAAGGGCGCGATTCCGGTGCCGGTGGCAAAGAGCCAAAGCCGCTTGCCGGGCAGCAGCGCGTCATGCACCAATGTGCCGACGGGTTTCGGACGCAGGATGATCTGGTCACCTGGCTGGATGTGCTGGAGGCGGCTGGTCAGCGGGCCGTCCTGAACCTTGATCGAATAGAATTCGAGTTCCTCGTCCCAGGCGGGTGAGGCGATGGAGTAGGCACGCAGGAGCGGCTTTTCACGCCCGGTCTTTTCATCCGTCTGCATCAGGCCGATCATCACGAATTCACCCGAACGGAACCGCAGCGACGCAGGCCGGGTGACGCGGAACGAGAACAGGCGGTCTGTCCAGTGCTTGACCGCGGTCACGGTCTGCGCGTCGGGTACGGCAAGGGTCTTGGCGGGCGCCTTGGTGGCTGTGGCTTCGGTCACGGGTGTCAACTCTGTCATGGTTTAGCTTACCGGTTCCTGTAAACCGGTCCCTTACATCTATCTTTGATTTACATCAGACGAAACCCGCCCATGGTCACGCGGACAGGGCGGGTGGTCGTGCGGTCGCAGTTTTGGTCAGGCGGCGAGGCCACGGAGACGCGACTGGTAGTCATGCGCACGCCAATCGGCGCGGGCAAGCCATTGCTCTTCGGGCTGTCGTGCGGCGAGGTCGTCACTGATTTCCACGTCGTCAAACCCCGAACGGCGAGCCATTGCGTATTGATCTGCGATCACATGACCTTCTGCGCGCAGCCAGCCCTTGTAGCCCTGCTGGCGGATCAGCCGTGCGAGGGTAAAGCCGCGCCCGTCCGAAAAGCTGGGAAAGTCGATGCGGACCAGTTCCTTGCCGATCAGCAGGCATTTGAGCCGCGCGGGATCGGTGTCGGAGGGCAGGTCAATGCGCGCCTCGGGGTCAATCCAGCGCGTCGGGTCGTCGGTCAGAAAGCCGGTGTCGTCGATGAGTACGGTCATTTTGTGGCTCCTTTCGGGGCGGGCCGGTGCAGGCCGCATTCGGTTTTTTCACTGTTGCGCCAACGGCCTGCTCGGGGATCTTCGCCCTTTGACACGCGGGTGGTGCAGGGGGCGCAGCCGATGGACGGGTAGCCCTTGGCCACCAACGGGTGGCGGGGCAGGTTGTGTATGTCGAGATGTGCCCGGATCCGCGCCGGTTTCCAGTCGATCAGCGGGTTGATCTTGATCCGGGCCGAGCCTTCGTCGAGGTCGAAATAGCGCAATCCCTGACGGGTCTGTGCCTGATGCCGTTTGCGCCCGGTGATCCAGGCGTCATGGCCTTTAAGCGCGTCATTGAGCGGCTGGGTCTTGCGCAGGTCGCAGCAGGCGTCTGGATTGCTGAAACGCAGCGCGCCGTACGGATCGACGGCCTCAACCGTACGTTTGGACGCGCGGATCACCTGCACATTGGTCAGACCCAGATGGTCAGCGAGGTCCTGTTGGTATGTCAGTGTTTCCTCAAAGAGCAGCGCCGTGTCGATGAAGAGTACCGGCAGGTCGCGGTCGATCTGGGCGATCAGGTGCAGAAGCACCGCCGAATCCGCGCCAAAGCTTGACACCATCGCAATCCGGTCGAAGATGCCGCGCGTCAGCACGGCTTCGAGCAGGTAGGACGTGCCGAAATGGCGGTAGCGCGCGTTGAGATCGGCGACGCGATCCTGCGCCGCCATCCTTTCGTCCAGCGGGACCGCGCCAGTGGCGCGGTCGGAATGTGACAGGTCCAGCATCAGGCGGCCTTTTGCTTTTTGTCGCTTTCGCCATAGAGCGCGGTCTTGAACGGTGTCATGCCAACGCGGCGGAATGTGTCGATAAACGCCTCGTCGGCGCTGTCACGCTCCGACAGGTACGTGTCCACGATCCGTTCGATGGCAGGCACGATCTCGTCAGCCGAAAAGCCGGGGCCGGTGCGCTGACCGATGGCCGCAGTTTCCGTGTGATCGCCGCCGAGCGTGATCTGATAGTTCTCTACGCCCGCGCGGTCGAGGCCGAGGATGCCGATATGGCCGACATGGTGGTGGCCGCAGGCGTTGATGCAGCCCGAAATCTTGATCTTCAGGTCGCCCACCTCGTGTTCGAGCTTGAGTTGATCGAACCGTGTGGCGATTTCCTGCGCGATCGGGATCGAGCGGGCTGTGGCGAGCGCGCAGTAATCCATACCGGGGCAGGCGATGATATCGCTGATCTTGCCGATATTGGCGGTGGCGAGGCCAGCGGCCTTGAGGGCCGCGTGGATCGCTGGCAGGTCGGCCTTGTGCACATGCGGCAGCACGACGTTCTGCTCGTGGCTGATGCGCAATTCGTCATAGCCATAGCGTTCCGCCAGGTCTGCCATCACGCGCATCTGGTCGGCGGTGGCGTCACCCGGCGTCGCGCCATGTGCCTTGAGGCTGATCTGAGCAATCGCATGGCCCGGTGCGCGGTGGGCGCTGAGATTGGTATCGGCCCAGGAGCGGAACACGGGATCATTTGCATAGGCCTGATCGAAAGGCGCCACATCACGATCCTTGAACGCGGGCGGCTCAAAGTCGGATTTAATCTGCGCAAAAAGCTGCTGATCCACACCAGTGAAGGCGGCGCGCAGGAGCGCAAACCGTTCTTCCACCCGCGCGCGGATGTCGTCCAGCCCGTGTTCATGCACGGTGATCTTAATGCGGCTCTTGTACTTGTTGTCGCGACGGCCCAGCAGGTTCCAGACGCTGACCACCGCTTCGAGATAGGGCAGCAGGTCCGCCTCGGGCAGGAAGTCGCGCACGACCTTGCCGATCATCGGGGTGCGGCCAAGGCCCCCACCGACGATCACTTCGAAGCCCGGTTCGCCCACATCGTTGCGCACCATACGCAGACCGATGTCGTGGGCCTTGGTCACGGCGCGATCATTGGGAGAGCCGGTGACGGCGATCTTGAATTTACGCGGCAGGAACTGGAATTCCGGGTGGTCGGTGGACCACTGGCGGATCAGTTCAGCCACCGGGCGCGGGTCTGCAATCTCGTCCGCCGCAGCGCCTGCGAAATGGTCGGCGGTTACGTTGCGGATCGTGTTGCCTGAGGTCTGGATCGCATGCATCTGCACCTCGGCCAGAGCGTCGAGCATATCCGGCACGTCACGCAGCGTGGGCCAGTTGAACTGGATGTTCTGGCGCGTGGTGAAGTGGCCATAGCCCTTGTCCCAACGCTCGGCGATATAGGCGAGCTGCCGCATCTGGGCGCTGTTCAGCGTGCCATAGGGGATCGCCACGCGCAGCATGTAGGCGTGCAGTTGCAGGTAAAGTCCGTTCATCAGGCGCAGCGGCTTGAATTCGTCTTCGGTCAGGCTGCCGTCGACACGGCGTTCCACCTGCGCGCGGAATTGGGCGTTACGCTCGGCCACAAAGGCGGCGTCGAAATCGGAATAGCGGTACATCAGTAAGCCTCGGACTGTTTGCCGTGGAGGTAGTTGGAGGGACCGCGCATGCGGAACGCCTCGCGGAAATGGGTTGGCTTGGGGCCATCCTGTCCCGATGCGACATCGGCCAGATAGACGCCGACCACCTCATTCACACGCGCGCTTGCATCGATCAGGCGGATTTGCGCATCGGCCTCGTCTGTCAGAACGTCGGCCTCGGTCAGGTGCCGCGACCATGTGTCGGCGGCGGTCAGGTAGACCACGTCGCCTTCAAGCAAGGCATTGGCGGTGACGACCTTGGGGGTGAATTTCGCAGGCATCAGATCATCTCCTGAACGTGGGGCAGGGCGTTTGTGACCGCATCACGCGGTTCAAGCCCGTACATAAGCAAAGCGGGACCGGTGATACCGGACTCCGCCAGAATCGCGGGAAGGATGGCCAGCGTTGCGCTGACGATGCGCTGTTCGGGGCGCGAGGCGTTTTCGACGATGGTGACGGGCGTGGACGGGGTTGCGCCGTGCATCAGCAAGCGGCCCTGAATGAAGCGCGCTGCTTTCTTGGCCATGTAGATCGCGGCGACCTCGCCATCGCGTGCCAGCGCGCGCCAGTCGTGATCGGCATAGCCTTGCATGTCGTGCCCGGTGATCAGACGCACCGCGGTGTTGCGCCCGCGCTTGGTGAGCGATTGGCCGAGCGCAGCCACAGCGGCGGAAGCTGAGGTAAGCCCCGGCACGATGGTGAAGTCGAGACCTGCCTCGGTGATGGCGTCCAGCTCTTCGTCCAGACGGCCAAAGACGGTGGGGTCGCCGGACTTGAGACGTACGACACGCGCGCCGGTCAATGCTTCCTCAACGATCATCGCATTGATGTCGGCTTGGGTGACCGACGGGCCGAACCCTTCCTTGCCCGCATTGCGCAGACGAGTCTGCGGGCCGACAAGAGTGAGAATCTCGGCGCTGACCAGACGGTCGTGGATCACCACGTCGGCTTCCTGCAGCGCACAAAGGGCTTTGACTGTCAGCAGATCGGGGTCGCCGGGGCCCGCGCCGACAAAAGCGACGGGCAGGTACGTGGTCATGTGCTGGTCGCGTGGCATCGGGCTGTCCTCTTCACCGCGTTTCTGGTCTCTAAAATAGAATATTGTTCCGGTATTCTTCCAGTACCTTGCGGAAATAAGGAAATGTGTTCTAAGAAGCGGGCGGAGAAGGACATGTGATCCTCGAAACAGGCAGAAAGCAGAACAGCGATGAAAATTGACGACACGGACCGGAAAATTCTTGTCGAGTTGCAGGCCGATGCGGCGCAGTCGCTGGACGATATCGCCCGCAAGGTGGGGTCATCGAAGACGCCCGTGTGGAACCGGATTCGCAAGATGAAGGAGGCCGGGATCATCGGCGCGCAGGTGGTGCAGCTCGATGCCGATGCGCTCGGGTTCGAGGCGTGTTTCTTTGTCCTGATCCGCACCAGCGAGCATGACGCGACCTGGCAACGCGCGTTCCTCAAAGCGTTGCAGGACCGGCCGGAGGTGCAGGAGGCGCACCGGCTGGCGGGGGATATCGACTACATCCTCAAAGTGCGTGTGAAAAACGCGCGGGCCTATGATGCGTTCTACCAGGCGCTGATCGCTGAGGTGAAAGTGCACAACGTGACGGCGCTTCTGTCGATGGAAGAGATCAAGTCGACCACGGCGCTGCCGCTGTAAGGGCGCGTCTGTCGGGCTTCGCGCGCGCTTGGGCGTTTTTATTGCGTATTTTCAAAGAGAAGAAGCAGGGGGTGGTGCGCCGTCCCCTGCTTCTTCTTTTCATAAATATGCAGTCGCTCTGGTGTCGGCTAGGTGCGCGTCAGGAGGTCTGTACCATCAGACGTTCCAACCCGTGGAAATGGTAGGTGTTGGCGTAGACGGGCGGTTCCGCGATGCGCAGCTTGGGGCAACGCTCCCATAGGATTGGCAGGGCGGTTTGCAGCTCCAGCCGGGCCAGCGGCGCGCCGACGCAGAAATGCAGCCCGCCGCCGAAGCTGGTGTTCTGCGTCACGGGGCGGGTTGGGTCAAAGAGTTGGGCGTCTGGCCATTGATCCGGGTCGCGGTTGGCGGAGGCGAGAAGCAGCGCCACCTGATCGCCGCGCCGGAAGGTGTGGCCGTAGAGGGTGACCTCTTCATAGGCGTAACGGGTGAACATGTGCAGCGGCGGGTCGAAGCGGAGAATTTCCTCGACCGCTTTGTCGTCGATCCGGTTTGTGCCGGTCTCGAGCAATGTCTTGATGCCGTTGCCGAGTGTGTGGACGGTCGCCTCGTGCCCGGCATTGAGGAGCAGGATACAGGTGGTGATCAACTCGTCTGTGGAGAGCTTTTCACCTTCCTCTTCGGCGGCAATCAAATGGGTGATGAGGTCATCGCGGGGATCGGTCCGGCGGGTGTCGATATAGCTGCGCAGGAAGTCGGAGAATTCGGCGGCGGCTTGGGCTGCTGCGTCCTCAGTCGCGCGGGTGCGGCTGGCTTGATACATCGCGACCATGGCGTTGGACCAGCGCAGCAGTTGCGGGGCCATGTCGTCGGGCACGCCCAAGAGGCGGGCGATGATGATCACCGGGATTGGCTGGCAGAAGGTGGTGAGGATGTCGAAGGGAGTTCCTTCTGGGAAAGTGTCTATTTTCTGATGTGTTAGCGCGGTTATTTCAGGCGCCAGTGCTTTGATCCGGCGGGATGTGAAGGCACGCAGCACAAGGCCGCGCAGGCGGGTGTGACGCGGGGGTTCCAGCTCCAGCATCGAATGGGCCTCGACCGCGTAGAACGGCGCGAGGTGGTCGGGGATCTGCGGGGCCATCTCGGGTGGGACTTCGCGGCCAAAGCGGCGGTCGCGCAGAATGGCGTGCACCGCACGGTGGCTGACGGCGCAGGGCATGTCGTATTCGTCCCACCACGCCAGATCACCCGCCGCGCGGAGGCGGTCATAGAACGGGTAGGGGTTCTGTACGAAGCCGGGGTCGGTCGGGGATTGGTGGAAGCGGTGCATGCCGATTGGGTCGGTCAGCCGTTCAGAGCCGTTACAATGGGCGCGAAATCGGCAGCGGTGAGGCTGGCCCCGCCCACAAGCGCGCCGTCCACGTCCGCCACGGCAAAAATCTCTGTCGCGTTCGAGGCTTTGACGCTGCCACCATAGAGCAGGCGGATGGTTTGGGCAGTGTCATTGCCGAAGCGCTGGATCAGGGTGCTGCGCATGAAATTGTGGACCTCGGCGATCTGATCGGTTGTGGGTACCTTGCCGGTGCCGATGGCCCAGACGGGTTCGTAAGCGATGACGGTGTTGTCGCCGGTCACATCGTCCGGCAGGGAGGCGGCAAGCTGGTGGCCCACCACATCGAGGGTTTTTCCGCTTTCGCGTTCGTCGAGGGTTTCGCCAATGCAGACGATGGCAGTCAGACCCGCCGCCCATGCGGCGAGGGTCTTGTAAGCGACGAGCGCATCGGATTCGCCATGATCGGCGCGGCGCTCGGAATGGCCGAGGATCACATAGGACGCGCCTGCATCCTTGAGCATATCGGCGGAGATGTCGCCTGTATGGGCACCCGAGGTGGCGCTGTGGCAATCCTGCCCACCGATGGCGACTTTGCCGGACTTGGCGGCTGCGGCGGCGATCAGGGTGGCCGGGGGGCAGATCAGCACTTCGGCGGCGCCGTCGGCAACATCCTGCAATGCATCCAGCTCGGCCAGCGCGGCGGCGGTTCCGTTCATCTTCCAATTTCCGGCGGCGAGTTTGCGGCGCATGGGGAGGCTCCTGCTCGTGTCTGTGAATGTGCGCGCATCATCGCGGGCAGAGGCGCGGCGTCAAGTGCAGTTGCACGGGCTGTGGTGCGGTGGCACAAGGCCGCGCGACTTGGCAGGAGGGCAGGATATGATCCCGAGACTGGATGCACAGGCTTTGGCCGTTGGAGATGCGGACGCGCTCGCGCAGATGCGGATTGCGGCCGAGGAAGTGGGCTTTGCCACGGTCTACAACACCAAATTCACATCAGCGCGGATGCGGTTTGTTCTGGCGGCCTATCGTGCGTTCTTTGCCCTGCCGGTCGAGATCAAGGATCAGGTGAACATGGCGCGCACCGGGTCGAACCGCGGCTGGGGCGCGTCGAAAAGCGAACAGGTCGATCCCGAAGCGAACCCCGATTACAAGGAAGTGTTCGACTGCGGCTATACTCTGCCGGACGGGGACAAGCGGGTGGCACTGTCGGTCTATGCGCCGAACCACTGGCCGGATCGGCCTGCCGGGTTCGAACAGGTGATCCGGGCGTATTATTCGGACGCGCTTGAGGTCGCGCGGGGCATCCTGCGGGGGATCGCGATGTCCATCGGGGCGGATGCGGATTTCTTCGAGGACAAGTTCGACTGTCCGATGGCACTTTTGCGGGGCAATTACTATCCGCCACGCCCGGATTGGGCCGGGGAAAAGGATTTCGGCATCGGCGCGCATACGGACTACGGCTGCCTGACGCTCCTGGCAACGGATGGTCAGCCGGGGCTCGAAGTGCAGCCGCGCGGGCGGAGCGACTGGCTGCCGGTGCAGGCGCCGCCGGGAGAGTTCATCATCAACTTTGGTGAGATGCTCGAGATGTGGACCGATGGGCGCGTTGTGGCGACGCTGCACCGCGTGAAGGGCGGGACGGATGAGCGGATTTCGGTGCCGCTTTTCTTCAATCCCAATGTCGAGACCAATGTCGCGCCGCTTGGGTCAGGCAAACAGATCCGCGCCGGAGATCACTTGGCCAAGCGTTATGCTGAGACCTACGTGCATTTGCAGGACAAGGGCTGATTGGGCTGTTTGTGTCCAAGAATTTTGCAATCCGCCCGCGATGTGAAGCGTTTGGGATGACATCGCGTTTCGCAGACTAGAACTGCACGGGTGATTGGTAGCCGAAAAGGCCACTCGCAATCAGCCAATTATTGATGGATGGTGGAGTATCAGGGGCATTTGGTAGCGCCGCATTGTTATAACTCGTCGTCGATTTCAGGGTGCGTGGATTATGAAAGTACTGGTCACCTCGTACAGGACCGCCAGTGACCGGATCGCGTTGGCCGCACTTCGTGGTCTTTCTCTTGCAGGCTTTTCGCCATGGCTTGGAACCGACGATCCATCGACAGCAGCTTCGAGATCGCGCCACTGCCACGGTACGATTCGTCTTCAAAACCCGATTTCAAATGCAGAAGGACATGCCGCAGACGTTCTTGAGAGCGTGCGGAAACACAAGTTTTGTACAGTCCTTCCGACCGATGACTACGCTGTGTTTTCCCTGTCTCAGACATGTGATCAATCTGCGCCTGACGTTCCACTTCCCGTTCCTCCCTTGGCTGGTCAGCAACGCGCAATCGACAAGGCGGCTTCCACCAAGCTCGCGGCCTCTATCGGATTGAATGTTCCTGAGACACAAACGGTGAAGAGCAAGAGCGATCTGCTGCATGCATTGAAACACGTTCCCGCCCCTTGGATCATCAAGCTTGTTCAGGGAGGAGGTTCAGTTGGGATGCTGATCTCGGACGACACAAATGAGGTTCTTGATCACGTCGAGAGGTTGCCCGACTACGCAGACCATATCTACGACTTCAAAACGCTAGTGGTGCAAAGCTACATCGCCGGATGGAGCGAAGACGCGTATGCACTCATGTATCAAGGCCAAGTTGTGCGGAGCATGGCCAGCCGCAGGTTGTTGTCTTGGCCAGATCAAGACGGCAGTGGCATTTTGTCGGAAACGATCTCGAAGCCTTCATTCTTTGATAAGTCGGTAGAGTTGCTTGAGGCTTTGGAGTGGCATGGCCCTGCAAATATCGAGTTTCGGATCGACCAGCGTAGTGGACGGCCATATTTCATTGAAATTAATGGCAGGCTGTGGGGCACAACGGCGGTGGCGATCGCTGCTGGTGTGAATTTCCCGGCCCTCAGCTGTCAAATGGCCCTCGAAGACGGTTTGCGCAAAGACCTCTCATTTCCAGCAGGAGTCCGAATGCGGTTTCCTTTTCCTCTGGGTTTGCACCACCTCGCTGCCAGTTCCCGCAAGCTGTCTGTCGGTTGGCAGCTGTTTGGCCCTTCGCTGCGGTGCAAGTCCGAGTTCTGGTGGTCGGACCCGATCCCAGGCCTCATCCAACTCCGCGATGGGATGAAAAGCCTGCGTTCTGGCCAATCCGCGCGCGCGTTGAGCCCTTTGTCCATCAACCAAGCTTAAGCTACTGGATTGTCGATTTCTTTTGAGTTGCCAGAGGCAAATTTGGATAGGCTCTTGCTGGAAACCACAGCGGTGAAATCAAGATGAGTGGGCCGACCCACGCTTTTGGGCTGATAGCGGCCATTCGAACCGCAATGCATCGCGCTGATCGTTCCCGCTGTTGTGGTCGCGACGTCTAAGTGGCTGTCACACCGAAAACGGATATGACCTATGCCTTGAGGTTCGGCGCGCCGTTTGCGTGGGCGGAGGCCAGTTCTTCCACGTCCTTGAACTTGATCGACTCGCCGCAGCCGCAGGCGTCGGCGACGTTCGGGTTGTTGAAGTGGAAGCCGGACTCGAGCAGGGAGGTCTGGTAGTCGATCTCGGTCCCGAAGAGGAACATTTGTGCCATCGGGGCAATCATCACAACCGCGCCGTCTTGTTCGACGATCTCGTCGTTCGGGTCGGGCGTGTCGACGTAATCCATGGTGTATTCCATGCCCGCGCAGCCGCCCTTTTTAACGCCGATGCGCAGGCCCGCATGGCCTTTTGCGTCCATAAGCTTGCGCACCTGATTGGCGGCTTTGGGGGTCAATGTGACGGCTTGTTTGCCGGGAATGCCGAACATGGGGACTCTCGCTGACTGTTCTGAGGTCAAATCTAGGGTTTCGTCGTCGCAATCTCAAGGAGGGATAGCGTGGCATAGCCGCTTGCCAAGCCCCATCCGAAAGACGCCAGTGTGCCAATGATGACGTATTCGCCGGCTTTCTGGCCTTTGGATGCGGTGTCGAAGCGCAGGACGGATTTCGCCGCGATCAGAAAGCCCGTTGCGCTTGCTTCGCCGACGCAGAGAAAGAGGAAGATCAACCCCCGTTCCAATTTGCCGATCATGCGACCCGCGTTTTCGAGCCCTTCGGCGGTTGGTCCGGCGTCGTCTGCTTCGAATTGGTCGGTATAGGGTTTCATCAGCAGGCCAACCGCATAGCCACCGCCCCAGATGGATGTGATGGCCCCAATGGTCAGAATAGCGGGGGTTTGCAGTTGTGGGATGCGATCAGCCCAAAGACCGGTGGCGATGGCGTCAGGGACTAGGATCGCGGCTGCGGCGATTGTGGCGACATGGGCGGCCTGATCGAGCAGAAAGGCGGGCAGGCTGTCGCGCCAATTGTCGGGAAGTGCCCAGACCTTGATGGCGTCGATGACCAGATGGGCAGCAGCGACCGCCAGAGCCAGTTGCCATGCGCCGCCCAGCGCGAGGGCGGAGAGAGCAAAGACGATGGCGATGTGTAGAAGCAGGATCAGAGGTTCGGCTTTGCGCCGCACCATCACATCGGGTTGCGCGACGAAATCCGCAATCACATGGGCCAGCAAAAGGGCGACGAAGACATCGATCAAGGCTGGCACCGCAAGGTTACAGGCTTGCTATTGCGGAAAGAAAGCGGTTTCACTTGCATTCCTCCACGTCGGTTTCCACGGCTTTGAGCGCGTCTTCGATGGCGGGATAGCCTGCTGACCAGAGTGCCTGATTGACGGCTTGGCGGGTGATGCCGATGGATTTGGCCACCTCGGCGCGGGTGAGCGCGTTTGGCGGCAGAAGTGCTGCCATCGCGCGGGCCTGAGCCTGTGTCCAGCCCGCCGCGATGTGGTCGGCGAGGCGGAGCGCGGCATGGCTTGCGCCACCACCCGCATGGGCGAAGCGCGCGTTGCCGCGAATGTCCCCCAGCAACCGACCGGATGCCGTAAAGGCGGGGCCGTGGGCGGCGTTGAGATCACCGTTGGAGGGAAGGGTGCCTTGACCGGTGGCAAGGGCGATCCGTGTAACCGCGTTTGCGCTGTCGCGCCGGAGACATGCCTGGATGTAAAGGGACGCGCGCATACCGAACGCGGGGCTGTCTAGGGCGACCTGCCAGCTGTCTCCACCGCGCCGGGCGAAGTGAGACATGATTGCCGGAGATGTCCAGTTAGCCATTGCGGCAGAGGCTGCTTCGATTGTGGTCAAAGCGGCGTCAACGTCAGACGGCGTCAGCTCGGACGAAGCGACAAGGTCTCCGGTGAGGACACAATAGGAACGCATGAGAAAACCATATCAGTTTCTTTTGATAAAAGAAATCTTTTTGACTTGCTTTGACTAGTCCGCTTGAGCCAAGGACCGCCTTGCCCAAGCGCAGGCTTGCTCGGGATCGTCAAGCGCAGCGTCAGGCAATGTCCAGTACGGCATGAGAGCGGGTTTGCCGGATTTGCCGGTGTAGGACCATTGCTCGCAGCCTTCGTCTGCAAGGGCCTGCGCCAAATCTCCACGGGCTTTAAGCAACAGCGCTTCTTCGGGGCCGATCACGGCAAAGATCACGCCGTCGGAATAGATCCCGAGGCCACCGAACATCTTGCGTGTGGTGAGGGCAGGCAGGTCGCGGAAGAGATCCCGGACAAACGCGATCTGTTCGTCCGAAACCGCCACGTCTTACATGAAGCCGAGTTCGAGGCGCGCCTCGTCGGACATCATGTCCATGCCCCAGGGCGGTTCCCAGGTCAGTTCGACATCCACCTGTTTGATGCCAGCGATCGGTTCGATAGCTTCGGCCACCCAGCCGGGCATCTCACCTGCCACCGGACAACCCGGAGCGGTCAGGGTCATGATCACGCGGACTTCGTTTTCGTTATTGATGTCAAGCGTGTAGACAAGCCCGAGGTCGTAAATATTGACCGGAATCTCCGGGTCATAGACGGATCGGCACGCTTCAACGACCTGATCATAAAGCGGATGATCCGTGCTGGAGGGCGCGATCAGCGGTGCACCTTCGATCTTGGGGCTGGCTTCGTTCATGTCGGTCCTTCCGAACGGTTCCTGACCAAATATATAGGGAAAGGGTCGGGAGGGGTAAAGGGGCGGATATCCATCAATTCCGCCCTCTTTCGCGTTTTCGGATTTGGAGGTGTCCGATGCCGTTCAGGCACCATTGAGATTGTCCGAACCGGAGGACGCGTACTGTGTACGCAAAGATCCGATGACCTTATTGGCTGACTGGCTGAGGGAGCGGATTTCGCCGGCTACAGCCGAAAACCCGCGACCTGCCTCACCCACGCGGGAAGCTTCGATCGACGCGTTGACTGAGATGATAATGATCATGCGGCTGATCTTCTCCAACTCCGAGATCGCAGAATGAATCGTCTCGGTTTGGCGACCCGTTTCCGAGTGCTGAATTGAAACGACCTGCTTCAGCGCCGGACTGATTGCATCGACGATGCTGTTCAACGTTGCCAGAAGCGGCCTTTTCACAAATTCCGCGAGATCCTCGATAGCCTTGGTGCGTGATGCACTGGCTGACTCGAATAATCGGTCCTGGATGGATCGCGCCGTCGTGACGAACCGCATGAGATCGTCGCTCTGGTTTTGATTGACGGCATTGATCCGCATGAGATGCTGCCGCAGGTCATAGGGCAGAGTGGAAATGCTGCTTCCCAGTGCCACCTCGGACGCAATCTGAGCGAATTCGCTCAATTTTTTTCAAGGTCTTTCGACGCTTTGGTGCAGGGCTTTTCCTTGCCGTTTTCAAGAAGCAGTGTCAGCACCACCCGATGCGACAACATTCGCATTTTGCCGCATCGGTTGATCAATGCCCCGAACATCGTCTCGGTGCTTTTCTCATTTTCCGCGAGGTCTTTCATGGCGGTCAGTGGCGTGTTGCCGCCTTTTGGGCACCGTCGAGCATTGTCTGCGCCAAGAAGGTCAGCGCCGCATTCCATGCCTGTGCATGCTCTTGTGTCCAGTATCGCTCGCTTCAAGATTTGGCGAAGAATTCACTCCAATGTCTGCCGCAGGAAGCTCGGATGTGCGGGCGCCGGTGTCCACCTTGGCGTGTATCACCGACAGGGCCTGAGCCGGGAAGGCTGACCTATTCTTCCAAGCCGAAGGTGAGCAAAGCCTTTGGGACCGTACTCGTTGGCTCGGGCGAGTTGGACATTTTGGATTCGCGCCTCCTTGGCAATGCGGGTGATTTGGCGCACAAGGGCGCCTTCTTCAAGTAAGGCCCGATCATGACAGTTTCCTCTTCCTTTGCCCTTCACGCCACTGATGGATCGGCGCGGACCGGTGCGATCACGACACCGCGCGGGACGATCCGCACACCGGCGTTTATGCCGGTCGGTACGGCCGCCACGGTCAAGGCGATGATGCCCGAAAGCGTGGCCGCGACGGGCGCGGATATCCTGTTGGGCAATACCTATCACCTGATGCTGCGCCCTACGGCCGAGCGGATCGACCGCCTCGGTGGACTGCATAAGTTCATGAATTGGGACAAACCGATCCTAACGGACTCGGGTGGGTTTCAGGTGATGAGCCTTGCTGATCTGCGCAAGCTGACGGAAACGGGCGTGACCTTCAAATCGCATATTGATGGGTCGCGGCACGAACTGACGCCTGAGCGGTCGATGGAGATCCAGCGCCTGCTTGGGTCGGACATCGTGATGTGTTTTGACGAATGCCCTGCATTGCCTGCCGACCGGGACCGGATTGCTGAGTCGATGCGGTTGTCGATGCGCTGGGCGGAACGGTCGAAAGATGCATTCGGCGACCGCCCTGGGCACATGCTCTTTGGCATCCAGCAGGGTGGGCTAGAGCAAGATTTTCGTGAGGAATCGGCGGAGGCTTTGAAAGCCATTGGGTTCGATGGCTACGCCATCGGTGGTCTGGCTGTGGGCGAGGGGCAGGATGCGATGTTCGGTTGTCTGGATTTCGCGCCGAGCCAACTGCCCGAAGACCGGCCACGCTACCTGATGGGGGTCGGCAAACCGGACGACATTGTCGGTGCGGTGAAGCGCGGTGTCGACATGATGGACTGCGTGTTGCCGTCGCGGTCTGGTCGCACGGGTCAGGCATGGACGCGGCGTGGGCAGATCAACATCAAGAACGCCCGGCATCAGGACGATCCGCGCCCGCTGGACGAGGACTGCACCTGTCCTGCCTGCCGAAACTACAGCCGGGCGTATCTGCACCACGTGTTCCGCGCGCAAGAGATGATTTCGGGCATGCTGCTGACATGGCACAACCTGCATTACTATCAGGAACTGATGCAGGGGATGCGCGACGCGATTGCCGATGGCCGGTTTGCCGACTTCGAAGCACAGTTTCACGCGCAGCGCGCGGAAGGTGACATCGCGCCGATTTAAAGCCGCTCGGGCTAAAACCGCTTTTCCATCCGCCGTTTGATATTCTGAAGACGCGATGTGTTCAGGAGGTATCATGGACGTTGAAAGAACCGAGGCCGGCGATATTCAAAGCTGGAGCCCCGACGAAGTGGCCGGGGCGTTTTTCCGTGGGGACATCGTTCTGATCGATGTGCGGACCCCGCAGGAATACGTGTTCGAGCATATCGCGGGCGCGCTGCTTTTGCCGATGCCCTATTTCAAGTCCCAATACTTGCCTTTTGCGACCGACAAGCAAATTGTGCTGTATTGCGGTGAGGGTCTACGGTCAGACCATTGCGCGCGGGTCATGCTGGGCGGCGGGTCGGCTGTTGCGGCGCACCTGGCTGGCGGGTTCCGGGCATGGCGCGAGGCGGACAAACCCTATGTCGGCACGAACACGATGATCGGGACGCCACAGCGCATGGGGGGCAAGGTGCAGGACCAGCTTGATCTGCCGCCGCCTCTGATGGAGCGTGTCGTTTAAAGGTCGCAGCGTTTTCCACTTCCTCACATCACGATTTGCGAATACAATCCCGTCATATCTAGCGCCATATCTAGCAAGGGATTTTCGAGATGTTGACACGGTGGTCCTTGGTTCTGGTTGCCGGTTTGGCGATAACCAGCCCGGTTTTGGCGCAGATGCATGGCCCTGGCCATATGGGTGGAGGCGACGGTAAAGGCCACGACATGATCAACATGCCGGGCTTGCGTGGCGAGAACGCGACGCTGGAAGAAAGCGCCGACCTCGCGCTGATGTTCCAGAAGTTCCAAACACTGAGCCGCGAGGTCGAGAATTTGCCGAATGGCATTCGCACGGTCACGCGATCGAGTGATCCGGAGGTCATGAATGCGCTGGTCAATCACACGGTGGGGATGATCGACCGTGTGGGCAGATTGGACGATCCCAAAATCTTTATCCAAAGCCCGACGCTGGATATCTTCTTTGCCCGAGGGGAGCGTATCCTGTCCGAGATTGATGTGACGGACGAAGGTATCGTTGTTATCCAGACCTCTGATGATCCCGAGGTCGTAGCTGCGCTGCACGTTCATGCGGCTGAAGTGACAGCCATGGTCGAGCAGGGGATGCAGGCGGTCCATACCATGATGATGCAGCGTGGTTCGAACTGATCTTTGCGTCATTGTCATGCTGCGATCGGGCTCACTTGCGGCGGCGCTCAAGCTGGTGCAAGGCTGACCAATCGCCCGCAGTGGGCACAGGAGCATGACATGGACTACGGAAAATCAGGTGCGGCGAAGCCTGCGAAAGGCGCGCCCAAATTCGATCCTCACAAAACGCCGCCGAAGGGTGGCAAAAAGACCGATGCCAAAAGCGCATTGCTGGATCGCATGAAGGCTGCCGCAAAAAAGAACACGTCTGACTGACGCCTTTCTGGCATTGCTCTTGCAGCCTCCGGACAGTGTCGGCGTTAACGCTTGGCCCAAAACCTACCTTGCAGGTCACGACCATCAGGATATGGTGGTGCGCACAGAGGCAAGGTTGAAACCTTGGGTGGTCAGCACCACCTTATAGCTCTGAGACCGGAGATGGTCAGTGCTGCCGCCGAGCGGGGCCGGTGCCATCTTGCCAATGATAAGGATACGAGCATGCAAGAGCCTCTTAACGCCTCCTACCCAGTGCTTCCGCTGCGGGACATCGTCGTGTTCCCGCACATGATCGTCCCGCTGTTCGTGGGTCGTGACAAGTCGGTGCGCGCGCTGGAAGAAGTGATGGCGGACGACAAGCAGATCCTGCTTGCCAGTCAGATGGACCCGTCCGAGGACGATCCCCAGACCGACGGAATTTACCGTGCCGGTGTGCTGGCAAATGTGCTGCAATTGCTTAAACTGCCCGACGGTACCGTCAAGGTGTTGGTCGAAGGTCAGAGCCGTGTGCGCATCACCGAATATGTCGAGAACGATCAGTTCTTTGAAGCCCGTGCCGAGTATCTGACAGAGATGCCGGGAGACCCTGCCGCGATCAAAGCGCTGGTTCGCACCGTGGGCGAAGAGTTCGAGCGTTATGCCAAAGTCAAGAAGAATATCCCAGAAGAAGCGCTGGGCGCTGTATCGGACGCCGAAGCGCCGGCGAAGCTTGCGGACTTGGTTGCGGGCCATCTCGGGATCGAAGTGAACCAGAAGCAGGAGCTTCTGGAGACTCTGTCGGTCAGCGAACGGCTTGAGAAGGTCTATGGCCTGATGCAGGGCGAGATGAGCGTTCTTCAGGTCGAAAAGAAGATCAAGACGCGTGTCAAATCCCAGATGGAGCGCACGCAGCGCGAGTACTATCTGAATGAGCAGATGAAGGCCATTCAGAAGGAACTGGGCGACGGCGAAGACGGCCAGAATGAGGTTGCGGAGCTTGAAGCAAAGGTCAACGAGACCAAGCTTTCCAAGGAAGCCAAGGAAAAGGCCGAGGCTGAGATCAAGAAGCTCAAGAACATGAGCCCGATGAGCGCCGAGGCGACCGTCGTGCGCAATTACCTTGACTGGATGCTGTCGATCCCGTGGGGCGTGAAGTCGCGCGTGAAGAAGGATCTTGGCAATGCCGAGAAAATTCTCGATGCCGATCACTACGGTCTTGAGAAGGTCAAGGAACGGATCGTCGAATATCTGGCGGTACAGCAGCGCTCGAAAAAGCTGAAAGGCCCGATCATGTGCCTTGTCGGCCCTCCGGGTGTGGGTAAGACCTCGTTGGGCAAATCGGTGGCCAAGGCCACGGGCCGCGAGTTCATCCGCATTTCGTTGGGTGGCGTGCGGGACGAGTCCGAGATCCGGGGTCACCGCCGGACCTATATCGGCTCCATGCCGGGTAAAATCATTCAGGCACTGAAAAAGGCCAAGACGACGAACCCGCTGATCCTGCTCGATGAAATCGACAAGATGGGCCAGGATTTCCGGGGCGATCCGGCGTCTGCGATGCTGGAAGTGCTTGATCCCGAACAGAACGGCACCTTCGTCGACCACTATCTCGAGGTGGAATACGATCTGTCGAACGTGATGTTCCTGACCACGGCGAACAGCTACAACATGCCGGGGCCGCTGCTTGACCGGATGGAGATCATTCCTCTCGCGGGTTACACCGAAGAAGAGAAATCCGAGATCGCCAAGCGTCACCTCGTGTCGAAGCAGGTCAAGAACCACGGCCTGAAGAAGGGCGAGTTCGAACTGACGGACGCGGCGTTGACCGATGCGATCCGCTATTACACTCGTGAAGCGGGCGTGCGGAACCTTGAGCGCGAAATCTCGAAACTTGCGCGCAAGGCGGTCACCAAGATCGTCAAGAAGGAAGAAGACAAGGTTGTCATTACGCCTGAAAACCTTGGCGATTTCCTGGGTGTTCGGAAGTATCGCTATGGTCTGGCCGAGGACGAGAACCAGGTCGGTGTTGTGA
Organism: Alphaproteobacteria bacterium; assembly: GCA_030425145.1. Classification (GTDB taxonomy): domain Bacteria; phylum Pseudomonadota; class Alphaproteobacteria; order Rhodobacterales; family Rhodobacteraceae; genus Marivita. The sequence continues at coordinate 22,104 of JAUHVK010000002.1, read as the reverse complement.
CCGGGCTTGCCTATACCTCGGTTGGTGGTGATTTGTTGCACATCGAGGCGCTCAAACTACCTGGCAAGGGTCGGATGAAGACCACAGGTAAGCTGGGTGATGTGATGAAGGAATCCATCGACGCGGCGTCCAGCTACGTCCGGTCGATTTCACCGCAGATTGGGGTGAAGCCGCCGAAGTTCGACCAGATGGACATTCATGTGCACGTGCCCGACGGCGCGACGCCCAAGGATGGTCCTTCGGCCGGTCTGGCGATGGTGACGTCGATCGTGTCGGTTCTGACCGGTATCCCGGTGCGTCGTGACATTGCGATGACGGGTGAGGTTTCGCTGCGGGGTAACGCAATGCCTATCGGTGGTTTGAAGGAAAAATTGCTGGCGGCCTTGCGGGGGGGTATCAAGACGGTACTGATCCCCAAGGAGAACGAAAAGGATCTGGCCGAACTGCCGGAAAACGTGACAACCGGGTTGGAAATCATCCCCGTGGAGCACGTGTCGGACGTTCTGAAACTCGCGCTGGTGTCCAAGCCAGAGCCCATCGAATGGGACGAAGCCGCCGAAGAGGCCGCAGCGCAGGCGATGAACAAAGACAGTGGTGGCGCGTCAGCAATCGCGCACTGATCCTTGGTCGAAACCTATGACAAAACGCCGTCCCCAACCGGGGCGGCGTTTTTCTTTGCGGCCTGCACAAACATTGGTGGGCTTGGCCTATCTTGTGGGTGGTTGAAATCAAAATACTGGATAAAGTGCGATATATTGCTATGCTGCGATCACATTCGCCAAAAAGATTTGAGCAGACAAAGGATGAGTAGAATGGCGACGGCCAAGAAAACACCCACCCCGCGCAAGACAGCGAAGACGCCGACACCTTCGACCGCAGCTCAGGGGCCGGAACCGGAAGTCGTGGTCAACGAAACCCCGAAAGTGTCCGGACCGGAACTCAAGAAGAAAGAGCTGATCGACGTGATAGTGGCGCGCAGCGGCGTCAAAAAGCGCGATGTTAAGCCTGTCGTCGACGCGATGCTCGCGGTTATGGGTGAAACGATTGCCGATGGGCGCGAAATGAACCTCGCCCCGATGGGAAAGGTCAAGATCACCCGGATGAAAAAGACGACCAAGGCCCATATCATCACGATGCGGCTGCGCCGTTCCGAAACACCGAAAACTGATGCGCCGGACCCTCTTGCACAGGCTGCCGAGTGAGGCTAAGACGCCTGCCAACGGGTGATTAGCTCAGTGGTAGAGCGCTTCGTTCACATCGAAGATGTCAGGAGTTCGAATCTCTTATCACCCACCATATTTCCAAAACGCGCGGACCGTTCTGGCCGCGCGTTTTGCGTTTCAGACTTGGATGAAGAAGAACGTCAAAAAGGGCTTGCGTCGGTCTGACGGCTTGTCTAAACGACACCCCAGCGGGTGATTAGCTCAGTTGGTAGAGCGCTTCGTTTACACCGAAGATGTCGGGAGTTCGAGTCTCTCATCACCCACCATTCCAAGCCTTTGATACTAAAGAAAACCCTTGCAAATAAAGGGTTATGTCCATTTGACTGTTACAACTCTTGTTACAATCAGGTGGTCAGCGATGGCTGGAAAAGTCCGCAACATGGTCGACAGGTCAGGGCGTTACTACGCGCGGCTGGTGGTGCCGAAAAACCTTCGTGAAGTCGTCGGCAAGACGGAATTGCGCCTGCCGCTGGGCGGTGACTACCAGCAAGCTCTGAAGCGCTTGCCGAGTGCGGTATCACAGCTGCAGATCCAGATCGCTCTTGCGGAACGTCGCGCAGCAGAGGAGCGCGGCATCCCGCAGGCGCCGGGTCGCTATCCATTGAGTGACGCTCAAATTGCATTGCTCAGCTATCACGCACGCCTCGAACAGGACCTACTCGCGAGGAACTCGCTCTCGGCTTATGCCAATATCGGTATCGACGATCGTTACATAACGCAGTTGCGCATGGGTGTTGCCGGTGCTGCGTCAGATTCTGAGCTCAATGAGCTAGTGGGTCACCGAATTGAACATTTTCGCAAGATCGGGAACACGATTGCTGAATTCGGTTCGCAGGCATGGCGCAGCCTCGCCATGTCTCTGTGCGTAGCCGAATATGAGGCGCTGGAGCGCGTTGTGGAGCGGGATGAAGGAAACTATGCAGGACAGATCAACGCTCCTCTTCTGGTGAGCGCCCAGCCTCCCGTAGATGCTCCTGAACCCGTGAAGTTGAGTGGGCTCTGGGCCGATTATGTCGCTAGCAGGGTTCAGGCGGGATTTATGCGGGATGGCGGAAAACGCCATCGCCCGGTCATTGAGAATTTGCGCGCCTTTCTCAAACACGATGATGCAGCACGTATCCGAAAGAAGGACCTCCTGCTTTGGCGTGACAATCTGGTGAAAACTCTGTCGGCCAAGACAGTGAACGATGTCTATCTGTCCGCTATCCGCACGCTTTTTGCCTGGGCCGTCGAAAATGAGCGGTTGCCCGAAGACGTTGCGAAAGACGTAAAACAGCCAAAGCCGAAGAAGGTTTATTCAAGGGAGCGTGGATATACGGACAAAGAGGCGTCGACGGTTCTCAAAGCGTCACGCGCATACCAGCCACATGCAGACGAGACTGGTTATGTCCGAGAAACGCCGCAATTGGTGGCTGCGAAAAGGTGGGTGCCGATCATCTGTGCCTTTACTGGGGCGCGTGTCGCCGAAATTACGCAGCTACGTGGGGAAGACATCCGACAAGAAGGGGCCGATTGGATCATTCGAATTTCACCTGACGCTGGCACGGTCAAATCTGGCGGCTACCGGGATGTTCCGCTCCACCGTCAGATCATCGCCTGTGGGTTCGTAGATTTTGTGAAATCCGTGGGGCAGGGACCTTTATTCCATAAAGGCAAGGAACCAGCGAGCTACGAGGCGAAAGCCAAACGCATAGCGAACCAGCTGGCAGAGTGGCTGCGAAAAGCGGGCATCACTCCGGACGGCGTGCAACCCAATCATGGATGGCGCCATCGCTTGAAGACGCAGTGTCGCGAGCTCGGCATATCCGACCGGGTCTTCGACGCAATTCAGGGGCACGCTGGTCGCACAGCCAGCGACAGCTACGGGGACGTGACGCTGAAGACAAAGATCGATGCGATTGCGCGCCTGCCGGAGTATGATTTCTAGGCCGCCTTATTCAGTGCGGTTTTGCACATTTGGGAGCGAACTCAATTACTTTCTCAAGCTGATCGTCGAATATGCCCGATCCGGTAAGTGCGCCCATGTCAATCGGCCCATGATCGCCCAAACGGCAGTCATGAAAAAAGCTTTGACAAATCCAAACGTGAAGTCTAACTTCACATTAGAAATCACGATTGGAGAATCAAAATGGCCATGTCGGCTCGTGAACGAAAGCAGAAGCAACTCGAGCGTGAGCAAGAGCAGCTGAAGCAGCTCGACGACTCCACCTACCCATTCCTGCAAGTTCCATTTTTTGAATGGTTGCAGGAAGAACCGAACTGGAGTTCGGTGACACTCGAACTTGAACTTGCTGGTCTTCTGCCCCCGTCATTTGAGGACGACGGTGGCCCGGAGGTCTATGCCAGTGAGGACGCGCTGCCGCCTGACGCCGATCCTGCCGAAACGTTTCCCGGCGCGAAGGGTTCAATTGGCCGCGCGGAGGAAATGGTGGACCGCTTTCTAACGGCTGCCATCGAGATGGCTGGAATCATCAACCGCTACAAAAAATATCAGCTTGAGCAAAAGCGAAACGAACTCGAAAGCTCTGATCTTTCCGATCCTGAAACCCGGAAGAAAGCTTTCGAAACAATCGGAAAGATCACCAAAATCGAGGAGGAGTTGGGCCGGAATATCCGGCGAACGCTTCCTCAGTGGAAGGTGAAAGGCATCTAACCACCATTCTTGCCACCCTGGCATGAAGTAGCGTCGCAGAATAGCTCTGCGGCGAACACATAATCATACTCGAAAATCTCACTTCAAATACCGCAGCGCAGTCTGCGAACAAAGGATGCATGGCATGAAAGACCTCGTTTCCGAAACCCAAGACCCACTTGCTCCGCCTGTTGGATACCTCGAGTCCAATAACGGTCTGTCGATCATCACCGACGCTGGCGACGAGCAATTTCTTTGCTCGCCTGTTCGCGTCATTGCAGTCGGGTCGTTTCAAAAAAAAACCGGTTGGGGCCGCTTAGTAGAAGTTACAGATCCGAACGGCTCCATCCATAGAACAAGTATTCCAAATAAAGCTTCACCATCAGAGGTCGCAGCGACCCTTCAAAATATCGGGTTGCGATTGAACACAGCGGTGAAATCGGCAAAGACAAAACTGCACATATTGATCTCCAACTGGGAAGTGCGCAGCGATTATCACTTTCTGAACACCTTGGGGTGGTGTGATGGCGATTTCGATACTTTTGCTGTCACGCCGTCGAAAATCATCGGATCGAAACCTGCGTTTCATGTCGGAAGCGCTGTGCAGGAAAACTCAATAGGAACAACCGGCTCTCTGGATTCCTGGAAATCTAATGTGTCTTCCGCATGTATTGGGAATCCCATGTTGATGCTGGCGGTATCGGTCGCCTTGACTGGGCCGTTCGTCCGGTTGCTCGGAATGAACAGTTTCGTTGTTCACCTTCGGGGGTCCTCCTCCAGCGGCAAGACCACAGCGCTTTGTGCTGCGAGCTCTGTTTGGTCTTCTCCAAAAGCGATTAAGACTTGGCGAACAACGGCCAACGCTTTGGAAAGTATAGCTGCGTCCGCAAACGATATGTTTCTCGCGTTGGACGAGATCGGGGAGGTGTCTGGCGCAGATGCGTTTGATGCCGCTTACATGCTCGGGAATGGAATTGGTAAGCAAAGGTCTCGATCGCAGGGAGGGCTGCAAGATGCAGCGATGTGGAATCTGTCATGCCTTTCCACCGGGGAAATTTCTCTTGGAGAAAAAATTGCCGAGGCCGGTAAGATCATAAAGTCCGGTCAGGAAGTGCGCTTCATTGATGTGGAGGCAGACGGCAGACCGTTTGGGATTTTTGATGTTCTTCATGAGACGGACAGCGGGGCTGAATTATCCGCCAAGATCAAACAGGGTGCTTCGCAGAACTATGGAACAGCCGGTCGAAAGCTTATTCAGTTACTCACGAAACTGAATTCAGTGCAAAGGGGGAAAATCCTCAAACTGTTCGGAAGCTATGCCAATGATATGGTTTCGAGCGCGCCTAACACTCTGGGAGGTCCCGAGGAACGCGTGGCGCGGACACTGGCACTCATTGCCACCGCAGGTGAGGTCTCGACGTTTTGGAAAATTACAGGATGGCAGAAGGGCGATGCGTTTCGTGCTGCTGTGGTCGTGTTTGAGAACTGGTTGAAGAATAGGCAAATGCCGATCGTTGAGGCCTGCACTGAACTTACTCGATACTTAAAGCCGAGAATGCACAAACTAGGGCACCTCAAAGTCGGGACGCCTATCGCGGATAGCATCGGGTTTATCGATGATGACTTCCTTTATCTGTCGAAAGAGGTTCTGCCGCAGGTCTTTGAAGACAACCGGTTGGCATCCATCATCCTGCTTTTGTCTGATCAGGGTGTCCTCATCAGACAGGGGGCGCACATGGCCGTGAAAATGCCGAGATCCGTTCCTGGGCGAGAACGCCACTACAAGATTTCGCGCAAAAAGCTTTCGGAATTTTCCGAACTGGACTCAACGACCTGATTTTACTCGTCCAGTCGGAATGACTGGGACCACTGGGACCACACCACGTCGTTGGTCCTAGTGGTCCCACTGCAAAGCAACGTCGTTTTCATCGCTCCCCTGGGAGAACGGTCGAGCTTTGCCAATTGCCGAAGTCGTTCACGGCTATCAGCCGTGCACGACACACGAACACCCCGACACCATCAAACACCCCATCATACCACCCCACATACGGAGAACATTATGACGAACCATCATACATCATCGACGTTCACCGAGCGTCCCATCCATATCGGCTACATGAGGGTATCACGTCCCAGCCAGAACGAAGGCCATATCAGTCTCGACATCCAGAAGAAGTGCATTCGGTCTTATTCTAGGGAAATCGGAGCGAAAGTCCCCTTTATCTTCTACGACATCGGCACGGGAGTGAACTCAGCCTTCGTGCGCCCCGGTCTTGCCGCAGCCATCAATCAGTGTGCCAAGGACAATGCAATTCTTGTCGTTATGTCAGTAGATCGCCTTGCGAGAAGCCTCGACGTTCTTGATCTTCTTAATGGGCACACTGTCTCTGTGGTTAGCGTGCAGGAAGGGGCTGTAAGTGCGGAGGGTCGTCTCATGCCTCTGCTCGAGAAAGCGCGGAGCTACAGTGCTGAAATTTCCCGGCGGTCAACGGCTGCCCACCGTGCCAAACGTGCGTCGGGTCACCGGTCCGGGAACATCGACAACCTCATTGCGCATCGCGCACGTGGCACCAATGTAAATCGGAGTAGGGCGCGTGCGAAAGTCGATAGCTTGGTCTCGGTCCTTTCCAAGTCACCGGAATTTCGGCGGATGACACGCAAGGAGCAGGCACGCCATCTCAACAGCATCGGCGTGCTGAACGAGCGCTCGATCTACACGCTACCGGTCCCTTGGACGGCTGGTTCGCTGCGCAAGCCGTTGAAGTCAGCCTTGATGGAACTTGCGAGCATGGAGGCCCCCGAGCGTCTGCCGAGCGAACCTGGTGCCCTCTAAGTGAATAACAAGCGGGCCAACTGAAATAGTTGGCCCGTGTTTCAGAATGATTGCCTTTAACGCAAAGAATTGCAGCGGTGCCGCCGGTTTTGCAAAATTACACTTGGTCCCACTGGCCCACCGGTCCCAATGAAAAATCTGCACCGATGAGTTTTCGACCACCGAGACAGGCCTAAACTAGAAGTCTGCGGACGAAAGAACCCAACGTCTCCCCAATGTTACGCTCGCTATAGCTCAAGCATGAAACGTCACACGATGTGATGGATGCTAAGGAGCTTTCCTTTGAAAAACACCCCTTTCGAAAACAGCAAACTGGCGAAATTTCTTGATCGCCGCATCCTTGAACTGGCTGGAAAGAAGAGCCAGCGCGAGATTGCCATTCAGGCGGGTTTTCCCAACCCGAACTATGTGAGCATGATCAAAGCGGGCAGCTCCAAGCTACCGCTGGACCGTGTCCCGGCCATGGCACAGGCTCTCGAAGTTGACCCGAAATTCCTCTTTATCCTCGCTTTGGATCAGGCCGGCTTCGAAACCACTCAGGTGGCCATGGGCGACATCTTCGGCACCGTGGTGACCAACAACGAGATCGACTGGCTGAATGAGATCAGAGATGCGACTGGCCACTCTGACCCGCGCCTCACAAACCGGCTGCGCACGTCACTTCGTGCAATCTTCGGAGCTTGATCATGAGTTTGGACATAAAGCTACCTGACAGATCGCCGGTTGTCACAGACGCGGAGCTGGCGTGGCTGACCTTTCTTCGCGACCTGCATGACGGGCCTGTTCGCAGCCCTACGCTGCGTGCCGTGCAAGCACTCAGGGCGAGCTTCGACGTCTCCAAGCTGGGTCGGGGTTAGTGCGCAACCCCTACATGCCTCCCAGCCGCTCTCTTCGAGCCGCTGCAAGGCAGGTGTGAACTTGGACAGCGAATATGTGTCGCACATGATCAGCAAGCTGAACGTCGCCTTCACGGCTTTGTCATAGCATCTGACTTTCCGGGTCATCCTGATCGCGTCGGATGGGGGGCGGCTCGGAAGCCTGCTCTGGCCGCCATTTCAGCGCTCATGAGGACGTTGCGCTAGGAGTATGAGCTTTGCGGCGCACCGATTATTTGGAACCCAGCGGCGGCTTAACTGGTGCCGCTGGTGGCAAAACTTCTCATCTCGAGAGGTTTCTGACCCGAGTCAGTATGGCCGTCTCGTTGGAACCCACTGAAGTCGCCTGAAAATAGTCCAAGCCGTGCGAGGCATCTGCACTGCGTTCGCGCGAGATATAGATGTCTCTCAGGACAGTCAGGGATGTTGTGTCCTTGTTGATACGCCGAAGCGAGACGGTGTATCTGTCGATCCACTTGGCAGCGCGATGATCGTGTCGGCTCCAATTGGTCTGATAGCTATTGCCGCTCTTGCGCGCGGAGTAGCCCCTAGGGCCAAGCTCTGCCAAGGCTGATCTCGTCGCGCGGTCCACGCCTGCAATTGGGCGATCAATCACCATGCAGAATCCCTCTTTGCGGCGCCCATCCTTGATCAGCCGGTCGCGGCCAACCTTGAAAGAGGCCGGCCTGGCAGAGCTTGCGAGCGATGCAACACCATGGGCACTCTCGAGCTCTTCATCAATTCCGGCCAGTGCACCTTCCGAAATTGCCGACGCAGAGGTAGTAAGATAGTAGTCGGTCATGAAAGGTCGCGCTGGAGCATTGCCCGCGACCTGCTGACATCCCGACAGCTGGCGTTCATTGCGTGCCGCTGACGGTGGTGTTCCGGGGGCCGCGCAGGCGCCAATCAATAGAACCCCGGCAAGTGGGAGAGCAAGACGAAGGTTTCCTGAGTTCATGTAATATTTCTCCAAAGAAAGGGGCCGCGTAAGCGGCCTGCCGGAACGTTTATCCCAGATAGGATTACCGGCACTTCAGCCGAAAGCCCTTGGGGGCATTTCTTATCACGCGGCACATTCTTGCAGATTAACCGACCTGCTTCATAGCAAACGGAATAGTAGATGTGGACGTTTGCTTTGCAAAGCTTACCTTGGCGGCCTTCTGGAATCACGATGTTACAGATCTCCTTGCCGTTCGAGATAATCTTGTGGTCGGCTGCGACCTAGGTCAGTGTAGAGGCAGCGTGGGTCTTTGCGAAAGCAAGCATGGACATCGCTATCGTCGCGACAGAGAAGATTGGCCTTTCGTGACTCTGGTTTCCTTTCGGTTAGTGCACCTGCTCAAGCGCTAGTTGGAACGGAACGCCTGCCTAGCCACCGGCGGCGCCTCTTTGGCGTCTTCCAGTATCAGGCGGCGCAATGTGACATGCCCCGGCGTGTTATTGCGAAGGTCGATTTGCATCCGCGCGAGCTTTTCCGGCTCAACGGCTTCGTCGTAACCGAACTGCCAATGGACCCCGACTCGATCGTCAACTTCTACAATCAGCGTGGCATCCCCAAGCAGCGCATCAATAAAGGCAAGCAGGCGATCAATTGGACGCGAAGTTCTTGCAACGGAATGTCGCAGAACGAGGTGCGGCTTCCGCTTCATGCGCTCACCGATAGTCTTGGCGTCTTACTGCAAAGCACAGACCTAACTGATGAGGTAACCGACTAGTAGTTGACCAGCCTGCAAAGCCGACTGGCAAAAACCGATACTCGGGTTGCCCGCAATGCGTGCGCCATCACGCTCCAACTGGCGGAAGTAGCGGTCAGCGGCACTCTGCTTAGTCGCAACCTCGCGGTCATCCAACGGCTGCGTGCGCTACCGCTTTCAACATGCCAGTGTCACCGGCAAAACTTAAACGAAACCGGCTTGACTGGTCTGCCAAATTGGGGCGCGGAACCGCCCCAAACTTGGATCAACCCAACCGCTGAGGTCAAGAATCAAGTTCAATTCGCGCTTCATATGCCAGAACGGAGCCATCACAGAACTATGAAGCTTGATGTGGGTGCAAAATGGTTGCAACATACACGTTCAGGCTATCCCTTTGGAAAGTGTCATTTACAGACCAATTGCAGGATCTCTTCACGTGAGGCGCAAGAATGAGATGCTTAGGCTTAATTTTCATCTTCCTACTCGCCGCATTTCCGGCGAAATCGGAAGGCATTGGTCTTATGACGGCAGCGCCGTCTGTCCTACTTTGCGACGATAGTATTTCTTTTCAGTATACCAATAACTTGTTTGATTCTTCTTGCATTACTGAAATGCTAGTTACGACGAGACTTAGTTCTTGTCAGCGCAATTGCGAGAGTTCTTACAAAGCGAGATCAAATAAGTGCCGAAGAATTAAGGAACGTCGAGCGGCGGCCCTCTGCTGGTCCGCAGCAATGGCAGCGCAGGCTGCTTGTCTAGGCAAATGCCGAACCAGATTTGGTCCAAAGGGGAATGGTGGCGGAAGTTGGTAGTGGTCTCGCCCCGCTTCACCGGACACTCAGGCGGTTGCAGTTTGAACTGCGATGAACTGGCTGGGCGGACGCATTCTCAGCCCTGAGTGTTGCTGCTTGTTGTTGCAGTCCACGATCCAGCCTCCGGCAAACGCGATTCGGTTCGGCATGATCCAGTTGACGTCTTCGTCCGTGTCCATAGCTTGCTCGGGAGGATTGAACCTTTCCCGAATAACATATGTTCCAACGAGCTCCCCGACCAAGGTGCCGAGTGCCTTGCGCGCGGTGCGCTCGACCTGTCTGGTCCGATTTGGTGCAAGGTCATACAGGTGACCCGAAAACGCGTGATGAGAGACCAAGCTCTTGGTCGGCCGTTCATACTGTTGCAGGCGCAACAAGCACCGCCCCAGCAATCTCTCGACGTCACCCTGAAGCGTCGGCAGGTCTTCATCGTTGTGCGCAGTCACCACCCAGACTCCATTCGACACCGCTCTAACGTCTTGGGTCATCAAGCCGCCGCGATTTGCAAGGTTTTGCCGCCGAGATCGCGGAACGCGCGTTGCCGGCAGCTGAGCACGATGATCTGCAGGTCGCTTGCCTGGCGGTGTAGGGCGTCGAACATCCGCTCGATCCTGTCATCATCTGTAAAGACCAGGGCGTCGTCGAGGATGACCGGAGCGTGACGTCCGTCCTTTGACAGGAGCCTCGCGAAGGCCAATCGCACAAGTAGGGCGATCTGCTCTTGGGTGCCCCCTGACAGGATGTCTACGATCTCCTCTTGACCGTTCCGGATCAGCGACTGCGGAAGAAGCGTGTCGTCTGCCCAGTTGAGCTCGGCATCGGGCCACAGGAGGTGAAGCAGGGGACGTAGTTCTCCGGCGACCGGTTCGAAATAGCGGTCTCGTGCCTCTGAACGGGCCGCTTCGAGCGCCCTCTGCAAACGTTCGAGCACCTTCACCTCGCGCGCGATGCGAGCCAGCCGAACCTCGGCCGCACCAAGCTTCTCCCCGGTTTCCTGAAGTCGCTCCTCAACCGCTTCGCCAGCGCTACCCCGGATCCGTTCATCCAGTGCAGCGATGGCCGGCCGCAGCTCGTCTATCCGTGTGCGTGCCGCGTCCTCTATCGACTGTGCACGTGTTAGCGCAGCCTTGGCCGCGTCGATGTCGGGGGCGGCCGACTGCGCTTCGGCGAGGGCGGTTTCTGCTGCAAGGCGTTTCTCTTCAGCTTGGGCGCAGACAGACACCAGCGCATCTTCGTCCTGCTTTGCCAAGCGCCCCAAAACCTCTATTGCCGAGTTCAGCCGCCACTCTGCCTCTTCCTTACGCACGAGTGCGGTTGTGTGAACGGTGCGCGCCTCATCCCGCTGATCCCGCGCGACATTCATTTTGGCACGCATTTCCAAGACGTTTCTGCTGGCCGAATGAAGCTTGGCCTCTGCCTCATCCAGCGGGGGGAGGTCTTCGATCTCGTCTTCTGGTGCATCTGGGAGTGCTGCGATCTGTTTCTGCAGGTCTTCGATGCCTTTCGGCGCATGGCCTCGGAACTCAGCCTCCAACTGCAGGAGCGTGCTTTTTGCGTCCTGACGCTTCTGGTGTGCACGTTCGGCATCCTCGGCCGACGACACTCCAAGCGAAGTCAGGGCCTCAGTGAGATCGGCTTCGGCTTGAGAGACATCTCCAAGACCAGCTGGACCTTCGCCAGGATGCACGGTCAATTCGCCAAGACCCTCGAGGTGCAATACCGTGTCTGTGTGGATCGCAAGCTCTTTGCCGTCAGCGAGGGCGTGTCCGGCATGCTGGACAAACCCCTCGCGGTTTGGAGCGTAGCGCATGGTCACTCGGGTTGCCGTGCTATCCCTGAGCGCACGTGCCGTTGTGAAAGCTGCCAAGAGCCCTCGGAGTTTTTCCATTTGCTTGGCACCGGGTCCGACAGAGGCAGTGGCCTTCGCGGCTTCAACCTTTTCCCGGCAAGACTGGGCTTTGCCAATTCGCTCCTCCAGCTCAGACCGGCGTTCGCGTGCGGCGGCTGCTGACGTTTGAGTCTCGATCTTCCTGACCAGGGTTTCGGCACGTCTGCGTTCTTCTTCCGCCCCATCAAGTGCCTTTGTGGCCTCGGCAAGCGCCTTCTCGTGCGCCGCAAGTCCTTCTTTCGCTTTCACAAGCTGTTCGGAGGCCCGCCGCTCTGCCGTTTCACTTGCCGATTTGACTTCCCTTGCATCACGAAGCGCCTTGAGGTCCTGCCGCGCGCGGTCCGCAACGAGAGTGGCCGTCTGCAGTGCCTGCTCCGCTGACTTGACCTTGCCGGTATGGGCGTCAGCGGCAGCAAAGGCTGCTCGTGCCGCATCAAGGCGCGATTTGCGCTCAGCGACGGCTTCTGGCGCTTCCAGTTCTTCAAGCTCGGCGCGCTGACGTGTGCGCTCGTCGAGCGCAGACTGAAGGAGCTCAACCTGACCAGCAAGTTTGTCGCGATCTGCGGTAAGCGTTTCGACTTCCAAAATTGCATCTGACCAGGGGCCACCCGATTTGGGGCGCCCGGTCGCAGTGGCGAAGTCAGAGAGTTCTTCACGACAGCGCGCCAGTGCGGCATCCATTCGGCGACCACCAGTCATGGTCTCCACTTCGCCTGTCACCGAAGACAAAAGGTCTCGCCGCGCTTCAAGAGCCGTTGTCTGTTCGCTCTTTTCACCATCTGACAGGCCCAGAAGCCCTTGCCGCACCCAAAGGAGACCGGAGGGACCGCCATCGCCACCACCAAGCAGGTGAGAGATCCAGGCTTCGGCCTCGTCCGCTTGGGCGATGAGGATTCCGGCGCGCGTAACCTTCGCCTCGGACTTGCTGAACCAGCGTTTCGAGATCACGAACAGCCCATCTGGGGTTTCCACCTCGACAGTGACTTCCGGCGAACCGCCGGCATGGGGTCGGAGATGCTTGATGTCTTTCTTGGTCGATCCGTGAGGGACGAAGAACAGCGCTCGAAGCGCATCAAAGACGGTCGACTTCCCAAATTCGTTTGGAGCGCTCAGCACATTCACACCGTCCGTGATCCCCTCGATCCGGACAGGATCGGTAAACCGTCGAACGTCTTTCAGGGTGATGGAACGCAGCCTCACTTTGCAGCCTCCTGCGCGTAGGCATAGAGGCGGTTCAGTGCAGCGGCAGCGATGGCGCGATCGTCTTCTGAGAGTGACGGGTCTTCTGCTTCAGTCATCAATTGTTCCGCAGCGAGACGCATGGCGCCTGCATGGTCGATCTCGTCGAGGTCGGCGACACTGTGCAAGGTGCCGAGGCCATCTGTGTCCAGCTCAAGATAGGCAAATTCGGGAGCGTGACGCTCCAAAGTGCTCCGGAGAGCGGCATGTCCAGACATCGGGGCCCAACCGGCCGCACGAACCTTGAGCAGCGTGTTCCGGCGATCATGAGAGGGCAGGAGGGCTTCTAGTGCGCCAGCTGCATCCTCGCCATCACGGAGTGCCAGCTCAGTGTCCTGCCACAGGAAGCTGCCGGTTTCGATTTCGGTGACTTCGGGCTCGGTTCCTTGACCGGGAATGGTGACAGCAAGACAGCGACCGCGCATCCCATGCTTGAACTGGTCCTGTTCTGGCGATCCCGGATACTGTGTCCGTTGCGAGACCTTCAGGCGCCCGTGCCAGTCGCCAAGCGCCAAGTAGTCCAGACCTGCCGTTTGGTCCCGGTCAGGCGGAATGTGATCGCCACGGTCCGAGAAGTCCACGACCCCACCGTGAGCAAAGCCGATACGGATTGTGCCCGCTGGTGTCTCCATCCGCGGCAGAGCTTCCGTCAGGTCGCGGCCGGCTGCACGCACCGGAACCGGACAAGGGAGGAGGGCGACACCCTCAGCGAGATCAATAGGGCTTACATCAAGCGGCGCGCGCACATTGGCTGGGCCATCGCGACTGATCTCGTCCCAGATCGGTTCTGCATTACGCATGTTGTCGTGGTTGCCTGGAAGAAGCCACCACGTGACCTCGCTCTCGTCCCGCATTGCTGCAAGCGCCTGCCGTAGCACTTGGCGCGACGGTGTTGCGGAGTCGAAGGTGTCACCAGCCAGCAAAACATGCGCAGCTCCGTGTTCGCGCGCTGCAGCGGCGAGGCGCTGGATCTTGTCAAAGCGGGCCTCCATGAGACGACCGCGAAGGTTGCCGTCCTTCGGTTCAGGAAGGTTTAGAAAACGGCGGCCGAGATGCAGGTCGCTGGAGTGAATGAAGCGAAAAGTCACTAGAGATACTCGGGATTTGATTGTGACGCTCGGGGCGTGTAACCGTATGTTTCTATGGGGAGATGCGGCGTGGAAACTCCTCACTTAGGTGGCGACCTGCCAACGGAAATCTCAGATACATCGCATGACATGACGCGATCATTTCACGTCAGGGTAGCGCAGACAATCCGTCATTTGCGGAATGCGTGTTCTTTTCATCCCTAATGTTTCGATCTCTAATCGTTGGATTATTGAGCCAAATTACAATCAGCCGCGCTGAGCACAGATACTAAATCTAGATTTGATGTTTCCCCGTCGGATCCTTGCGCTGCCTTTCAGGCCGGGGAGACGTGTCTTGCGCGCGCCTTGCATGACCTTGCGCGCGGCAGGGTTGTGGTAAAGGTAATATATTACCTCATCTTCGATTTGGGAAAGGTTGGGGCTGGGGCGTCAAGGTTCTGAACGCAGAACTTCGGTTCTTCAACTGCCGGTGATCTAGTCTTTTCAATGGCTTGCAGGTCGTGAGCTTAGAAACCAGAGAGCTTTGGATCATAGAGGAAATATTGAGGAGAAATGTGATAGCGGTTTTCCCGGCTTTCCCGCCGGAAGTTGCCTGTCCGGCCACTTCCGAAGCTTCGAAGCCCTACATTTAGTGTTGAGGCTACGACGTAAGGGGAGGTTCGGTGTCGAGTTGTCTTTGCTGGAGAAAGCCGAACATTCGTAATCCACGTTACAGTCCTGGCGACATTCTGCTGAGAACCGGCAGTCGCTACCGAGGGGCACAGATGGAAGCTTTTCGCATACACTAATGCTTTAGACCGTCTCATAGCAAAGAAACACGAAGGGTGTGTCCCGAACAGTTACCCACAATAGTTGAGCGCGGATGCTAAAGAAAAGAAAGAAGCCGGCGAACTGTCAAATTTTCCCGTTTTTTCAGGGGTCTGTCTGGAAATAGTTCACATTCAAATTGTCATTAGTTTGGTTGACGCATTAGGCTGTGCTCAACCCAAGATAACTTTTGCAGTTTAGGTGTCCCCTTGAAAGCGACAGAAGCCGGCCTCCTCCAATTCCTTAAAGCAGCCCCGAGATTTGTTATTCCAATTTACCAGAGAACATACTCTTGGACAGATAAGGAATGCACTCAGCTCTGGGACGACATCTATCGCGCCGGGTCAGATGATAGCATCGATGTGCATTTCATTGGCTCAATAGTCTACATTGAGGATGGGTTGTCCAATAACACCAAACGGTCCCCTAACTTGGTTATCGATGGTCAGCAACGCTTGACCACCATTACGTTGCTATTGGCCGCGCTTGCTGATGCTGTTGGTGATCAGGAACCCCTCGAAGGTTTCTCTGCGGACGAGATACGCGAGACCCTCTTGACCAACCACCGGAGAAGCGGCGACGAGTTCTACAAGCTTCTACTCACTCGAACTGACCGAGAAACTCTAAAAGCGATAGTTGGCCAGCATGACTATCCCACGCCCAAATCTGATCGCATTGTTGAAAACTATGATGGGTTTAAGGACCGCTTGGCTGCAGGCGATGCCGTCGTCGAGACGATCTGCAAGGGCCTAGTCAAATTGATCATGGTGGACATCGCCCTGAGCCGCGAGCACGATAACCCACAGCTCATTTTTGAAAGTATGAACTCGACTGGTCGTGAGCTCAGCCAAGCGGATCTTATCCGGAACTTCGTGCTCATGGGGCTTGAGCCCGACTACCAGACGAGGCTCTACGAACACTACTGGCATCCTATGGAACAGGACTTCGGTCAGGCCGCATATACTGCGCATTTTGACAGTTTTATGCGTCACTACTTGACGGTCCGCACAGGCAGCATTCCGCGCTTGGGCGATGTTTACGAAGCCTACAAGGCGTATGCGCGCCAAGAGCAATCCAAAGGCGCCAGCATAGAGGATCTCGTGAAAGAAGTCCGCTCCTATGCGCGCCACTACGGTGTCATAGCCCTGGGCCATCAATCTGAAGCAAAGCTGGCCGAAGCGTTTCACGATATTCGGGAGCTTAAGGTTGACGTGGCCTATCCTTTCCTGCTCGAAGTCTTCGATGATTTTGATAACGGCCGCCTGAACACGGAAGATTTCTGCGATGTGCTGCGTTTGGTGGAGTCATACGTCTTCCGTCGGGCAATCTGCGCGATCCCTACGAACTCGCTGAATAAGACCTTCGCCAACTTTGCGCGGGCGATCGACAAGGATAACTATCTGAGCAGCGTTCGGACCTTTTTCTTCGCCATGAAATCATACCGGCGCTTCCCTCGTGATGAAGAGTTTATCCAAGAGCTTAAGACTCGGGACTTGTATAACTTTCCGCGCCGGAGTTACTGGCTGCGGCGTTTCGAAAATCATGGCCGCAAGGAACGTGTTCACGTCGACGATTACACAATCGAGCACATCCTGCCCCAAGATCCAAACCTTTCAACCGCGTGGCGGAATGAACTTGGTCCGGAGGCTGAAAAGGTGCAAGAACGCTGGTTGCATACTCTCGGAAACCTGACCCTTACCGGCTATAACTCCAAATACAGCAATCGCCCGTTCAAAGATAAGCGCGACATGAAGGAAGGCTTCAAGGATAGCCCACTCCGTGTGAACCAAGGCCTTGCAGCGACTGAGACTTGGAACGAGCAAGCTATAAAATTGCGTGCGGGGAGACTCGCGAAACAAGCCGCAGAGGTCTGGGCCGCACCTGTTTTATCCGACGCTGAGCTCGCCTCGCTGAACGTCATGAAGAATGAGGCGACGACCGGTTACACGATTGAGGATCATCGTTATTTGGCCGAAGGTCATTCGAGAGAACTGTTTGATGCGTTTGAACAAAGGATCTGTGCGCTCGATCCCTGCGTGACTCGCGAGTTCCTGAAGATTTACGTAGCCTTCAAGGCCGAGACTAACTTTGCTGATGTCGTTCCGCAGGCGAAAGGCCTGCGAATCTCGCTTAACATCGAGCCGCAAGACATCAGCGATCCTCGGGGAATGGTAGAAGACGTAACCGGGGTTGGTCGATGGGGTAACGGAAACTCTTTGGTGCGCCTAACCAGGATGGAGGACCTTTCCTATATCGTTGGTTTGGCGCGGCAAGCTCTGGAACGACAGATGGATCAGGTGGAACCGAACTGAGAGCGCTCGCATAGATAGATTTCGTTTGGCGAAAAAATTCGAGGCCAGCCTTGAGGGCACGGAAGGCGGCTGGGCTCGTCTATGTCGTTTGTCATCATCAACGGCGAAACGACACATGCGTTGTGGTGCTTGTGATGCCTTGGTTCACTTTTTCTGTTTCCGAGCAATCCCGTGTCACAAGGAATGGGGCACTTCCGCTTGTCGTCCGATTTCGTCGGTTCCAACCGTTCGTCCGCCACAAGGTTATCTCAGGAATGGCCAGAGCGCTGCCGGTGCACCAATGACATCCGGTGGCTCCCATGGAAGTCCTAGGAAATGGAGAAGATTGCCATCCGGATGCGTCGGGTTGCCAGCAATGCCGGGGCATCAAATCTGCCCATATCAAGCGCGTTTGTTTGGTAATGCCACTGAGCCTGTGATGGAGAACAGCTATAGCCCATCAAAATATCTGTAGCTGTTCGATCAACTGGTTTTGTGACGGTCCTCTCAGACTGCGTCTATGAGTAGCCCAAAAATCTCGCCGGTCGCTTACTATGAGCACGGTGTCGGTAATGGAAGAAAAAGCAAAAAATACATACAATTACCCTTGAGTGTTCGTTCGAAAGGTGGAAATCTTTGCGTGCGCAAAGGGGACGCAACTCGACTTCAGCGGGAACTGACTGTTTATGCCATTGGCTAGTTTTGGGTCAAATTCATAAGGCAATTAGGGTTAATTAGTATGAGTTTGGTCCTGAAGATGCTGCAGGCGTTTCCGCGTGGTCGAACTACAGAAGAACTCCTTGTTCTTGTGGGCGCGGGGTTCTCACACAACAAGCGACTCGCTGCGATCGCAGAGCTCGACGAGCTCTTGCGGGATGGTCGTGTCGAGAAAGGGCGTGACGGTCGGTGGCGCGTAAAACGTCAACTGCTTCAAAGTGCATTGGCAAATGGATCTGCTGCTGATCTGAGGGCGGAAAATACCTCTGGACAGGTAATCCATGCCGCCCCCGCGACGTTCAAATCTGAGCCTCTGTTGAGCGAACAGTTTGTTGCGGATGAAGAAACAGGCCGCGTCGACCCACAAGCACTCCTAAGATACTGGCGCTCAGCGCTTCGTGCTGACCCTCGAGGCGCCATCACTCAAGTGGAAGATAAACATGGTATTGAGTGGTCTTTGATTTCCGGGCGGGGGCCTATCTGTCCGGAAGAGGATCATTGCATGAGGGTTTCGATTGATCTTGCGGCGATCAATCCTGCCTTCTTGGAGGCTCTCGTTCGGAGGGAGGGGAATGAAAACACACTTGCGCTTGGATGGCCAATAGCGGTCGATCGCAAAAGCGGTGTGCCGACATTTTCGCCAGTGGGCATGCTGGCGGCGAGTTGGACGAGAGATGGTGAAACGCTCTCGCTCACAATTGACGCGGATGATGTTCTGGTGAACCCCGATTGGGTCAGAAGTGCCGCGCGCACGAGCGGATGGAACCGAGACGAACTCTCAGACCTTTTCTTCGCAGATGACGGTCTTGGACTGCGCTCGAGTGATTTCTTGGAAAAGATGAGAGTGGCTGTTGCGAGCCAGCTGCGTGGGCGTTTGGTCGGGGAGGATCTCGCATCTCAGCTCGACGGTTCAGCGAGGGGTATCTACGACAGCGCAGCCATTTTTCTTCCGACTGAAACTTCCTTCACCGCAGGCGCAGCCCGCGATCTTGACGCCCTTGCAGCTTGGCCTCGCGAACGGTTGGCTAGGTCGGCGCTTGGAACCGTGCTCGGTATTGATCCGGATATTGGGGCAGATGTCGTCGCGGCGATTGACGCAGTGCCCTTGAATGGTGAGCAACTTAAGGCAGTCCAAAGCGCCTGCGAGGCGCCGCTCACAGTGGTGACCGGCCCGCCTGGAACCGGGAAAAGCCAAGCAATCGTGTCTATGGCCGCGTCGATCCTTGCGACAGGTGGGAGCGTCTTGGTTGCATCGAAGAACCACCAAGCTCTTGATGCTGTCGAAGACCGTCTAGGTGCGCTGGCACCTGACGTTCCGTTTTCGGTCCGCACGCTTAACCCGAATGACGACACGGATACGGGTTTTGCAGATGTGCTAAAGAAGCTTCTTGAAAGTGACGATGTCACTTATCGAACATCTGTTGATGAATTGGCGGTTTCTGAGCTCTTTGAAGCGGCGCGACATCGCAAACACTCTGTGAATGCCCTTGCCAGGATCGCGGAGCTTCAATGTGAAATATCTGATATTTTGGAGCGTATTGAGCTCCGTGAGGCGCGTGAGGGTGACACTGACCCTGTCGAGCTTCCCGGCAAGGAAGTGACGTCAGGTGTTCTCAAGGGGGCGCTAGCGAGGTTTCTGTCTATACTTCGCCGGGTTTTCTCCCGTGAAAAACCTGAGATTCTTGAAAATCCAGATCTTCTTGGAATGAGCCTGCATGAACTTCGTGACATGCTCGGAAGACTGCGCGCTGAGAGAGAAGCACTCGGTGAACCAGAAGACCCAATCGAATTGGGAGAGAAGATCATTGAGGCGACAGGGCGACTCCTCCCGCGTATTTTGTCTGCTCGATCATTTCTCCCGGACGATGAGCGGCGCTCTCTGGCTGAGCTATATGATGACTGGACCTTCGATGGCGGCAAAAAGCATCCGCCATCTGAATTATCGAGAGCGTTGACATCCTATCGGCCCTTATGGCTCGCGTCGATCCTGGGAACCCCAAAGCGAATTCCTCTCGATGATAGCCTGTTCGACCTCGTGGTATTTGATGAGGCGAGCCAGTGTGACATCGCGACGGCAATTCCACTTTTTGCCCGCGCACGACGTGCTGTTGTTGTTGGAGATGATCGACAGCTTTCATTCATTGCGCAACTTGGCCAGGCTCAAGATCGCAATCTAATGCAAGCACAAGGCCTGCCGGTCGCGAAGATGGGTCGTTTTGCGCAAAGTCGAAGGTCATTGTTCGACTTCGCTTCTCGTGTGCCCGGCGCTCGGCGGGTGACTTTGCGACATCAATACAGATCCGCTGGGCCCATTGTCGATTATATCAGTGAGAACTTTTACGGAGGTCTGCTGCAAACCTCTTACGATCCTCGAAAGCTCTTGGTGCCCAGCGGTGCAAAGCCTGGACTGGCTTGGGAAGATGTTCCTGCACCTTCGGTGCCACAAGCTGGAAATGTGAACCCAGCAGAGGTTCGCGCCATCGTTCGACATCTTGGTAAACTGCTCATTGAGGACGAGTATGCTGGCAGCATCGGCGTTATCACTCCGTTTCGTGCTCAGGTTCTTGCACTACAGACAGCGATTGCATCTTCGATTGACGAGCCGAAGCAGATTGCATGTGATTTGAAGGTTGGGACGGTTGATGGTTTCCAGGGGCAAGAACGCGACCTCATTCTGTTCTCACCATGTGTCGGACCAAGTAGCCCACAATCTGGGATGACGTTTTTCCAGAGAGACACACGTCGTCTCAACGTAGCAATCTCGCGCGCAAGGGCGATCGCCATTGTCTTTGGAGATTTGGGATTTGCGCGTTCTGGAAAATCCAAGCCGTTGGGCAAGCTTGCAGCGATGGCGACCGAACCAAGAACAAAGCGTGGTGAAGGCGTCTTCGATAGCGATTGGGAGCGCAGGGTTTTTTACGCCCTCAAAGCGCGGGGTCTTGAGCCACAACCACAGTATGAGATCGCCGGGCGACGGCTCGATTTCGCTTTATTTGGAGCGAACGGTGTCAAGCTTGATCTCGAGGTGGATGGTCGAAAATGGCACCAGAGCCCAGATGGTCGTCGCAAAACGTCTGACCTATGGCGCGATCATCAGTTGAAATCCCTAGGCTGGCGCGTGCGTCGGTTCTGGGTGGACGAACTTTCTAAGGACATGGAGGGATGCCTTGACCGAGTCGAGCAAGACTTATCGTAAGTCTACGAGGAACACCGCGATTGCTTTGAGCCTCGGTGGAGCGGCGATCCTCGCTTCCGGCTTTCTGGTTCTGGAAGTGAATTCTTTGGATCGCAGATACGGACGAATTGAAGAGAACCTCAGCTATTACACCCGCGAGCTGCAGAGTGCTCAGCAGCAATTAGATCAGATGAGAGAACAGGCGCGCGAGTTGTCTGACCGAAATCAGAATTTACGGGTCGAGGTCGCAAGTGCTGAGAGCAGTCGTCAAAGCGCTGCTCAACGTGAAGCCGATGCGCAGGCAAGACTCGAGGCAAAACAGGCGGAGCTAACCTCGGTGCAGGAAAGGTTAGCTGAAGCACAGCAAACGATCTCCGAGAGTCAGCGACTTCAACGCGAGAATGCACAAGCGCTTGCGCGACGAAACGAACTCGAAACTCAGGTTTCGCGGCTGGAAGGTGAAATTCGTGATCTTCAGGAGCGGCAGCAAGAACTTGCCGCTCAAAGAACGCAGACGGACGCCGCCATCGATCGTTTGGAAAATCGTCGAAATGAGTTGCAACGAGAGGTAGATACGCTTGCGCCGCAAGTTGAAGACCTACGGGCCCAAGAGCGCCGAGTTGCGCAACTTCAAAATGATGAGACACGTCTTCTGGAACGGAGCAGGGAACTAATATCCCTCGAAGAAGACAAACAGCTCCAATCTGGATCGGCCACGCAGGCGGGTCAGGTTGGTCTTCACTGCGGTTTCATCAATAAAGACAACGCGGTCTGGCATCCCGGAGATGGCGGACACGCGATGCTTGAACCAATCGCCGCGCTGCTGCCTT